>CANNCQ010000018.1 GCA_947503135.1 uncultured Aquimarina sp. | reverse complement strand
ATCTTTTAATCTTAAATATTGAGTGGGCTAGCCCACTCAATATTTAAAATCTATTGCACTTATGACTTGAATTCAAGCTATAGAAAGTTTGTATTTAATTAAACTAGCTATTTGTTGAGCTCTTTGAAGTGCTTCTTGAGCATTTTTTCCTGAATAACAAGAGTTCAGTGTTTCTTCCCAAATAAGTAACCATCTTTCGATGTGAATATTTTTAATTTTTTCTTTCTGATGAAGAATTATATGAGAAAGCATGGGGTTTCCATTATATATTCCTTTTTTGAAGAGGATACTTTCCCAAAAATCATACATTTTTGGCAAGTGTGTATTAAAATTCAAACTTGCTACTTCTAAGAAGAAAAAACCAATAAGCGTGTCTTGTTTTACTTTATCGTAAAATTTATTTACTAAAAACTCAATATCTTTTCTACCTTGTATATCTCCCATTGAATTTTATCAGAAACTATTATAAAAGTTCACCTATATAATTCCTAGCAAAACCTTCGTCGGCATACATTGCTGCTTTTAACAACTCTAAGGAAGAAAACTTTTGTTCATCTCGTATGCGCTTCAACAATTCTATTTGAATTTTTTTACCATACAAGTTAAATTCGGCATCAAAAAAATGAGTTTCAATAGTTTGTTTATGCCCTCCTACTGTTGGGTTATTACCAATATTGGTCATTCCAAAGTAAGTAGTATTATCAATATGTGCACTTACGACATATACACCAGGCTTGGGTATTAGCTTGTAGGTTTCTGCAATTTTCATGTTAGCCGTAGGATATCCTAAAGTTCTCCCCAATTGACGTCCTTTTTCAACTTTACCCGTTAACATAAAATTGTAACCTAAATATTGATTTGCTTTTTCAATTTCCCCGTTTATTAAAGCCTTACGTATTTTAGTAGAACTTACTGCAACATCTGCTATTTCTTGTTTCCCTATTTCTTCTACAGTGAATTCCAATGCCTCACCATATTTTTTTAGATCATCGATATTTGCTGTACGTCCTTTACCAAAACGGTGATCGTAACCTATAATTATTTTTTGAGCTTTTAAATACTTAACCAATAGCATTTTTACATAATCCTCGGCTGTTAATTGGGAAAAGCTCTCGCTAAAAGGGTGTATTACTAAATGATCAAGACCTGTTTTCCGTAAAATTTGAGAGCGTTCTTCCATAGTGTTGATCAACTTAATGTCAACATCTTTTTGAAGCACCATTCGTGGGTGGGGGAAAAATGTAAGTATTACTGAATCTAACCCATTATTTTTAGCTGATTGAGTAAGACGCTCGATTATTTTTTTATGCCCAATATGTACGCCATCAAAAGTACCGATGGTAACAGAGCTTTTAACTTCGTTAGAAAAGGTACATGCGTTTTCGTGTTCTTTCAAAAGCAAAAAATTTTCAGTAAAATTACAAATTACGCTTCAGTAATATACCACTTAAACGTACTAAAATTGATATTATAAAATATAAGTAAACAAATACTAATTAAACAACCATTTACGATAAACAAAAAAGAGTCGACTTCTAAAATTAGAAGTCGACTCTTTTTATAATAATTTAAATATTGTATTATTTTGCTGTATGTGTTACACGCTGAGGGAATGGAATTTCAATACCCGCAGTATCTAAGGCTTCTTTAACTTGTTGTAACGAATTAAAGTATACATCCCAATAATCGTCTACCGTAGCATGAGGTCTTACCAATATATTCACTGAACTATCGGCTAATTCACCAACTGCTACTGTTGGAGCAGGTGTTTTTAACACTTTCGGATCATTTAATAATGTTTGCATAATTACATTTTTAGCTTTCTCAATATCATCAGAATAACTAATTCCAACAGTTAAATCTACTCGTAAACTCCCTGTGGACGAAAAATTGGTAATATTTCCATTTGATAGCGCTCCGTTAGGAATAATCACTTCTTTATTCTCAGGAGTGATTATTTTAGTTACAAAAATTTGAATTTCTTTAACGACACCTATAGCGTCTTGAGCTTGGATAAGGTCTCCTATTTTAAAAGGTTTGAATAATAAAATTAACGCTCCACCGGCAAAATTGGCTAAAGAACCTTGTAATGCTAAACCTACAGCCAAACCTGCTGCACCTATAATTGCTACAAATGATGTTGTTTTAACTCCTAACTGACCTAATACAGTAATTATTAATAAGGCTTTTAACCCCCAACTCAGTAAGTTAATCAAAAAACCTTTTAATGATTCATCTAAGTCCCTACCCTTTAAACCTTTTTTTATACCTTTTATTATAAGCTTAACAACCCATAGTCCTATAATTAAAACTAAAAGCGCCTGACCTATTTTCATACCATACTCAGCAACTAAAGACCAAATATTTTTTAAATCAATCTCTTTCAATAAATCTCCCATAATCTTGTGTAATTTTTATTTAAAATTTTAATGTACTAAATGCAAAGTAAATTTAATTTATGTGAATTTACAAATCAAAAAAAGAGCCTTTGACTAAACAAAGACTCTTTTGTATATATACTGCAAAATTTTTTATCGTATACTTTTCACAAAAGCATCGATTCCTTTTTTTCCTTCTTTGGTAAGCATTTTAATAAATGCTGAACCTATAATAGCTCCTTTAGCTGTTGCAGTTGCTTGCGTAAAGGTTTCTGAGTTGTTTATTCCAAAACCTACAATTTGCGGATTCTTTAAATTCATACTTTCGATGCGTTTAAAATAATCTTCTTGAACATTCCCAAAGCCTGTAGTTGAACCAGTAACACTTGCTGAACTTACCATATAAATAAATCCATCTGAAACCTCATCTATAAATCGAATACGCTCTTCACTGGTTTGCGGAGTTATTAAAAACACATTAACCAATCCATATTTTTCAAATATTTTACGGTAATACAAATCGTATTCGGCCACAGGTAAATCGGGTAAAATTAAACCGTCGATTCCTAATTCTTGACATTTTGCGCAAAATGTCTCCACACCGTATTGCATCATAGGGTTAAAATATCCCATAATAATTAAAGGAATACTTACTTTATCTCTAATCCCTTCTAACTGTTCAAACAATTTTTTGGTGGTCATCCCATTATGTAATGCTGCTGTAGAGCTATCTTGTATTGTAGGCCCATCGGCTAATGGATCACTAAAAGGCAAGCCAATTTCTATCATATCTACACCACTTTCTTCAAGCTGCTCAATAATTGATGCAGTATCGTTTAAATTTGGGTAGCCCGCTGTAAAATATATAGAAAGGAGTTTTTTTCCTTCGCTTAGTTTTTTATTTATTCTATTCATAAAAATAGTATTGAGGTTTATAACTGTGACTTTTAAACCACTCCAAACCTAATGTCTTATTAGCTAATGTCTATAAATCGAAATATTCAATGTAATTATTAAGGTCTTTATCTCCTCGTCCCGAAAGGCAAATTACCACTACATCATCTTTTTTAAATTTCTTTTGATTAAATATTGCAAGGGCGTGAGAAGTTTCAATCGCTGGAATAATCCCTTCTAATTCCGAAAGCTCTAACCCAGCTTGCATCGCATCATCATCAGTTACAGAAATAAACTCTGCTCGCTCCGTTCTTGCCAAATGTGCGTGCATAGGCCCAACACCTGGATAATCCAATCCTGCCGATATAGAATAAGGCTCTGTTATTTGACCATCTTCGGTTTGCATAAGCAACGTTTTACAGCCATGTATAACACCATCACGACCTAACTTACTTGTGGCAGCACTTTTTCCTGTGTTAATCCCTTTTCCTGCGGCTTCTACTGAAATAATTCCTACTTCAGGCTCGTCCAAAAAATGATAGTAAGTCCCCGCTGCATTACTTCCTCCTCCTACACAGGCAACTACATAATCTGGATTTTCTTTACCTAACTTTTCTTTTAATTGCCACTTAATCTCTTCTGAAATAACACTCTGAAAACGTGTTACCATATCTGGATATGGATGTGGTCCAATGGCCGAACCTATAATATAATGCGTATCTACTGGGTTATTTATCCAATCTCTGATAGCCTCATTAGTAGCATCTTTTAATGTTTTACTGCCTGATTTAGCAGGTCTAACCTCTGCTCCTAACATCTTCATTCGCGCAACATTGGGAGCTTGACGTTTAATATCGATTTCTCCCATATACACTATGCATTTTAAACCTACTAATGCACATACCGTTGCTGTAGCCACACCATGTTGACCAGCCCCTGTTTCTGCAATAATCCTATGTTTACCCAATCGTTGAGCTACTAATATTTGCCCAATTGTATTGTTTATTTTGTGTGCTCCTGTATGGTTTAAGTCCTCACGTTTTAAATATATTTGAGTTCCATGCTTCTCTGATAAGCGCTTTGCAAAGTACAAAGGACTTGGTCGGCCTACATAATCTTTTAGTAACTGGTTGAATTCCTTTTGAAATTCTTCCTCATACATAATTTCAAGATACTTGCTACGCAATTCTTCTACATTAGGGTATAGCATTTCAGGGATGTAAGCTCCTCCAAAATCGCCATAATACCCTTTTTCGTCTACATGGTAATTCATAATCTCAAGCTTTCTGCTTTCGGCTATCAGCTTTATAAGCTATTAGCTTTTGGCTTGTTATATTAGTTTATATTTACTTTTTAATTTCTCGAAAAAACTCTCAAGTAATTCAACGTCCTTCAACGCTGGTTTTAATTCAAATTTACTATTTAAATCTAAGCCATAAATAGGTAAATCTGTTTTTAGTATTTGTTCTATTTTGTCTAACTCCCCAACCCCTATTCCTCCGCTTAAAATAATAGGCTTGCTACTTGGGTAATTCCTTAAAACATCCCAATTAAAGGCATATCCATTACCTCCTTTTGCCTTTCCTTTAGTGTCAAAAAGAAAATAATCCACACTGTGCTCATAAGCCTCTAGAACTGAAAAGTCAAAACTATCTTTAATTCCAAAAACTTTAAAAATCTCAACAGTACAATCAACTTCTGTTTCCGCCACTAAAAGTTTTTTTAATTGCTCACAATAATCTGCCGTTTCATTTCCATGAAGCTGTACCGCTTTAAAACCATGTTTTTTTACTTTACGTAATACAAAGTCCAATTCGGCATTTACAAAAACTCCTGTTTTTTTTATTTCATTAGAAATTTGTGGAATACTTTCTTCAAAATTTCTTAGTGATTTTGGATAAAAAATAAAACCCATATAATCGGGCTTCAACAAAGCTATTTGCTGAATATTTTCAGGAAACTTCATTCCGCAAACTTTTATTTTTAGCTTTCTTTCCTTCATTACCCTACAGCCAATTTTATATTTTTATTATCAAAATTTATATTATGAGCAAAGTCATACAACTCTTTAAAAACGGAAGTCATATCGGGCTCTTCAATATCTTTAAGAAGGTTTCTAACCAACTTAGATTCAAATTCGTGTTTTTTAGAAACTGAGTAACTCGCTAATTGACTTCCTATTGTTTTATAAAACAGTGCTTCTACAATGCTTTTATCTTTAGGCTCTTCAGTCACAAATTCCAATCCATCAATACCGCATTTATTAAACATCATAGCCAATAAATATTGGATTGCTACATTTTTGGTATGTGTAATATTTATTTGATTTTCTTTAAGGTTTGCTGCTCTTAATATGGCTTTTGCTACATAATCTACAGGAACAATATTTAGTCCTCCTTCTGGATTTAGCATAATTCGAACCTTGCCCACATCTTTATAAATAGCTTTCATTTTACTAAAAAAAGCTCCTATTGCATAAAAAACGATATACGAATTAGTAACGTATTTTGGAAAATCTAATAATCGTCCCGATACCACACTAGGTCGAGCGATAGTACACTCAAAGTTATTAGCATCTGCGAGTTCAAGGACTTCTTTTTCGATTTTCATTTTAAATTCTTCGTAAAAATTTCTGAATTTAAAATCGCTTTCTGTATGATAGTCATCCTTAATAACTCCTTCAATGTCCCCTCTGGAAAACGCTGTACTTACAAATACTAATTTTTTAGTCCGTGTCTTAATAATTTCAAAAAACGACTTGGTATATTTGTAATTGGTTTCAGCTATTTCTTGCTTCGCCTTTTGTCCTTTCCCTAAATTTACTGAGGCTGCCAAATGATATACAATTAATTGGCTTCCTGCTTTGTTAGGAATTTCAAAACTACTAATATCTCCTTCTAGCACACAAATACAATCTTTAAGGTACTCCCGGTAGAAGGGCTTTATTTTTGCAGGAATTAACTGTGGTGAAAAAACTTCATTTTGCAAACGTTCGCTTCCACTTTTTCCGTTTCCTTTTCTAATCACCACATATATTGGTGATTTTTCTTTTTTAATATATAATTCAAAAAGCAGCTCGTATAATACATGAGATCCAATATTTCCGGTAACTCCTGTTATTAATATTGCTGCCATAACTTATTATTTTAATTTATGAATAAAATCAATCGCACTCTGCGCGGGGTTTTCGGTTTTCATAAAGTTTTCTCCTATTAAAAATCCTTTATACCCGTATGGCTTTAACTCTGAAATTGCATCTATCGAGCTAATTCCACTTTCGGAAACCTTCACAAAATCGTTTGGTATTTGGCTACTTAACTCTTTACTCGTTTCCAAACTAACCTCGAACGTTTTTAAGTTCCTATTATTAACGCCTAACATATCTAATGAAGGCATCAAGGATTTTTCTAACTCTTCTTGATTATGCACTTCTAAAAGGATATCTAATTGTAAACTTTTTGCAAATTCGGACAACTGTTTAATTTCCTGTTTAGACAAACAAGCTGCTATTAATAAACAAACATCGGCACCATAAGCTTTCGCTTCTAACAATTGATATTCGTCAATAATAAATTCTTTGCGAAGCAATGGCATATTGCAACTGGCACGTGCGGTAAGTAAATCATCCAGCGAACCTCCAAAATATTTCCCATCAGTTAATACTGACATCCCACAAGCGCCCGCTTTTTCATAACCTTTAGCCACTTCCCAAACCGAACTGGTTTGATTAATTATCGCCTTTGACGGTGAGCGTCGTTTGTGCTCGGCAATAATCCCTGTATTACTGTTTCTTAAAGCTTTCGCCAAAGAAATAGTGCTGCGTTCAAATAACACCGAGCTTTCGAGTTGCTTTATAGGAATTAATCCCTTACGAAATTCAATCTCTACTTTTTTATCGTTTACTATTTTTTCTAATATATCCATTCTTAATTCACTTAAGTACTGATTTTCTTGCAACAAATTTCAATACCCAGATCTCAAATCTAATTTTTACTTTAAATTTTGCACTTTCTTTAAAACCTCTAAACCTTTACCCGCTAGTAAACTTTCTTTAGCTTTTTCAAAGCCTTGCTTAGGCGTTAAATTTAACACCGTTGCAATTGCCATACCTGAGTTGGCACATACTACATTATTTTGTGCTTCTGTCCCTTTGCCGCTTAGTACATCAACAAATATTTTAGCGGAAGACTCTATGGAGTTACCTCCAATTATTTCGGACTGTTGAAGTTTAAGTACTCCAAAATCTTCTGGCGAAAGCATTCCTTCTGAATGCCTAGTAATGATTTTTGTTTTTCCTGTAAGGGAAATTTCATCGTAACCATCTAAAGCATGAAGAATAGTGAAGTTTTTGGTTTCGCTTTGATATAAATACCCATACATACGTGCTAATTCTAAATTAAACACGCCTACTAATTGATTGGTTGGAAAAGCAGGATTTACCATTGGCCCAAGCATGTTAAAAAAGGTTTTTACAGCCAACTCTCTTCTTATAGGAGCTACGTTTTTCATTGCAGGGTGAAACAATGGAGCGTGTAATACACAAATACCTGTTTGATCGATACTTTTAGTTAAGTAGTCTTTATCATTACTAAACTTAACCCCTAAATACTCCATTACATTAGAGCTTCCACAAGTGGAAGACACGCCGTAATTACCATGTTTTGTTACTTTAATACCAGCTCCAGCTGCCACAAAAGAGGATAGTGTAGATATATTAAAAGTATCTTTTCCATCACCACCTGTTCCACATAAATCTATAGGATTGTAAGCACTTAAATCTACAGCAATGCAAAGCTCTAACAAGGCATCTCTAAAGCCTGCCAATTCTTCTACTGTTACGCTACGCATCATATACACCGTTAAAAAAGCTGATATTTGACTTGCATTGTAGCTCCCGTTACTAATGTTTACTAAAATATCTTTAGCCTCTTGCTTACTTAGTATTTCGTGATTTATAAGTCTATTTAAAATATTCTTCATTTTTTTCACTTTAAACGAAACGCTTTGTGATATACTCATAAAGCTTTACGTAATAAATTACCTTAGAGTTGAGAGATTCCTTTACTTTATACTGAATAATTTTATTTTTAACTATTTACCCAATTTTCGAGCATTTTCATTCCATCAGGTGTAAGTACCGATTCTGGGTGAAATTGAACACCTCGAACATCAAATTCTTTATGTCGTAATGCCATTATTTGACCGTTTTCATCAACAGCAGTAACCTCCAAGCTATTAGGAAATGTATCTTTTGCTACCACCCATGAATGGTAACGACCAACTTCAAAAGTACGCTTCAACCCCTTAAACAGTAAAGCATCATTTACGGTAGTTTCTATACCTGTAGCCACCCCATGATATACTTCTTCTAAATTACGAAGGGTACCTCCATAAACCTCTCCGATGGCTTGTTGTCCTAGGCATACTCCAAATATGCTTTTGGTAGCTCCATATCTTTCTATAATAGGCTTTAACAACCCTGCTTCATCTGGAATTCCTGGTCCTGGGGAAAGTAAAATTTTATCAAATGCCTCTACTTCGTCTAAACTTAATTGATCGTTTCTTTTTACTATCACTTCACAGTTCAAGCTTTCTAGGTAATGAACCAAATTGTAAACAAAAGAATCGTAATTATCTATTACTAATATTTTTTTCATAATCGCATTCACTTTTACAGTGAAGTCCTATTTAAATTAAATTCCATAAAATAGTGCCTTTAATTTAGTGTTTATACTAAATAGTTTCGGCTATTTTCAAGGCTTTCGTTAATGCGTATAGTTTATTATAAACTTCTTGCAACTCGTTTTCCTCTTTACTTTCTGTAACTATTCCTGCGCCAGCTTGCCAATGTAGACTGTGATTTTTACTTAAAAAGGTTCTAATCATTATAGCATGATTAAAATTACCTTTAAAATCCATAAAACCAATTGCTCCACCGTAAAATTCACGATTTATAGTTTCATATTTTTCAATAAGACTCATGGCCATATGCTTAGGAGCGCCGCTTAAGGTTCCAGCGGGAAAAGTGTCGGCAACAACTTGCATGGTAGAACTATGATTGTGCTTACGCCCAGTTACTTTACTTACTAAATGTATTACATGGCTATAAAATTGAACCTCTCGGTAACTTTCAACGGTTACTTCACTACCATTTCGACTTAAATCATTTCGAGCTAAATCTACTAGCATAACATGCTCGCTGTTCTCTTTAGGATCTGCAGAAAGTTTTTTGGCTAATTCCGCATCCTTTTCATCGTCGCCTGTACGCCTAAAAGTTCCAGCTATAGGATGTATTTCAGCTATATTATCATCTACCACCAATTGTGCTTCAGGGGAACTTCCAAAAATTTTAAAATCTCCGTAATCAAAATAAAATAAGTAAGGTGACGGGTTTACGCTTCGTAAAGCACGATATACATTAAATTCATCTCCCTTAAATTCTTGAGAAAAACGTTTAGACAATACTAACTGGAATACATCTCCGCGTTGACAATGTTCTTTGGCAATAGTTACATTTTTCTTGAAACTTTCATCATCAATACTACTTGTGGTTTCTCCTACCGTATCGAATGAATACGTAGCGAAATTTTTAACACGTATTAACGATTCTATTTCCTCTACATTGCTTTTCTTATCAAAGGTATGTGCAAAAATGTAAGCCTCATTATTAAAATGATTAATAGCAATTATATTTTGATATACTGCGTAATAAACTTCAGGAATATCTAACTTGTCGGGCTTTTGATTAATCTCTATATCTTCAAAGTAACGCACTGCATCATATGAAATATATCCAAACAAACCGTTATTAATAAATTTAAAATCACTTTCCTCCGTTTTAAACAAACTACCAAATTTTTCTATCTCTGTAGGTATATCAGTATCCGAAACAATATTCTTAGTTTGAAGATCCCCATTAGGGTATGTTTGGATAATTTGTTGATTTTTAACAGTAATACTCGCTATTGGATTGCAACATATATAAGAGAAACTATTATCCGAACCATGATAATCACTACTTTCTAAAAGTAAACTATTAGGAAAACGATCTCTTATTTTAAGATAAACGCTCACTGGGGTTATCGTATCTGCAAGTATTTTTTTAAAGTCAGTTTTAAGTTGAAAACTCATTAGCGTATTGATTATTAACCCTATTTAAGGGCGCTACAAAAATAGTAAATAAAAAAGGCTTGTCGTGAATGACAAGCCTTTTTCTGATAAAACATACTAATAGGAGGCAAGGTTCACGACTTTAGTCTTGAATACACCACCAAAAATTAAATATATTTTTCATATTTCAAATGTAATTATTTTTTAGTTTTTTCTCTACTTTTGCACAAAATAATTTTTTTCCGAATATGAGACAAGATATCGATCAAGACGAATGGATTGAATTAACAACTAATGACGATAACGGTATAATACTTGATGTTAGAACTCCAGACGAGATAAGTGAAGGATATATAGCTAACATGAAATCGATAGATTTTTTTGAAGGCCAATTATTTTTAGAAGAAATTTCTAAACTCGACAAAACAAAAAACTATTACATATACTGTAGATCTGGAAACAGAAGTGGTCAAGCATGTGATATCATGGAACAATTAGGCTTCGAAAATACCTACAATTTGGAAGGCGGTTTTATGAATTGGACTGGCAACATTGTTGAAGATTAACTTACACTAATGATTGGTTAACACCTACTAAATCAATCTTGGTTAACAAATATAAATTTTAATAAATAACGCTTTTAATTAAGCAATAAACTAAGTCCCAAGTATGAAATTTTTAATTTACCTACCCCTATTCCTATCTTTTAGCTTCTCTGCTTTTTCCCAAAAGCCTATCGCTATAGAAAACCACTCTTTTGAATACGATCTTAATACCTGGGATACAGGCGTATGGGGAAATGAAAAAGATGAACCAATTGCTTTTTTTGACACACATGATTCTGGACAAGAAGGCTCCAGTTCTTTAAAAGTAACTGTTAAAAGAAACTCCAAAGAAAAGAATGGAGATCAAATATTTGTGAAAAAAAATGGATTTAAACTCAAAAAAGGAAAAAAATACAAAATTACGTTTTGGGCTAAAAGCAAAGCTTTTAAAGACAAAATCATGTTTAGAGTTTATTCCGATAAGGATACCGGAAGCTCCAAACCTTGGTGTGCTGTTTTAGATAAAACCTTTGAATTTAAAAGTAATGGAAAGTGGAAAAAATTATCTTATATTTTTACCGCTGAGCCTTATTACGATAATATTAATGTTGACTACAAAAACTTGGCTATTCTATTTGGTTTTGACAAAAGAAAAGGAACTTATTTAGTTGACAATGTTTCTTTAGAAAGATTATAATAGTTTTTAATCCGATTCTTATCTATAGAAACAAACTATTTTAAGAGACTCTAAAAGAGCTTTGTATTCTACCAAGGTACAAATCACCATTTTAAAATACCCTAAACCCTCTTAAAATCAATTTTAAGAGGGTTATTTTTTACTTTCTCATTTATTCACTAGCATTGTTAACAACTAAAGCTTTACTGCTTAAATAGCTTGTTTTAGATTATTATATTTGAATTAGTTATAATAAATTCATCATAAATATGAGCGAAGAAGCTAAACAAGGCTATTCAGCGGATAGCATTCAAGCATTAGAAGGAATGGAGCATGTACGCATGCGTCCATCGATGTACATAGGCGATGTTGGTGTAAGAGGTTTACACCACTTGGTATATGAGGTACTCGACAACTCTATTGACGAAGCTTTAGCAGGTCACTGTGATTTAATTTCGGTAGATATTAACGAAGATAACTCCATTACTGTTAGAGATAATGGACGTGGTATCCCTGTAGGGCTTCATAAAAAAGAAGGCGTATCTGCACTTGAGGTTGTAATGACTAAAATTGGAGCTGGTGGTAAGTTTGATAAAGATTCCTATAAAGTTTCCGGTGGACTTCACGGTGTGGGTGTATCATGTGTAAACGCATTATCGGATCACCTTCATGCGATCGTATATCGCGATGGTAAAGTATGGGAACAAGAATACGAACGTGGTAAAGCTATTTACCCTGCAAAATGCACTGGAGACACTACCCAAAATGGAACCACAGTAACATTTACTCCCGACAAAAGCATATTTCAACAAACTACCGAATACAACTACGACACATTAGCTAGTCGTATGCGAGAGCTTGCTTACCTCAATAAGGGCATTCGCATTACACTTACCGACAAACGTAAAAAAGACGACAAAGACGAATTCATAAAAGAGCTTTTTCATTCTGAAGAAGGGCTTAAAGAATTTGTTAAGTACCTAGACAGCTCTAGAAACCCTATTATTGCCCACGTAATTTCAATGGAAGGTGAAAAAAACAACATTCCTGTTGAAGTGGCGATGACATATAATGATTCTTATGCTGAAAACTTACACTCGTATGTAAATAATATAAACACACACGAAGGTGGAACCCATTTATCTGGTTTTCGAAGAGGACTTACTTCTACTTTAAAAAAATATGCTGACAATTCTGGCTTATTAGATAAACTGAAATTTGAAATTGCCGGGGATGATTTTAGAGAAGGTTTAACTGCTATTATATCTGTAAAAGTTCAAGAACCTCAATTTGAGGGTCAAACCAAAACAAAATTAGGAAACCGAGAAGTAACCTCTGCAGTATCACAAGCCGTTTCTGAAATGGTAGAAAACTATTTGGAAGAAAATCCAAATGATGCTAAAATCATAATTCAGAAAGTAATACTTGCCGCCCAAGCCCGCCATGCTGCTAAAAAAGCACGAGAAATGGTGCAGCGTAAAACGGTAATGAGTATAGGTGGTTTACCTGGTAAATTAAGTGACTGTTCTGAAACAGATCCTGCAGAGTGTGAAATTTACCTTGTCGAGGGAGATTCGGCAGGTGGAACTGCTAAGCAAGGTCGCGACAGAAATTTTCAAGCTATTTTACCTCTTCGAGGAAAAATATTGAATGTTGAAAAAGCAATGCAACATAAAGTATTCGAAAACGAAGAAATACGTAATATTTTTACCGCTTTAGGGGTTACAATAGGTACTGAAGAAGATAGCAAAGCCTTAAACTTAACAAAACTACGCTACCACAAAGTAGTTATTATGTGTGATGCCGATGTTGATGGTAGCCACATATCTACTTTAATTTTAACTTTCTTCTTTAGATATATGAGGGAGCTTATAGAACAAGGTTATGTATATATTGCCGCTCCACCTTTGTATTTAGTAAAAAAAGGAGCTAAAAAACAATATGCCTGGAATGATGACCAACGAGACACTATTATGGGGCAATTTGGAGATGGTTCTAAAATACAGCGTTATAAAGGTTTAGGAGAAATGAATGCGGAACAACTTTGGGACACCACAATGAATCCTGAAAACAGAACCATGCGAAGAGTAACTATCGATTCGATGTCCGAAGCAGATCATGTATTCTCCATGCTAATGGGAGATGAAGTTCCTCCTCGTAGAGAATTTATAGAGAAAAATGCAGTGTATGCTAATATTGATGCTTAATCACTAAATACATACAATCAACAAAAAGGAGCTTAATGCTCCTTTTTTTGTACATTAATTTTAGCTAAAACTAAAATGACTTAACTTTGCAGCCTATGACAAAAGCAGAGATTAATCAATTAGTCGCAGAAGGAAAGATGCTCCCCTTAATGGAAGAGTTCTATACAATTCAAGGTGAAGGGTTCCACAAAGGTACTGCCGCTTACTTTATTCGTATTGGTGGTTGCGATGTAGGTTGCCACTGGTGCGATGTAAAAGAAAGCTGGAATGCTGAATTACACCCCCCAACAAATACTAATCTTATTGCCGAAAACGCTACTAAATATAGCGATGTTGTTGTAGTTACAGGTGGCGAACCCTTAACATGGGACATGTCGCAGCTCACCCAAAAACTTCAAAATAAAGGAGCTAAAACACATATTGAAACTTCAGGAGCGTACGAATTATCAGGCAATTGGGACTGGATATGTTTGTCTCCAAAAAAAATAAAACTCCCCACCCAAAGCGTTTACAACAAAGCAAATGAGCTAAAAGTTATTGTGTATAACAATGCCGATTTTGATTTTGCCGAAAAGCAAGCTTCGCAAGTTGGTAAGGATTGTATTTTATACCTGCAACCCGAATGGAGCAAAAAGGATGAAATGATTCCTTTAATAGTAGAGTATGTTATGAAAAATCCGCAGTGGAAAATATCACTACAAACACACAAATATTTAAATATACCTTAAACAACAAAAAGGGCTGTTATGATTAAATCTCAACAGCCCTTTTCTTATTTTTAACAAATTAACATCTTATCGTTATTTTATTTTTTATTCTCTTTCCCCTTAGAGTAATAAATTGGTATTTTTAAACCTGCATAAACATCAATAGACTTTGATTTATCCGAAATTACATTTGAAATTATAGAGCCTGAGCCTACGTATAATGGTCCAAATCTAAAACCTGCTCCCCAGTTAAAACCAGAAAATTCACGAATCCCTATCGGGGAATACAAACTAAAAAATTGCGTTTCTAAACGAGGCGTTGCCGTTACCGAATTCTCTATTCTATTTGCATCAGCCTCATCTTCCTCAACCAAAGAAAAATCGGTATTCAAATTCAAATACAATTTACCCCATGCCTTCCAATCTAAATTTAAATGCATTGCTGCAGGAAGTTTAATTTTTTTTGATATTGAACCTTCTGTTTCAATATTATCAAAATCAACAGAATCAAAATCTAAATCCTCAAAATTTTCTCTATTAAAATTACCAATACCCGTAAAATCAAACACACGTTCAGGCGCATCATCATAAGTTAACGAACCTATATCTGTAATCGAAAAACCTGCTTTTAATAAATATTTATTTTTATTCTTCAATCCAACGTTTTTATCATCAGGTCGGTATTCGTAAACTACACCAAAATCAAAACCAAAACCCGTAGAAGCTACTTCAAATTCAATTTCATCATCACTACTAAAAGGCTCGTTGTTCCCATCACTATCGAAGTTTTCACTAAACGAATATCTTACGGTACCATCAACCCTACCATTAATGGCATTAGGTTCAAATCGAGCCTCCAGGTTATTGGCAGTAGCGGAAGCATACCCTACCCCTTGCAAAAACTTAGCAGTAACACCCGCTTTTAAAAAATGTTTGTTATTATCTAAAAGCACCCTACCGTAGGTAAGTCCAAGTTCTCCCCAAATATGTGCTGTCGATCGTAAATTAACATCGTTAACCTCAAAAACTTCTTGATCAAAATCACTAGACTCAAAAAATTCTACCAAATCCCCAGGCACTCTATTTAGGTTAGTAAAAGCTCGGGCTCTTGTTGTTAAGGCAATCGCATTTTTAGCATTAATATTAAACATCAAAGAAGGCCCCAAAATATCAAAATTTAAAGCAGCTGCATTATTAGCACTTGGATCCAAATTATCGTCGTCATCAAAATCAATATCTTCTCCGCCTAAAACATTTGATAAATTTACGGAAGCATAATCATTACTTAAATAGGCACTTGCACTCGCTAAATTGAAATCAATTTTAGTACGGGAGTCTACAACATTAGCCGGATTGGATAACACCCCATGAACACCATTAAAGTTATCGGTATTTAACCCTATATAACTCTGTGCCATAACCCCTAACGGCGAAAAAAACACAAAAACTTTAAATAGATTTAGTTTCATAAAATAAAATTTTAGTTAGTTTAAGTTGCGAATTTAAATAAAAAATAGTGCACGATTACTATACTAAAGAACCGTATTTCAAAAGTTAAAGCTGTAAAATCTAATTTATTAAAAGATTAGTCTCTCAAAGTTCAAATGCATAAATTTGCATTTCTATTTATTACCTAAAATTATGTTTGATAATTTAAGCGATAAGCTTGACAAAGCGTTACATGTACTAAAAGGTCATGGCCAAATTACCGAAATTAATGTTGCTGAAACTTTAAAGGAGGTGAGGCGCGCATTAGTAGATGCCGATGTTAATTACAAAATTGCTAAAGAATTTACTGCACAGGTAAAGAAAAAAGCATTAGGCCAGGATGTACTAAAAAGTTTAAAACCTGGACAATTAATGGTAAAGTTGGTGAAAGATCAACTCACCGAACTTATGGGTGGCGATGTTGCTGGTATTAATTTGGCCGACAGTCCTTCTATAGTTTTAATGTCTGGTTTGCAAGGATCGGGTAAAACTACTTTCTCCGGAAAACTAGCACAGTTTTTAAAAAATAAAAAAACAAAAAAACCGCTATTAGTTGCTTGTGATGTATATCGCCCTGCCGCAATTGATCAGCTACATATTGTTGGAGATCAAATTGGAGTTGAAGTTTATAGCGACAAAGAAAATAACGATCCCGTTGCAATTGCTAAAGCCGGTGTGGCTCACGCAAAGGCAAATGGTTGCAATTTAGTTATTATAGATACCGCAGGTCGCTTGGCTGTGGACGAGGAAATGATGAACGAAATTTCGAACATCCACAAAGCCATAAACCCTTCCGAAACTTTATTTGTGGTTGACTCTATGACAGGTCAGGATGCAGTGAATACAGCAAAGGCATTTAACGATGTCTTAAATTTTGACGGTGTTATTTTAACAAAACTTGATGGTGATACCCGTGGTGGAGCTGCGCTATCTATAAAATCGGTAGTTAACAAACCAATAAAATTTATTGGTACTGGCGAAAAAATGGAAGCTATAGATGTTTTCTACCCAGATCGTATGGCCGATCGTATTTTGGGAATGGGAGATGTAGTATCGCTAGTTGAACGTGCTCAAGAGCAATTTGACGAAGACGAAGCTCGCAAACTACAAAAGAAAATTGCTAAAGATCAGTTTGGATTTGACGACTTTTTAAGCCAAATACAACAAATCAAAAAAATGGGTAATATCAAAGACTTGATGGGCATGATTCCTGGTATGGGAAAAGCCTTAAAAGATATTGATATAGACGATGATGCTTTTAAACATATAGAAGCCATGATTAACTCCATGACTCCTAGTGAAAGGCAAAACCCGCAAACCATTAATGCTAGCAGAAAAAAACGTATTGGCAAAGGTTCTGGAACCTCGGTACAAGAAGTAAACCAACTCCTAAAACAATTTAACCAAATGGGTAAAATGATGAAGATGATGCAAGGGAGTGGTGGAAAAAGAATGATGCAAATGATGCAAGGCATTCCCGGAATGCGCTAAATAAATAAATCCTAATGAATATTTTAGACGGAAAAAAAGTAAGCAACGACATTAAGAATGAAATTGCCGAAATAGTAACTAAAATGAAAGCTAAAGGCGAAAAAGTTCCTCATTTGGCTGCTGTATTAGTTGGTGAAAATGGTGCTAGTTTAACGTATGTTAATAGCAAAGTAAAATCTTGCGAACGCATTGGCTTTGATTCTACTTTAGTTAAATTAAATGCTGATATTACCGAAGAAGAATTGTTAGCGGAAATAGAAAAATTGAATACTAACGATGCTATTGATGGATTTATAGTACAACTACCGCTTCCTAAGCATATAGACGAGCAAAAAATACTACTCGCCGTTAACCCCGATAAAGATGTTGATGGGTTTCACCCTACCAACTTTGGAAAAATGGCCTTGGACATGCCTAGCTTCATACCAGCAACCCCTTTTGGTATTATAGAACTTTTAGAACGTTATAAAGTTGAAACTTCCGGAAAGCATTGTGTAGTAATTGGACGTAGTCACATTGTCGGCAGACCAATGAGTATACTTATGAGCCGTAAAGGATTTCCTGGTGACGCTACAGTAACCTTAACACATAGTCGAACCCAAAACTTAGAAGCAATCACCAAAGAGGCTGATATTGTAATTTCGGCTTTAGGAGTGCCTAATTTCTTGAAAGCAAACATGGTTAAAGAAGGTGCCGTTATTATAGATGTTGGTATTACACGCGTTACCGATTCTGAAGCACCTAGAGGCTATCGAATTGTTGGTGATGTGGATTATAATGAAGTTGCTCCTAAATCGTCATACATCACTCCTGTACCTGGAGGCGTAGGACCAATGACTATAGCAATGCTTCTTAAAAATACATTACTAGCCAGATCAAGACATAACCAAGCTTAGTTACTTAACTACTTGTAATCAATAAAAAACCATTCTGTATTTAAAATACAGAATGGTTTTTTATTCAAACACATTTTACATAACACCAAAAAAGCCAAGTTATCAATTGATAGCTTGGCTTTTTTTAATCTTTTAAACTAAGAATGTAACCTTAATTTAAACTCTAGCTTCTAATCATTAAATTCATCCTCAGAGATATCGTCTGTTGCCAAACCATTTCCTCCGTTATGATCCACATCTAATGATAATTCATAAGATGGTAATTCTATACCCTCACTTGTTCTTACCGGTGAGAAATCAACGATATCATCTCCTTTTTCATACTGAGGATTTTTAGTAAACTTACCTGTACATCTATTATTCAAGTTTGTTTCTTTCCACTCCTGTCCGTAAGCTATTTTTAAATAGTACTTCCCTTTTGGAATGTTTTTCATATCGTGGTTATCACCTGCTTTAATAAAAGCAATTCTATAGGTAACCTCTTCTCCGTTTGGAGTATCAATTTTTATAAGCTTTACAACAGCTTCTGATTCTGAACCTTCATTTTTAATTATTAAATGGTTATCCATTTTATAATCAAATTCAGGAACAATATTTAAACATTGTGGTGTTTCACCTGTTTCATACTCTGTTTCATCCCAATCCTCATACTCATCATTGGCAGCGCTGTTGTTATCAACATAAACTTCTCTGTCTCTATACACTACTTTTTCAACAACTTGTGGCTTAGCAATAGGTGCTGCAATAGCAATTAAATCACTATTATTCATAAAACCGTTGGTGTTTCCATATTGAACAGCCCACCATTCCCCATAAGAATCATCAATTAATTGAACCTGATCTCCTTTATTAAGTTCCTGAATAACAGAAAAAATAGGTTTAGGTCCACTTCTTATAAAAGAGGTTGGTACGGATACAAAATAAAGTTCTTCCTGTGCAACAAGTTGGGTTAAACTTAAACTCAGAAAAACAACGATTGAAGCTAGTATTGTTTTCATAATATTATTTTTTTAATTCAATGGAAATATTTCAACAAGCGTGCCATATTTCTAGCAAAGATAAAATTGTATTTTCAAATATAGTTAAAAATAGTAAAATAATCGACAAGATACACGTTTTTATCAGTTAAAATCTATTATATAATTTAAAAGTCATAGTTATAATCTTTCAAAAACCATTAAAATTACTGTGTTTACCTAAGTTACTATATCGTTGTAAATTTGATTTTTAGTAAGTAATCGATACCCACCTATGGGGGTGTCTTCAATTTTAATGTGCATAATTCGCACACGTTTTAATTTAATTACCTCATAACCCAAATATTCACACATTCTTCGTATTTGTCTATTTAAACCTTGTGTTAACACTATTCTAAAAGTAAATTTAGAAATTATCTCAACCACACACTTTTTAGTTACAGTATCTAATATAGGAATTCCTGCGCTCATTCGCGCTATAAAATCATCATTTATTAGCTTATCTACAGTAACAATGTATTCTTTTTCATGATTATATCTAGAACGTAGTATTTTATTTACCACATCACCATCACTAGTAAGTAATATTAAACCCTCACTTGGCCTATCCAACCTACCTATTGGAAATATGCGTTGCGGAAAATTTATAAAATCTATAATATTATCAGGGTCACGAGGGTCGGTAGTACATACTACACCTACAGGTTTATTAAACGCCAAATACACATGTGCTTTTTGGGCATCTTGCACTTTTTTTCCATCTATATATATAGTATCGCCTTTAGAAACCTTTTGACCCATAACCGGTAGCGCATTGTTTACTAAAATGCGTTGCTCCTCTATAAGTTTATCGGCGGCGCGGCGCGAACAAAACCCTATTTGGCTTAAATATTTATTAAGGCGAATACTCGTTTCCAATGCAATTTAATTTTATACACAAAAGTACTTAAAAAACAAAAGCCCTCGCAATGCGAGGGCTTTATTAAATATTTATTTTCTTCTAAAATTAGAAAGAGTAAATCGCTCCTAATACGAAAGAAGATAAAGAATCATTTACATCTCCAAGTGCTGGTCCGTCAGCAAAAGCATCTTCAGAAGAAATATCAATTCTTAATTCTGGCTTAATAGTTAAAGCCCCTACAGTATAAGAACCTGTTAAAGTAGTTGCAAATACATTTACATCACCACCGTTAAATTCTTCTAATGTAAGTGGATCAACAAATAAAGCTTCTGTACCAATACCAGCATCTAAACCTCCGAAAGCTTCAAAATATTCTGCTCTTAAACCTAAAGTAAAAGCTTCAGAAAATGCATACTGAGGGTATAAAGCTACACCATAAAAACCTTGATCATCTGCAACACCATCAGCATCTAAACCAGCATCTTTAGTAGTATTGAAACTCGCATTAAAACCTAAGTAAAAATCTTCAGCTAGATCCCATCCTGTTGTTAAATCAACTTGAAAAGTTTCTTCACTAGAAAATCCATTTCTACCGTACAAGAAATTTAAGTAAGCACTACCAGCCTCTTCAGAGTATCCTAATTGTAATCCTCCAGTATATTTACCATTCACATTTTCATCAACAGGAGAATCTGTTGAATTCATAACAGCAACACCTAAAGACCAATTATCGTCAATAGAATAATCTGCCTTTAATCCTGTGTGAGAAAATGGTCCGTAAGAAAATAAATAAGATGTAGAGTAGTTAAAATTTCCTGTTGGAGAAATTACTTCGTACCCTAAGAATGTATTAAAACGTCCAAAAGTTAATGTTAATGCATCAGATGCTGCATATGTAACATAAGCTTGATTAACAAGTGCCGCAGTTCCATTACCTAAAATTGCTTCGTCAGCCGTAGGTCCAAATGCGAAATCTGCTACAAAACCTACTTTCCCAATTTGCTTAGATGCAATTAAATTAATCATACCTACTGAAAAACCATCTTCATTGTAGAATGAAGTACCAGGAACAGCATTGTTGTCAGCACTGTTACGTCCATTAATATTCGTTCTAAAATAAGCATCAACAGAACCTGTTAGTTCGATTCCTTTTGATTCTTCTTCTTGTGCAGTAGCAGTAAACCCTACTAAAGCGATTGCCGCAAGTGCAGCTCCTTTAAAGAAATTTCTTTTCATAATAATAGTTAATAGTTATTAAACTTTTTCTCGTTAAAATTAAGTATTACTACTTAATTTCGGTTCAAAAGTAAAATAACAGAACCTA
This sequence comes from uncultured Aquimarina sp., assembly GCA_947503135.1. Lineage (GTDB taxonomy): Bacteria > Bacteroidota > Bacteroidia > Flavobacteriales > Flavobacteriaceae > Aquimarina. Next base: position 29,668 of record CANNCQ010000018.1, on the reverse strand, counting down.
GCCACCAAACTAATATGTCATAAAAGCGATATTTTTATGAAAAATTTATTTTACAGTAAAAAAACTGAAAAATTCCACACTAACTAAGCATTTACCTGCATAATTCTTAAAAAAAAATGCTTTTATAGTTTACTAATGTTTTTTCAAAAGAACTAAAAATCACGAAAACATTATAGCTTTTACTTTATCTACAAAAATTTTAACTAAGTATTAATTTTGTTTAGGAATACGTATAATAGTATCACTCAAAGTCTCTTTTTTCAAGCTGTTAAAATGTTGTAATTCAATAATTGGAGTAACTATTTTGGTGTTTTTAAAATAAACAAGCTTTTTAAAATTATTTTTAAGATATTCACTTTCTACACTATAAAAGCCTATACTATTTAGTAACTTTTGCTTACTGCCTATATATTCTTTAAACAACAACTCAATATTAGAATGCCTTAACTGCCATTGCAATACAGAAGCTTTCTTACCCGACAAACCATATACATGTTGTAATACAAGCGTGTCGCTAATAAATTGATTTTGTATGGTGAGCTGTTTATTACTTGGCAAGTTAAGCTGTATGTTGTTCGCTAATGGATTAGTTTGCTTGGTATTGAAATTAATAGTTAACTCGTTAGTGGTAGCCCTAGGCTCCCAGTTTTTAAAACTACTAATTTGTTGTACTACCGCAGCATTACTTAAATGAGCGATAGATGCTTTGTGCGTATAACCAAATACTGAAGGGCGGGTAGCCACATACACATTTAAAAAAATAAATGCAAGTACTAACGAAAAAATAACGAAGCGCAATACCGTTTTCATAGCCTAAAAGTTAAGAAAAACTTTTAACCCAAACAGGAACAACACAAAGCCAACAAAAAAAAGTAACACTCTAAAACTTCCTTTATAATATAACTTATGGGTTTTGATGTCTTTTCGGTAACTAAAAATCATTAGCGACACAAAAGCAATAATAAAAAAGATGACAAAAATAATTCTACCTGTTGTAAACTCCATAGCTAGATTTTATATAAATATAAAAAACCTGTGAAATAAACATTTCACAGGTTTTTAGTACTCAAGGCGGGAATCGAACCCGCACGCCCGAAAGCATTGGATTTTGAATCCAACGTGTCTACCAATTCCACCACTTGAGCTTAGACATTGCAATATTACTAAAACTTTACCAACTGCAAAATAAAAAACACATTTTAAACTAAGTTTGAAAAAAATAGTTAAATTTGCACCCTCAATTATAATTAGCCTAGGGTAATTTATTGAAAACAAAACCTACCATGTCTCAAAAAGTATTAGAAGCTAAGTTTTTTACCTGTAAACAAAGTAGAGTTCTTGCGGAAAAAATCGTTGCCGCTTATGGCACTACACTAGGCAAAGTAATTACTACTGAATACAGCGATGGCGAGTACCAACCTTCTTTTGAAGAATCGGTACGAGGTAGGCGTGTATTTTTAATAGGATCGACCAACCCAAGCGCCGACCATTTAATGGAATTGCTATTAATGTTAGATGCTGCAAAACGTGCATCGGCACGCCACGTAACAGCAGTAATACCTTACTATGGTTGGGCAAGGCAAGATAGAAAAGACAAATCGCGTGTACCTATTGCCGCTAAGCTAATTGCACAAATGCTGGAAACTGCAGGTGCAACACGCATAGTAACTATGGATTTGCACGCTGCACAAATACAAGGGTTTTTCGAAAAACCTGTAGATCATTTATTTGCTTCTACTATTTTCATTCCTTATTTAAAAAGTTTGAATATTGACAACTTAACTATTGCTTCACCCGATATGGGAGGCTCTAAAAGAGCATACTCATACGCTAAAGTAATGGAAAGTGATGTGGTTATTTGCTACAAGCAACGCGAAAAAGCAAATATTATATCGTACATGGAGCTTATTGGTAATGTTACCGGAAAAAATGTGGTTTTAGTTGACGATATGGTCGACACCGCTGGTACACTTACTGCTGCAGCTAATTTAATGATGGAAAGAGGAGCGCTATCGGTAAGAGCGATTTGTACACACCCTGTATTATCGGGCGATGCTTACAAGCGTATTGAAGAATCTCAACTACTGGAAATGATTGTGACCGATACCATTCCTTTAAAAGAAGACCAACCAAAATCAAAAATCACAGTGGTAAGTACTGCAGAATTATTTGCTGAAGTACTAAAAAGCGTCAATCAATACGAGTCCATTAGCTCGAAATTTTTAATGTAGAATTTTAATAATTAATTTAAATATATTTCAAGATGAAATCTTTAACAATCAATGCATCTCAAAGAGAAAGCTTAGGGAAAAAAGCAACAAAAGCCCTACGTAATGCTGGACAGGTACCTTGTGTTGTTTATGGTGGTGACACTGTAACACACTTTACTGCCCCAGAATTGTCGTTCAGTAAATTAGTGTACACTCCAGATGTTCATACTGTAAAAATTACTTTGGATAACGGAACTACAATTAATGCTATCCTTCAAGATATTCAGTTTCACCCTGTAACTGACAAAATTTTACATATTGACTTTATTCAAATTTTTGATGACAAGCCAATTACTATGGAAATTCCAGTACGTACTACAGGAAAATCTCCTGGTGTAGCTAATGGTGGTAACCTTAAATTTAACGCGCGTCGTTTAAAAGTTAAAGGTTTAGCTGCTAATTTACCTGATGAAATTTTAGCTGATATTTCAGAATTAAAAATTGGTAACAAATTATATGTTACAGGATTAAATTCTGATGGATTCGAATTTTTACATGCAGAAAACACTGTAGTGTGTCAAGTTAAAAACTCTCGTAACGCAGTTGATGATACAGAAGAAGGAGAAGAAGGAGAAGAAGCAGCTACTGAAGCAGCAGCTGAATAATTCTATTCTTTTTTATAAAATAAAAGCACCCTATTTTTGTAGGGTGCTTTTTTTATAGCGCTATTTACACTGCATTTTATGTTTTCATTTTTAAAAAATATTTTTAAACCCTCAATCACTCCTGTAGATATGAAAAAATATTTAATTGTTGGCTTAGGAAATATAGGCCCTAAATACAACGAAACCCGACATAATATAGGTTTTAAAGTAGTAGATCATTTGGCTAAAGCCGAAGGTGCTACTTTTACAACAGAGAAACTAGGCGACGTATGTACCTTAAAAATTAAAGGACGCACCACCCTACTTTTAAAACCCAATACTTTTATGAACCTTAGCGGGAAAGCTATTAAATATTGGTTAGATAAGGAAAAAATAGCAGTTGAAAACTTGCTTGTGGTTACCGATGATATTCATATTGATTTTGGATCGTTTCGAATAAAAGCCAAGGGCAGTGCTGGTGGACACAATGGTTTAAAAGATACCGAAGCTATGCTAAACACAAATGCTTACCCACGCTTTAGATTTGGTGTAGGTGGTGATTTTGGAAAAGGCAAACAAGTAGACTACGTACTTGGAGAGTGGACAAGTGGTGAGCAAATTGATTTAAGTATTCGACTAGATCACGCGGCAAATGCTGTTAAAAGCTTTGTGTTTTCGGGCTTATCACAAACCATGAATGCTTTTAATGGTAAGTTTGAAAGGTAATATTAGTTAGTTGGTATTCGATTGAATGCAAGGGGCTGTATTTTTTGGGGCAGCTAAGCATACTTTGTCCACTTATATACAACGACTGATAAGTAAAGAGCCGCAAGTGCCTTAATTAATCACAAGGACACACTAGTTTGCCGTTATCATCAAATTCACATTCGCCCTCACAAGTCTCTACACACGAGGTTAGCGTTATTGTAAAAATTGTAGCTACAAATAAAATAAACTTGTAATATCTCATGCCTGCACTGTAATTGTATATTTAACACTTATAAGCTATTGAAATGCAACTTATTACTATCGCTTAAAATTAACACAAAAACAATTAACTTAAAAGTTATTTATTAATTATTCCAAATAAGTAGGTCCCAATAACAATAACCACTAAACTAATTCCGAACAGTGGAAAAATAACTGCCAATACCGCAATTGCGATTAATACTCCAAAACCCGCTTTAAAATTACTAGAAGCTGCTGGAATACCCCAACTTCTTGCTTTAAACGAGAAAAAACCCGCTAAGCTTACTGCGGTTAACGCTATAGCTACAAATAACATTAATGCAAAATTCCATCCTCCCATTTGCCCTTGATGAAATGCCATAAGCCATAAACGTGCTTGCATTAACACCCCTATATCTCTCCAATGAAGCGCTAGTATTTTTTTTCCTGTATAAGCATCAAAGTGAATTTTTTTCATTTCCCGCAAAGGCAACACCGTATTACTTACACTATACACCCCCGCTTTATGTTTAGGAAAATCTACCGTTATTTTTCCTTTTAGTCCCGATTTTTTTGCTATTCCCACTGCGCGATCTAACGAAATCATTTCCCCTTTAGGTTGAGATTTAACGCCTATTCCAAACCACTCTTTAGGAAAACCGGTATGGGTTATTTTTTGTAGTTTCTTGTAATTCGCTCCAAACACATCCGTCCAAGGAAAGCCCCCTGCTAAGATTAACAACAACAATATAGAAATCCAAAAACCACCAATAGAGTGTAAATCACGTAATAAAATGCGACTCCCCAGCTTGGTTCGAATAGTAACAAAACCGCTCCACCCGCTTTCTCTGGCGGGCCAAAACACATATATTCCAGTAAGTATAAGCACCACCATCCAACTCGCTATAAGCTCTACAATTTTAGTACCCACACTACCTCCTAATAGCTCGCCATGCAGTTTACGCACTGTATACATCCAGGTATCTTGTGCTTTAAATTTACCGGAAACATTCTTAGTATAAGGATTAACAAAAATGCTTTTTTTATGACTGAATTTACCCGAAACAAATTCAGTAGCTTCCTTATTAGTAAAAGGAACGACCATCGAATTTAGTTTATGAGGACTTTGGGCTTCAGCGATTTCTAATTGCTTAGTAAATGACAATCGCTCACCTTTTTCTTCGACCCTTTGGATTGCTCTTACAACGGGTTGTTCTACATTGTCTTTAAACAAATAAATACCCCCTGTAATAGACAATACCAACACAAAAGGCAACGACACCAAACCTGCAATTACATGCCAACGCCATAACCATTGATTTAATTTTGAATATTTCATATACTATAAAAAAACGTGTTGCTTACTACAAACAACACGCTTACTACATTTAAAAATTATAACGTGCTCCAAAATGAAAAGCTCGAGGATTACCAACCGTGTAGCTATTTTCGTTTCTAAAACTATTAAAACTTACCCGGTTAGCATATAAATCGTCGAATATATTAAGTAATTGCATCCAAACCTCTACTTTTTTATACCTGTAATTCACTAAAAAATTAAACACATTGTGCCCGCTATAAGTAGTAGTGTCAGGGTTACTCAATTCGTCTGATGCTTGCCCTTCTAAACTCGTATTATAACCTCCTATAAGCTCATGCTCAAAAGCAATATTAAGTCCGTTTTGAGGTCTAAAACTAATTTTTGAAGTCCCTATAATATTAGGCGCAATCTCTCTATCGGTGTTGGAAAAATCATCACCATTAAACACAAATCTCTTATATTCATGCTTTGCATAAGTACCATTATGTGAAATTTCAATTTCTTTTATAGGCTTATACGAAAAACCATATTCAATACCATAAGATACTGTTCTTCCCGCATTTGTATTCAAAAAAGCATCCCCATTAGCACTCTCAGGATCTCTAATAGTGATTAAAGTATTTCTTCCTTCTAAATAGTACAATGCCAAATCAATTTTAAACTTAGAATTGATTTGATTGTACGAGCCAATTTCATAATTAAAATATTCGCTAGGCTCTAAACCTTCATTTCGATTTCTACTTCGGTAAAGTGTAGTAGCTTGTGGCGGTGTAAAACCTTCTGAATAATTTACAAATAATCCACCCTTATTAGAATAATTATAATTCAGTCCTATTTTAGGAGAAAAATTACTCCAACTATCCCTACTATCGACCAACCCACCTTCTATACGGTTATCAAAATCATATTCAAAAATATCATAACGCGCTCCTAAAGTAATTTTCAATTCCTTAACAGGAGCAATTTCAAACTGTGCATAGCTTGCATAATTATTAATGTCTGCTAAGTAGTTCAAAATAAAATCATCTTGCAACACATTAAAAGCAATATTACTTCTTGTTACCGTATCCACAGTAACTTCAGTTCTATTTGCCACATAATCTTGTTTCGTAATATCAAGGGTCCCTCCTAGTATTAAGTTCGATTTCAAAGCATCAAAATTCATTTTATGTTGCACATTTCCAAAATAACTCTCAAAAGTATTATTATTCAACTCTCCCGAACCTGTACCATTTAATTGCCCCATAGTTCGATTTTGTCGAATTCTAAACGATGGATTTTGAATCATGGTATTTTCCCTGTAAATAGCACTAAAAGAAGTTTTATTGTTTTCATTCCAAGTTTGATCCCACACTAATCGAATACGAGAAGATTCGGCATCACGATTAGTAAATGTTTGATCGCTTTCAAAATTTTGAGCTCTAAAATCAGCTTCACCAATAGAACCCGCCATGTCTGTAAAAAAATCAACATTATTATATGTTAACGTAAGCTTAGAAGCTACGGTAGGATTCACCACCAATTTAAGTGTAAGTGCTTTTTTAGAATAATCACTATGTTCAAAAGGGCCATTGTTACGTTGATTGTATTGAGAAGCTACATAAAACCCTACATATTTGTTGATATATTTACCAAAATCTAAATTAGCCCCTGTAAAACCTAAGGTATTGGTTTGCAAATCAAAAGCTCCTTTAAGCTTATTTTCAGGGTTTTTAGTTATAAAGTTAAAACTACCTCCAATAGCATCACTACCATAAATACTTGCTGCTGGTCCTCTTAGCACCTCTATTCGATCGTAAGTGGCCTGATTACGCTCGAGTAATGTATTGTGATTGAAAATAGCCGTGGGCCTGGTAGGTAAACCATCTTCAAGAAACAAAAATAGCGGACGTGTAGATATTGGCGAACGAGCAGCCGTAAAATGTTGCTCATTACTACTTGCCCGTGACGACGAAATGTACACCCCTGGAGTATCGTTTATTAATTGATCGAAACCAAACGCTTTGGTTTCCGCTATTTTTTTGCTGGTAATTACTGAAATTGCATGAGGCACTTCCTTACGCTCTTGCAATTCCCTACTTGCCGAAATCACTACCTCTTCCAAAGAACTAAGTGTTGGATTAAGCGCTATTACATGAGCTTTATCGTTTTTAAAAGCATACTTTAAAGTTTCGTAACCTAAGTACTGAATTGTTACTACTTGTGTATTAATTAACGTTATTTGAAATTCACCTTTAGCATTGGTAATCGCGCTTCCTTTTCCGTTAACTGCAGTTAAGGTAGCCCCCTCTAAAGCTTGGTTTCCCGATTGTACTTTTCCCACATAAGTAGTTTGAGCAAAATTTGTAACTACCGCTACAAAAATTGCTATAATTGAAGATATTGTTTTATTCATTAATGAATTAATCCGATTTCCTACCCTAGTGAAAACTAAAAAAATACCATAACATAGTTTATACATTAATTGAAAAGTTCAATTTTGAATAATACAAGGTGGTAAACTAAAATTATAGCTTACTAATAAGTGGAAAATCAATTGTAAATTGATTTTAAAGTAAAGAAATCATCATTACTGATGATGTGAAAATCAATTAACATTGTGGAGGAGGAGAGCTAATACTTAGCGATACTTTATAGTTTTTAGGAATAAAAAACCATTGTTTTTTTTGAAGTATTGGTTTACTTAAAACCGTATTACGGAAGTTTTGTACTTGAAAAAACACAGGAAAAAACGCTTCTCTTAAACTATTGGAAATTACCTGATTAGTATTATCACTAGCTGCCGTAGCCGTAAATGAAAGTTTTTTTGCGAGGTGACACTTCCCATTACATTTAAACTTAGGCTTTGATTTATTGACACAGTATTTTTCAATAATAGCATCAACATTAAGCTCATAATATGCCACGTACCCTATAGTATAAAAGGGTTTTATCCCTAAACACACAAAAAACAATATGGCATAATACGCTTTAATCACTAAAATTTAAAGTATTTATTTTGCAAAAGTACTAACTGCCGTTAGTTTAGGCAATTTTATTTATGCTTTTATAAGCGAACTCTGTTCAATAAAACTATATGCTTTTTACAAAGCCAGATAAACTTTATTAAAAAACAAAAAAGGCTTTTTGTAAACAAAAAGCCTTTTTAATTGATTATATCTATTTTTTAGTATAATTCCGATCTACGATCAACAATTTCTGCTTTATCTTTTAAAGCTGTAATAACAGCGTTTCTAGCTGCAGCTACGTTTGACGAAACTTCTTTATTAGCAATACCTTTATAAGAAGCTAATTTTTGAGCTGGTGTTTTTGAAGTAACAGAAACTACATATACTCCCTTTTCTCCAACAATAGGACTTGAAACTTTACCTTCCGCCAATCCAAATGCAGCGCCAACTACCTTTTTTTCAACACCTACACCACTAATTGAACCTGATTTTAAGCTTACAGCACTTGCACTTTTAACCTTAGTTCCATTAGAAACTGCAATACTTTCTAAATCTGAAGCTTTAATTTTATCCTTCAAAAGTGCTGCTTTCTTTTCTTTTCTTAAAATAGAAATTACTTCCTTAGAAACACTTTCTACAGACTTCAATCCTTTTTTATTACGGCGAACAATTTTGGCTATGAAATAACCAGAAGGTATTTCAAAACTTTTAATAGCACCTTCCTTATTATCTTCATTAAAAGCCCAACGCACAATTGAACGTTGTTGACCTGCACCTGGAATATTCTCATCTAATTCTTTAATTCCATTTACAGGACTTACCGTAAGACCTGCTTCTTTTGCTGCTTCAGAAAAACCATTTGATCTAGCTGCTTGCACCAAATTAGAGTTTTTAGCATAAATCTCTCCAATTGTTTTTTCACTAGGCTCGATAGCTTTAGTAATTGTTGCTATTTTAACTGCTTTTTGAATATTTTTTTGATCCTCAACATGTATTACATGATAACCAAACTGAGTTTCAACAACACCTATATCTCCTTTTTTACCATTGAATATATAATCGTTAAAAGCAGGTACCATTCTACCTGGAGTAAAGTATCCTAAATCTCCTCCCTTAGCACTGTTCGACTTATCTGCCGAAAAAACTTCTGCTAATTCAGCAAATTTTCTTTTTGATTTGGAAACTACATCACTAATACTATCTGCTAAAGCTTTAGCTTCTTCTTTAGTGCGCGTAACGTCTTGTGCAGTTCTTAATCCTTCCCATGCAATTAAAATGTGACTTGCTTTCGCAGAATCTGGCATTTTACTTTCGGCTACTAGCTTTGATAATTTAATAAAGGAACCCTCTTTATAAGGTCCATATACTTTACCAATTGGAGCATCAAATAAGTTGTTTGCAACCTCCTTATTAAGTTGATTTTTAAACTGGAAATTTACATTATATTTTTGACTAGAATTTGCATTTACAAATTCTTCCACATTAGTTGTTGAGGCAAAGCCTGGTATTGTATCGTTTGCATTAATTTGATTGTTATACTCTACGGTATCACCAATTAACGCTTTCAATCCTTTGGAAATCTCTTGTTCATCCTCTAACGAAGCTACTTCATCAATTTTGATATACGCTAAATCAACATTTGCATCTTGCATGTATTGATTTTTATTACTCTTAATGTAATTTGATATATCCGATTTCGATACAGAAACTAAACTATCTGCAATAGTTGTGTATGGTAACTGAACGTATTTTAAGTTTAACGTTTCATTATTGGCATTGTAAGCAATTTCTCCTTCTTTATTTGAAAAGTTGATACCCGCCTTAACCATATCGAAATAAACATCGGAAGCAGCTGCCTGTAAACGGTCTTTCTCTAAACCTAACCAAACATTTTGATAACGCTGAGGGTTTGTTTCTTTCATTTCCGTTACAAAAGACTGAACTTTTGAATAGTCAAAAACTCCGTTCTCATTTTGAAAAGTAGGATCACTAGCATAAGCCTTTTCGATTGCCCCTCTTAAGTGTTCACTATCAACAATAATTCCTGCTTCTTCAACTTGCTGACCTACTAGTTCTGTTTCCACCATTTGATTCCAAACACTGTTAACAGCAGGCATTCCATTTCTACCACGAGATACTTGATCTAGATTTTTCTGAAAATCTTGGGTTCTAATTTCTTCCCCGTTAATTTCACCAATAGTTTTTTGAGCTTTACTTCCACTAAAACCACCGCTTCTAAACAAATCCGCTAATACAAAAGCAAATAATGCTAAAGCAATAATTATTATAAGAAAAAATGATCTTTGTCTGATTTTATTTAATACTGCCATTTATGGGTATATTTATTACACAAGATGGCGAAAATAAAGCTTTATTACTTAAAAAAAAAGTGAAAACAATCGTTTTCACTTGGTAATACTTCTTTAATCTTTTTTTGAGCTAAATGCCTAAGACTTTTTAAACCCAACTACACCTACTAGAATGCTACATTTTTTTATTGAAATGTTTTTTAAAGAAAAACATCGCTACAGCAGCCACAGCAAACATAAAGTAAAACCAAAGTTTACTTCCTCCGTTTTGATATTCAACAAAAGCCTTATACCCCATAAATATTGCTATAATCAAATAAGCATATTGAAATACCACCGATACTATCTTCATTTTCTATTTATTATTTATTGCTAATCTTTTAAAATTTGCTGCCCTTTATTTCTTCTAGATTTAAAAATGGTAAATTTTTGATTTGCATCAAAGCCATCTCCTTTGTTAACAGAACCATCTTTGGCTGTTATGCTATAAGGAAAATCAGTAAACGCCCATTTTAATCGTTGATTCCAATACAATTGAGGGGATTTTAATACTGAACTGTCAGCAGTGGTTATTTTTACATTTCCACGTAAATCAATTAAACTAGTTTTTTTGTATTGTATTGCATAGTCTGCCAATACTACTGAAGTCCCTCCTTTTTTATCAAAAATAGTCAACTCTATTCCATTAGGAAATTCAGTGTAAGGAAAATTTAAATGTGTATAATCTTTTAGCAACGCTGTTTTCAAAACCACCGCCAATCTTCCTGAATCGGTTTGTTTAATTACAACCTCCTTACCCACACTTTGAGCCACCTCTTCAAATTTTATTGATTTCTCGTTTTTTTCTTTTGAAGAGCAGGCATAAAAAAACATTGCCACAATAAATATTGCAGCAATGTTTTTTATTATTTTTTTTACAATTTTAATCATCCTTTACAAGGAGTTTGGTTTTTAAAGATTGGGCACTTTTACGGATTCTCCAATCCAACAACCAATAGCTACTGATTTACCTTGCATACCTTTAGTAAACACATCTGTTTTAGAAGGCGCGCTTCCCATGTAATTTGCTATTAACTTATCTGCATATTTACCTAAAGATGGCTGAACTCTTTTAGCTTTCCTTGCATAGTTTGCTGCCAACCAATAGGTAGCTCGCTTACTAAACTCGTCCGTACCACAATTGTTAGCACTTTTAGCAACCATCATAGCTATTTGAATATAAGCACCTCCTAAAGATGGCTTATTTTGTAATGCTTGTCTATAATATTGACGTGCTTTAGAATAACTTCCCTTTTTCTTTAATGACTGTGCTTTAGCATACAAAGCATCCGCTTTTTTACTAGGGTCCGTCTCTAAGTCAATCGACTGGTTGTAATATTTTTCAGACGCGGCTGAGTCACCTCTTTGCTCTGCTAATTTAGCTAAATATTTAGCTGTAGATGCTGAAGGCTCTAAACTGTGTTGCTTTTCTACTAACTTTAAAAACAAAGGATCCTCTGTACATTCTTTTTTATACAAACGACGAGCAGAACTCTTAACCCACTCCAAATTATTTTCATTAGCAGCATATTGACCCGAAATTAGAGGAATTAAATTTGGACAATCTGCTAGCTTCCCTAATTTTGCTTTTAAAGAATTTTCTACCTGCCCATATATTTTCAATACCTTCTCTGCACGGTTTAATTTTTTCTTTTCTTTTGATAACAAGGTTGCTCCCGATTCTTCTTTACTAGATAATTTTTGAATTACAGTAGCTTTTTTTGTTTGTTCTAACTCGATTTTATCACTAAGGTCATCATATAAGTCAAAAACTTGCTGAATATCTTTTTTTCCTTGCGCTTGTAAATCTACTAACAAACCAAAATATGTGTACATTTTCTTAGGTCCGTTAAAATTTGCTTTATCTACATCATAAGCTTTTGAATACATATTGAACTGCTCTTCAGACGAACCTAATTTACTTTCAAACATAATCAAAGCAATATCTGAGTACAAATCGCCATCAGAAGTTTCTTTTGGAAAATATTGTTTGCGTTCTTTTAACAAAGCAATTAATTCATTTGCCTTGTTTTGTTGTTGCACCAAAGGAGCTTTCGCTTTTTTCAAGGTCTTTAATTCCGCCCTAACTAATCGTTCGCTATACTGGTATATTGCTAAGCTGTACGTAGGACAGTTTTTACGTACTTTCAACAAATAAGGCCCTGCCTCTTTATAATTCTTAACTTTTGCACTTTCAATACCCAATGAAGCGTCTTGCCTACACTCATCGGTAATTTGAGCATTTGCAATCATGCTCCCTGCAAAAATAGTGGCTAATGTGATTTTAAGTAGTTTCATAAAAGTCATTATATTTTTTAATCGTATTTACGTTTGTTAAACCATTTATCTGTTAAACTTAATCCTAAAGAAAAATTAAGAAAATTTTCCTCAATTGCTTCCGAGTTGGTTGTCCCTCGGGTTCCTGCTTCAAAACCAAAATCTATCGTAGAATATCCTTGGCTAAGAGGCAAACTTAATCCAAAAGATATGCCAAACTCATTAATTTCCTCATTATTAAACACTAAGCCTGTTTTATCGTACCTAATTCCTGCTCGATAAATAATACGCTCAAAATAATTATTTAACGATTGATAGTTGGGCTGGAAGTATCCTCCAAATCTTATTCCGAAAGGATCTATATAAGTAACATTATCCCTTGTTATAAAACGGTCTTGAAAATCGTTAACCTCTCCAAAATTAATTTCAGAAGCTACAAGCCATTTGTTTTTTTGAGAAAAAGCAATACCCGCAGTAACTATCGAAGGTAAACTAAATTTTCTATCGGCAACACTCCCTCTTTCCGGAGCAGCCACAGGAACTACTAAACCATCTGGAGTTGTTGCTACTTGAGATATTATTTGATTGTTTTTTGACCTTATATCTGTAGAAAATTCATAATTTAAAGAATAGCGAAGTGTATATTTTTTTTTAAATGTAGTATCGTAAATTGCCGAAAAAGCATAAGAAACGCCTGAAATATCGGATTGACTAGAAACTCTTGTATTTATTGCTGTAGAAACAACCTCATTTTCTATTCTTCCAAAGTTATACCTTACTTCGGCCCCAAGCTTAAATCCTTTATAAACCTGAACACCCGCACCAAAGTAAGCTCTATTGACACCGCCACTACCTAATAATGTTGTAGTATCGTCTCCAACAGTTTCTTCCGTACGAAAACCCGATGCTGTGGTAGGCAATAAACCAAAACCAAAACCAAACAAATTAGCCGGTATAGAAATTGTCAAATAATCAAAACTTGTAGCCGAACCTTTAGATTCAGTCTCACTAGATTTTAAGGTTGCCGTTGAATATGAACCTCCAACTGAAAAATTGGTTGTTTTTAAATCGGCATAAGTTGCTGCATTCAAAATATTGGGAGTCACAGGATCGGAAACTATTGACAAGCCCCCCATACTTAGGTTACCCACTGTACCTCTAAATTTTGTTAAACCTATACCGTGTAGAGAATATGGCGAATATGTTGCTTCTTGGGCAGTTGTAACAATGCTAATAACAAGCATTGTGTACATTAAAATTTTTCTAATCATTTATTGGTATTATAATCCAGTATATGGTTAAGCCCTTCTATTAAAAAATTAGGGAGGACAAATATGCCATTTTTAAATCGTTTTGACAAAAATTCCGCATCACCACCTGTTAAAATAACGATTAGATCGGAGTATTTGTTGCTAAAATATTCAATTACCCCGCTAATTTCCGTTTCAAGAGCAAAAGAAACTCCTGCATGTATGGCATTTTCCGTGCTATTCCCAACAAAAGAATTCACCCTTTTTGGTGATAACAAAGGTAATTGAGCTGTAAATTGGTGCAAACTAGTATAACGCATCTGTAAACCAGGACTAATGGTTCCGCCGTAATATTCTTTTTTGGAATTTATAAAATCATAAGTTATGCAACTGCCCGTATCAATAACTAAACAATTTTGTAATTCAAATTTGCTTACCGCCGCAGCCATAAGGGCTACCCTATCCACCCCTAAAGTAGTTGGTGTTGCATACAAATTCAAAAAAGGCACTTTTGTCGCACTAGAGAGTATTAGTAATACTATTTTTTTTTCTGAGCAAAAACGAATTAGTTGTTCTTTATTAAGCTTTGAAACCAAACTTGCAATAGCTTTATCTATTTTGGGGAATTGAAATAAGATTTTTTTCAAATCATCGTAAAAAAAATCATAGACGCTGTTTTGCTTCAGAACTAATCTAGCTCCCTCAAATACAGCTATTTTAACTACAGTATTACCTGCATCAATAATTAATTTCATTGTCGAAAAATTTAAAAACATAAAAATACTAAGATATTTTTTCAATTTTATTTTTCAGAAGTAAAAAAAGGTTCTATATTTGCACCCGCAAACAAATAGTTTGCGATTGGGTGCCTTAGCTCAGTTGGTAGAGCAAAGGACTGAAAATCCTTGTGTCCCTGGTTCGATTCCTGGAGGCACCACCTTCAAAACCTCATAAACAATGTTTATGAGGTTTTTTGTTTTTAGAACGACCTATCCCATGCGCAAACCCTATAAAACAAACAAAATCGCCTAGTTACCTAAGCGATTAAAGTTATTATATAAACAATATTGGCTCATCATCGTCTTCTTCATCGTCTAAATGAGTTTTCGGATACAATGTTTTACTTACTCTATATATATAGTTTTCAAACCATTGACTTAATATCGCATCAATTTTTCTTATTATTATAGTTATAGTCTTCATTTGAATTACATATTTACTTATTAGGCTAAACACAAAAAAGGCGCCTAATAGCGCCTTTTTTGTGTTTAAAATTTATTATTGATTAAAATTTATACATACAATATAGTCGCTGTTTTAAAATACACATCAGTACCGGTTTAATACAAAATGAATTGTATACCCGAGTAGTAATTGAGACTAGTAAATGTTTTTGAAAAAGTAACATTGGAATAAATTTTAAATTATTTGAAACAAAAAAAGCGCCCATTAAATGGACGCTTTAGAAATATTATTATTATTTATTATTAACTAAAATAATTACATAGCGCCCTCAATCTTTGATTTAGAATCATAAGTTTATACATGCGAACAATCGCAAGAGTAGAGACAATATGTTTATTAATTTTATTCATTTGAGTTACAAATATGCTAATTTTCAAACAAATACACTTAAAAAAAAGAAATTATTATAAATTAATTTTTCTTTTTTTGAATATTCGGGCTAAAAAGCCCTGTGGCGTATTGTATTGTAACGACAACAAATCACAATCGTTTTCCGCATCTATCGATTCTATATACACAACAGCATCATTAATACTCATAAATTGCTTTTTAATACTCATAGCATCTTCGCTGCCCGAACGCATTAATATATCGCGCACAGGTCCTATAGTCGCCGAAAAAAGCAATTCAATTCCCGATTCCTTAAGTTCTTTATTCAGACTCTCTAAATAATACAATCCCGTACTATCTATAGAATGTATGTTTGTTGCATGAAGCACAATGTAACTAGGTTTATCACTTCGTTTATTCAATATTGCATATATTGACTCTTTGAAATAAGTCGCATTTCCAAAGTACAACTGATCATCAAATCTTATAATAAGATATTCCGATTTCTGTATACCATGAGAAAACCTATTAATATTTCTATAATATTCGGTCCCTTCAATCTTAACAAGCTCAGCAACATGAGGCTTCGAACTCCTGTATTGCAATAAAATAAATGACAATAATATTCCCGCCAAAATACCCGTTTCAATATTTACAACAAGTGATACTATGAACGTGACCATCATTATTACAAAATCATCAACTCTTACTTTTGCATAAGCAATTGCCTCTTTAACCTTTATTAAACTCAATACCGACACTAGTATTATTGCCGCAAGTACTGCTTTTGGTAAGTAATACAATAGGGGTGTTAAAAACAATAGCGTTATTAAAATTAAAAATGCTGTAAAAAAAGCAGAAACCTGAGTTTTAGCGCCCGCTTCTTCATTTATTGCTGAACGACTATAACTACCAGATACTAAATTACCTTGAAAAAAAGTACCCAACACCTTTGCAAACCCTAATGCTATAAATTCCTTATTAGCATCCACCTCATAATTACGGTATTTCATTTGAAATGATTTAGCGATACCAATACTTCCGACATAACCAATTATCGTTAAGGTAAATACTGTTGGCAACAATTCTTTAATTACCGCCCATTTAAATGTTGGTATATATAGCTTAGGCAAACCTTTAGGGATTTCTCCCACAACCGCAATTCCATACACTTCGAATTTAAAAAAATAGCTTATTACTGTAAACCCTGCAATCAAAACAATTGCTATTGGAAAATTAGTAGGCAATTTTTTAAACAATAGAAGAGTTAAAATTGAAGCAATACAAATTAGAACTGTCCCGAAATTACTTTCACCTATATGAACGAAAAAATAATTCAATGACCCGAAAACAGAATCAAAAGAAGGAATTTCGATACCAAAACCACTTCTTAACTGTGATATTATAATAATAAATGCTGCAGCAGAAATTAAACCCGAAATTACCGGTTGAGATATAACATTTACCAAAAACCCTATTTTTAAGAACCCTAAGAGAATTTGAATTACCCCAACTAATAATCCCAGCAACAACACTAACTCTATAAAATATGGCGTAAACGGAGTTGCTAACTGACTAACCCCCGTACTTATTAAAATAGAAGTTATTGCCACAGGCCCTACACTTAAGTGCCTAGAAGTACCTAAAACCGCATAAACAATAAGCGGTATCAGTGAAGAATACAACCCATAAATAGGCGGTAAGCCCGCAAGGTAAGCATAGGCAATAGCCTGAGGTAATAACACTACACCAACGGTAATTCCCGCTAAAATATCATCTTTAAAAAAAAGCCCTTTATATTCCTTAAGAGTTTTTAATATGGGGAATATACTTTCCAGTTGCTTGTGTTTTTAATTAGTTTTTGGTAGTCCCTCTAGATACTATACTCGTTTTAATAACTTTTGTTTGAGGTAAGTAACGTTCGGCCCTAAGCTCCAATTTATCGATAAGTATTTTAGCTGCGGTAGCTCCTATTTTTTTTGCGTGCTGACTTACGGTGGTTAATTTAGGGTATGAGTGTTTAGACAATACTCCGTTAGTAAAACCAATAACCATCAAATCTTTAGGTATTTTATACCCTAAAATACTAGCTGCGTTTACCGCACTAACGGCCGCAGTCTCATCCAAACCGATTATGCCATCGAATTTATTTTCTTTAATAAATTCGGCTATTTGTATTTCGTAATCCTTATTCTTTTTTAGCTTAAGGATTTTAGTTTCCTTATCGTAGCTTTTCATCCTCTTTTCAACACCTTCTAAACGCTCTTTACCTACACTTAGTTTTTGTATTGAAGACACTACCCCGATATTTCTACAATCGCCTTGAATTAGCTTATCTACAGCATCACCAGCTCCTTTTTTATCATCTACTATAACTTTATCGCAATATACATCATCAGCTACACGATCAAACATTACGATAGGAATCTCATCTTTTAAAACTTCGTTAAAATGCTCAAATTCACCTTTCGTTTGCGTTTCTTGAGAAACAGCTAAAATAAATCCATCAACTCCATTGTAAGCCAACATATCCAAATATTCCTTTTCTTTTTCAAAGGATTCATTAGAAATAGTTGTAATAATTTTATAATTATTCTTGTTGGCCTCTTTTTCAATACCTAACAAAACTTTTGCAAAAAAGTTATTCAGTATATCTGGAATAACAACTCCTATACTACGCGTTTTATTACTCTTTAAACTTACAGCTAAAGCATTTGGCTTATACTTTCGCTCTTTTGCTAATTTACAAACTCTGTCAATAGTCGCCTGACTTATTTCAGGATCGTTTTTAAGCGATTTAGAAACTGTTGAGATCGATAAATCTAGTTCTAAGGCTAACTGCTTAAGTGTGACTTTTTGACGCATAATTAATTTATTTAAAAAGCAAATATAGAAAATATGAAGTGGCTAAAAATAAAAAACCACCTAAACTTAACATTTAGGTGGTTTAATTGCAAATAAATAAATTATTTTAATTCCTTAATTGAAAATTAAATTTTAGCACTCAACCAACTTAATCCCAATCTTTTAGCAACTACACTTGGAGAAGTACCTCCAACGTGTACTTTATATTCGCCTTTTCTTACAGACCCTGAACCATCTTCATTAAACTGAATTAATGACTTATCAGATAATTCAAACTTAACCTGCTTTGATTCTCCTGCTTTTAAAGTAATACGTTCAAAACCTACCAATGTAGATATAGGGTCACCCTTACCTGCCAATGGAGAACTTAAATACAATTGAACTACTTCATCGGAATCAACTTTTCCTGAATTCTTAACCGTTACCTCTACATTTTTTCTTGAAGCAATTAAATTCGAATACTCAAACGCTGTATAAGACAATCCAAAACCAAAAGGAAACTGAGGTTCTGCAGTCGCATATTTATACGTTCTATTTTTCATATTATAATCATCATATGCTGGTAAGTCTTTAACAGATTTTGGAAATGTTAAAGGTAATTTACCTGATGGAGATACATCCCCAAACAACACATCAGCAACAGCGTTTCCACCTTCTTCACCTGGATACCACACAAAAACCACTGCATCTACTAAATCATATACTTCAGGAATTGCTATTGGTGCTCCTCCTGTTAATACTAAAACTAAAGGATTACCTGTTTTATGAGATCTAATTTTCTTAATATAATCAATTTGATGTTGTGGTAATCCAATATCAACCCTATCTCCTTTGTGCTTGGATGCTAAAGCTTCTCCTTCTTCTCCTTCTAATTGTCCAGAAATACCTAATACAACAATACCTACATCAGCGGTTGCTATTTCATAAGTTGACCAATCAATTGGATTATCCTTTTTTCTATATGGAAGTATACCTTCTTTATACTCCACCGTAGAACCTATATTTATTTTAGAAACAATACCATCTAAAATAGTTTGAGTATTTGCAGTAACACCATAGTAATTTCCTAATAAAATTTGCTCACTTGCCGCATGTGGACCAGCAACTAGCATACTTTTAGTATCCTTACTTAAAGGAAGTACATTATTTTTATTTTTCAATAAAACAATTGATTTCTGAGCTGCTTCTAAAGCTATTGCTCTATGCTCTTTACTATCAACTACATCTGCACTAATATCATTATATGGATTTTCGGATGGATCATCAAAATACCCTAGTTTGAATCTAGTTAGTAATTGCTGTGTTAAAACTTTATCTAATTGAGCTTCTGTAGTTAAACCTTGCTTAATAGATTCTCCTAAAACTCTGTATACACTACCACAATTTAAGTTTAATCCCGAGTTTAAAGCTAGTGCCGCTGACTGCTCTG
Organism: uncultured Aquimarina sp.; assembly: GCA_947503135.1. GTDB lineage: Bacteria > Bacteroidota > Bacteroidia > Flavobacteriales > Flavobacteriaceae > Aquimarina. The sequence continues at coordinate 9,853 of CANNCQ010000018.1, read as the reverse complement.
CAGTTTTAGTAACCTTATGAAAGTCGTGAATATCCACTAACGCCCAACAATCAGAAGTTACATAACCATCAAACCCCCATTCTTTCCTTAACAAGGTGTTCATTAAATAAGGACTAGTACAAGCTGGCTCTCCATTAACACGATTATAAGCTCCCATTACACCAGCTACCTTAGCATCTTTAACTAAAGCTTCAAAAGCCGGTAAATAAGTTTCAGACATGTCTTTTGGAGTTGGCTTTGCATCAAACTCGTGGCGCAATTCTTCTGGTCCAGAATGTACTGCATAGTGCTTAGCACATGCTGCTGATTTTAAGTATTTTGGATGGTCTCCCTGTAAACCTTTTACAAAATTCACCCCCATTTGACTTGTCAAAAAAGGATCTTCACCATAAGTTTCTTGACCTCTTCCCCAACGAGCATCTCTAAAGATATTTACATTAGGTGTCCAATAAGTTAATCCTGCATACCTTCCTCTATTTTCTAAAGCAATAGCTGCATTAAATTTAGCTCTACCTTCATCGGATATTGCTGTAGCAATTCTATTGGCAAGCTTTGTATCAAAAGTAGCAGCTAAACCAATGGCCTGAGGAAAAACCGTTGCTCTTCCATTTCTAGCCACACCATGTAAACATTCGTTCCACCAATTATATTCAGGTATTCCTAAACGTTCAATAGGTTTAGCAACATCTTCCATTAAAGAAACTTTTTCTTCTAATGTCATGGCTTCAACCAAGGCCTTAGAACGCTCTTCAAAAGAAACAGAACTATCAAACCATTTAAATTCTGGTAGTTTTGTTTTTACTGTTTCTGTCTTTGCGTCTGCACTGTTAACAGCAGCTTCTTTTGTTTGCTGTTGACCACAACTAGTTAGTCCTAAAACTGCTGCAAATACTAATATCTTATTGTTAATACCTTTCATCTCGGTGTTTTATTTATACTGTATAATTAATTATTTTTTCCAAAGGTTTTCCATTTCTTCGAGTGTTTTTCCTTTTGTTTCAGGAACATATTTCTTCACAAAGAAAAACGCCAAGGCTCCAAAGAAACCATACAACCAATAAGCAAATCCATTATGGAATGTTTCCGACAAAAATGTATTTTTATCCATCATAGGAAAAGTCGTTGAAACTAAAAAGTTAACAATCCATTGTAATGCTACCGCAATAGCTAAAGCGCGGCCTCTAATTGCATTAGGAAACATTTCAGATAACAATACCCAGGTTATAGGCCCCCAGCTCATTGCAAAACTTGCTACAAATGTTAACATACAAATTAATGCCAAAACCCCTGACGCTTGTGCATAGAACACAAACCCTAATGAAAACATCGCTATAGACATCCCTAGCGCACCTATAAGCATTAGTGGTTTTCTTCCATATTTATCTACTGTCTTAATTGCTATTATTGTAAACAAAAAGTTTGCAATACCTACAATAATTTGAGATAATAGCGCTCCATCCGTATCTGGATTTATATTTTTGAAAATTTCCGTTGCATAATATAGGATTACATTAATACCTACTAACTGCTGAAAAGCTGACAAACCAATACCTATAAATATTACAGCAGCTCCATAAGAAAATAATTTTCCGGATACCTCAGTCTGATTAAGAGAGGCTTTAATTTCCTCAATAATAGTCACACCGTCTTCTCCATTAACTTTTAATAAAACTGCCTTAGCTTCTTCTTCTTTACCTCTTAAAACCAATGATCTTGGAGTATCAGGAATAAAGAATAACAGAGCTAAAAACACTCCTGCAGGAATAATCTCTGATGCAAACATCCACTTCCAACCTACAGCATCTAACCATTCATCTGACCCGCCACCCTTGGCTATAAAGTAGTTTACAAAGTACACAACAACAAAACCCGCAACAATTGCCAATTGGTTGTATGATACTAATTGCCCTCTTTTATCCGCTGGAGCAATTTCCGCAATGTAAACTGGTGACAACATAGAGGCTAAACCAACTCCAACACCTCCGATAACTCTGTAGATCATAAATATGATATGAAATGTATGATCTGCTTGACCTATTGGACGAATCAACATTTCCGGCATAGCAGAACCTAAAGCTGATATAAAAAGAAGGATTGCTGAAATTATCAATCCATTTTTCCTTCCAAATTTCGTACTAATCCAACCACTTATTGCCCCTCCTAAAACACAACCTGCAAGGCCTATAGAAACTAAAAAACCTAACAATATATTAGCTGCTGATTCTTCTAAACCTTTTGGCTCCACAAAAAACCTATCTAAAGATCCAACCGTACCTGCAATTACCCCTGTATCATAACCAAAAAGCAGCCCACCCAGGGTAGCTACTATAGTAAGTTTCATTAAATACCCAGAATTTGATGATTTTCCCATATTTATTATTTAGTTTTATTATTTATTTGAATGTATTTGATTGAAATTCAGTCTCATTAAAAAAAACACAAAGAACGTTGTAGTTTTTTGATATCGTATAAACCTTACGACTATCAATAAAAGTTATATGTGATTTTCTCGCAAACGTTTGCAATAATAAGCATAATGTATTTAAAAAAGAATTATTTAATCGTTAAAGAGCAAAAACAAATGATTAAAGTTTCTATCATCTTTTCGATATCATTCCATTCCATTACCTTTATAAAACACAATGCCTTTTCTTAACAGAAAAGGCATTGTGTTTTATATCTAATAATCTTAAAACAAAGCTTTGATATTAACCTCAGCTTCTTCGGCTATTTTAACAAACATAATTTTTGGAACTTTAATTTTAAAATCCTCCAATTTCACTTTAAAAAAAGATTTTAACTCAATCAATTTATCTTGGTTTACAAACATTTCTACAGGAAATTTTACCTTTTTGGTTACCCCATGAATGGTCAACTTCCCTGAAGCTTCAAAAAGCTTGGCTACAGCGCTTAACTCATCTTTATTAAAACCTTTTATCTTTCCAGAAAAACTAGCCTCCGGATATTTATCTGATTCCATATAATTTTCATTAAAATGTTCTTGCATTAAACTATTTGGAAAAATAAAATCTTTAATAACAATTAATGATACTATTGAATCGTCTGAATCGCGTATTATAAACTTAGAAGTCTTATTCTCTGCTTCTATATTTTTACCCGCATCAAAATTAACAACCGATTCTGATGATGTTATTGTTTCTTGAGCATTACTATTGGTAACACCCCATGTAAGTAACATTCCTACTAAAAATAATCTTATATATTTTTTCATAAATTTTTAATTTTCTAAAAATCCTTGTTCTATCCAAGTTTCAATAATATCAATTCGTGGTTGAGATAATCTCCTGCCTGGAGGCATTAATATAGTTCGTCCATTAATTGAGTTTCGTATATCTACACGTCTATTCATAACCTCTTCAAAGGTTTCTAAAGGAAAAGGAGCTCCATTTCTCGGTGGGTTCGTATGACAATTTAAACAGTCTTGAGCAATAATTTGCCTTACATTTCCTTCAAAAGTAATTGGGCCACTTACTTCCAACTGTAATTCCTCCCTACTATCTTCAGCGCAACTTATAAAGCTGAGTAAAACATGTAGTATAAATGTTAATCTGAAAATATTCATAGTTCATTATTTTGATTTCGTTAGTAAAGTCGTGTTTGCTCGACAATTATTACAACTAAAAAACAATTAACCAATGAAACAATTATTTCTAATTGCTTGTATTGCATTTACAAGCTCTATTTTTTCTCAAGACGACTTACTTGCGTCTTTAAAAACAAAAAACACTAAAAACACTGTTTCTTCTACTTTTAAAAGTTTTAAACTAATTAATTTTGAAACCACAAAATTGGTTCCTAAAAAACATTTGGATTTTGTTGTTGCACACCGCTTTGGCAGTATAGAAAATGGGTTTGATGATTTATTTGGGTTGGATTTAGCCTCTACACGAATTCAATTTTTATATGGAATCACGGACAATTTTAATGTTAGTTTTTCTAGAAGTGGTTTCGAAACAACTTACGATTTTGCTACCAAATATCGAATTATAACCCAACAAACAAACGGCTTTCCTTTTACCGTTAACGGATATCACTTATTAGCTATAAACACACTACTTGATAAAGATGATTTTCCTGGTTTATCGTTTGATAACCGTTTAGGGTATACCAGTCAATTAATTATTGCCCACAAATTTTCCCAAAAAGCTTCTTTTCAAATTTCTCCAACACTATTATACGAAGGGCTTACTGCTACTGAAGATGAAGATAATTTACAATACGCAATTGGTTTTGGCGGAAGATTATTATTCACAAAAAGACTAGCTTTTATTGCCGATTACGGATTGCACCTCAACAGGGCATCTAGCAGCCCTTTCAACAATCCGTTAGCAATAGGATTGGAGATTGAAACGGGTGGACACGTATTTCAGCTTACCTTTTCTAATGCTCAAGGCTTGTTTGAAAATGCATTTATCAACCGAGCAGAAGGCGACTGGGAAGACTTAAATATCTTTTTTGGATTTAACTTAAATCGTACTTTTGGCTTAAAGAAAAGAAAAAAGATTAAATGAGTTCGAACAACTTAGAAAATGAATTTTTTGGAATTGGCATTCAAAATGGAAAAACGCCCGAAAACTTAGGTGTTTTATGGAGAACGGCTCAAAACATGGGGGCTAGCTTTATTTTCACTATAGGAAACCGCTATTCAAAACAGGCTTGCGACACCCACAACGCGGTAAAGTCAATTCCGTATTATCATTACGAAACTTTTGATGATTTTTTAAAAAACATCCCAAAAGGAGCACGAATTGTTGGAATTGAACTTACTGATGGCGCCGAAGAATTAAGCTCTTTTAATCACCCCAGAAGATGTGTTTATTTACTCGGAGCAGAGGATCACGGACTTTCAAATAAAGCTATCGAAAAATCTCATTTTTTAGTAAAGTTCAGATCCACGTTAAGTCTCAATGTCGCCGTTGCAGGCAGTATTGTACTTTACGACAGAAGTATTGACAAACCACGATGTTAGTATTAATTTATGTGACATCCTGAATAATCGTTACAATAATTAATAAATACAAGGTAGCAATTTTAATTTGCTACCTTTTGTTTTTTGTAGCTTTTTCTTTTGAGTTTATTTTGTTGATGCATTTGATTAGGAGTAAGCATAGAATTTGATAAATGAGGTCTTACTTCATTGTAAATATTTATAGCATTTTTAATTAACTGTTTTTTAATTTCTATTGAAGTGTCATACTTGTCAATAGCAAATTCTTGTTTAAGTATTCCATTAATTCTTTCTGCTATTGCATTTTCATAAGGGTCGTATTTTTCGGTCATACTTGGGTTAATGGTATTGCTCTGTAGTATTTTTTGATATTCATTGGAACAATATTGTAGTCCTCTATCTGAATGATGAATACAGGCTCTTTTTTGTATTGTCTATTAACAATAGCCATTTCTAATGCTCTTAGTGAGCCTTTTACATTTAAGCTGTTAGAAACATCATATCCCATTATTTTTTTAGAATAAGCATCTGTGATTAGAGCTAAATAACATGGATTTTCTCTATTACCGACGTAAGTAATATCGCTAACCCATACCTGTTCTGGTCTAATAAATTCCAAATCTTTGATTTGGTTTTTGTGTTTTCTAAATCGATGATGAGAATCTGTGGTTACATGATATTTCTTTTTAGGCCTAATCAATAAATTGTTAGCCTTGAGTATTTTAAATAGTTTATCACGTCCAACCCCAAGAGTTTTTAGTTGAGATTCTAATAGATAATAAAGTTTTCTTGTGCCAATTCTTGGCATAATTATGCGAATTGAATTTACGAGTTCAATTACTTTTGTACTAAGTTGTTGTTTGGTTTTAAATCCTTGAATAGCTCTGTAATACACCTGCCTATTCACCCCGAGTAAATCACAGGTAGCTGTTATGCTTTCTTGTTTTTCTTGGCTATATTTTTCGATAACTCGGGTACGTGCTTTTTTCTAATAGAAATATTAAATTCCTCCTCCGCAATATCAATCATCATATCAAAAATGATTGCTTTCTTATCAGCACGTTCTGCTAAAAATTCAGCTCTAGATTTTTGTCTCTCTAGAAGCTTAACTTGTTGTTCTAATTCTAAAATACGTTGTTCAGGTGTCTTTGGCATGGATCGATTTATACAAAAGTTATGATCAAATTTACCATATTTTTTCAACCAAGTGCGAATCGTGGATCTTGCTTGAATGCCATACTTGTCTAGAACTTGACTCCTAGTTAATAATCCTTGTTCAATCTCTTGAACAACTTGTAGCTTAAAGGATAGACTATAATCCTTCTGTGTACGCTTTACGTAATTTAAATTTGTAGATTCCATAAATAACATTTTTATGTAACACTATTCTAGGACGAGACATTATAATCATAAAAAAAAGCACCTCTCTTCGAGGTGCTTTTTTTATGATTATATTTATTTCTCTAATTCTCTAGCATTCCATCGGCAATCCATTGGGCAATTATATCTCTTTCCACCTTAGCTAAACCTCCTGAAGGTGGCATTGACCCATTAGCAACTCGAGCATTAATTCTTGTTGCATTTGCACTTACAATATCAAAATTAACCCAAGTAGATGATCTGGGTGCTCCGTTTGCCGTTGGATCATTGTGACATTGAAAACAACGTTTCGCTATTAAAGGAACAATATCTATATCATACGTTAACAATTGATTTCCCTCTTCAACAACTGGTGCATCCTCTAAAGGCATTTGTTCTTCTTGTTCTTCTCCTTGAATAACTTCTCCTAGTGGTTGAGCTTGTCCAGTGTCTGAATCATCACTACCACAGCTTAACATCAAAAATACAGAAACTGACAATATTATAATCTTTTTCATTTTAATACTTTTTTTTAAAAAAATTTCAATTCAATATACATCTATTTGTTGCACATTTTGGAGATCCTTACATATATTTACTAAAAAACTATTATTTAGAATAATTTTTAATTAAGTGCTTTGTGACCCTTTGTTTATTAAGCTTTCTTTTTTTAATCAACCTCATAAAAACAACATTCAATTATTTTTTAATTCCCACCAAAAACATTAATTTTAATTAACCTTATTTGCTAAAAATCATACTCTATAATACACAAATGAGAAATGTTTTTCTAATACTAATCACCTTCATTTGTAATCTTTCCTGTTTATCTCAAATTGCGTTGGAAAATGGCATCTATCAATTAGATCTTTTTGATGATAACATAACTCCCAAAGAAGCAATTGAAAAATATAAAAAAGGTGAATTTAATATCCCCTTTAAAAACGAAATCTATAAAACACTAACTAATAAAGAAGCAAATTGGATATGTATTAATATCACTAAGCAAACCGAAAAACAATTTATTAGTATTGAAAACTCATTATTTGAAGTACTCGATTTTTACATCTCTAAAGACACTACTACCATAACTAAATTAAACGATTTAAAAGAGCAGTTTACCTATCGTTTCCCCTTAGTAGAAATTACCCCCTCACAAACACCGTCAGTACTTTTCATCAGAACAAAAGACGCTAAAAGCTATCGAACTGAATTTTCTATAAAAAACTACAACGAACAAAGCCTTCAAATAACCTCGCAAAGGGATTATTTTTTTATAGGTGCATATGTTCTTGCTTTATTTGTACTAATTATTTCAGCAACTATTTTTTTATTGTACAAAAAGCAATTAGTGGTACTTTGGTATTTAACCCATCTTGTAGTACTTATTTGTGAGTATTTAATTAGTACAGGTATTTTTAGTCAATGGTTTATTGATAATTCTTTTATTTTAAAATTTGGATTAGATCATATTACTTTACTGTTATCAACCCTAGCTTTATCGGAATTTTTTAGAAATTTTTATAATTATTCTAGAAAAACAATTTTTTGCAAAAAAATATATTTAGCTATAACTTTAGCTTGTGGATTAGGTATTATTTATAGTATTATTGATGGATTTACAGGCAACTCCTTTAATGTTGAGCTTTACACCCAAACCGTATTAAATATTGCCTCAATAATAACATTAGCCATTCATTTTATTTTAGTTTTCAGTAATGTTATTCCAATTTATTTATTCGTAGCTTTTTTACTACCGGTTTTAGGAATTTTCGCCAATCTTGGCGGGTTAAAAGATCAATTTACAAACCCAAATATTATATATTTTATTTTTCAATCAGTTTACTTAGGTATCCTTATGGAAGTAATTGTTATTATTTTTTACATTATAAAACAATCCATTGATGGCGAATTAAAAGCTGTAAGTTTAGCTCAAGAAAACAATATTTTAAAAAATAATTTCCAAAATGAATTATCAAAAAACCAAGACAATCACAAAAATGCATTAATGAATGATGTACATGATTCTTTTGGCGGATATATTGAAGCTCTAAAATTAAGATTACAGTTGAAAAACATCTATGAAAAAGATGTAAATGACATTTTAGACTCGTTTAGAAATGACTATCGAATGCTTTTAAATTCATTATACAGCCCCAAAATAAATACCAGTAATTTTATAGATCATATACAAGAATATTGCAGTAAAATGAATGAATTATCTGCTGCTAATATTACTTTTTCTTATGAAGATACGTCAAGCTTAAAATTATCTCAAACACTAGCTAATTTAATTTTCAAATCGGCTTCCGAGCTTACAACTAATGCTTTAAAATATGCCAAAGCATCAAATATAAACGTATCGCTGCACTTTTCTAAATCAAGTTTAACTTTAAAAATAAAGGACGATGGAAAGGGGTTTATTTTAAAACCAGAAAGTTTTTCCGGCTATGGTCTTAAAAATTTAAAAAAACGTATAACCGATTTAGAGGGCGTGTTTGATTTGAAATCTGATTTAGGTATGGGCACACATATACTCATTACTTTGCCAATATTAAATTCTTAATATGTTTAGTGATACAGAAATTAAGCATGTAGATGATATTATAAAGCGAATGTCTCGTTATATTTCAAAAACTTATTCCAAAGGAAATACAAAGCGAGATGCACACCCAAAGACAATTGCTATTATAAAAGGAGAGTTTACGGTTTTAGAAAACTTACCTAAAACTTTAAAAAAAGGACTTTTTACTAGTCCTAAAACCTACAAAACAATTATTAGGTTTTCTAATGGTAATAGTAAAATTCAATCCGATACAAAAAAAGACGTTAGAGGAATTGCTCTAAAAATAATAGATATAGAAACTGATATTGGAAGAGATTGTAGATCTAAAGAAACTAGAACGCAGGATTTTTTATTGATGAGTAATCCAACTATGGCATTGGGGACTATCAAAAAATTTAGAGACGTAATTGTGTATACTTTAGACACCACAAAACTTAAAAGCCTACTTGGCTATTCTTTAACATAAAACTTTTCAAAATTACTATAAACAAAAAAAGGGCATCAATCTGCATCTAACATTGATTATTGGAGTACTGCTACTTTTATGTTTGACAAACAAATTATTAAATACAAACTTACTCCTACAGTTGGTATCTCAAAAGCACACACTACAGATTCATCCTATAATTTCCTAAGAAATAGATTAGCATCAGTACTTAAAAAGGAAGCTATTTAACGTGAGTTCGACTTAAGAAACAGGAATTTTATAGAAATAAAAAGCAGAATATTTAGTAAATTAAAGTACTGAATTTCAATAAACTAAATGTATTCTGCTTATGATATCTGATTCTAAAATTATCAAAATTTTCTGTAATCTTGACGACTTTGTTAAAGAATATGAGTCTATTTTGACAAAAAATAGTATTCCTAATCTACCTGAAACCAAAAAACGAAATAGAAAGTCTAAAATGAGTAAAAGTGAAGTAATGACTATTATGGTTATTTTTCATCTGAAATCT
>CANNCQ010000017.1 GCA_947503135.1 uncultured Aquimarina sp. | reverse complement strand
ATAATAGATCCAGCAAGTGTTAGTTTGGTAGCACCAGCAACAGCATCAAACATCATGACTGATGCATCAGGTGATGTAGTTAGTTTTGAAGTTCCAGGTGAAGGAGTTTGGAGTGTTGATGATTCAGGCTTATTAGATTTTGTTCCAGAAACAGGTTTCACAGGTGATCCAACACCAATAGAGTACACGATAGCGGATGACGATGGAGATAGAAGTGAACCAGCGACGGTTACTATAGATTATGTTCCAGTAGCTACAGCAGATGAGAGTTTAGATAATGTTATAGGATCTCCAGTGGTTGTTGATGTTTTATCAAATGATACAACAGGTGATGATGTTGATCCAAGTACAGTTTCGATAGTTGGAGCAGGTGCAGATGGTACTTTAGTAGTTCCAAACGAAGGAGTTTGGAGTGTAGATCCATTAACAGGGGCTATTACTTTTACTCCTGAGGATGGTTTTGTAGGCGATCCAACAGCAATAGAGTATACGGTAGCAGATGAAGAGGGTAATGAAACAATGGCATCGGTAACTGTAGGTTACGGAGATGCACCAGTTGCCACAGATGATGAGAGTTTAGATAATGTAATGGGAAGCACGGTATCGATTGATCCATTAGCTGACAATGGTAATGGATTGGATTCAGATGCAGATGGAACTTTAGACCCAACAAGTGTAAGTTTAAATGCACCAATTAATGCTATAAATACCCAAATAGATGAAAGTGGAGATGTTATTGGATTTACAATTCCTGGAGAAGGAGATTGGCAAGTTAATCCAATTACAGGTGTAATAAGTTTTATTCCAGAAAATAATTTTAATGGTGATCCAACACCAATTGATTATAATGTTGATGATACAGATGGTAATCAATCAAATGACGCCACAATTACAATTACTTACAGCGATGATTGTTTAATCAATCCAAATGCAGATTGTGATGGTGATGGAGTTACTAATGCTGATGAAATAGCTACCGGTACCGATCCTAGTGATCCTTGTGATTTTGACGGTTCTATTCAAAATATGTCTGCGGTTTCTATCCAGTGGTTGGGTGCAGATTGTGATGGAGATGGTGTTAGTAATGGTACAGAGAAAAATGACGGAACTAACCCTCAGAATCCTTGTAGTTATTTGGTTACAAGTCAAAATGTTGATATTGTAACTTCTGAATGGTCAGATATTGATTGTGATGGAGATGGTGTTACTAATGGTACTGAAGTTGTTATTGACGGTACAGACCCTTTTGTTGCCTGCGATTTTAATCCAGTAAGCATAACACTTGCTATATCGGCTGCATCTAATTCGTTAGATTGTGATAATGATGGTTTAACAAATGAAGAAGAGTTAGTATTAGGTACAGATCCTACAAACCCTGATACAGATGGAGATGGAGTAATAGATGGTACTGAATTAAATGATGGAACTGATCCAAATGTACAATGTGATTTTAGACTTTCAAGTCAAACAGTACCAGTCGACCCTTCTTTCTTAGTTGCAGATTGTGATGGTGATGGTGTTACAAATGGAGCAGAATTGAGTGATGATACTAATCCAGTTGATCCTTGTAATTATATAGAAACTAGCCAAGATCTTTCAATAGTAACGGAAGCATGGTTAAACGGAGATTGTGATAGTGACGGAGTATTTAATCAATTTGAAGTAAACTTAGATACAGATAATGATGGTATTCCTAATGTTTTCGATGTGGATGATGATAATGATGGAATTAACACTATAGATGAAAATCCAGATGCTAATGGTGATGGTAACCCTAACGATGCTGAAGATTTAAATCGTAATGGTATTCCTGACTTCTTAGAGATAGATAATCCTTCAGGTGTATTAGACCCTACAGATGCTCCTGATGGGATTGAAGTATTTAATGCTTTGTCACCAAACGGAGATTTACAAAACTCTAGATTAGAGATATCTGGATTAGGCAATACGGAGTCAAATAATATTAAAATTTATAATAGATGGGGAGTACTTGTATTCGAAGCTTCTAAGTATGGAGAGAATGATAACTTTTTCAGAGGTTTTTCTAATGGAAGGGTTACAGTAGATGGATCAAGTACATTGCCAACAGGAACCTATTATTATGTGTTAACGTATAAAATCAAAGATTCTATTGACCCTAATAGTTCAGAAGTTTCTAGAGCAGGTTACCTATACATTAATTAGAAATAAGTTAATATCAGGGCTTTACAGAGCCCTGATATCTAAGATTTTTAGATATGAGAAAATACTATTTTAAATTAGCAAGTTTTGCGTTATTGTTTGCCATGATTAGTGTTCAGGGTTATTCGCAGCAAGATGCACAGTATACACAATATATGTACAATACATTATCAATAAATCCTGCCTATGCGGGAAGTAGAGATGTGTTAAGTATTGTTGGGTTGCACAGAAGCCAATGGGTGGGCCTTGATGGTGCTCCAAGGACACAGACACTATCACTGCATTCTCCAATAGGTTCAGGGAGAGTTGGTTTAGGTGGATCCATAATTCGGGATGAAATAGGCCCTTCTGAAGAGACTTATATGTCATTAGATTTTTCTTATACCATACCAACATCAGAAAATGGTAAATTGAGTTTTGGGCTAAAGGCGACAGCTCATTTATTAAATGTTGATTTTGATAGGTTAAATTTCTTTACATCTAGAGCTGACGATGCTAGTTTTCAGAATATAGACAATAGATTTAGTCCTAATGTAGGTTTGGGTTTTTTGTATAGAACAAATAAATTTTACGCAGGTTTGAGTGTTCCTAATTTATTAGAAACGCGTCATTTTGATGAGGGTAATGTAAATTCTGCTTCTGCAAATAGCTTTATTGCTGAAGAGCGTTTAAATTTTTATTTAACATCGGGTTATGTGTTTGATTTAAGTAGTGATTTAAAATTTAAGCCAGCAGCACTTGTTAAACTTGTTTCAGGAGCACCATTACAAGTAGATCTTTCTGCGAATTTCTTGCTTTATGAAAAACTTACTTTAGGGGCGGCTTACAGATGGGATGCGGCTTTTAGTGGTTTAATAGGTTTTAACGTATCCGATGCTTTAATGATTGGTTTTGCTTATGATAAAGAAGTAACAGAGCTGGGGGATACGACATTTGATGATGGTAGTTTTGAAATTTTAATGCGATTTGAGTTATTTAAACAATATTCACGTATTATAACACCACGTTTCTTTTAAATAATATACAGATGAAAAACAATTATTTATATACATTATTGCTGAGTTTATTGTGCTGTTTTACGAGCTTTTATGGGCAAGAAAAACGTTTGGAAAAAGCAAATAAGGAGTTTAATAATTTTTCTTATGTCGATGCACGTAATATATATTTACAGGTAGTCGATAATGGATATCAGTCAAAAGATATATGTCAAAAACTAGGAGATTCTTATTATTTTAATGCAGAATTAGAAAAAGCATCTAAATGGTATGCTAAGCTGTATTACGATTATAGAAAAGATTTAGATTCGGAATATTTATTTAGGTATTCTCAATCATTAAAGAGTATGAAGCAATATGAATTGGCCGATACTGTTATGAGAGAGTTTTATAAACAGACAGGAAGAACAGAGAAAAGAGCGAATTTATTTATTGATAAACAAGATTATTTAAACCTTATTGAATTACAATCGGGAAAATTTGAGATTAAAAATTTACCTATAAACTCGGAATTATCTGATTTTGGACCTAGTTTTATGAGGGATGATGCAATCGTTTTTGCTTCTTCGAGAGCATTGGGAGGAGCAAGAGCAATTCATAAATGGACTCAAGAACCTTTTTTAGATTTATATAGTTCAAAGAGAGAAAGTAAAAATTCTACAGATTTACTAGCTGAAGTAAATGAGTTAGGTGGTACTGTAAACACAAAATTGCATGAGTCCTCTACAGTTTTTACAAGAGATGGTAATACAATGTATTTTACAAGAAATAATTTCACTAAGAAAAGAGTAAAATCAAATAGTGAGGGTACTACTTTATTAAAACTATATAAGGCTAGCAGAGGTAAAAATGGTAAATGGACAGACGTTGTTGAATTACCGTTTAACAGTGATAATTATTCAGTAGCGCACCCTGCCTTGTCAGTCGATGAAACTAAATTGTATTTCGCAAGTGATATGCCAGGTACGACTGGCTTGTCAGATTTGTTTTATGTAACTATTAAAGGGGGAAATAATTACGGTAAGCCTGTGAATTTAGGAAAGTCAATAAATACGGAAGGACGAGAAACTTTTCCTTTTATTAGTAAAGATGGTAAGCTGTATTTTTCTAGTGATGGGCATATTGGTTTGGGAGGTCTTGATGTTTTTGTGGCTACACCAAGTAATAAGAAATTTAAAGACTTTCCATATAATTTAGGAAAGCCTATAAATAGCCCAACTGATGATTTTTCATTTATAATAGATAAAGATACTGAGCTTGGTTATTTTACTAGTAACAGACCAGGTGGGCATGGGAATGATGATATATATAGCTTCTCTCAAAAGGAACCATTAATTGTAAATTGTAATCAGTATTTGGAGGGAGTTGTTACCGATGCTGACTCAAGAAAAATTATTCCAGGAGCTAAAGTTACCTTGTTTGATGAAAACATGAAGGAGTTAACTAGTATCATAGCTGATGTAAATGCAAAATATAGCCTTCCAATTACTTGTGGTAAAGAATATGTTATTAGGGCTTTTAAGCAAGAATATAAGAGAACTGAAGTTGATTTTGCATCTACAGGAGTTTTCGAATTAAAACATAATCAACCACTACAGTTAAGAAAAGGGGATCCTGAAATTGGTGTTTTCAAAGCTAAACTAGGTGATGATTTAGCGAAGTTGTTGCAACTTAATCCTATATATTTTGATTTTGATAAATCGTTTATCCGTCCTGATGCAGAAATAGAATTACAAAAAGTAATTGCTGTTATGCGAGAATACCCGAATATGGAAATAGATGTAAGAAGCCATACTGATAGTAGAGCTCCTTATAATTACAACATAGACTTAAGTACTAGAAGAAATAAGAGTACAATCCAATACTTAATTAATAAAGGAGGTATTTCTAGTGCTCGTTTAACCGGTAAAGGATACGGTGAAACACAGCTTACAAATGGATGTGCTGATGGTATTGATTGTACTGAAGAAGAACATCAACTTAATAGAAGAAGTGAATTTATAATAGTAAAGCAATAACTTACTTCTTTTCTATATTTTTTAAGGCGCACTAATATATTTTATGTATTTTTGCGCCTTAATTATAATCGGGGTCGAGTACCTCAAAAATAAAATTATATGTCTGTTAAGATAAGATTACAAAGACACGGAAAGAAAGGGAAGCCTTTTTATTGGGTTGTTGCAGCTGATGCAAGAGCTAAAAGAGATGGTAAATACTTGGAAAAAATAGGTATTTATAACCCTAACACAAATCCTGCTACAGTAGAACTAGATGTAGATTCCGCAGTAAAATGGTTACAGAATGGAGCGCAACCAACTGCTACTGCAAAAAATTTACTTTCTCAAAAAGGAGTATTGCTTAAAAAACACCTTTTAGGAGGAGTTGCTAAAGGCGCTTTAACACAAGAGCAAGCGGATGAAAAATTTCAAGCTTGGGTTTCTGAAAAAGAAGGAAGTGTAAACGCAGCTAAAGACGGTTTAGCTAAAGAAGCTGAAGCTGAAAAAGCTAAAATTATTGAAGCTGAAAAAGCGGTTAATGCAAAACGTGAAGCTGATGCAGCAGCACAATTAGCGGAGGCAGAAGCAGCAGCTAAAGCTGAAGCAGCTGAGGCTGAAACAGCGTCAAGTGAAGAAGAATAATCTAAAGTAAAGTGATTATGCGTAAAGAAGATTGTTTCTATTTAGGCAGAATCGTTAGTAAGTTTAGTTTTAAAGGGGAGGTTTTAGTTAAGTTAGAATCAGATGACCCTTCGCAATATTTAGAAATGGAATCTGTTTTTGTTGAATACAACAATAATATGGTTCCATTTTTTATTGATAAATGTATGCTTCACAGATCACAAATGTTAAGAATTAAATTCGAAGACGTAGATACTGAGCAAGATGCAGATGATTTAATTAAATCAAGTTTATATTTGCCTTTAGATTTACTTCCAGAAATGGGAGAAGATCAGTTTTATTTCCATGAAATTATCGGCTATAAAGTTATCGATGTTAACAGAGGGGATATAGGTGTTATTTCAGGTGTTAATGACACCACTACGCAGGCATTATTTGAAATTGATTATCAAGGGAAACAAATATTGATTCCTATGAATGATGAATTCATTCATAAATTAGACAAAAACAAAAAAGAACTTTTTGTAAATACTCCAGAGGGACTTATTGACTTATATTTGTAGGAATATAATCGTTTCTCATGTCAGCTCCTTTTCAATTTAAGCAATTCTCAATAAAGCAAGATCAATGTGCTATGAAAGTAGGCACGGATGGTGTATTGCTAGGTGCTTGGGTTCAATATAATGGCATTCCTGATACTATTTTAGATGTTGGTTCGGGTACAGGCGTAATTTCCTTAATGTTAGCACAGCGTTATTCTAACTCAGAGATTGAAGCTATAGAAATTGATCAAAATGCATTTCAACAAGCGGTTGATAATTTTGAGAATGCTCCTTGGGCAGATAGATTATTTTGCTTTCACGCTTCGTTTCAAGAATATTTTCAAGAAGTCGAAGATCTAACCTATGATTTAATTATAAGTAATCCTCCTTTTTTTTCTTCAAGTCAAAAATCAACTGATGAATCGCGAAATATAGCGCGCTTTGAAGAAGCACTACCCTTTGAGCATTTGTTTTATGGAGCTTCTAAACTGTTAAATGACCAAGGTAATTTTGCGTTAATAATACCTTTTGATAAAGAAAAGCAAGCTATAGAAATTGCAGAACGCATGCATTTGCATCCACAGCGGATAACACGTGTAAAAGGTAATTCTGAGAGTCCTATAAAACGCAGTTTAATGCAGTTTGGCTTTGAAAAAAAAGCGGTTGATATTTCGGAATTAGTTATTGAAATATCTAGACATAAATACACTGCTGAGTATATTGATTTGGTAAAAGATTTTTATTTAAAACTGTAATCCATGCAAAAAATTGGGCACAGAGGGGCTAAGGGTTATGTTGCGGAAAACACAATAGCATCGATTGAAAAAGCAATTCAATTGGGGGTAGATGCAGTTGAGATTGATGTACATGTTTGCAAAACAGGTGAAATAGTCGTTATCCACGATTCAACAATTAATCGAACGACAAAAGGGCAAGGAAAAGTTAGAGAATTAACGCTGAGTGAACTTCAACTAGTAACTGTCCGTGGGGGACATAATATTGCAACGTTAGAAGAAGTATTGATTTTCTGTGAAAACAAATGTACTATACATATTGAGCTTAAAGGAAAAGGGACTGCATTGAAAGTAGCTAATATAGTTACTAAGTATGTAAAGCAAACAAAATGGACCTACAAATCATTACTAGTTTCTAGTTTTAAGCGTAGTAAACTGAATAAAGTGAAACAAATAAACCCTAGTATTAATACGGGTATTATAGTAAGTAAAAAAGCATTTAAAGCGTTAATACAAGCAGTAGATGATAAATGTTCTGCTATTTATATTGCTTTTAATAAGGTAAAAACAAGTATTGTTGCATATGCTAGCTCAAAAAATATCCAAGTATATGTTTGGACAGTAAATAAACCAAAAAATATAACTAAAATGAAATCGCTGTCAGTAAATGGTATAATCTCTGATTTTCCTGATTTATTATGATATATGACCTTATTGTAATTGGCGGTGGTGCTTCTGGCTTTTTTACGGCAATTAATGTAGCAGAGAGAAACCCTGCATTAAAAATTTTAATCCTTGAGCGTGGAAGAGAAGTGTTGCAAAAGGTTAAGGTCTCAGGAGGCGGACGCTGTAATGTTACACATGCGGAATTTATACCTAATGAACTTACTAAAAAATATCCTAGAGGAGAAAAAGAGTTAAAAGGGCCTTTTCATAATTTTATGACAGGCGATGTTATGGAGTGGTTTGAGGATAGAGGGGTGCCATTAAATATCGAAGGAGATGGTAGGGTGTTTCCTGTTTCAAATTCTTCCCAAGCTATTATTGATTGCTTTTTGAAGCAAACTTTAAAATTTAATATTGAAGTACTCACTTCCGAATTAGTGACTAATTTTAATCCACTTCAAAACAATGATTGGAAATTGATTACTAAGAGTAGTAAGCAGTTTAGAACTAAGAAATTAGTGATTGCTTCAGGGAGTCAAACTAAAACGTGGAAGCAATTGGAAAATCTTGGAATAAATTTGATAAAACCAGTTCCATCGTTATTTACTTTTAATTGTAATGATAGTAGAATTAAAAGTTTGCCAGGAGTTGCTTTAAAATTAAAGGTGGCAATTAAGCAAGTCAAATTAAAAAATGAGGGCCCCGTTTTAATTACTCATTGGGGTTTTAGCGGTCCGGCAATATTAAAACTATCGGCATGGGGAGCTAGGAAATTAAATGAATTAGATTACAAATTTGATTTGCAAATCAACTGGACAAACACAGAGAATTTTGAAAGCTGTAAAGAATATTTGTTAGAAGAAAAGAGGGAGAATTCACGTCAATTCATTAGTAAGAATCCATTATTCAATTTACCAAAGCGCTTGTGGGAGCAATTAATATTAGCAAGTAATATAACCGATAAACAACGTTGGGCAGATGCCAACAAAAAACAATTAATTGACTTAGCATCACAATTAACGCTAGGTACTTTCAAAATAGAAGGTAAGAGTACATTTAAAGATGAATTTGTTACTGCAGGTGGTGTTGACCTTAAAGAAATTAACTTCAAAACATTTAAAGCAAATAAACTACCAAATTGTTACATAGTTGGAGAGGCTTTAAATATTGATGCAATAACAGGCGGATTTAACTTTCAAAACGCTTGGACCTCAGGCTATTTAGCTGCTTTGGCTATTGTTGATTGATGACTCAATCAAAGCCTTAATTCAACTTCCAAAAACTAAAATTAAGTACCAAGGCAAAACTTACCCATAAAATATATGGAATTAGTAAAAAAGCAGATAAACTATCGACTATCTTAAACCATTTGTAAGTAAAAAGTAATAAAATTAATAGAGCAATTATTACAAGTAAAGCACCGAAGATTTCTTGCATTCCAAAGAATACCAAAGACCAAAGGGTATTGAGTAGCAATTGAAATATAAAATGATACATAGCAGTTTTTACCCATTTATGATGAAATCCATTGCTCCAAACCCTTCCGGCAGCAATACCCATTAAAATATATAAGATAGTCCAAACTGGTCCAAAAACCCAATTAGGAGGATTAAAAAAAGGCTTGTTAAGTGTGGTAAACCAAGTGTTTACGCTAGATTGAGTTGCAAATGCACCTATGGACCCTGCTAAAAGGCAGATGGATACAGCAATCACAATAAATACTAATTTCTTACTCATTTGGTGTTAGTTACGCTTCTAAAATACTAATTTTTTCATATAGTTTGTAGGGTAATTTGTTAGGTGGACTATATTTGTTAAAAAATAAGATATTTTGGATTCACATTACAATTCTAATATAAAGAGTTATAAAATAAATTCTGGTAAAGTAGCATTTGGAGCTCCTAGTAATATTGCACTAGTGAAGTATTGGGGTAAACGACCTGTTCAAATTCCTGAAAATGCATCATTAAGCTTTACGTTAAGCGCTTGCCGAACAGAAACAAGCGTTATGTATGATAGAAAGTTGATAAAAGATACAGAAATAAATTTTTCGTTTTTATTCGAAGGATCTCCTAAACCAAGCTTTGAGCCAAAAATTAAAACATTTTTAGAAAGAGTTACACCTTATTTTTCATTTCTTAAAGATTTTAATTTTATTATTAATAGTAAAAATACATTTCCCCATAGTAGTGGAATAGCCTCTTCAGCAAGTGGAATGAGTGCATTGGCTCGATGTTTTGTAGCTATAGAACAAGAACTTGGTGGAGATTTGTCAGAAGCTATGCAAATTGAAAAAGCATCTTTTTTAGCACGATTAGGATCAGGGAGTGCATGCAGAAGCTTAGAAGGGCCAGTTACAGTTTGGGGAAAGCATTCGTCAATACTAAATTCTAGCAATGAATTTGCTGTGAAATTTTCTAAACCAATACATTCAATATTTGAAGA
The DNA here is from genome assembly GCA_947503135.1 of uncultured Aquimarina sp. GTDB lineage: Bacteria > Bacteroidota > Bacteroidia > Flavobacteriales > Flavobacteriaceae > Aquimarina. The sequence continues at coordinate 42,221 of CANNCQ010000017.1, read as the reverse complement.
TTATCAAGATACAGTTTTGCTTATTGATAAAGGAGAAAAGCAAGTTAGTAGTACCGTTGGGCACGGTTTAATGCATGGGCACCCTTTTGCTTCTCAGCGTTTTGTTCAAGCAAATAACAATTTAGAAAAATTAACCAAAGTATTACAAGAAGGGGATATTGATGAGTTTATAGCTATTGTAGAAAGCGAGGCCTTAACATTGCACGCTATGATGATGAGTTCTCAGCCGTATTTTATTTTGATGAAACCAAATACTTTGGAAGTGATTAATGAGATATGGAATTTCAGAAAGGAAGCTAAAATACCAGTGTGTTTCACATTGGATGCAGGAGCCAATGTTCACGTGCTTTACCCTGAAGAATTTAAGGAGCAAGTGTTAGCTTTTATTAAGGAAAAATTAGCAGCGCGATGTCAAAACAAACAGTATATTTGTGATTATGTGGGTAATGGTACAATTAAATTGTAATTTTGTTGCTAATAATTTTTAGATATGGCGGTTAAAGGACCTTTGTTTTATTCTAAAATTCTGTTGTTTGGAGAGTATGGGATTATAAAAAATTCTAAAGGACTCTCTATACCTTATGATTTTTATAATGGAGCTTTAAAGACTTCTGAACTTAAAACTGATGAAGAGCTAAATTCAAACCGAAGCCTTTTAGGTTTAGCTAATTATTTAGAGCAAAACCCGTCTGACCTTGTTTTATTTGATGTTGAGAGGCTAAAAAAAGATTTAGCTAACGGAATGTATTTTGATAGTAGCATACCTCAAGGCTATGGAGTTGGAAGTAGTGGAGCACTAGTGGCATCTATTTATGAAAAATATGCTTCAGATAAAATAACTGTTTTAGAAAACCTTACCCGCAGTAAGCTTCTTAGGTTAAAAGATATTTTTGCTTACATAGAATCTTTTTTTCATGGCAATAGTTCGGGTCTTGATCCTTTAAATAGTTACCTGAGTTTACCAATATTAATAAATTCTAAAAACAACGTCCAAACAGCTGGAATCCCTTCGCAAAAACAACAAAATAAAGGGGCTGTTTTTTTAATTGATAGTGGTATTGTCGGAGAAACTGCACCTATGGTGAATTTGTTTATGGATAAAATGAAGCAGGATGGTTTTAGAGTGATGTTAAAAGATCAATTTATAAAACATACAGATGCCTGTGTAGATGATTTTTTAAGTGGTAATGTGTCTTCTTTATTTAAAAACATTAAACAATTATCTAAAACTGTGTTGGATAATTTTAAACCAATGATTCCTGAGAAATTCCATAAGTTGTGGAAAAAAGGTATTGAGACTAACGACTACTATTTAAAACTTTGTGGATCTGGTGGAGGTGGTTATATATTGGGATTTGCAGAAGATTTTGAAAAAGCAAAAAAATCGTTAAAGGATTACCCTTTAGAAGTGGTGTATAGTTTTTAACACCAAAAGCGAACTTAGTCGCTTTCCTTATTAAAATACTGTTATGCACGTAAGTAGAAAGAATAAACAGCTAATTTATAAGTTAGTAGGTTTGCTTTCAATAGTACGCGGTTATAATCTCCTTGTGATCGTTGTTGCGCAATATTTAACTTCTATTTTTATTCTCTCTCAAAATCAGCCAGTATTTGAGGTGCTAACAGAATTGAAGTTGTTCACTTTAATTTTTTCTTCGGCTTTAGCAATAGCTTCTGGCTACATAATTAATAGTTTTTATGATAGTGAGAAAGATTTAATTAACCGCCCTCAAAAAACCAAGTTAGATCGTCTAGTAAGTCAACGAACCAAGTTGAGTATTTATTTTTTGCTAAATTTTATAGCAGTTATTATAGCTAGTTATAATTCTTTCAAAGCAGTTTGTTTTATTTCATTTTATATTTTTTTAATTTGGTTATACTCTCATAAATTAAAACGTATTCCAATATGGGGTAATATAACATCTACAGGATTGGCGATATTTCCTTTTTTTGTAGTTTTCTTATATTACCAAAACTACGATTGGGTAATTTTTGGACATGCTCAATTCTTAGCTCTAATAATTTTTATGAGGGAAATTGCTAAAGATCTTGAGAATTTATCGGGAGATATGGCGCTGGGTTATCTTACCATTCCAATTAAATATGGAGAGAAAGCAACTAAATATGTGTTGCAAGTTTTAATAATTATTACAATAGCTGTAACAATTATTTTAATAACTCGTTTTTCATTAGGTAAAATGGACTATTACTTTGCTTTTAGTATAGTCGCATTATTAGTGTTTAATCTGCTTCTTTTTAGGGCAGTAGAAAAAAAACACTACTTAGGATTGCATAATATTTTAAAAGTGATCGTCGTAATAGGGGTATTAAGTATTGTTTTAATAGATCCTAATTAGATTAGTATGCTTTAGATGGAGTGTAAAAAAACAAGCTAAACATCTGTTTATGTGAAATGTATGATCTGGTAAATAATAAATTAGAGGATTGCTTTAATTTTTTTACTTTTGGAAGTTAAATTCAAATATTGTAAATGATTACTCATATTAAGGGAAAGTTAGTAGAAAAAAATCCTACAGAGGTTATTGTAGATTGTAACGGAGTAGGTTATTTTCTAAATATATCATTACAAACTTTTTCTCAAATTGGGGATGAGGAATCCATAATGTTATATACTCATTTACAAGTAAAAGAAGATTCTCACACCTTATTTGGTTTTAAAGAAAAATCAGAACGTCAGATTTTTCGTTTGTTACTTTCAGTATCCGGTATTGGAGCAAATACGGCTAGAACAATGTTATCATCCTTAACAGCTACACAAATTAAAGATGCTATAGCGCATGGTGATGTTACAACGATACAGTCTGTTAAAGGTATTGGAGCTAAAACAGCCCAGCGCGTAATTTTAGATCTTAAGGATAAAGTTGTTAAATTAGGTGATATTGGTGAAATATCGACTGTAACAGGTAATACAAATCATGATGAAGCGTTATTAGCGTTAGAAACTCTTGGATTTAATAGGAAAGCTGCGCAAAAAGTGGTGGATGGATTGGTTAAGAAAGACGCTTCCTTGAGTGTTGAGGATATTATAAAACTAGCATTAAAAAAATTATAATCATTTGGAAAATAGAAATTGGTTACAACGTTCGATTGCTATTGTTGCCGTTTGGTTTTTTGTGCTTTTCGCAAATACCATAACAGGGCAAGAGGTCGAAAAAAAACGAGACTCTACAAGTACTACTTTTTCATTTAGTAACCTTAAACTACCTGACCCAGATAGTATTGAAAGTAAATATGAGTACGACCCGAAAGCAAATCGTTATAAGTTTTCAGAATCTATTGATGGATACAGTATTCGTTACCCTTTATATTTAACACCAGCTCAATTCGACAATCTAGTTCAAAAAGAACAGATGAGAGAATATTTTAAGGAAAAGGAAAATGCTCTTAATGGTAAAGGGGTAGATGCCGAAGAAAAAAGAAAGCGACTACTTCCTATTTTTTATGTGAATTCGAATTTTTTTGAGTCTGTTTTTGGAAGTAAGGAAATTGAAATAAACCCACAAGGTTCGGTAGAAGTTGATTTAGGTATATTATTTAATAAGCAAGACAATCCTTCTTTTTCACCAAGAAACCAAAGTAATTTTACTTTTGATTTCGATCAGCGAATTAGCGTGAGTTTACAGGGTAATATAGGTACCCGACTTTCGGTTCTAGCTAATTTTGATACCGAGTCTACTTTTGATTTTCAAAATCAATTAAAATTACAATACAACCCAACAGAGGATGCAATTTTACAAGCAATTGAAGTTGGTAATATTAATTTGCCTTTGAACAGCTCACTTATCCAAGGAGCGCAAAGTTTATTTGGGGTTAAAGTTCAAGCTCAATTTGGAAAAACAACCGTTACAGGGGTTTTTTCTGAGCAGCGATCCGATACGAGAAGAGTTAGTGTACAAGGTGGAGGTACAGTAGAGGACTTTGAGATTTTTGGCTTAGATTATGATGAAAATAGACACTATTTTCTCTCTCATTTTTTTAGAGATACCTATGACGCATCATTAGCAAACTATCCTTTTATAAATTCGAATGTACAAATTACTCGTATTCAGGTTTGGATTACGAACAGGACGAATAATACTCGGGGATTGTCCAATGCACGTAATTTAGTAGCAATTCAAGATTTAGGAGAATCGGACCCAGAAAATATAGGTTTTTTTATTGATGCTGATGGTGATTTTCAACCAAATTCAATTCCGGGTTTTATAACAAATACCTCGGAGCTTCCTCAAAACTCTAATAACCGCTTAAATCCTGAAAATATAGGTGGTGCAGGAGGGTTAACAAATCAAGTCAGAGATATTTCTAGTGTTAGGGATGGTTTTTCCAATTTTAATGGGGCTAGTGAAGGCTTAGACTATTCAATTTTAGAAAACGCTCGACTACTTACCGAAAATCAATACACGTTAAATACTCAATTAGGATATATTTCTTTAAACCAGCGTTTAAATAATGATGAAATTCTTGCAGTAGCTTTTCAATATACGCGAGGCGGTCAGGTTTTTCAAGTAGGAGAATTTGCAAATGATGGGGTTTCCAATACTCAAGAGCAAAGTCAAGGACAGCAACCAACAAACCAAAATTCAGGTATTTCTCCAACTCAAAACTTAATTGTTAAAACCCTAAAAAGTTCAATAATAGCTGTAGATGAGCCGGTATGGGATTTAATGATGAAAAATATTTATAGTACTGGAGCTTTTCAATTAGCGCAAGAAGATTTTAGACTCAATCTTTTTTATACAGACCCCTCTCCTGTAAACTTTTTGGAGAGTGTTGGTGGGCAACCTTTGCCTGGCGATGTAAATAATAACACATTGTTACGTGTATTTAATTTAGATAACTTAAATGTAAATAATGATCCGGTAAATAACGGAGATGGTTTTTTTGATTTCTTCCCAGGTATTACGGTAGATGCTCAAAATGGACGAATTATATTTACTTCAATAGAACCTTTTGGGGAATTTTTATTTAACAGGTTAAACAACACTGGGGCGAGTTTTGAAGACGCGTCTTCGTGGAACTCAAATCAACAAGAATATGTTTTTGAAAGATTATATTCTACAACTAAGATTGAGGCGGAACAAGAGCAAGCAGATAAAAATAAGTTCCAATTAAAAGGAAGGTATACAACTACTGGGCAAAATGGTATATCGATAGGGGCTTTTAATGTGCCTAGAGGGTCTGTAACAGTAACTGCTGGAGGTAGGCTGCTTCAAGAAGGTTTAGATTATACCGTAAATTATCAGTTAGGAAGAGTGGAGATTTTGGATCCTGCACTACTGGCATCGAACACACCTATTGAAATATCCACAGAAAACAATGCGGTATTTGGTCAGCAAACAAAACGCTACTCAGGAATTAATGTAGAGCATAGATTTTCTAAAGATTTTGTTTTAGGGGGGACTTTGTTGAACTTAAAAGAACGCCCTTTAACTCAAAAATCAAATTTAGATTTTGAACCTATTAATAATACAATCTTAGGAATTAACGGTAATTACTCTACAGAAGTACCGTTTTTGACTAGAATGGTAAATAAGCTGCCAAATATAGATACAGAAGCACCATCTAATTTTTCGTTTAGGGGTGAGTTCGCATATTTATTTGCCAATGCTCCAAGCGCCGCGGATTTTAATGGTGAAGTAACTTCGTATATAGATGATTTTGAGGGCTCTCAAACACGTATTGACATCAGTTCGCCATTGCAATGGGAATTATCCAGTGTGCCTATTGGTTTTGATAATGAACCACTTTTAAACACAGTACAAGAAGGAGTTCAGACAGGTTTTAAAAGAGCTGCATTATCTTGGTATACTATTGATCAAGTATTTTATAGTGTACGAAGACCAAGTGGAATTTCAGAATCGGATTTGTCAAGACCACAAACAAGAAGGGTTTTTTCTGATGAATTTTTTCCCGAGCGTGAAATAGCACAAAACCAAACACAAGCTTTGTTTACGTTGGATTTGCATTATCGACCTAATGAACGCGGGCCATATAATTATAACCCGAGCTTTGCTAATAATGTAGCCCCTACAAATCCAGAAAATAATTTTGGAGGAATTACAAGGGCTTTGAATACTACTAATTTTGAACAAGCTAATATTGAATTTATTGAGTTTTGGGTGTTAAACCCTTACGTTAACGGAGCCTCGGAAGGGTATATGGATGATGGAAATACGGGGCAAATTCGTTTTAATATAGGTAATATTAGTGAAGATGTCCTTAGAGATGGTAGAAAACAATATGAAAATGGTCTTCCTGAGGCAGTTGGAGATGGTACTGAAACTCAAGAGACCCCTTTTGGATTGATTCCTCGTAACCAATCGTTGGTGTATACTTTTGATTCCGATGGTGCAGCAAGGGTACAACAGGATACTGGTTTTGATGGGTTGAAAAATAGCGCTGAACAAAATCAAGAACAATATGGACCATTTAGAACAGAAGCAGACCCTTCGGCTGATGATTATGAGTTTTTCTTGCAATCTTCTGCCCAAGATATAGAAGATAGGTACAGAAGGTATAATGGTACTGATGGAGATTCGCCTACGGAGGTTACTGATACTAATAGAGGGCGATTAGGGCAGCCAACAGTAGAGGATGTGAATAGAGATAATACCATGAACACTATAAATCAGTATTTTGAATATACTGTAGATTTTTCGCCATCTCAATTAAATATAAATAATCCATTAGTTTCTGCAGTGCAACCTGATGTTCGTACGGCTTTAGATGGTAGTCGAATAATGTCGGAATGGATTCAATTTAAAATTCCTTTAAATGATTTAGGTTTAAAACAACTTAATGGTAATAATTTTAGAGAATCAATTAATGGAGCTACTGATTTACGATCGGCTCGTTTTATGCGTATGTATTTAACAGGCTTTGGAGACGAAACATTGTTAAGGCTAGGAACATTAGATTTGGTGAGAGGGAATTATAGAACTTTTACCTCTACATCGGGTACTAATGATCCCATTGGTAATGGTGTTGAAGGGAGAATTAATGTTGGGCCTAATGGTACATTGGCAGTGTCCTCAGTTAGTGTTGAAGAAACTCCTGATTATGTTGTTCCACCAGGAGTTGTGAGGGAACAATTGAATAATAACAATCAGATTTTACAACAAGATGAACGTTCACTAGCTTTGACAGTTGCAGATTTAGATGCGAATGATTCTAGAGCTGTTTTTAGAAATTTTAATATTGATATGCGTCAGTATGAAAATTTAGAAATGTTCTTACACGCGGAACAATTACCGGGTATTGGCATAGAGGATGGTGAATTATCAGCAATAATAAGGTTGGGAAATGATTTTACAGATAATTATTACCAAATAGAATTACCGTTAGAAACCACCGAGTCTGGTGGTGGTAATCCTGATTTAGTTTGGCCAATTAATAATAGGTTAAAAGTACCATTAAGTTTGCTACAGAGCATAAAAGCTGAGGTTTCTGCAAATAGAAATTTTAATAGAGCGGAGTTGAACTTTTTAGATGAAAACGGAAATGCTATTCCAGCAAATCAAAATATAGGTGAATTTCGAGTGGGGATTAAAGGAAATCCTAGTTTCGGAAATGTTCGCGTGTTAATGTTGGGGGTTAAAAATAATAAAAGTGACGGATCGCGAGCTTCAGGTCAAGTTTGGTTTAATGAATTGCGTTTGAGTGGTCTTAAGAATGAAGGAGGTTGGGCAGCTGTAGCTAATGTAGATGCTAATATAGCCGATTTTGCAAATTTCACAGTTTCAGGAAGAAAGAGTACTATAGGTTTTGGTAGTATCGAACAAGGACCTAATGAGCGTAGTCAAGAAGATTTGGCAGAATATGATTTTACAACGAGTGTTAATGTTGGGCAATTATTACCTAAGAAATGGGGAATAAAAATACCTACAACTTATAGTAGGGGTGAGCAATTAATTACACCTCAATACGACCCGCTTAATCAAGATTTACTTTTAGAAGATGTTTTAGATGCAGCGTCAAATTCTGAAACAAAAAGGGAAATAGAAGAAAGATCAACAGAATACACAAAAAGGCAAAGTGTAAGTGTTATTGGTTTACGTAAAGAACGTTTAGGTGATAAAGCTCCAAAGCCATATGATGTAGAGAATTTTAGTTTTTCAAGTACTTATAATCAAACAGATCATAGAGATTTTGAAATAGAAGAAGGGATAGATCAAACCTTTAACCTAAATGGGACTTATAATTATTCTTTTGCCCCGTTGGAATTAAGCCCTCTGAAAAAGGTAAAGATTTTAAAAAGTAAACATTTATCGTTTTTAAGAGATTTCAATATCAATCCATTACCAACAAATATCAGTTTTACTTCTGGAATTAATAGATCGTTTAATGAACAAAAATTTAGAGACGTTACCTTATCTGCTAACGATATTCAAATAGATGCTTTACAACAAAGAAATTATTTGTTCAATTGGCAATATGCGTTAGCATTTAATTTAACAAAATCATTGAATTTTAATTTTAATGCCAATTCAAATAGGGTAGTTCGCAATTTTGTAGATGAGCAAAATAATGTTGATAGAAGTATATCGATATGGGATGGTTTGTTTGAAACGGGTATTCCAAATCAATTAAATCAAACACTTCAGGCTAATTATGAATTGCCTTTTAAAAAGTTTCCGGGATTAGAGTTTATTCAATCTTCTTATTCTTATACAGGAGATTTTCAATGGTTAAAGGGGAGTGAGGTTTTTAGAAATTTGGAGGTGGATGGAGAAGTTATTCCCGATCAAGGAAATACGATACAAAACTCAAGTGTACATCGCTTAAACAGTACGTTTGATTTAAATAAGTTGTACAAAAGTGTCGGTTTGGTAAAGCGTACCTCAAATACAAAAAAGAAGAAGAAAAAGAAAAAAATAAAGGGGATAGAGGATAAGAACGCTCCGAAAATAGCACCAAGGACCGCTAGTGCACGTAAAAAGAAAATTTCTAAGAAGCTGAAACCGTCAATTAAAGCTTATAATACCGTAGTTGGAATATTGACGTCTTTAAAAAGATTAAATGTTAATTATCAAAAAGATTCAGGAACCATACTTCCTGGATATACTAATGATGTTGGTTTTTTTGGAACACTTAGGCCTTCTACTGCATTTACTTTCGGTGGACAGTCCGATATAAGACAAAGTGCAGCAAGTAGAGGTTATATTACTTCTTTCGATAATTTTAATGGGCAATATCAAAATAGAAACTCCGATCGTATCGACTTTAGAGGAACGATTGATTTACTGAAAGGCTTAAAAGTTGACATTACAGGTAATCGTACACAGGCAGAAACTTATATTGAGAATTTTAGGGTTGATGAAGATTTGCAGTATATCTCTTTAACTCCAAATACTTTTGGAAATTTTAGTATTTCTACGGTATTACTAGGTACAGCATTTCAGTCTAGTAACGAGGCTAACTCAGCAACTTTTGATCAATTTCGTGATAATAGATTGATTATTGCAAACCGTCTTGCTCAAGATAGGGGGATTGATCCTTTTACAGATTCTAATAACGATGGGTTTGCTGATGCAGATTCTAATAACGATGGTTTTCCTGATGGTTTTGGTCCAAACAACCAAGCAGTTTTATTACCAGCATTTTTAGCGGCTTATTCGGGGTCAAGTGCTGAGGATGTTAAAACTGGTGCTTTTAGAGATTTGCCACTTCCTAACTGGAATATTAGGTATACAGGTTTGCAAAAACAAAAATGGTTTAAAAAGCGCTTCAAGCGATTTTCTTTAAGTCATGCATATCAGTCAAATTACACAATTAACCAATATCAAACCAACTTAGAGTTTGGTAGGGGTAGCGATACAGATGCTGGGGGTAATTTTAAAAATGAATTACTTTTAGGAAACGTAAATTTAACCGAACAATTTAGTCCATTAATTAAAGTTGACTTGGAAACGAAAGGATCTGTTAAGGTTTCTACAGAGTTAAGAAGAGATAGAGCGTTGTCTTTTAGTTTCGATAACAATTTATTGACAGAAGTGCAAGGGCAAGAATATATCCTAGGCTTAGGATATCGAATTAAAGATATCACCTTTAGTACTCGTTTAGGTGGTTCAGGAAGAAAGAGAGTTATTAAAAGTGATCTTAACTTGAAAGCCGATTTGTCGTTGCGTCAAAATGAAACAATTATTAGGAATTTGAATATCGATAACAGTCAAATTACAGCAGGGCAAACAATATACAGTATTCGATTTACCTCAGATTATGCTTTGAGTAAAAATTTAACAGCATTGTTTTTTTATGACCATACTTTTTCAAGATTTGCTATTTCTACAGCTTTTCCTCAGACCAATATTCGGTCTGGATTTACTCTGAGATATAATTTTGGAAATTAATTTAGTTTTGTAAACTAACTTCGACTTTATAGATATAAATATATACACATGAACTTACCAGAAAATTTACAGTATACAAAAGAACATACTTGGGTGTCGGTTAAAGACGGTATTGCTACCATAGGAATAACAGATTTTGCTCAAAGCGAACTTGGAGATATAGTATATGTTGATATTGAGCAAATGGATGAAACAGTTGCTGCAGATGAAACTTTCGGATCTGTAGAAGCGGTAAAAACGGTTTCAGACTTGTTTATGCCAATTGAGGGGGAAATTTTTGAGTTTAATGAAGCTTTGGAGGATGATCCAGAATTAATTAATACTGATCCGTACGGTAAGGGCTGGATTATTAAAGCTAAGGTTTCTGAGGTAGCTGTAGAAAGTTTGTTAAGTGTAGAAAAATACAAAGAACTAGTAAATGGCTAGACTGCTACGGGTGCTTGCTTACGGGTACACCTTGTTTATAATTGCGGCATCTTTGGGGAAATTTGCAATCAATATTTTTCCTCAGAAAGTTAACCATTCTGATAAAATAGGACATTTTATAGCCTATTCAGTTTTTGCTTTTATATGGGCTTTTTTTTTAATAAAAGCAAAAGGTGTTAAAATCAACAACAGTATTCTTTTTAGTTTACTATGGAGTGTTTCTTTTGGAGTGGTAATGGAATTTTGTCAATGGGTATTTACATCATATAGACAATTCGATTATTATGATATGTTAGCAAATACAGCGGGTTCCGTAATGGGTTTGTTGTTTTTTTACATTTATTTTGAATTTATCCAAAAAAAGAGGGTCTAAGATTTTTAAAATGGATAATAAATTATCTATTTTAGCTTTTCAAATTATAAATTTAGTTATGGAATTAAAAAAGAATCCAAAAGTTGACCTGCGTAACAAGAGTTTACTCTTTTTGCAATTAGGGTTAGTATTGGTCCTGTTTTTTACTTGGCGAAGTATCGAATACAAAACTTACGAAAATGAAATAGCTGAAAAAGAAGAGGAAGTATATATTGAGGAAATAGAAGAAGATATTCCGATTACAAAAATGGTTTTTAGAAAACCACCACCGCCACCGCCACCGCCACCATCAATTGAGATTATTGAAGTAATCGATGATAAGGAGCCTGAGCCAGAAACTGTTTTTGAAGAAACAGAAGTTGAAGAGGAGGAAGATATTCCTGAGGATGTTCCTGATTTCTCCGAAGTTGAAGATACAGGAGGGGAAGAAGAAGAAATTTCCGATGTGCCATTTGCATTAATTCAAGAAGCACCATTGTTTCCGGGTTGTGAGAAAGAAAAAGGAGCTCTAAAGCGTAAAAACTGCATGAGTAAGAAAATTGATAAATGGGTGCAAAGAAAATTTAATACCGATTTAGGTCAAGAATTAGGATTGACAGGAATACAAAAGATTTTTGTTCAATTTAAAATAGATAAGACAGGAAAAGTTGTTGATATTAAAGCACGTGCACCTCATCCAAGATTACAGCAAGAAGCTCAGCGAGTGATTAAAGGATTGCCTCAAATGAAGCCGGCAAAACAGCGTAATAGGCCTGTAGGTGTTATTTACACAAAGCCAATTACGTTCAGAATTGATTAATTTGAATGTGATAATAAATAAAAAAAGCTCAGCAGTTATGCTGGGCTTTTTTTATGGAAATAACTTACAATTGTTAATAGAAGTTATCTTTATTGTAGAGAATGCATTTATAGAGTATCTTTGCCATCCAAAAAAAGTCCTTAAACAATAATTTTGAGTATAGTCCAAGTTCAACAAACAGAAACTTCTTTCTTAAAAGATTTTGCGGCCTTAACAAAAGTTAGGCTAGCAGTAAGTGTGCTTTTTTCTTCAATTGCAGGTTATATTTTAGGAGCCGAAGTTTTAGATGTTTTAAGGTTGGTGATATTGTCTATAGGTGGTTATTGTATGGTAGGGGCTTCTAATGCATTTAATCAGGTTATCGAGAAAGACTTAGACAAGCTAATGTTTAGAACTCAAGATAGGCCAGTGCCAGCAGGAAGAATTTCTGTAAATTCAGCATTGACTATCGCAATTGTTTTAACCATTATAGGGTTAACCAGCTTGTATTATTTAAGCCCTAAAGCCTGCATGTTTGGTGCCGTTTCTATATTTTGTTATGTAAGTTTGTATACGCCTTTAAAAACAAAAACACCATTGGCCGTTTTTGTTGGAGCTATTCCTGGAGCGATACCTTTTATGTTGGGATGGGTAGCAGCAACAAATGAATTTGGTATTGAGCCAGGTACTTTATTTATGATTCAATTTTTTTGGCAGTTTCCACACTTTTGGGCAATTGGTTGGTTTTTGTACGAAGATTATGAAAGAGGAGGGTTCTTTATGCTTCCTACTGGTAAAAAAGATACTACAACAGCCAAGCAAATAATCATCTACACTATTTGGACTATTTTATGTTCTATAATACCTGTTTTTGGTAAAACAGGAGATTTGAAAATTACCGCCCTCTCAGGTGTTCTAGTTTTATTGTTAGGGCTCTGGATGTTATATAAGGCAGTTATTTTATTTAAAGAGAGGACTTCTGAGGTAGCAAAAAAATTAATGTTAGTAAGTGTATTCTATATAAGTGCATTACAAATTATTTATGTATTAGATAAAATAATAACACAATGGATTTAACAACAGGATCAATTATAGAAAAGAATAACAGGGCTAAGAAAAATATGATGCTTTTCTCTATGATTAGTATGTTCATGACCTTTGCAGGGTTAACGAGCGCTTACATTGTAAGTAGTGAAAGAGATGATTGGACTAGAGGTTTCGAGTTTCCTTCTGCTTTTTATGTGAGTTTAGGGACAATTTTTTTAAGTAGTATTTTTTTCTATTTGTTCAAAAAAGCGACTGTTTCCAACAATCACTCCCTGGCGACATTGTTCTTTGTGAGTACTTTTGTAATGGCTATTGCATTTGTTTATCTACAATTTATGGGATTTGGTAGTATTTATGAACAAGGATATAGCTTTACAGGTAAAGGAGCTAATATCAATGCCTCTTTTCTTTATGTTATAGTTTTTGTGCATTTACTACATGTTTTTGGAGGTGTTATCGTACTTTCTGTAGTAGGGGCTAAGCATTTTAAGAAATTATATACTAAAGAGGATCATTTAGGGATAGATTTAGCAGCCATGTATTGGCATTTTGTTGATGCATTGTGGGTTTATCTGTTTTGTTTTTTATTATTTACAAGGTAGTTTTTTTAGAAACGTACTAAATAGAAATAAATACTAAGGAATATTAAAGTACAACAACTATAATTCCTTATTTTTGTCGAACAATTAACGAATTATTATTCAACTTCTATGGATTCAACTGTTATAAAAACAGGCACAGAAAACAGTGTGTGGGGTGGAGGCGAAAGCAATCAGCCTTTAAAGGCAAGCTATGGTAAAATGATGATGTGGTTTTTCATATTGTCAGATGCTTTAACATTTTCAGGTTTTTTAGCGGCTTACGGTTTTTCAAGATTTAAATTTATTAACTCATGGCCTATAGCCGATGAGGTTTTCAATCACTTTCCATTTGCACATGGAGTTAATGCCCCTATGTATTATGTGGCATTAATGACTTTTATACTGATATTTTCATCAGTAACTATGGTGTTAGCTGTAGATGCAGGTCATCAAATGAAGAAAAATAAAGTGATTATTTATATGTTTTTAACCATTATTGGAGGAGCTATATTTGTAGGTTCTCAAGCATGGGAGTGGAAAAACTTTATAAAGGGAGAGTATGGAGCGGTAGAAACTAAAGGAGGTCAGATATATCAATTTGTTGATGTTGATGGTCACAGAGTTGGTCTTTCTGAAATTGCTACTGCAGAGCCAAAAACACGAACTCGTCACGAAAATAAGAATGGTATTTGGTATTCTGACGAGAAAGATTTACCTACTTATACTATAGAAGAGGTTATTAAAGGGTTTGAGTCTAAGCCAAATGTATTGGTGCGAACTCAAATACTTAATGAAAAAGGTGAGAAAACAGTACTTTCAAGAGAAGAGTCATTAGCAAGACTTAAAAAAGATGCTATCGGTATTGTTGAAGGTGCTAATATGTATAAGAATGAATATGGGAGCCCTTTATTTGCTAATTTCTTTTTCTTTATAACTGGTTTTCATGGTTTTCATGTAGTTTCAGGTATAATTATTAATATTATTATTTTTCTTAATGTTTTAGTGGGTACCTACGAAAAACGTAAGAGTTATGAGATGGTAGAAAAGGTAGGGCTATATTGGCACTTTGTTGATTTAGTTTGGGTATTTGTATTTACTTTTTTCTACTTAGTTTAATTCAGTATTATTTTACAAAATGGCACACGAAACAGGAGAGCACGTATCGCACACAAAAAGAATTTGGAAAGTATTTACATTACTTTCTATAGTTACAATTGTAGAGGTTGCTTTTGGTATATGGAAACCTGAGTTTTTAAACACCAAAGTAGCATACATGAAATTGTTAAACTGGATATTTATAATCCTAACAATTTATAAGGCTTATTTAATTACTTGGGCTTTTATGCATATGGAAGAGGAATCAAAAGGATTAAGAAGATCTGTTGTTTGGACAGCCATATTCCTTATGATTTATTTGTCTTTTATTTTATTAAATGAAGGTGGGTATGTTTTTGAAGTTTTTCAAAACGGACATAAAAGTTGGGATTTTTAAGGGACACAATTAATAAATAAAAAATAAAAGAGGGTTTAAATAATTTAATTATTTAAACCCTCTTTTATTTTAAGGTTGAAATTTAATATTTACAAACGGAGTAAATAGATAAACTTAATACACCTTCACTTAAAAAGGTATTAGATGTCTAACTTTCGGCCCTTAAGGCGTTTCTCTATTTTTTGTTTGATAACAGTAAGGCGCTTCATTAAATCCATGATTTCAGCTTCCTTTGTTTCTTTATATATTTGATTTAGATCTAGAATTAGTGCCTTTACTTCTCTTGAAGCTTCAATTCGATCACTTGTGGTTTGAAAACTTTGTTTTCTTCCTTCAAATTCTAAAGCTCTTTCCATTAACGTCATGATATACTATTTTTCGGGGATGTTAAACATATAAGTTGTTGAATTCAAATTAACTATATAATAATTAACTTCACAAAACTCATTATTAAATATAATTAATTATTTGAATTTTGAAGAATAACAATTATATATTTAATATATTTTTAAAGAAATTCTTCAAATTCTTTGCTAAAATACACTTCAAGTTGGAATATAAAAGAAAATGCATTTAATTTTTGTTGCTAATTTCTTAATTAAACAACATTATTTATTCATAATTAAGAGTAAAACTGTTACATTCCGTTTGAAGGAGTAATTTTTAGTGTTGTTTTTTGTTTTTATGGTAAAAATTCATAGTAGGCTAAAAAAAATTGACTGGCTATATAAATCCTTTGATTATCTTTTTCTTATAATGAAAGCTTTATTTTTGCATAATAAATACTAAACAATGAGCACTATACATAAAGCTGGTTTTGTAAATATTATAGGGAATCCTAATGTTGGTAAATCAACATTAATGAATGCCTTAACGGGTGAAAAGCTATCTATAATAACTTCCAAAGCTCAAACAACAAGGCATCGTATTTTAGGAATAGTGAATGGAGATGATTTTCAAGTAATCTTTTCGGATACTCCGGGTATCATTAAGCCTGCTTATGAGTTACAAGCTTCAATGATGGATTTTGTTAAGTCTGCTTTCGAAGATGCTGACGTGCTTATATATATGGTTGAAATAGGAGAAAAAGAACTTAAAGACGAGGCTTTTTTTAAAAAAATAAACAATTCCCGTATTCCTGTACTACTTCTTTTAAATAAAATTGACTCTTCTAACCAAGAAACTTTAGAGGAACAAGTACAATATTGGACTAATAAAGTGCCTAATGCTGAATTATTGCCAATTTCAGCATTACAAAAATTTAATATTCAAATTGTTTTTGAAAAGATTTTGCAATTATTGCCCGAGTCACCTGCTTTTTACCCTAAAGACCAACTTACGGATAAGCCCGAACGTTTTTTTGTAAATGAATCTATTAGAGAAAAAATTCTTTTGCATTATAAAAAGGAAATTCCTTATGCGGTAGAAGTGGTCACTGAGTCTTTTGTTGAAGACGAAAATATTATCAGAATAAATTCGATAATAATGGTTGAGCGTGAAACTCAAAAAGGAATAATCATAGGCCACAAAGGTAGTGCTATAAAGCGTGTAGGACAGGAAGCTCGAAAGGATTTAGAGAAGTTTTTTGGAAAACAAATATACATCGAGTTGTTTGTTAAAGTTAATAAGAATTGGAGGAGTAATCAAAATCAGTTAAAGCGTTTTGGGTATAACCAAAAGAGCTAGTCCCTGTAACTTCTTAATTATAAAAAAGGCGTACTTTTGCGCTAAATTTAAACCCACTCATTATGAGTTCTATTGTTGCTGTTGTTGGTCGTCCAAATGTTGGTAAATCTACCTTTTTTAATCGTTTAATACAGCGTAGAGATGCTATAGTTGATTCCGTTAGTGGAGTTACCAGAGACCGCCATTACGGCAAGTCAGAATGGAATGGAAGAGAGTTTTCTTTGATTGATACTGGAGGTTATGTATTAGGTAGTGATGACATTTTTGAAGCTGAAATAGATAAGCAAGTTGAGTTAGCTATCGAAGAGGCAGATGCTATAGTTTTTATGGTAGATGTTGAAACGGGAGTTACAGGGATGGATGAAGATGTGGCAAATTTACTTAGAAAAGTAAAAAAACCTGTTTTTTTAGTGGTGAATAAGGTGGATAATGCCATGAGAATTAATGATGCTGTTGAGTTCTATAGCTTAGGGTTAGGTGAGTATTATGCGATTGCGAGTATTAATGGTAGTGGTACAGGAGAATTGTTAGATGATTTAGTCAAAGCTTTGCCTAAAGAAGAAGAGCGATCAGGTGATGATGAATTGCCTCGTTTTGCGGTAGTAGGTCGTCCTAATGCTGGTAAGTCTTCTTTTATAAATGCACTTATCGGAGAAAACAGGAACATTGTAACCGATATAGCTGGTACAACAAGAGATGCTATTGATACTAAATATAACCGTTTTGGGTTTGATTTTAATTTAGTTGATACCGCGGGAATCCGAAGAAAGGCAAAGGTAAAAGAAGATTTAGAATTCTATTCTGTAATGCGATCGGTTAGAGCTATTGAGCATTCCGATGTGTGTTTGCTTGTAGTAGATGCTACAAGAGGTTTTGATGCTCAAGTTCAAAATATTTTTTGGTTAGCAGAACGAAATAGAAAGGGAATCGTAATTCTAGTGAATAAATGGGATTTAATAGAAGAAAAGGAAACCAATACGGTAAAAGAATTTGAGGCTCATATTAGAAAGCAAATAGAACCTTTTACTAACGTTCCAATAGTATTTGTTTCTTCTTTAACGAAACAACGAATTTTTAAGGCAATAGAAACAGCTGTCGAAGTTTTTAATAATCGTTCTAAGAAAATAAAAACAAGTGTTATGAACGATACGATGTTGCCGATTATCGAAAATTACCCACCGCCAGCATTAAAGGGGAAATTTGTTAAAATAAAATACTGTATGCAGTTGCCTACAACACAACCTCAGTTTGTGTTCTTTTGTAATCTGCCTCAATACGTAAAAGATCCTTATAAGCGTTATGTGGAAAATCAATTACGTAAAGAATTTGACTTCACTGGAGTACCAATAAGTGTTTATTTTAGAAAAAAGTAATCTATTTTTTTTTAATTTTTTCAAAAATACTTATGTAATAAATCGATTTAGTGGTAGTTTATCTAAGTATTTTAGTACTTGATCTAAAAGTAGCTTTTTAATTCTTCTTTTTATTTGTGTGGCTCGTATATTTGGCATAAGTATTCGTTAATAACCATTGTTATGAAAAAAATTACTCTATTAACTCTTATGTTATTTTCAATACAGTTGGTTGCACAAAATTTTGTAACAACAACTGTTTGGAAAGCTGAAGCTAGAAGTGGTGGTACTTTTATTGGTGTTTCTATTGATGCTTACGAAGCAGAAAATACGATTGAAGAAGTAGATTTCGATAATCAAGGAACTAAATATGAAATAGTAAGTAGTGATATAACAGAATCAAAAATTAATATTTTTGAAAAAAAATCTGTTTTTGACGACTTTAAAAGTGACCACGCAGAATTAGAATACAAGTATATTACTGAAATCGAAATGATTTCCTTAGAGTATATTGAAGATGATAATTTAGAAATGGGCATTAAATTTTACAAAAATGCAAGTAGTGTTAAAAATGAAAGTATAATAGAAGAGCATTTAACAGAATTACACAAAAATTATTCAAAATATATTTTTAATGTTGATGAAACTGCTTTATTAGTAGGTTACTCAGAATAATTACTAAAAATAATAATAGTAAGCTATCTTCAAAAAAGGTTGCTTTTTTTTGCTCAAAATCCAAGAGGCTTTAAATCTCGCAAAAGACAACAAACGACTACAAACACAAGTAAATAACAGACAGTCAACTCTAACTAGTTTTTGAATTTAGTTTTGCACTATCAACAATACACAATGTTGGTTTTAATTAATTTAATAGACTAAAAAGTTATGAGTACATTAAGAAACAAAGTTCAATTGATAGGTAATTTAGGCAATGATCCAGAAATTATTATGTTAGATAGTGGTAAAAAATTAGCCAAATTTAGTATTGCTACAAATGAATCTTATACCAATAAACAAGGAGAACGTATTACTCAAACTGATTGGCACGCTCTAGTAGCTTGGGATAAAACAGCTGATATTGTAGAGAAATATGTTTTTAAAGGTAAAGAAATTGCCGTAGAAGGTAAGCTAACTACCAGAAGTTATGATACGAAAGAAGGACAGAAACGATATGTTACCGAAGTCGTTGTGAATGAATTACTGTTGTTGGCAGATAGAAAATAGCAGTATGCTTTGTAATAACTTATGTTGATTTGCGAACTAAATTGTATAAATTTATGCTTATGAAAACACTATTTATTTCTTTTATAATGCTGTTTAGTTTTCAGCTAGGAGCTCAGACCGATTATTATTCAAAAAAAGGTGTTGTAATTGAAGGCTATGATGTAACCTCTTATTTTGATGGTTTACCGATTGAAGGTAAAAAACAATTTTCGAGTATATATGATGGGGCCGAGTTTTATTTTGCAAATCAAGTAAATAAAGAAAAATTTGAAGCTAATCCAGAAAAATACGTACCTCAATACGGTGGCTACTGTGCTTATGCTGTAGGTTTAAAAAGCCAAAAAATAAAGATAGATCCTGAAACTTACGAGATTAGAGATGGTAAATTATATTTGTTTTATAATTCATGGGGAACGAATACTTTAGATCTTTGGAATAAAAAGGGAGCTGAGGAGTTAAAAGCTAAGGCAGATAAAAATTGGGAAACAATAAATAAATAAGTGTTTTTATAATACTATTTAAAAGCTCTTATACTTTATAAAGTATAGGAGCTTTTTTAATTTAAGTAGTTTGAAAAACCTATGTTTTATTATGTTGAAATGATATCAGAAATTATGAATTTTGTTTTTATTCAATAGAAAATGAGATGGTTAAAATATAATTATACTCTGAACTACAAATTTTATAAATTGCAACTTACAAAGTGTATATAATCTATGGCAACAAAATTTGATAAATTTCAAAAGCGGCGATTAATATCTTCATATTTTTCTGTAGTTCTAAGTATTGGATTAGTGTTGTTTTTATTGGGCTTATTGGGTTTGTTGGTGTTGAACAGCAAAAAAGTAACCGATCATTTTAAAGAGCGAATTGCATTAACGGTTTATTATAAAGACAGTGCTAAAAAAATAGAAATAGATCAACTTGCGAAAACATTGAAGCTTAATGATGCTGTAAAGAGCACAGTGTACATATCTAAAAAAAATGCTGCGGAGCAGCATGCAAAAGACATAGGGGAAGATTTTATTGAGTTCTTGGGGACCAATCCTCTTCAAAATTCGTTGGATATTTACATGAATGCCGATTTTGTAAACGAAGATCAGATAGAAGATTTTGTAGCAACTATTGATGCAAAGAAATTTGTTGATGAAGTTTCGTATGACAAGCCTTTGATTAACTTGTTAAATAATAACATAAAAAAAATAAGTTTTTGGATATTGGTAATTTGTGCCATTTGCACATTAATTGCTGTTTTGTTAATCAATAATTCTATTCGTTTAAGTGTATACGCTAAACGATTTACCATTAAAACCATGCAAATGGTAGGAGCTACAAAATCATTTATTCGTAGGCCTTTTATTTGGTTAAATATTAAATTAGGCATCGTTGGAGGGCTCTTAGCGCTTTCGGGCATGGGTGTTGTTTTATATTATTTAGATCAAACTTTTAGTGATTTAGGTTTAACTGAAGATATATTTTTAGTTTCCATATTATTTTCGGGTGTTTTTCTGTTGGGTTTATTTATAACGTGGGTCAGCACTTTTTTTGCTACACACCGTTTTTTAAGTTTGCAAACCGACGAATTATACTACTAAGCCATGTTCAAACGCGTGTATTTAACTTTTTGTATGGTATTATTTGCAATTGTATTGTATACTGCATTTATAACTTTTAAACCAATTAGAAAGGTGTATATTGACGACACTGCTAAAATTAGTGGAGTAGTGGAGTCAGTTACTCAAGGTAGCGGAGGCGATATACATATAAAGTTAAATAAAGACACTCATAATTACTATATCAATAGAGCAAATCAGTTAGGTTATACTAAACAGGGTTTAGAAAATTTAATTTTAAATAAACGAGTAAGTCTTTGTCATATAAAGCGATGGACCCCGTTTACTAGAGATAAGGTTTTACCTCATATCTCTCAACTTTCCTTGAGAGATAGTATTATATTTGACGAAATTATTAAAGATAATGGCAAAAAATAATTCATCCCAAAAACCACCTAAACCAAATTTTGTGTTTGGAAAAAAAAACTACCTTTTTATGCTAATAGGGCTTGCCTTTATTGCTTTGGGTTTTATTTTGATGACCGGAGGAGGAAGTGATGATCCAAACGTATTTAACCCTGCTATTTATAATTTCAGAAGAATTAGATTGGCACCAACAATAGTACTTATAGGGTTTGGAATTGAAATTTATGCAATATTAACAAAGCCTGAATAATGGATATTTTTGACGCTATTGTACTCGGTATAATTCAAGGATTAACCGAGTTTTTACCCGTTTCTTCTAGTGGTCACCTTGAGCTCGGGAAAGCTATACTTGGCGATGCCTCTAAAGGAAAAGAATCACTTTTATTTACGGTTATTTTACATTTTGCTACAGCTTTAAGTACTGTTATTGTTTTTAGAAAAGACATCGCTGAAATCCTTAAAGGGGCGCTAAGTTTTAAATGGAATCAAGAAACTCAGTTTTTAGCCAAAATTATGCTTTCTACTTTGCCTGCAGCTTTTATAGGTTTGTTTTTTGAAGATGAATTAGAGCAGTTATTTGGAGGGAAAGTTTTATTTGTAGGCTTTATGCTTATTATAACCGCAGTTTTATTGTGGTTAGCAAATAAGTCAATAAACACGAATAAGTCAGTAGGGTTTAAGGATAGTGCAATTATAGGTATATCACAAGCTATAGCTATATTGCCGGGTATTTCTAGGAGTGGTTCTACTATTGCTACTTCGGTGTTGTTGGGGAATGATAAATCAAAAGCAGCTCGTTTTTCTTTTTTAATGGTATTGCCATTAATTTTTGGGAAAATATTAAAAGATGTTTTTGATGGAGATATTACAGCAGATATGGGGAATAGTTCAACCTTAATTATAGGCTTTTTTGCAGCACTTATTAGCGGGTATTTTGCTTGTAAGTGGATGATTTCAATTGTAAAGAAGAGCAAGCTAATTTATTTTTCTGTTTATTGTTTTGTAGTGGGGGCTATTGCAATAGGAGTTGGTTTTATGAAGTATTAAAAATGACAAAAGAAGCATTTATAGCGGGACAAACCTTGCTAATCGACAAGCCACTAAATTGGTCGTCTTTCCAAGTAGTGAACAAACTACGTTGGCTTATTAGAAAGCAATACGATATAAAAAAAATTAAAGTTGGACATGCTGGTACCTTAGATCCATTAGCTACGGGTTTGTTATTAATTTGTACAGGGAAGTCTACTAAAACAATAAACGAACTACAAGGACAAATAAAAGAATATACCGGCACTATAACATTAGGGGCTACTACACCATCCTATGATTTAGAAACCGAAATAGATGCTACTTTTCCTGTAGAACACATTACTCCTGAATTAATTAAGGAAACTACACATCAATTCAAAGGAGTAATTAATCAGTTTCCTCCGGTATTCTCTGCACTTAAAAAAGAGGGAAAGCGTTTGTATGAATATGCACGAGCTGGTGAAAATGTAGAGGTGCAACCAAGGCAAATAGAAATTAAAGCATTTGAAATCACTAAAATAGAAGAGAACAATGTTAGTTTTAGAGTAGTTTGCAGTAAAGGAACGTATATACGCTCACTAGCATACGATTTCGGAAAAGCATTAAACTCAGGGGGGTATCTTTCAAAATTATGCCGTACAAAAATTGGAGAATATAAAGTTGAAGATGCTCTTTCTATTGAGGCATTTGAAGAGGAGTTAACATCCTAGTCTTTTTACTTAGTACGGATTATTTTTTTAAGTAAAACTTGATAAATAGCTCTCTGCCTTCTCTACTTTCTACAGAATTGTAACAAGGTTCCATAATATCAATAGAGAAATAAGGGGTAAAGTGTTTGTTGTATTCGTTAGCATTTCCTCCAAAAGGAGGCTTGTCATTATTTAATGGAGCATTAAAAAGTAAGCCGACTATTTTTCCTTTAGGAGATAGTAATTTGCTTGCTTGTAACACATAATTTGGTCTAAGTTTGGGATTTATAGCGCAAAAAAATGTTTGTTCTATAATAATATCAAAAGTTTCTTTTAAGTCAAAAAAGTTTTGGTGCAGTAGCTGAGTTTCTGGGAAATTAGGGACACGTTTTTTAAAATTATCTAAAGCAGTTTTAGATAAGTCAACTACAAATATATTAGTAAATCCATTTAAGTATGCATATTCCGCTTCATGAGAATTTCCTCCACCAGGTATTAATATTTTCAAGGTTTTATCTTCAAGCTGATCAAAGTAGCTTTTTATAGGGGTTGAAACTGCTCCTAAGTCCCAGCGGTCGTCGTTAATTTTGTAGCGATTATCCCAATAGGTTTCGTTTAAAATCATAAAATTATTTTTTTTGTTTTAGGCTGTTTCTCCAAGCCTTCCACCCTCCTTTAAAGTCGAAAATTTTATTAAAACCTAGTTTGGTAAGTTTCCTTGCAGCAGCATTACTTCTTCCTCCTTTATGGCAATATACATATACGGGTTTCGTTTTATCTAAAAGAGCAGTTGCTTGCGTAAAATCGGAAGTATAAATATTTGCATTTATAGCATTTCCTATGTAGCCTTGCTTATATTCTAACGGGGTACGAACATCTATTAACTGTATAGTTTTGTTTGAGAGAGCAACTTTCAAAGTCTCAGTATCTATTATAGATATTGTGTCTAAATTTTGTTGGGC
This sequence comes from uncultured Aquimarina sp., assembly GCA_947503135.1. GTDB lineage: Bacteria > Bacteroidota > Bacteroidia > Flavobacteriales > Flavobacteriaceae > Aquimarina. The sequence goes on along the minus strand of CANNCQ010000017.1, from coordinate 18,233 downwards.
ATTGCAACTTGCTAAAAAAGTGATAATTAGTAATAATTGAAAAGCTATTTTCTTCATTTAGTATACTTTAATTCCCTTTTGTAGCCACTGAGACCATTCTTTGTTATAGGTATGAATGCTATCCGTTGGTGTGTTGTTTTTAAAAAGTGTTCTATTTTGATGTTTCCATTCAAAAATACCACCATATAGATTACTAACATTATTGTAGCCGAATTTTTTAAATTGCTCAGCAATTTTTTCACTTCTATAACCTACTGAACAATACACAACTATGGGTGTTTTTTTGCTAAGGTGTAACCATTTTGTAATGTCAAAATTATTGTAGCCAATAAGTATGGCGTTAGGTATGTGGCTTACATTAAATTCTTCTTTTTCTCTAGCATCTAAAAAAATAACATCTGCTGTTATTTCATTAGGGGTTAATTCGGAAACGGAATGCTTTAGCAAGCGCGATAACATAGCGTCAAATTTTTTATCGATAGGCTGCTTTTGTTGACCAAAAGCGACAGCATTTATGATAAGGCTAATAAACAGAAAGAAAGAAGGAATCAACTTCATTATAATATAAAATTATAAAACTTATGCCTAAGTATAAGTAACAAAAGTTACTTACTTCTAATTTTTTGCTCCCACTTCCAAGCGTCTCTCATCGCATCATCAAGAGTTAATGTAGATTTCCAGCCTAATTCAATATTAGCAGCAGTGGTGTCGGCATAAGCTGCAGTAATATCACCTTCTCTTTTATTGGCAAAAGCATAATTGAGTTTTTTGTTAGAAACTTTTTCAAAAGATTGAATTGCTTCTAAAACAGAACTTCCTTTACCAGTGCCAATATTGAATACTTCGTAATTACTTTTGTTGTTGTTTTCGAGCAATCGAGCCAATGCGATTACGTGTGCTTTGGCTAAATCTACTACATGAATATAGTCGCGTATACATGTGCCATCCTGAGTAGGATAATCATTACCAAAAACCGATAATTGCTCGCGAAGTCCAATGCCTGTTTGCGTAATAAAAGGCACTAGGTTTTGAGGTGTTCCTAGGGGGAGTTCTCCAATTTCCGAAGAATTATGAGCGCCAATAGGATTAAAATAGCGTAAGGCTATTGCTTTTAATTGAGGAGTAACTCTACAGGTATCCTTTATAATTTCTTCACCTATTTGTTTGGTATTTCCATAAGGAGATTCAGCTGTTTTTATAGGAGCCGATTCGGTAATAGGAAGTTCGTCTGCTTGCCCGTAAACCGTACAGGAAGAACTAAAAATAAAACTTGCTGTTGTTCTTTTTTGTAATTCTTGTAATAAATATACTAACGTGGTTATGTTGTTTTCATAATAAGTTAAAGGGATTTGCACGCTTTCTCCTACAGCTTTTGAAGCAGCAAAATGAATAACACCAGTTATTGTATTGTGCTCATTAAATAAATTATTAACCTCTGCTTTATTTCGAAGGTCCATTTTTTTAAAAAGAGGCGTTTTTCCTGTGATGGCCGCAATACCTTTAAGTACCTCTTCGGAAGAATTGGAGCAATTATCAATAATAAGCACTTCGTAGCCTGCATTTTGTAATTCCACAACGGTGTGAGACCCTATGTAACCGAGACCACCTGTAACAAGTATTTTCATAAAATAATTAAGCTTTAAATTTATATACGATATGTTGAGAGTATGGTTTTTCAGGAGTAATTATTGTACTGCTAAAGTGATCATGTTTTGTTGCGTCTGGAAAATGCTGTGTTTCTAAACAAAATCCATGAAAAGCTTTATAAAGCGTATTGTTTTTGCCTTCAATATCAGTAATATGCCCTCCGGTATAAAATTGTACACCAGGTTGAGTACTCAATATCTCTACCTGTCTTCCGCTTTCAGTTTCGGTAGCTATGGCGACACTTTTTAATGTTTCGGTTTTATTAACACTAAAATTATGATCATAGCCTTTTGGGAGCTCCTTGTTGTATTTAGTAAGATTATCCTGAATAGTTACAGGTTTTCTTAAATCGAAAGCAGGATGATTGTTAATCGGTAGTAGATCTCCAGTTACTAAACTTTCGCTATCAGTAGGAGTATAAGCATCTGCATTAATTTGAATTTGATGTGATTTAATGTCGGAAACCCCTCCGTTTTTCAAATTAAAATAATCGTGACGCGTTAAGTTTACTACAGTAGTTTTATTTGTTGTGGCATCAATGTCAATCTTCAGTTTATTGTCTTCAGTTAATTCAAAAAAGATAGTCGTAGTTACCTTTCCAGGGAATCCTTCCTCTTTGTCAGGGCTAACGTAAGTTGCCTTTACTCTAGTATCTACAATTTCACAGTCCCAAACTTGCTTATCAAAACCTTTGTGGCCACCGTGCAGTTGATTGTTGCCTTCGTTCTGAGATAGCTGTATTTCTTCGTTGTCAATAATAATACTTCCGCTTGAAAGCCTGTTGGCGTTTCTTCCAACAATACAGCCAATAAATAAAGGGTGATCTTCATAGGTTTTAAGGCTATCAAACCCTAAAACAATATCTTGTTTATTAGCTTTATTGGTAGGGTATAGTATTTTTTGAATCGCGAGTCCGTAACTTAGTAAGTGAACCTCGAAATCGTTGTTGTTTCTTAAGATAAACTTAGTTATTTCAATGCCGTTTTGGGTAGTCCCAAATTGTTGTGATGTAATCATTTTAAAATCTAATAAAGAATTTAAAAGTAATGTTTTTTGAAATGTAAGTGAAGTGATTTGTGTAGAAAAAAAATCCAGGCAGAAATCACGCTGCCTGGAATAACAACTAATCAAAAAACTAAACTCCTTAATGTATACACTTGCTCAGGGTGCATACAGAGCTTAATTATGAAATTGTACCGAAGTACCTTACAAAGGTAATTATTTGTTGTATTGTTTTTATGTAAAAAAAACAAATGTCAATATTTTTTTTATAAATGCATTAAAAAGCCTTTTATTTTAAGGGATTCATAATGTATTCGTTATAAAGTAGGTTTTTTGCGAAAGCATAACGCTAACGCAATACACTTATTTAAGAATCATATCATCAAATGGTATAATTGTGGTATATCCTTTTTGTTTAAAGTAGGTCATTTCTGCTTTTTTACCCGTAGCTAATACAAAGTCTCCACCCCATCCACCTAAACTTTTTATGGCACCCTTAAAATCGGGAAATCGTGTTTGTTTTACTGTAGGGGTTTTTAAAAGAGAAGAGAGTATTGCTTCGTGTTCCAAAATTAGCTCCTCAAACTGTTCAAAGATCTTACAATTAGTTATTTTGTTGGTCAGCGTATTTATTTTTTCAATTGTTGGTTCAATATCTTTCTTCAGTAAGGCTCTGTAATTGTTAATGGCCTCTTTACTGTCCTTTTTTTCATTTAAATAAATAAAGAAAATTTGATTTTTAAAAGGCGGGTCAAAAATAACAGAAGTTATTTGGGGAGTTGTACTAGTTGCTGTTTTTTGATAATGTATTGGAGTATTTGTTTTAGCACAAGCAATATCATAGCCGCTACCTCCAAAGCTTAAATTAAGTAATTCAAATGGGTTAATTTGCGCCCAATTGGCAATGTTGTTTATTAGAGTAGATGAGGTTCCAAGTCCCCAAAGACGCTCAAAAGTTAATTGTGTTTTTATGGAGTAACCTAAATCAGAATTTAAGAATAAATTGTTTAATTGCTGAGCGTGCCATAAAATTTTGAAAAGGGTAGTGTCGAATTTAGAGTTTCCTACAGGAGCTTCAGCCTTCATAAACTCAGAAACAGCGATTTGTGTATTGTACCAACTTTTTTGATGACAATCAAAACTCTCCCATTTCAATTGTTTGGTTTGGTTTGTTTCTACGGTAAGTGACTGCCCTTTTTGAGTAGGTAAACCCAAGCCTATAGCACCATCAAGAATTAAGTATTCCCCTGTAATTAATAATTTGCCATTACTGTAAAATTTTTCCATTAAGCGCGTATTAGTGCTAGTTGATTTAGTACTTCACTATGAGTAACTGTGTTTTTAGTAAAGAACTTTACAATTTGTTCTTTTTCTGTTTTGGTAGCCTGATGTTGATTTAAAATATTTAATAAATGCATTTTCATGTGCCCTTTTTGAATGCCTGTAGTAATTAATGAATTTACAGCACCAAAATTTTGAGCCAAACCAGCAACAGCAATAATTTGCATTAACTCTTTTGCATTGGGGTTTCCAAGTATTTGTAAAGCAAGTTTAACCATAGGGTGTAAACTAGTTAACCCACCAACAGTACCTACAGCTAAAGGTATTTCTATGTAGTAAGTAAGTGTGTTGTTTTTTATAAAAGCATGTGTAAGGCTACTATATTGCCCGTCCTTAGCAGCATAGGCATGTGCTCCAGCTTCAATGGCTCTAAAATCATTACCTGTAGCAAGTACCACAGCATCAATGCCATTCATAATCCCTTTGTTATGTGTTACAGCACGGTAAGGCTCTTTTTGGGCAATAGTTAATGCTCTAACAAATTTGTCCGCATATGCGGTAGACGAAAGTTGATCGGTATTTGGTAATTCGCTAATAGGACACGAAACCTCGGCTCTTACAACACAATTGGGCACATAGTTCGAAAGAATACTCATAATGATTTCTATAGCTTTTTCATCATCAGAAAAAGGCATATAGTTAAAAGCCTCTTCTTGCAAAACTTGTGCAAATTGCTCTAAGCAAGTGTTTATGAAATTCGCCCCCATGGCATCAACCGTTTCAAAAGTACAGTGCAATTGAAAATAGTTTGGTATGGCATTAGTTTTATCTCGAAGCGTAATATCTAACACTCCACCGCCTCTTTTTTTCATGTTAGCTTCAATAGCGTTAACACTGGCCAATAATTTGGGTTTAATAGCAGTGAAAAAAGAGGTTAATTTCTCCAAATTTCCAGCAAAACTAAAATGAACCTGACCTATTTTTTCGGTATTAATAACCGTAGCCTTAAAGCCGCCACGTTTATTCCAAAATTTAGCAGCATTACTAGCAGCAGCCACTACCGAGCTTTCCTCAATAGTCATAGGTATAGTGTAGCCTTTGTTGTTTATAGTGAAATTAGGAGCTATACTAAAGGGTAAATAAAAATTACTAAGCGTATTTTCGGCAAATTCCTCATGCAGTTGTTGTAGTTTTTTATCGGTATTCCAGTAGTTTAATAAAATTTCTTTAGCTTTTTCGCTTTCGCTGAAATGATGCTTAGTAAGCCAGTCAATTTTTTCTTCTTTACTTAATTTGGAAAATCCAGTAATTTGAGAAATCATAAGGTTGTAGTGTTTAATTACAAATATATAGGAACAAATTGTGAAAAACGAGTGAGGTTTTGCGAATTACAACTACTTTATGAATTCAATTTTGTAAATTTCACTTTCAAAAAAATCAGTTTTATATGTTGTATGGAGGTTCAGAAGCAAATCAAAAATTAGTGTTGGGGCATCCTTCGGGCTTATTTGTATTGTTTTTTACTGAAATGTGGGAACGTTTTTCGTTTTATGGGATGAGGGTTCTTTTGGTAAACTTTCTCACTACGGCTATTTTGACTAGTGACACAGTTAATTTTCCTGGTTGGGGGTGGTCTGCAGAAAATGCCGGAGCTCTATTTGGAACGTATGCGGGGTTACTTTATTTAACCCCAATTTTAGGGGGAATAATAGCTGATAAGTTAACTGGGTATCGTTGGGCGGTAGTTATAGGTGCTATTGTAATGACACTAGGTCATGTGTCTATGGCTTTTGAAACTGAAATTTCACTTTATGTAGGTTTGGCGCTGTTGGTTATAGGGACAGGTTTTTTTAAACCAAATATGACCTCTATAGTTTCCGAAATATATGAGAAAGTGCCACAGAAAAAAGACGGAGCATACACTATTTTTTATATGGGAGTTAATGCGGGGGCTTTTTTTGGAATATTAATTTGTGGTTATTTAGCAGAGACAAAAGGATGGGCTTATGGTTTTGGATTAGCTGGAATTTTTATGCTTTTAGGTACGTTTCAATTTTGGCTTGCTAAATCTTTATTTGGTGAAATTGGAGCTGTGCCGAACAATGATAAACTAGAAAAGAATAAACAGACTAGTGAGAATTCTAATCCGTTTACTTTAAAAGACAAAGGTTTGATTTTTTTTACAGCTACAATTGGATTACTTTTTTTGCTTAATGATCCTTCTTCAAAAATAGCTGGTATTAATCTACTTCCTGAAAATATTGCTATTTTCGGGAGTGAGTTATCAAGTTCATTACAAATTGTTATTTTGGCATTAATTGCTTTTTTAGGTTTAGTTATCTCTAGAATTATAAGATATCAAAATATTATCAGAGATCGAATGATTGCATTGGTGATTTTTGCAGTATTTACGGTCTTTTTTTGGGCAGCATTTGAACAAGCAGCAAGTTCATTAGTTATTTTTGCCCGAGATTTCACCAATAGAAATTTAAGCGGAGGGTTAGCAATAACCTACAAAATTGTAAATGCTATTTTAACACTTACACCTTTAGCAATACTTACCTATGTGTTGCTAAAACTTTACAGCCAAACAAAAAACAAAATATTAGGATCAAATATCATTTTGGCTGTTACGTTTTTATCTTTGTGGATTGTTGCAATTTGGATGCTGAAAGAAGAATTCTTTTCGATAGAAACTCAAGTCAAAGTTTCTTGGTTTAATATTTTAAATTCATTCTTTATAATTGCTTTTGCCCCATATTTTTCTAAATGGTGGGAAAGTAAATACAATCCTAGTTCTGCATATAAATATGCGTTTGGCTTAGTTTTATTGGGTGTCGGATTTGGGTTTCTTGCATTTGGTGCAATGTCAATACCTCAAGGTGCAAAAACAGCTTCTATAAGTATGTTTTGGTTAATTGCAGCCTATTTTTTTCACACCCTTGGAGAACTATGCTTATCGCCTGTAGGCTTATCGCAAGTAAGTAAATTGGTGCCCGCACGTATGATAGGTTTTATGTTTGGTATGTGGTACTTAGCTATTGCTATTGGAAACAAATTGGCAGGTTCATTAGGCGGGATGATTGAATCGGTTACTTCGGAATACGATATGACGACTTTCTTTTTAATCTTTACAATTGTACCCATTGGAGCGGGTGTTTTGGTAGGCTTATTAAATCCATTACTAAAAAAATTAATGCACGGCATACGTTAAAAGCGTAATAAGGGAATGCTTTTTGAGACTTACTTCTTAAATTTATAATATGAAAAAATTAGTTTTATTGTTACTGGCTTTTGTAGCAACATCAATTTCGGCTCAAGAAATTAATTGGATGAGTATGTCCGATGCCTTAGCGGCGCAAAAAGAAAGTCCTAAGAAAATATTTATGGATGTATATACCAATTGGTGTGGCCCTTGTAAGTTATTAGATAAAAACACTTTTCATAATGCCGATGTGGTAAAGTATGTAAACGCTAATTTTTATGCGGTTAAGTTTAACGCCGAAGGGAATGACGAGTTCGAATATAAAGGGCATATGTTTACAAATCCGGGTTATAAAGAAGGTGCTCGTGGTAGAAATTCGCAACATATTTTTGCAAATTCATTAAAAATTTCAGGATATCCTAGTATGGTTTTTTTTGATGAAGACGCTAATATGATTTTTCCTGTAACAGGATATTACAAGCCTAAGGAGTTGGAAATTTATTTGAAAGTTGTAGGTTCCGATTACTATAAACAAATTACAAGTCAAGAACAGTTTACAGACTATCAAAAAACTTTTAAAGGCACTTTTTAAGGTAATTAATATTTTCGCTTTAGGCCTTTGGTTTTGTTTTTTGACGAGGTATGATGATAAATTAATCTGATGGGGTGACTTAGAGTGTTGCTAATATGTTTCTGTTTTTCTTCTTCCTCTAATTTTTCTTTAGCTGCATTTTCAATGGCAATGCGATCGCTTGTAGCGGTAAAATTCCCGTGCATGTCAAAACATTTCATAAATTCATCGTCTTCGTCGGGAACATATTCAGGATCTTCCCATTGATACTTTGGTTTTTTAGCTATTTTTCTTTTAAATAAAAAAGCAAATAACATACCAGTTACTAGTCCGCTGAGGTGCCCCTCCCATGAAATTTTATGTTCTATTGGTGCTATGTACCATACTAAACTACCATAAGTAAATACTACAAAAAAAGAAAGCGCTAAAAGCCTGAAATGTTTACTGATTAAGCCTTTTAAACTTAAAAAACCAAATAACATATAAATAACTCCACTAGCGCCAATGTGGTACGATTCTCTCCCTATAATCCAGGTTAAGAGACCCGTAACGAGAGTGCCGTATATTAGCACTTTAAAGGATATGGCATCATAAAAATAGAATAATGCGGTGCTTAATACTAATAGGGGTAAGGAGTTGTGTAAAAGGTGTAATCCATCCCCATGAATAAAGGGCGAAAAAAAAACGCCTCTTAAGCCAATGTTTGTTCTAGGTAACACACCCCAACGCGCAAAATCAGCATCCCATTGAATTTCTAACCAATAGACTATCCAAATCGTTAACACCATTGCTATTGGATATAATAACATGTGGTATTTAAACGGAAAATGTGAACGCTCAATCATACTATTAAATAGTCAACTATTGCTCCAAAGCTTACTCTACTGAAGTTTTGTCACAATAGAAGATTCAAATTAAGGAATTAAATTATTTTTGCACCATGAATACACCCTTAGCAGAGCGCATCCGACCTAAAACATTAGAAGATTATCTAAGTCAAGAACATTTAGTAGGCGAAAAAGGAGCGTTGGCTTTTCAGATAAAAAAAGGGATGATTCCATCTTTATTACTTTGGGGGCCTCCTGGAGTAGGAAAAACAACTTTAGCCAATATAATTGCAGCAACATCGGGCCGACCTTTTTTTCAGTTAAGTGCTATTAATAGTGGTGTTAAGGATGTACGTGAAATCATTAATTCAGCCAAAAAAGAAGGGGGATTATTTACTACTAAGAACCCCATTTTATTTATCGACGAAATTCATCGCTTTAGTAAATCACAACAGGATTCGCTTTTGGGTGCGGTGGAAAAAGGCTGGGTTACACTTGTAGGAGCCACTACCGAAAATCCAAGTTTTGAGGTGATTCCAGCATTACTTTCTAGGTGTCAAGTATACACATTAAATCCTTTTAGTAAGGAAGATTTAGTGGCTTTATTACAGCGAGCTATAAATACGGATCAATATCTTTTAAAGAAAAATATACAGTTATTAGAGACTGATGCGCTACTGCGTTTAAGTGGAGGAGATGCTCGAAAATTACTGAATATTTTCGAATTAGTGGTGAATAGTGTTTCCGAAGAAACAGTAAAAATTACCAATAATTTAGTTTCGAGTTTGGTACAACAAAACCCAGCTCGCTATGACAAAACAGGCGAGCAGCATTACGATATTATTTCAGCCTTTATAAAATCGGTAAGGGGTTCCGATCCCAATGCCGCGGTTTATTGGTTGGCCCGAATGATTGAAGGGGGTGAGGATTTAAAATTTATTGCACGCCGAATGATTATTTCCGCTTCCGAAGATATCGGTTTAGCGAATCCCACAGCTTTAGTAATGGCAAATAATGCATTTATGGCTGCTACAACGGTAGGTTATCCAGAGGCTAGAATTATTTTAAGTCAATGTGCTATTTATTTAGCTACTTCGCCTAAAAGTAATGCTTCATATTTAGCAATAGGGAAAGCACAGCAAATAGTAAAGCAAACAGGCGACTTGTCGGTACCCTTACATTTGCGCAATGCGCCAACTAAATTAATGAAAGAATTGGGCTATGGAGAAGACTATAAATACGCTCACGATTACCAAGGAAACTTTGTAGATCAAGAGTTTTTACCTAAAGAATTAGAGCATACCCAAATTTATGAACCAGGGAATAATGCAAAAGAGAATAATATACGATCGTATTTAAAGCAGTTGTGGGCTAAGTACGGTTATTAATTGTATATTTAAATAAAGGGGATGTAGCTCAGTTGGCTAGAGTGCTTGACTGGCAGTCAAGAGGTCATGGGTTCGAATCCCATCTTCTCCACAACAGTAAGTTTAAAATGTACTAATCAATTTTATATTGAAAATATTAGAAGGTAAATATCGAAAGAAAAGCGAAATGTTAGCTTATTTCATGGAGCATCCTAATATGTTTTCTGAGCTTGTAGAGTCATCCTTAGCGGTTAATGAAAATACCGCTTGGCGAAGTGCACTTCTTGTAGGGCATTTAATTAAAAAAAATGATATTAGAATAGAGGCTTTCGTCGATCAGTATATTGATGTTTTGCCTAAAGTAAGTGATGGTCATCAACGCCAAATTTTTGTAATTCTTGAAAAAATGAAAATTACAGAAGCGCAAGAAGGTAAATTGTTTAACTATTGTATGGATATTTGGGAATCCGTTCATAAAATCCCTTCAACCCGTATTCGTGCTTTTTGGATGATGGAAAAAATTTCAGAGAATTATAAAGAACTGCAAGAAGAATTAAAGCACTTTGTAACTCCATATTTTACAGAAACTTTATCACCAGGAATTAAGAAGTATATGTTTAAAAAATGTAACGTTGTAGGTTGGTATTTATTGAAATAAAAAGAAGGGTACCTTTTAAAGTACCCTTCTTAGTATTAAAGTAAGAAAAAAACAACTATTTATAGTTTATTATAAGTAGACGAAAAAGGACCTTCTTCGTTATTGATAGTAAGTATTAATGTATTTCCATTATTTCTTATCCCAGCAGTATTTATATCGGTACTTCTTTCTGATTCAGGGATAATTTCATCATTGGCATCATCAATTAAGTCATCTACTTAGGTATTTATAATGAGCAATTCATTTGTTGAATTATCATATTTCCTATAGTTATATAATAAATCTTTTTTTACAATGTATTAAAAAAAACAGAAAGTCAATTGCTTAAATGTATCGTATCTTTGATTAATAAAATAGGTGCATTTTTTTTGTAGAGTTGGTTTAGCTCAAATACGAGGGTCGCAACCCTCATATTATATCTACTTATCTCTAGTTTAAATTCGCTAAAACTAGTTGTAGGCTTATCATGATTTGGGAAGGTGCTATTACATTACTTTATTGCCTTGTTAATGTCAAAGTACCCGTTGCCTCATTACGCCAAAGTCCACCATCATATTTAGCACTATAAGGTCCAGAAAAACTGTCATTAGACGTGTTATACGTTCCAATAAATTGAAAATCTCTGAAATCAAAGAGAAAACCACTACTGCTTTGACTTTGAATTTTTATTTCTAGGCTATTACCGTCATATGTCCATTGATTTTGAAAAGGGGAATCTGTATTTCCGTTTCTGATTTTTTCAAAATCCATAATTCCACATTGTAACGTGTTACAATTAGATCTTTCTAAAAAGATATAATCTCGGGTGTTTTGGTGGTTAAGGCAATCCCTATCATTACTGTTGCCCCTTGGAGTACAGGTTTCCACTTCCCATGAAGCAGTCCAACTACCGCTAAAATCAAATCCAGTATCTAATGGCTCCAAGTTCACTGTAAAAGCATTTGAGGTAACAAAATTACCATCATCAAATACCAAATTGGGGGTGAAGCTTATTACTTCTTCTTCCGCATTTGTAAAAGTAATTCCTATAATACCACTACCTAAATTATCTATATTGTACCCAATATTAGTTGGTATATTGTCTAAAAACAAGTTGTTTAAGTCTATTTGTATTGTTTCTGTGTTACGAGATTGAGGTAGCCCTGAAGTATTATCCAATTTATTTTCAAGAATACCAAAAAAGCTACCTACAGCATTAATCATTTTATCTATATTGGATACCAAATTGTTCCATTTATTATCAGCATCAACGACTTCTGTAGTTGCTCGTGATATTAATTCGTTATCACTTGAGATATCTGCTCTTTGTAATTTTCTACCTAACGAATTTACTCTTAGACGTCTTTGTAAACCATATTTAAATTCTAATGTTGACGTGCTTGCAGTATTTGAAATACTTTTTGGACTCAATACTTCTTCTAGCAAGTTATCGGCAACTAAAAAAATTCTATCGACAATACTTGATCTTATTTTGACTACTCTATTTAGTTGATATAAAGAGAAGCTACCTGATAAAATGGCAATTACTTTAGAATAGGATAAATCTGGTGTTTCTATAGCTAGCGCTGTAATACCTATACCAGTTACCAACAGTTTCTTAGCAATGAGTAAATCACTAATATCTCTATTGGTTTCTTGTTCGAAATCACAGCAAATTTTACCTGATATTTTATTAGAAGTTCTGGTTCCAAATGTAAAATTATTTTCCACCAAAAATTGAGCCGCTAACTGTTTTTCTTCATTTGATAAATCATTAAAGGCTTCTATTGCTTTGTCATGAAGTTCACCTGCAAAAGATAAAATTTCAAGCTGTTCGTCCGTAGTATCTGGTGAATTAATTTCTAAATCTGCCTGATTATTAAGAATTTCAAGGTCATCAAAAACTCTTTCCTCAAGAATATTTTCTATTTCTTCAGGAGTCATATTCATCACATCCATACTTTCAGAATCTCCGTCTTGATTATCATTTCCAGAAACACCACTTGAGTCATCAGTGTTAGTTTGGGATTTGGTAGATTGTTCTCCACTATCATCTTCTCCACAGGAAATTATTGACAGCGAAATTATAATCAATCCTATTATTACTTTCAATTTATTTTTCATAATCATTATTTTTAAATATTATTAGTTTAATTTGTCTCTGTATTAACTGAATATTGCTTTAAAGTGTAGTTTGGATAATTAATATAATCATTGCCAGTGGTGTCTATCTCATAATAACCTGCAGTTAGTTCATAACTACGCATACCAATATTTTTTCAGGTTTTCAATTTGCTTCTTATTAATGATAATTGTTTTCAACATCGTCAATAAATACATATAATAAGCGTTTGTTATTGAGATTTTTAGGTATCCTTGCCACTTTCCTTGTAGTATTACAAAACTGTAATTTTTGATTGTTTATTTATTCTTTGATATATTTAACGTAATAACTACTGTGTATATACCTGTTTTTTAATTCAAATTTTTTGTATTCTTTTGATTTTAAAAACATATACAAATAAAGTAACTGTTAGATAATTAGCTTGGGACTGGCTACGAGACCAATAAAAAAACCTATAAAGAAGCAACTACTATAGTGTCAAAAATCAGCTATTACTCCCGAGTCCTCTTCATCACAGCAGGAAATTAAAAAAGTAGAAATAAATAAAAAGGTGTAAATAATTTTTTTCATAATAATGTTATTTAGTACACTACAAAATTATTGATGGAACGCATTTTTTTACTATACTTAAGTACTGTTTTTGATAAAATCACTCCTATAGTTCAAAAATATTTATATTTGTTGAACCAGTAACCAACTCCGTAGAATGATTCACGTTTCAAAAATCAGACTTGTTATAGCTGACGATAATCGTTTTTTTGCAGAGGCACTTAGGGATAATTTATTGAAAATAAGCTGTTTTGAAGTAGTAGGTGTTGCCTGTGATATTAAATCTGTTATTAGCTGTGTCCAAAAAAAGCAGTTAGATGTATTAATTTTAGATGTAAATTTTACCGGTGAAAACTCTTTAGATTACCTAAATCAAATAAGGCAAGAAAACAGTGCTTTTAAAATAATCATACTTACAAGTATAGATACAGCCTACACAAAAGCCTACGCAAAATCTAAAGGAGTAGATATGTTTTTAAGTAAAAACAGTGTTTTTTCAAATTTTGAAGAGCAAATAAAAAAATGCTACTTAAGCCTTGGAAGCGAAACCCTAAGTGACAATTATGGAGCTATAGTTATAAATGGTCAAAAGTTTACACCTACTAAAATTAAAGTTTTAAAGGCTTTATATGTATATTCCGATTTAACAGAATTACAAATTAGTGAGTATTTAAATATTTCATTAAGCGCGCTTAAGGGCCATAAAAAAGATTTATTTGAGCTTTCAAACACAAATAAAATAGCAGGATTATTAAAGTTTGGGATAGAGCACGGTATTTTATTAACATAAACGATGGACGTATTTACTCACTTTGTGACTGGAGCAACTTTAGGAGTGGTTTTTTTTGAAGAAAAACTAACCCCGGTAGTGGGGAGTAAATCACTTTGGGTCTCAATTTTGTTAGGAGGAATAATAGGAATTTTTCCAGATATTGATGTGCTTAACAAAAAAATTAAAACATATTTACATTATATAGAAAATCACAGAAAATGGAGCCATTCTATTTTTTTACATATAATTATATCCTATGTAGCAGGAGTGTTGTTTAATTTTTTCTGCTATCAAAAGGCAACATTGTTTACAACCAATAATTTAAAAGTAGCGAGCTGTGTTTTTGCTATTCTATTTTCACACATAATATTAGATTTTTTTACTTCTTGGGGATTGTATTACCTATACCCTATTAAAAAAAGGTTTGCAACAAGTAGTGTTTACGTAATAGACTTTTTTGTGTCACTAGCAATGGTTTTACAGTTAATTTTTTTGTTTTTGGACAAGGTGCTATATTTTCCAATAATATTTGTTGTCATTTATATAGTGATGGGCTTAATTATAAAAAAACTATTTGTGGTGCCTGTTTTTAAAAAGCAATTATTACAACAAGGTATTAAGTATTATGATTTAGATGTTCGACCTACTTTTTTAAATATTTTTTTATGGTCTGCTAATATTCGTTTAAAAGAAGGTTATGCTACGGGGTATTATTCTATTTTTCAAAAAGAAAAAGAGATTGTTTTTTTTGAACATTATAAAAATTTAAATCTTTTATTTGAAAATGAAACGTATAATATTGCAGAATTGCTAATGCTTAAAAACAGATTTCAAGCAGTTGTTGATAATTGGTATTCATTTTCAGAAAAAAACGGGAAGTTATATGTAAATGATGTTAGATATGCTTTTAAAACCTTTGAGATTGGAGAAACAAGATTTGCCCAACCTTACTTAATTTATAAAAATAAAAAAGGAAAATTAGATATAAAGTTAGAGCAAAAATTAGTTAAAGGCTGGATTAAAAAATTGATTAAAAGGATATTTGTGTTCTGATTTTTATTTCAGAATTACAGTGATACTATCAAAATATTATTTGTAGTTACATTTACTAATAACCTTAAAATTAAAAGCTCTTGAGATATCTCCAGGCGTAACAAAATTGTCAACGTTCAGTTGATCCAATAATGCTGCGAATTCAGGATTGATTTTTTTAAAATAGTTTACGTTATCTTTTAATGTCAATACATTTTTATTAAAAAAAGCATGGTTATAATCATACCTGCGAATGAAAAGTTTCCTTCGGTTACTATTATATAGATTATCAAAAAACCTTTTTTCCCTATTGATATAAGCAGTCAAGCTTTCCTCAAGTTCAGGTTTTGTAGAGGGGAAATTTTTAGGGGCTTTAAAATGTTGATTGACCCCTTGTTGTTTTAGTCTGTATTTCAAACTATTTAAACGTTTTTTCCGTTTTTTGTGGCTATTATTTTTTTTTATGTTACTTCCCAAAATACTATCTTCGATAGGCATAACAAACTCCATTTTAGGGGTGTTTGTTTTTATAGCAATATCATTATATGTTTTATATATAAGCTCAGAACACAATAGCGTTTTATTTGAGGAATCAAGAAAGCTCATCAAATCGTTCGATATTTTTGTCAAAAAAGCTAAAGATAACTGTTTTAAATAATCATTTGGGTCTAACCAGCGTTTAAGCATTAATCCTGTTAGCAGCAATTGGCTATATCCATAATTGTTATTTAAATAACGCTGCTCTATATTATTTATTAATTGTTGGGTAATAGAAGGCGATAGCTCTATTTCACTGGTTCGCATATTTACAACATAAGAGGTGTTTTGATCAATAATACTTTTTTCTAATTTTTTTCGGACTACTCCTTCTCCTATAGATTCATAAATGAATCCATTTTTGTCATAAATAGAACAATGATTGTAATCTGACCGGTCAAAGTACCTTATAGGGGTTGAGATCCAGTCCTGAGCGTGATGCAAAATTATGTCGCCTTGTCTAAGTTGTGAAATAAATAGTTCTAGTGTCATTTATAATTAGATTTTAGTTAAAATAGTTTTCAGTAATTTTTTTTACCTCCTCAAAACTTAGTTTTATTTGCTATAAAAATATTTAAACAAGATGATTACTAAACTGTACTTTAGAATGTTTTATATTTATTAATAAAATATTTTAATACGTGTAACTATAAAGCGGGAAAAGGGCATGGTTAATAAATTCTTATCAAAATTAGTTATTAATAAAAACATACAGTCAAAACCAAATCGACCCTATCCTTTAGCTTCGTATTCGCATAAAAAACGAATCAAGGGCTTTAAAAAAAATGGTAGAATTGTTGATATTAACAATTATCATAAATGGCATGTGTCAAAGTACACCTCTTGGGAAGGCTTAACAAATAAAACTTTTTCAGGTAGATTGCTACCCCCTATGAGTAAAAAAGAAGTTGCCGCACTACCACCTATTGAAAAAGTAGCAAACGCACTAATTCGAAAAGGAAAACCAATACAATATTGTCATAAAAGCTCAATATTATTTATGGGGTTTGCACAATGGTTTACCGATGCTTTTTTACGTATAGATGCTAAAGACATCCGAAAAAACACTTCAAATCATGAAATTGATCTTTGTCAAATATATGGTTTAAATAAAAAAACCACTGATGCCTTAAGGAGTAAAAAAAATGGAAAATTAAAATCTCAAATAATTGAAAATAAAGAATTTCCACAGTATTTATTTGGAGCCAATTTAAAGGTTAAAAAGAAGTTTAAAAACATAGAATACACAAAGTATATTGAAGATGATTATAAAGAATATTTTAAAGACCCAGAGAAGAAGAAACAATTTTTTGCAACGGGTTTAGGGAGAGGGAATTCGACAGTAAGTCACATTGCTATAAATATTTTATTTTTAAGATTGCACAACAAAGTAGCAAGCTTGATAAAGGAAAAGGAAGGAATAACAAATGATGAGCGTTTATTTCAAACCACAAGAAATATTTTAATAGTACTATTAATTAAAGTTACGATTGAGGATTACGTAAATCACTTAAAACCACTTAAATGGATGAAATTTGTTTTTGACACTAGCTATGCAGAAAAACAAAAATGGTACCGTAACAATTGGATCTCTTCAGATTTTGACATAGCCTACAGATGGCATTCGCTAATACCTGATTATTTTAGTTTGAATGGAAAAGTACTAGAAACAAAAAAGGATTTTAGGTATAATAATGAGGTGGTTTTGAAAAATGATTTAAGCTCTGTTTTTAATCAATTATCTTATCAAAAAGCGGGAAAGATAACTTTAGCGAATAGCCCAGATTTTATGTACGGGGCTGAAATTTCAGGATTGTATAATTCTAGAGCATTAAGAATAGCATCTTTTAAAACTTATAAAGAGCAGTTTAAGGGAAAAAAAATTAAAAATATAAACGATATCACTAATGACAAACAAAAACAGGATATCCTAAAATCAATTTATGGAGAAAATATAGATAGCATTGAGTTTTTTGTTGGACTATTAGCTGAGGATGCGCCAATTAATAAAAATTGGTTTAAAAAACAGTTGTACGAAGACGCTCCTATTTTAGGAGAAACTATGCTAGATTTAGTAGCATCTGATGCTTTCTCGCATGCGCTAACAAATCCTTTATTATCAAAAAATATTTTCACTAAAAAGGATACACCAGTAAAAATTCAAACTTTTACTAGTACAGGATTATCTGTAATTGAATCAATTAATTCATTAAAATTAATAGTTGATTTTGTTGAGGAAACTGATAGTAATGTAAGTTTTAATTACAATAAAGTAAATAGAAGGCTATAGTTTGTTGTAGTCCTCGATAGTAGGTTCAAAGCTTGATTGGTCGTTCCTATGTTTTCTTAAATCAGATAAACAGTTATAAATTTTTATACGAGCTTCATTCAGTTTACCTGTAGCTTTGTGAATTGAATAAGAATTTACGATTGAAAAAACTATCTTATTGCTCAAGATGTCTTGTTCTTTAACCTGTTGTTTGGGTATTTTTAATTGGGCTATTCTAATAAAAGGCGCAGTGTTCTCATTCCATTCTTTTGACAAATCCTCCAAAGGAGTTAGCTTTTTGTTTTTGATAAACTGGATGCAAAAGTCAAAATAAATAACGTGAGTTCGATCTAATTTACACCAATATTAGGTAAAAAGTGCTGAATTTTAATGCTTGGTTTCTTGTCTAAAA
>CANNCQ010000016.1 GCA_947503135.1 uncultured Aquimarina sp. | reverse complement strand
TTCTTAATTTGGTATAACTTCGCTAAATAAATTTAACTAATCATACGCGCTGTCAATCAATATGTCAATGAACTCTTCTTTTGTTAATTAAGCGCTATCTCTAACCCCTAATTCGTTAACCTTAACTCATTCGTTAAGCGAGTGCAAACTTACAACCTTTTTTTGTTTTAATAACAAACATAATTGAAGTTTTTTTAAAAGTTTTTTTTAATCTTTAACAGTATTTAAACCGCTAAAATCAACTACTTTAGTATTACTTAAAACAACAAAAACAAAACTCTCTTTTTTATGAACTTCACTACTTGCGTAGCGGGGTGCAAATGTACAGCTTCTTTTGACTTTAACGCCTTATTTTTTGCGTTTTTTTAAACTTATTTTAAGAAAAACACTCAACACCTTATATTAAAACACTTTACAGCCTGTTTTAATTTTAAATTTGTCCGATTTTATGAAGTTTTTATCGATAAATTCGATTTTTAATACCTTTTTTTTTGCGTTAGGGATAGCAGTGGCTACCCTACAGCCTGAGCTTGCGAAGTGCGAAGCGTAATAACGTAGAGCCCGACCCAAAGGGAAACACCCTTACATAATAAGGACGCTATTGTTTTTTTACTATATAATAGGTGAGAATTATTCTACTTGTTTAAATCGCCGAACTCTTTAATCACTTTATCAACTATAGTCTGAGCCAATTTTTCTTTGCTTTGAACCGTCCAACCAGCCACATGCGGAGTTAAAATAACGTTATCAAATGCCAGTAGTTGCTTGAATTCTAAAGGCATTTCTTCTACAAATAGTTTTTCAAACGAAAGCTTTTCATACTCTAATACATCTAAACCAGCTCCTTTTACTTTGCCCTTCTTTAATGCCGCCACCAAATCTTTAGTAACCACACTTTTTCCTCGAGCTGTATTAAATAACCAAAAAGGCTTTTTAAATTTAGAAATGAACTCTTCATTAATCATTTGGTCGGTTAATGGAGTCCAAGGCGTATGAATACTTAACACATCTGTTTTATCAAACAATTCTTGCAACTCTACTTGCTCGGCATTACTATCATCAACGTCTTGCTGGATATCGTAACAAATAACCTCCACATTAAATCCTCGTAGTTTTTTAGAAAAAGCCTTCCCCATATTTCCATAACCGATAATTCCTACGGTAAGTCCATCTAACTCTACACCTCGATTGGCTTCTCGTAACCATTGTCCTTCTTTAACTTGCTTATCGGCAGTATTTAATTTATTAAAGAGCGATAAAATCATACCTAATGTATGCTCGGCAACAGCATTTCTATTGCCTTCAGGAGCAGAAAACAAACTAATCCCTTTTTGAGAAGCTGCTTCTAAATCGATACTCTCTAAGCCAGCACCTACTCTAGCTATAAATTTTAAATTAGTAGCTGCTTCTAAAAATGTTTTATCTACTTTAAAACGACTACGAATTACAATACCTTCATAATTATTGATTTTATCCTCGACTTCTTTTTTTGAAGAGGTGTAATCTTCATGATTTACATAACCAGCTTTGGCTAGTTGACTAATTAGTAACGGGTGATTATCGTCTAGATGTAGAACTTTCATAAAACGGGTACTTGATATATTTTTAAACTATACTATTTAGCAAATTGTAATTGTTGCTGCTTTAACAACTCTTGAAACAATTCTGGATTTAAAGCCATTTGCAAACCAAAAACCAAAATAATTACTCCTAAAAAGATTAACAAAGGTTTCCAAATAGGTTTTCGATTGTATTTTACTTTGTAACCTAAGTGCTTTTTCCAGAAAAACTCTATAAAAACCAACCCCGCACCAATACTAATAATTAATGAATTTACCTGCGTCATACGCTGTGTATACACAAGAGCCATTCTTCCCAACAAAAATACAATACCTACTATTATAACTATTGTTGCTTGCTTTTTTTTTATCAGCTTTTTTAAGATTTTGAGAAAGTAAAATAGCTCCAAATAAAGGTTCTAAAAAAATAGAAAAACCCAATATTGCTGTTGGTGAATACCAATTTTGAAGCTTTTCTTCAACTTGTTCTTCTTCTTTTTTGGCTATAATTTGACTATCGTTAAACTTTATTTTAAGCGACTCTAATTCTGTGATTTGCTCTATTGTTAGCGTTTTGTTTTTTTCTTTTAATAAGTCATAAGCTGCTAGCCTTGCCTCATCATTATATGCTTCTGGATTTTGAACAACTTCTAACAGTTCCTTTTCAGAATGATTTTTATAATAATTTAAATATTGATTCTCCATAAATCTCTTCTGCATTAAATACCTAATCCTTTAATTTTTTTGAAATTTTCCAAAGCATTTCCATCCGTTAAACTTGCTATGTATTGACAAATACTGATTAATCGTGAATAGGTATCTGGATTTTTATAATCGAAATTTTCTCCTTCCGCCTTTAAAATTAATTTATCGTAAAAACTTTGGGTATTTGTATGGTAATTTTCTGACGCCTGGCAATAAACTTCCAATAATGTATTTAAAATTTGATAACCTGTAATTTCTTTTTCAATTACTTCTTTACTTTGATAAATTTTATCGATGCTTATTTTTATAATTTCTTCTATTTGAAATTTAAACTTACTATGATCAATTAATGATCCTTTAAAGTCTCCTTTTAATATATCTTCTTCATTTTCAATAAACACTTTTGTTACCTCGCTTATTAACACCCCAATTGCTAGCGCTCGTAAATAACTTACACGTTCAGACTTTTTAGTTAAATTGTAATATTTTTTGGAGTTTAAGCGATCTTTTACCAATTCGATTAAATGCTCTAAAGCGAGCTCCTCGTTAAGCAACCCTAAATTTATTCCATCTTCAAAATCAATAATGGTATAACAAATATCGTCGGCAGCTTCTACTAAATAAGTTAACGGATGTCGAAGGTAACAATCCTCGCCATCGAACGTTTGTTTTATCAATCCAAGATCAGCAACTAGCTCATTAAAAAAAAGTTCTTCACTTTGAAAATAACCGTATTTTTTATGTGCTATATTTTTACTTGGCTGGTGCGGAAGTGATGGCTTTGGGTATTTTAAAAATGCTCCGAGTGTAGCATAAGACATTCTTAACCCACCAACAATTCCGTTTTTAGTTTCGGTTAAAATTTTAAAGCCATTCGCATTTCCTTCAAATTTAACTAAATCTGCATATTGTTTGGAAGTTAATTGGGATTGAAATTTTTCACCTTTTCCTGATTTGAAAAACTCTCCAATTGCTTTTTCTCCAGAATGCCCAAAAGGAGGGTTTCCTATATCATGCGCTAATGCAGCTGCTGCAACTATAGCTCCAAAATCGTTAAATTTATAACCGTGAGTAGTACTTAACGCTGGGTACTTATCTAAAAGCTGCTTGCCTACAACTCTACCCAAAGACCTGCCAACAACAGAAACTTCTAAACTATGAGTAAGCCTGCTATGCACAAAGCTTGTCTTAGACAAAGGTACTACTTGGGTTTTATCTTGAAGGCTTCGAAATGGAGCCGAAAATATGATGCGGTCGTAATCGACCTCAAACCCCAAACGAGTTTCATCTTCTTCGATTCGTAATCTTTTATGCGCATCACCTTGCTTTCGTAAGGATAATAATTGTTCCCAATGCATTGACTTGTTTTCCACTCGAAATTAATTTTAAGCAAAAGTATTGTTTACTTTTAATAATCCCATAGGTAATGCTTCACTTTAATAACTCTTTAGTATATATGTTATAGAATAAATGGCAATTAATTTATAAAGAAATTATTATAACGAACTATTCAGAAAATTTCAATTCAATAATACGCTCCACAAATTCGGCATACCCGATAGCTGAAACATGAAGATTATCGCTTGCCACCAATTTTGGTTCTTGCAGCCCTCGACGAGTGATATCCGTAATATTTAGAAAAGCTACTTCTTTTTGGATGGCTATCTTTTTTGCAAAAGAATTATATTTGTCTATCCCTTCACTTATGCCCGATTTTCCCTCTCCAAATGGAGTAAAACCGTAATCGGGGATAGAAAGCACCAACACTTTATTAGCATTATTATCTGCCAATTCGATGGCTTTTTCCAACAAATCAGGAAATTCTTTTTCGTATTGACCAAAATCAGTGTTTTGAAATTGATTATTCACTCCTATTAACAAGGTTACAAAATCGTATATTTCTGAAATTTCTTCCTTTTCGATAGCAGCTATTAATTGATCGGTGCGCCAACCTGTAGTCGCTATTATTTTAGTTTGAACTACTGTTTTGGGCTTTAAATTTAATTTGGCTGCCAATTGCAATGGAAAACTTTTGCCTTCATCAACTGCTTCGCCAATTGTGTAACTATCGCCTAAAGCTAAATATTGAATATTATTGCTTGTTTGCTCTGGTTTTATTGCTTTCACTTCTATTTTATTTGATCGCTCAGAACAACTTACAATCACCAATAATACGCATATAATTTTAGCAAAAAATTGCAATTCATATAACCCATATTTAAAAATTGATGTAAGCATCTTATGCATTGTTTCGACTTAAGGAATGTAATTTAAAACTAAGATAAAACATAATGAAAAAATCTATAAGCTTTCTTTTTGCCATTTTTGCAATAGCCCAAATAACCTCAGCACAAATAAATTCGTCATTCTTTTCAAAAGCAGATTCTTTTTTTAAAGAAAATGTTTCAAATGGTTTAGTAAACTATAAAAATATTAAAAATGACCCGTCGGATTTAAACGATTTACTAAACATTATAGCCACTGCAAAACCTCAAAAAAGCAATGCTAACGAGTTTAAAGCTTTTTACATAAATGCTTATAATTTACTTGTTATAAACGGAATTATTAAAAAATACCCCGTTAAGCGCCCTACAGATATTGGCGGTTTTTTTGACAGAAGCAAATACACAGTAGCAGGAAAGTCAACAACTTTAAATGGTATTGAAAATGGAATTTTAAGAAAATCATTTCCTAAAGAAGCTCGTTTTCACTTTGCTTTAGTTTGTGCAGGTTTAGGATGTCCTCCTTTAATTGCAGAAGCATATACTCCTAACAAATTAGAAAACCTGTTACAACGCCAAACTGTAAAAGCTATTAATGACACGAAATTTACTCGTGTAGATGGTAAAAAAGTGAAAATATCACAGATTTTTGAATGGTATGCTGGCGATTTCAAACAATTTGGATCGTACGTAGATTTTTTAAACAAGTACCGAAAAACGCCTTTAGACCCAAAATCGAGAGTATCGTTTTATACTTATGATTGGACTTTAAATGACTTGAAATAATTTATATTAACCACTTTTAAAGAGCCTTCTTGATTTTATATTAAGGAGGTTTTTTTATGTTTTGGATTTAATTTGAAAAGTGATTCACTACTCTTGATGTTATGAATCCTTTGATGATTATGTTTATAAAAAAACACCCTGTGTTTACATTATGAAATGGGCATTTTTTTACTTGTTACTTTTCAAGATATTCACAAAACTAATATTTAAACACAAATACTTGAGCCTTTTATAAAAGGCTATCAGGCACTTCAAACCCATTTGTAAATTTCTCTAAATATTTAGCTATTTCTAATAATTTTTTGTCGGTCCATTTTCTGGAATGAATTTGTACACCTACAGGCATACCATTTTTCTTTTTTCCTATTGGTATTACCACTATAGGATGTCCTGAAAATGCCGAAGTAAAATTGAAGGAAGCGATTGCTTTAGTGTAACCCACCTTCTTTTTGTTTACAATAAATGGTTTTCCCGCTTTTTGATGCTTGTAAGCTTCAAAAGAACAAACAGGCGTTATCCAAATGTCGTATTTTGTTAAGAAAGCATCATATATTTCTGAAAATTGATCTTTATAATCAATTGCATCTGCATACTTAATATTAGACAACCTTTCCCCTAGCGCCATACCTTTAGCCCATAAATGATCTTTATATTTTAATCTAATAAATGAATACATAAAAATCGACAATAAAGGAACTTTAGGACTATTAACACCGAATTCAAAACCTATAATTTTACTATATTCTAAATATGCTTTTTGTTCATTATAAATTGGATGGTCAGAGTTAAAAACATGAGGTTCTTTTTTGATTTTTGAGATAAAACCGCTAAATAATTCTAAATATTCATCATCAACTTCAGTTTCATTTATTGTGCCTGCGTAAGCTATTTTTAAAGGAGTTTTATCAGTCCATTCTGAGTTACTATTAAAATCAATTTGAGGTAATTCGGGAAGTTGATATTTTGAATTATTCCCAAGTACTTGCATCATTAATATCAAGTCACTTACATTTTTTGCAAAAGGGCCTGGCGTTACCATGTGCCTCCTTCCTTGAGGCTTATTAGGAACTTTTAGATGCCCTCTGTTTGACAAGTGATTTTCAGTAGGTTTTAATCCACAAACTCCATTAAAATGAGCAGGTACTCTTATTGACCCTCCGAGATCAGCTCCCAATTCCAAAGGACTAAACCCAGAAGCAACCGATACCGCCGAACCGCCAGAACTGCCTCCTGCAACTCTTGCCAAATCGTAAGGATTGTTTGTTTGTCCATTCCAAAAATTAGTACTTTGCCAATCTATACAGTAAAGTGGTGTATTTGTTTTACCTATTATTATAGCCCCCTCCCCTTTTAAACGCTTCACTAGTTCAGCATCCTCTGTAGCTATATAATTTCTTAACAAAGGGTCTCCGTTAGAATTTTTTAAACCTTTAACAAGAAAACTGTCTTTTATAGTTAATGGAAGTCCATGTAGAATTCCAAGTGGCTTTCTTTTTCTGACATCTTCATCTTTTTGTAACGCTTCTTTAAGAATTTCCTCCTTATTCCTTAAATCACAAACCGCATTTATTCGTGGGTTATTTTCCTTTATTTGATTCAAGAATGATGTAACAACTTCAACCACTGAAATTTTTCCTGACTTTATTTTATCAATAAGTTCGGTTGCAGGTATAAATACTATATTTTCCAGGGTTTTGTTTTTTTTTCTACACAGCACCCAAGTAACAAAATATTTTTAGAAAAAGAAAAGATACAATAAGGAAACCTACAAACACAAAAAAGCCTTGAAAATCAACAGATTAACAAGGCTTTGAGTACTCGGGACGGGACTTGAACCCGTACGTCCTAATGGACATTGGATTTTAAGTCCAACGTGTCTACCAATTCCACCACCCGAGCGTGGTATATTTTTAGGAAAATATCTCAGAGCGAAAGACGGGATTTGAACCCGCGACCCCCACCTTGGCAAGGTGATGCTCTACCCCTGAGCTACTTTCGCAATTTTTAATGAACGTTGCAATAGTGCTATTGCGGGTGCAAATTTAAGACATTTATTTAGTTTAGCAAGCATCTTTTTTTAAAAAATTTAAAAAACTTTAAATAAAACAATTAAAAAACTAAATATCAGTAATTTAAAAAATTAACTATTCCATATTTCCCATGACTTTTCAGCTTGCAATACTAACATACGCTCCCCATTTAATATACTAGCTCCTTGCTCTGCTCCTTTCTTTAAAAAAGTAGTTACTGACGGATTGTAAATCAAATCGAACAACATATGCTTATTCGTTAGAAATTGATAAGGAATATCGGGGCATGCTTCTACTTTAGGAAATGTACCTAATGGTGTACTATTAATAATCAATAAATGATCTGCAATAATGTCTTGGGTTAAATTAGCATACGTTAATTGACCTTCTCTCGGGGTTCTAGAAACAAAAGTAAATTCAATATCTAAATCTTTTAAAGCATATGCTGTAGCCTTTGATGCTCCTCCCGTACCTAGCACTAATGCTTTTTTAGGTTTTGTTTTCAATAAAGGCAACAAAGACTCCTTAAAGCCATAATAATCGCTATTATGTCCTGTGAGTGTTCCATCTTTTTCAAACTTAACAACGTTTACCGCACCTATCGCTTCCGCTTCTGGCGAAAGCCTATCTAAAAAAGGGAAAATTTCTAGCTTGTAAGGTATGGTTACATTCATTCCACTAATTTCTTCCTTATGAAGTATTTCTTTTAATTCCTCTATATTTTGAAGATCGAAGTTTTTATAATATGCGTTAATCTTTTCCGCTTCAAAACGATCGTTAAAATATTTTCTCGAAAAAGAGTATTCTATATTTTTCCCTAAAAGTCCGTATGTTTTTTTCATGCTCTTCAATTGATATAACCTCAACTATTCTTAATCTTATAATTTATTCTTTAATTCAAAAAAGCTATAATCTTTTCCGTTGCTCCAGTTTGACTTTCTATAAAGTTTTTTGAAGCTTCCCCCATATATTTTCTTTTAGATTCATTTCCTAACAAGTCATTTAAAGTAATTTCAAATTCATCAGCTGTATCAATTTTCACCAAACCTCCTGCATTTTGTAAAGCGTCTGCCTCTGGGAATTTTTGAGTATTTACACCTACTAAAATCGGCATTCCAAAAACTGCAGGCTCTAGTATATTATGCAAACCTGTTACCCCAACTGCGCCACCTACATAAGCAATATCTGCATAGCTGTATATTCGGGTTAAATAGCCTACGGCATCTACAATAAGTACTTTTGATTGATTATCTATGCCTTTGGTAAAAACAGAAGTATTCACTTTTAGTTTATCTACAAGGCTATTTATTTTTTCGGGCTTAATTTCATGTGGGGCAATTACAAAACAAACCTCCGCATTCGAAGCATTAATTGCCTGTACAAACATTCCTTCACAGTCGGGCCAAGTACTTCCTAAAACAACACAAGTTCTATCGGCTTTAAAATCTGCAATAAAATCCAATTGATTGTTCATTTGCAATTGTGCATACACTCTATCAAATCGTGTATCGCCACTTATAGTAACATTTTCAAATCCGTTTGCAATTAAAACTTGTTTCGAATTTATATGCTGTACAAAAAAATGACTCACCATTTTCAACGTTTGTTTATAAAAACTTCCGTACCATTTAAAAAAAAATTGATTGGCTCTAAAAGTAGAAGAAATCATATAGATAGGGATTTCTCTTTTGCTTAACGCAGAAAAGTAATTTCTCCAAAATTCATACTTCACAAAAAAGGCTTGCTTAGGCTGTACCGTTTTTACTAAATGCTCTGCATTACCCGGAGTATCAATAGGCAAGTAAATGGCTACATCAATTAACTTATGATTCTTTTTTTGTTCGTAGCCCGAGGGCGAAAAAAAACTAACTAAAACCTTATTATTTTCACTTTTCAGCTCCTCTATTAAAGGCACGGCTTGCTCGTACTCCCCCAAGGAAGCACAATGAAACCACAGCCATTCATTCGTTGAAAAATCAATACTGCTGAATGAAGTAAAGGTGTTTTTCCTACCATCTACAAATAATTTCATTTTTGGCGAAAAACAACGAATTGCAGGGAATAGTGCTTGAAAAAGGTGGTTTAATATGTTATAAATAAGTTTCAATAAAAAGTATTGCTATATTTTTTTACGAAAATACAGTTCTTAAACGAAAAAGAAACCTTCCTACATCGGCTTATTTTGTATTTTTGAACGGATCAAAAAAAACTCTACTAACACGGAACTCCTTTTTTAGATGAAAAAAATTCAAATGGTTGACCTTAAAGGTCAGTATGAAGGTATTAAAGAAACAGTAAATACTTCTATACAAGAAGTTTTAGATACTAACGCTTACATAAACGGTCCCTACGTTAAAAGTTTTCAAAATGCTTTGGAAAATTACTTAGGTGTAAAACACGTAATACCGTGCGCTAACGGTACCGACGCCTTACAAATTGCCATGATGGGTTTAGACTTGCAACCTGGTGATGAAGTAATTACTGCCGATTTTACTTTTGCTGCTACAGTGGAAGTAATTGCCTTGTTAAAACTTACTCCTGTTTTAGTAGATGTAGAACCAGACACTTTTAACATCGATCCTAAAGCCATTGAAAAAGCAATTACTCCAAAAACAAAAGCTATAGTACCTGTTCATTTATTTGGGCAAGCCGCAAACATGGAGGCTATTTTAGAAATAGCCGAAAAGCATAATTTATATATCATTGAAGATAATGCGCAAGGTATAGGGGCTAATTATACCTTTAAAAATGGTGAGAAGAAAAAAACTGGAAATTTAGGGCACATTGCTTCTACTTCTTTCTTCCCGTCTAAAAATTTAGGCTGTTATGGTGATGGCGGGGCTATTTTTACTAACGATGACGCTTTAGCACATACTATTCGAGGTATTGTAAACCATGGTATGTACGAGCGTTACCATCATGATGTTGTAGGAGTTAATTCACGCCTAGACTCTATACAGGCTGCGGTATTATTAGCCAAGCTTCCTAAATTAGACAGTTACAATAATGCACGTAGAAATACTGCTCGTAAATATAATGCCGCTTTCGCAGAAATTAAGAACATTACTACTCCTATAACACACACTAGTTGTTCAGGTATTTGTGACAGTTGTGACTGCCATGTTTTTCATCAATATACATTAAAAGTAACCGATGTTGACAGAGATGCTTTAGTACAACATTTAAACAAACATAATATACCCTGTGGTGTATATTACCCTATTCCTTTGCATTCTCAAAAAGCGTATATAGACGACAGGTATAATGAAGCAGACTTCCCTATTACCAATCAATTGGTTAAAGAAGTAATTTCACTGCCTATGCATACTGAATTAAATGATGAGCAAATTACTTTTATTACTAAAACCGTAATAGAGTTTGTAACCAAGTAATCATGAAGAACATGTATCTTATTTTAATTGCGTTAGTACTATTAGGTTTTTTTTGGTTCCTTAAAACGGACACCAAAGACAGAAAAGCTCGTAAAGAAGCTATAAAAGTAAATGCAGTAATCTCGGATTTACGATGCACCCAGCGTTTAAAAGGAGATAAAAGTTTAGTCAAGGTAACTTACAAAGCTAAAGAATACTCCATTTTTTTTAAAGATGAAAAAAAATGCTCTAAATACCAATTGAATCAACAAGTTGTAGCCTATTATTCTACAACTTATGATAAGCTATTTTTGGAATTATAAACTTTAAAAAACATATAACGGAAAGCCTCAATACTCTATTGGGGCTTTCTTATTTTACAACTTTACTTAACAATCATTTTAATTTAGTATTTCAATTTTCGTATTTCGAAATTGCTAATCGTATATTTGCACCAAATTTAAAAAGAGTACTATGTTATCTGTTTCTAATCTTTCGGTTCAATTTGGAAAACGCATATTGTTTGACGAAGTAAATACGCAATTCGTTCAAGGAAATTGCTATGGTATTATTGGTGCCAATGGTGCTGGTAAATCTACCTTCTTAAAAATTTTAGCAGGTAAATTGGAACCTACATCAGGGCATGTACACTTAGAACCTGGCAAACGCATGTCGGTTCTAGAACAAAACCACTACGCGTATGACGAATACACAGTATTAGAAACTGTAGTTATGGGTAATAAAGAGTTGCATAAAGTAAAATCCGAAATGGATGCACTTTATGCCGACTACGATGACAAAAATGCCGACCGTATTGGAGAGCTTCAAACCATATTTGAAGAAATGAATGGCTGGAATGCTGATAGCGATGCCGCTCAAATGCTTTCAAGTTTAGGGATTAAAGATGATTTACACTATACCTCAATGGCCGATCTAGATGGTAAACAACGGGTACGCGTGTTAATTGCTCAGTGTTTGTTTGGTAATCCTGATGTACTTATCATGGATGAACCTACCAATGACTTAGATTACGAAACCATAACATGGTTAGAACATTTTTTGGCCAATTATGAAAATACAGTAATCGTGGTTTCTCACGATCGTCACTTTTTAGATGCTGTTTGTACGCACATATCAGATATTGACTTTTCTAAAATAAACCACTACAGTGGTAACTATTCTTTTTGGTATGAATCCTCTCAATTAGCTGCAAAACAAAAAGCACAACAAAACAAAAAAGCCGAAGAAAAAAAGAAAGAATTACAAGAATTTATTGCTCGATTTAGCGCCAATGTTGCCAAATCAAAACAAGCAACTTCTCGTAAAAAAATGATTGAAAAATTAAATGTAGCCGATATTAAACCTTCAAGTAGAAGATATCCAGCTATTATTTTTGAACGAGAACGTGAAGCAGGAGATCAAATTTTAAATATTGAAGGCCTAGCTGCCAGTATTGACGGAGAAACGTTATTTAAAGATATTGACCTTAATTTAAATAAAGGCGATAAAATAGTTATTTACTCTAAAGATTCAAGAGCTCCTTCTGCATTATATGAAATATTAAATAGCAAGCAAATTGCTGATGCAGGTAAATTTGCTTGGGGGGTTACTACAACTCAATCATACCTGCCTTTAGATAACAGTGAATATTTTAAAGATGAAGACCTCACTCTGGTTGATTGGTTACGTCAATGGGCGCAAACTGAAGAGGAACGCGAAGAAGTAAATATTCGTGGATTTTTAGGTAAGATGATCTTTAGCGGTGAAGACGCTTTTAAAACCGGAAATGTACTTTCTGGAGGAGAAAAAGTGCGTTGTATGTTATCGAAAATGATGATGACTCGTGCCAATGTTCTTATGTTGGACGAACCTACCAATCACTTAGACTTAGAATCCATTACTGCGTTTAACAACTCTTTAAAGAAATTCCCAGGAACTGTTTTACTCACCACGCATGATCATGAATTTGCCCAAACTGTTGGTAATCGTGTAGTAGAGTTAACTCCTAATGGAGTTATTGATAGGTATGCTACTTTTGATGAGTACATGAGCGACCCTAAAGTAAAAGAACTGAGAAAAAAAATGTACTCTTAGTTAGAGCACACATATTATAATTATTAGCGAGGCAAATGCCTCGCTTTTTTTTTACTTTTAACAAGCTATTATTTGATAAGCTAAAGAAAATACATCCAAAAAGAGTACCTTCATTATTGATAAAAAGAGAAAGCACATGGCTAAGAAATCTCGACATAAAAAAAGTGTAGGTCTAGCTCCGGGAACTATTGTGTATACAGGCGCTAAAAATCAAACTGAAACTTTTATTGAAGTTTTTGATTACTCTAAAACCAACTATACCGAACAAGAATTTACCTCAATTGAAAACTGCTACCAATACAAACTTAGTCAATCCACCACTTGGATAAATATAAATGGACTTAATAATGTAAATGCCATTGAAAGCATTGGAAAGCACTACCAATTGCATCCCCTAGTGTTAGAAGATATTGCTAACATTCATCAGCGACCAAAAATTGATGAATATGACAATTGTATGTTTGTAGTTTTTAAAATGTTGTATTACGATACTGATCAAAAACTAAAAGTAGAACACGTAAGTTTGGTTTTGGGTAACGATTATGTACTTTCTTTTCAAGAATCTGATGGAGACGTTTTTGATGTAATTAGAAATAGAATTCGCCAAAACAAAGGAATTATACGAAACCACGGAGCCGATTATTTGTTATACACATTAATGGACGCTGTTGTTGATAATTACTTTTTAATTATTGAAACTTTAGGTGAAAAAATTGAAGTTATAGAAGAAAAAATTTTTGGAAGTCCTGACAACAATCTAGTTCAAGAAATTCAAAATTTAAAAAGAGAAGCGCTTAAAATTAGGCGTTCTATTTTTCCACTACGGGAGGTTGTAAGTAAACTTGAAAAAGCTTCCAACGAGTTAATTCAACCAAAAACACATAATTATATTAGAGACCTCTACGATCACACCATTCAAGTAATTGAAACCATTGAAATTTACCGCGATATGTTATGGGGACTAATGGATATGTACATGACTAGCATCAGTAATAAAATGAATGAAGTTATGAAAGTACTCACCATCATTTCAACCATTTTTATCCCCCTTACTTTTATTGCTGGCATTTACGGTATGAATTTCGAGCACATGCCCGAACTAAAATACAATTACGGCTACCCTACATTATGGGGTGTTATGATTGTAATATTTATTAGTTTAGTTTACTACTTCAAACGCAAAAAGTGGCTTTAACCTTACCTTCTCCACAGCACAACATTTAATACTTATTCACTATGGTTAGTAAAGAATTTATTTATACCGGAATCCTATTAATTTCCATAATTATATTTACTGTATATATAAAAAGAGCTATTACTAAGTTTGGCTTTATAAAAGAAATTGAAATCAATCGTCGTAAAATTATTTTCAAACTTCTCAACCTTACCCTTTACATCTTAACTGCGATAATATTAGCTATTATTTGGGGAGTTGATCTTAAGCAATTTTCAGTATTCATATCTTCTGTTTTAGCGGTATTAGGTATAGGCTTTTTCGCACAATGGTCATTATTATCTAACTTAACAGCTAGTGTTATTTTATTTTTTAATCATCCCATTCGACTTGGTCATCGTATCCGAATTTTAGATAAAGAATTTGATTGGACAGGCATTGTTGAGGACATCACAGGATTCTATTTATTTTTAAAAACAGATGATGGTAGAAACATTACCATACCCAATTCTTTAGTATTACAAAAAGGGATTGAAATTTTAGACAAGAAGACCTCTTCAACAATTGAAAATCCTCAAAACACTGAAAAACAAGACAATACTCTATCTTAACATCATTTTTATAATATTACTTATATTGCGAGTTTAAACACCGATTTTTTCAAGACTACTTATGTAGTATTGAATTGAATTTCTATTTAAAAAAAGCAACTAACTTTAATAAAAAAATAAATGAAAATTGTAGCTGGAGTTGACATTGGAGGAACCTATACTAAAGTTGGACTCATAGATAAGCAAGGGAATAGCCATGCTAATTGTTCGTTTTCTACAAAAGACTATCCTAACATAGATGACTATTTGGATACACTGAAAAACGAAATATTTAAACTTGTAGAAAACTTACCCGAAAAAGCAGAATTAATAGGCATTGGTATTGGTGCTCCAAATGCTAGCAGCAGAAATGGAAGTATTGAAAATGCTCCTAATTTAGCTTGGAAGGGATCTGTCCCAATTGTTTCTAAACTACAAGCACAAGTTAACCTTCCTATAAAAATAATGAATGATGCTAGTGCAGCCGCATTAGGCGAAATGCTATTTGGTAGCGCCAAAGGAATGACTGATTTTATAGCAATAACCTTAGGCACTGGGTTAGGTGGAGGTATAGTTGCTAACGGTCAACTAATTGATGGATTTGATGGATTTGCTGGTGAACTTGGTCATATCGATATTATGAAAGGTGATGGTAGAATTACTGGACTTAACGTAAAAGGAGGCTTGGAAGCTTACGCATCTGCAACAGGCTTAAAGCGAACCGTAATGCATATGCTAGCCAAACATATGGACGATAGTGAACTTAGATCTATTGCCTACAACGATTTACACGGTAGTACCATTACACAGCTAGCGGAAAAAGGCGACCCCATTGCTATTAAAAGTTTTAAATATACTGGAAAAATACTAGGAGCAGCTTTAGCTAATTTTGTAGCCTTTTCTCAACCACAAGCTATTTTTTTAATGGGTGGGTTAGTTAAAAGTGGACACTGGATTTTATCTCCTACCAAAAAATATTTAGAAAAGAATTTATTACAAGTATATAAAGGAAAGGTACAATTGCTAGAATCTGGATTAACCGATAAAAACCCCGCAATAATGGGCGGTGCTGCATTAATTTGGAACGACCTACAGTAATTAAATGTACATTATTGGTATTACAGGCGGTACTGCCAGTGGTAAATCTACATTCGTTTCTTTATTAAGAAACGAATGTAGCCAATTACCCATAAATTTTATTTCTCAAGACGATTATTACAAAGACACTTCTTCCCTGTCTCAGAAACAAAAAAGCCTTATTAATTTTGACCATCCTAAATCATTAGATTTTGAATTGCTTCATCAAAATATACAGGCTTTAATTGAAGGAAAACAAATACAAAAACCACTTTATAGTTTCACTAAGCATAATAGATTAGAAGACACAGAAACTATTAACCCTTTACCTATTTTAATTTTAGAAGGCATTTTAGTTTTGAGTAACCCCTTAATTAAAAACCTTTGTAACACAACTATATTTATTGATACACCTGAAGAGCTTCGAATAAAGCGCCGTATTAAAAGAGATATAATTGAAAGAGGTAGAACAAAAGAAAGTGTTTTGCTTCAATTCAAAAAAAACATCACTCCAATGCATCGTAAATTTATTGCCCCACTTAAAGAAACTGTAGATTATATTTTTGATGGATCTAAAGACTTTGAAAAAGCTATTGGTACAACTAAAGAATTACTCCGTAAAATAGATTGTTAACAATCAGTCTAAAAATCAACTCTTTTTAAAAGGCACAAAATTCAATTTTCAATACCTTTACATTGTAATGAAAAGAATGCCTTCGAAATATTTAATTATTGGAATCTTTTTTATCGTATGGATGCTGTTTTTCGACACCAACTCATGGCTTGTTCACCGTGAACTAAACCAAGAGATTAACAAAATTGAAAAAAACAAAAAGTATTATCTTAACGAAATTAACAAAGACCAAAAATTAGTCAAAAAATTGAAAGACACTAGTGAACTTCAAAGATTTGCTCGTGAAACCTACTTTCTAAAAAAAGAAAACGAGGATATTTATATTATTGATGCCACCTCAATAGACTCTGATGAATAGCATTGTCTCCAAATATTTCCCTTCTGTTTCTGCTAAGCAGTGGAAACAAAAAATACAATATTTATTAGAGGGAAAAAACTACCAAACCATAGTACACAATTCTATTGATGGTATAAGCACATTGCCTTTCTACACTAAAGAGGATAAACCAAAAAAAGATTATACTGAACGTAATAGCACACCTAAATCAACATACTATTGTATTGTTTCTTCTGTAGAAAAAAACAACTTAGAAGCTTTAAATGCTATTGAAAATGGAATAAATACCATTTATTTTGCTCTTTTTGATTCCAAAATAAATCTTGAGTTATTATTAAAAAACATTGATGTTGAAATTATTATTCAATGTTATTTTTTAGATTCTGAATTTGGAAAGCAAGCAATTATCACTACAAAAAACTGTATTGTTCTACACGATTGCCTAGGAAAAGTGAGTAAAACAGGAAACTGGTACCAGTCGGCTAAAGAAGATTTTTATGTATTAAATAATTGTGTATCTGTAAATCAAAATAATATTTCCATTAATATAAGTAACCTACACAATGCTGGAGCTTCTCCTGTTCAACAGTTAAGCTATGCACTGTCACAATTAATTATTTATTCAAAAAAAAGAACGCTCAATCCACAAAATACAATAACTTATATTCTTTCTGTAAGCACCGATTTTTATATTGAAATTGCAAAAATAAAAACACTCCGTATATTGCATCAATATGTTTCCAAAACACTTCTTTTAAACACTGAATGTAATATTATTCAGCTTAAAAGCAAACGTAACTTAAGCGGTCTTTTAGGAGATATTAACAAAATTGACTCTACCACAGAAAGACACATTGCACTTCTTGCTGGTGTAGACTATTTTACTTCTACCCCTAATAATTATTATTTTTACAAAGAAGACATCCCTAAAAGTGACGTTGTTTTCAAAGAATTAAAATCATCTATTTCAAACTTAAATAATACATTAGTTGTAGGTAGTATTTATATTGAAAAAATAATGGAGCAGTTATTCGAAAAAAGCACACTACTTATTGAGACCCTAGAAAAAGGTGGTGGTTATATTGAGCAACTGAAAAAAGGGACCTTACAACAAAAAATTGCTAGTAACGAAGCTACAAATACACAGGATCTTCTTTCTCAAATTCAATTTGATTTATCTCAAAACAGTGATTTTAAATCTAAAACTCCGATTAGCTATCCTTTTTTAAAAAGAAACAAACGAAAAACACTTTGGCAACCCATTATCGAAAGGCAATGGCGCGCATCCTTAGAATTACCGCTTTGGAAAAAAACATTTGATATATAAATGGGATTATTTACTACTAAAAATAGTCGTTTGAAATTTGAGCATGCCGCAGGTTTCCCTCCTTATACAAGGGGGTATAATACTTATAATTTTAATCCTAAGATTATCCCCTCAAACAAGCATCTAGAATTCGATTTCCAATTATCCTCTTTTTCCATAGAAGCTGTTTTTGAACTATTCCAAACTGTTATCAACAAAAAGCCTTCAGAAATAAAGCTACGGTTACTTATTACTACTCCAATAAATGATGAACTAATAATTGTAACACAAGTCCTTAGAACGTTATTATCACTAATAAATCAATCTTTACACAATAAGGCCTCATCATCGCAATTTTGTTTTTACATTAAAGCAAGTGACATTCAAAATATTCTCATTGAATATAACTACATAAAAGCAGGTCAAATAGATTATTTTATCGTCCCTAAGGATACTACCTATTTGCTCAATAATTCACCCAAAAGTGTGCATCCTGTCAATCCTTTTTTTGGAAACTTATATATTGAAGAAAAAACAAATACCTTAGTTGCTACCCTTTGGAAAAAAATTTCCTTGCTACTTTAAGTAATAAAACTAAGCTTGCATAACTAAAAATTGTATCTTCAATAAAAATAATTTCGATGAATTTTACAAATAAGATGTTACGTGACGATGCTCTTGAAGGAAAAACTATTGTAATTACAGGTGGTGGTAGCGGGCTAGGAAAATCCATGACTACTTACTTTATGGAATTGGGCGCAAACGTTGTTATTACTTCTCGAAACTTGGATAAGCTTACTTCTGTTAAAGCCGAATTAGAAGCAAAAACAGGGAGTAAATGCTTAGCTGTTGCTTGTGATGTTCGTAATATCGAAGAAGTAGAAGCCATGCATAAAAAGGCTATCGATACTTTTGGAACTGTGGATGTTTTACTTAATAATGCCGCAGGCAATTTTATTGCGCCTACCGAGCGTTTGTCGGCAAATGCTTTCGATACCATTATTGATATCGTCTTAAAAGGAACGAAAAATTGCACCTTAACTTTCGGAAAACACTGGATAAATACCAAACAAAAAAACACTACCGTTTTAAATATAGTAACCACTTATGCTTGGACAGGTTCGGCTTACGTAGTACCTAGTGCCACTGCAAAAGCAGGCGTACTTGCTATGACTCGATCTTTGGCTGTAGAATGGGCTAAATATGGAATGCGCTTTAATGCAATTGCTCCTGGTCCGTTTCCTACAAAAGGAGCTTGGGATAGGTTATTACCTGAATCTATACGTGGAAAATTTGATATGGCCAAAAAAGTACCTTTGGGCCGCGTTGGAGAACATCAAGAATTAGCTAATTTAGCTGCTTATATGGTTTCCGACTTTTCTGCCTACATGAATGGAGAGGTAATTACTATTGATGGTGGAGAATGGCTAAAAGGAGCAGGTCAAATGAATTTATTAGAACAAATACCCGAAGAACTTTGGGATCAACTTGAAGCTCAAATACGTGCTAAAAAAAGAAATTAATATTTAGTTATTCTCTTACACCGTTTCGCTATGGCGAATTCAGAAAAAACAAAAACAGTTATTATACTTGGTAGCTCAAGAGATACAGGAAACACAAGTAATATAGTCAATGAATTAATTAAAATAACCAATTGGGATTCAATTAATTTAAACGATTACTCTATTTCAAATTATGATTATGAGCATTCAAACATAAATGATGACTTTATTAACCTGATGTTTAGATTGACTACCAATTATGACATCTTAATTTTTGCAACACCAGTGTATTGGTATTCAATGAGCGGAGTTATGAAAGTGTTTTTGGATCGCTTTACTGACTTAATAACTGTAAAAAAAGATGTCGGGCGTAAATTAAAAGGAAAATGTATTGCCGTAATTAGTAGCTCAAATGGTGACAATCTAGACAGTCTATTTTGGATTCCTTTTAAAAAAACTGCCGAATACCTTGGAATGAATTACTTAGCAGATCTTCATACGATTCAAGGAAAAACAAATAAAGTAGACTTGTCTAACTTTAAAAGTATTATTGAAAAAACATATCAAAGCGTTTCTTAAAATTAATATCAATTACTTTATCTCCAAATTACCTATGGTGGTAAGGCTCGTTTTTCAAAATGGTAAACCCACGGTATAATTGTTCTATAAAAAACAAACGCACCATTTGATGCGAAAAAGTCATTTTCGATAATGATATTTTTCCTTGAGCTCTTTTATATATTTCTTCACTAAAGCCATAAGGCCCTCCAATTACAAAAACTAAATTTTTCAATCCGGTATTCATTTGTTTTTGTAAATATTCTGAGAAATGCACCGAACTAAACTGTTTTCCATTTTCATCTAGTAATATTAATGTATCCGTTGAACTCATTTTTTTTAGAATCAACACCCCTTCTTTTTCCTTTTGTTGCTTTTCGCTTAAGTTTTTTACATTTTTAATATCCGGAATCACCTCAAAATTAAATTTCACATAAAAAGATAAACGTTTTTTATATTCTTCAATTAGTGCATTTAATTGTTTATTATCTGTTTTTCCAATAGCTATTAAAGTAATCGTCATTTAAGGAATTATAAAGGTTTTTATTCAAAAATATACTTAATTTGTATTTTCAAAAATACTAATCTAAAATGATAACGAAAGAGCTATTCGATAACGAGATTGAATTAATAATTGCTAACGCTATACGTGAAGATGTTGGTGATGGAGATCATAGCTCCTTAGCTTGCATTCCTACAAGTGCTAAAGGTAAAGCAAAACTATTGGTTAAAGACGAAGGTTTTTTAGCTGGTGTGGAATTTGCTAAACACGTTTTTACTTACGTTGACCCTTCTTTAGAGGTTGAAGTTTTAATAAACGATGGCGAACCCGTAAAGTATGGTGATATTGCTTTTTACGTTACTGGGAGCTCTTTATCTATTTTAAAAGCTGAACGCTTGGTACTAAACGCCATGCAACGCATGAGTGCTATTGCTACTAAAACTAGAATGTTTGTAGATTTACTGAAAGGTACTGATACTAAAATTTTAGACACTCGTAAAACTACACCTGGTATTCGTGCCTTAGAAAAATGGGCTGTAAAAATTGGAGGGGGAGAAAATCATCGTTTTGCTTTATACGATATGATAATGTTGAAAGATAATCATATTGACTTTGCAGGAGGCATTACCAAAGCCATTGAACAAACCAAAGATTATTTAACTTCAAATAAAAAAGACTTAAAAATTATTGTAGAGGCTCGCGATTTAGAAGAAATTAAAGAAATCCTAAAAAATGAAGGGGTTTATCGCATTTTGATTGATAACTTTAATTACGAGGATACACGCACTGCCGTCCAATTAATAGGGAACAGATGCCTTACAGAATCTAGTGGTGGAATTAACGAATCTACTATACGTAAATATGCAGAATGCGGAGTAAATTATATAAGTAGCGGTGCCCTTACTCATTCTGTTTACAATTTAGATTTAAGCCTAAAAGCGGTATAAATGTCATTAAAAGAAAAGCGTTTATTAGTTAAACTCCCTGGTGCATTATTTCTTAAGCGAATACTACAGAAAATAATTGTTCCAGGACTTAACGGGCTTTCCTTTTTCGATTTAATAATTATGTATTTCGAAGGAATTATCAAAGGAGCTTTTTCAACTAGAGCTACAGCAATTTCTTTTAGTCTCTTTTTATCTATTTTCCCTTTTTTATTATTTCTTTTAAACTTAATTCCATTTATTCCCATTGAAGATTTTCAGGAAGAATTCATAAAATTTATCGACAATTTACTTCCTCCGAGTACCTCTATTTTCTTTGATAGTATTATTACTGATATTGTCAAAAATAAAAGAGGAGGCTTGCTTTCTTCCACTTTTATCCTTTCTATGTTTTTAATGACAAATGGTATAAATGCAGTGTTTTCAGGTTTTAAAAATTCATTTCACACAAAAATTAGCCGAACTTTTTTAAGACAATACAGTGTCGCTTTCAGCGTAGCTATTGTTGTGGCATTGTTTTTGATATTTACTGTTTGTGCAACTTTATATTTTGCTTATTTGGTAAACACTTATGATAGGTTTTTGATTGGAGACACGTTGTTTTGGCTTAAGTTTGGAAGGGTCGTCTTTTTTGTAAGCATGATTTTTTTAATTATGGCTACGTTATTTTATTTTGGTACTAAAGAGGCGAAAGCTTTTCGTTTTTTTTCACCAGGAGCAATCCTAACTACTTTATTAATTATAGCTACAACATATGTGTTCAGTTTCTATATTAACAACTTTTCTCGTTACAACGAAGTCTATGGATCTATTGGTGCATTATTGATTTTAATGTTATATATATGGTTAAATGCTAATTTAGTGTTATTGGGTTATGAATTAAACGCTAGTATTATTAAATTGAAAGAAATTAATAAAAAATAATTTAAAAACCCTGTCATGAAAAAGGCTTGCCTCACTATCATTATTTCTATTTTATCGTTAACAATGTTTGCTCAAACAAAAGTTGGTGATGCAATATTGCCCAATAAATTAAATGCAGAATCTAGCGAGTTACTACTTAACGGTTCTGGAATTCGAGAAAAATTATGGTTTGACTTATACGCTTGTGGATTATATTTGCAAAATAAAACCACTAATGGGCCTCAAATTGCAACAGCCGATCAACCAATGGCTATACATATGGAGATTTTATCGAGCTTATTATCAAAGAAAAAATTACTTGGTGCTCTCAAAAGTGGAATTGAAAAAACAAATTCAAAGAAAACAGTATTAGAAATTACACCGAAATTGAATACATTCTTAAATTTTATAGACAATGAAATTTCTACTGGCGATAAGTACCGTATTACCTACACCCCTTCAACAGGTACATCTTTATACGTCAACGACATCAAAAAAGGCACTATTGATGGCTTAAATTTTAAAACTGCTATGTTTAATATCTGGTTAGCTAATGATTCCGTAGATAATGATCTAAAAAAAGAATTATTAGGTAGCTAAAAAAATAAATCAAACCCTAAATTACCTACAACCTATGAAACATTTATTAACACTATGTATTAGTTTTTTACTATCGCAAAACTTCATCAACGCTCAAATTCCAATAGGACGAACGGTAATGGAATATCAAATTGAACGTGGAGGCGAGAAACTTACAATGAACGGAGGGGGAACCCGATCAATGCTTTTTGTTGAGTTATATTCTGCAGGATTATACTTACAAGAAAAAAGTAGCGACCCAATAGCTATTTCTTATGAAGATGCCACCATGTCTATTCGCATTAAAATCACCTCTA
Source organism: uncultured Aquimarina sp. (assembly GCA_947503135.1). Lineage (GTDB taxonomy): Bacteria > Bacteroidota > Bacteroidia > Flavobacteriales > Flavobacteriaceae > Aquimarina. The sequence continues at coordinate 29,728 of CANNCQ010000016.1, read as the reverse complement.
ATTTGGTGAGCAGAAAAACCATGATTAACGCTATAAAGGATGGTTTTGAAAAAGCAACCAATGGTCAAACCAACGATTTAATGGATCGAATAGAACTAATGAACAAATATTATGCTAAAGAATTCAAAAAAGATGATATTTTAGAGCTTGTTTACGAAAAAGGAAAAGGCACTATTTGCATGCTTAACGAAAAAGAGCTAGGTGTAATAAAAGGCCAAGATTTTAAGTTTGCACTTTATAAAATTTGGCTTGGAGAAGACCCCGCTAGCAAAACTCTTAAAAAAGGCATGTTAGCTATTTAATCATAAAAAGCAAAAACTACCAAATTTGGTAGTTTTTGCTTTTTATGATTATAATTAATTACGATGACACTTTACTATACTACTACAAAGGTTATTTTTGTTCTATGTCACACTATATTGATGTTCTTCTTCCTATACCTATAAAAAACACTTTTACCTATAGCATTAACAGCGAAGAAGCATTGTTTCTAAAAATAGGTATGCGTGTTTCTGTTCCTTTTGGTAAAAGAAAATTATATGCTGCTATAGTTGTTAAAATTCACAATCAAGCACCTGAAATTTATGAAGCCAAGGATATTGATTGCATCCTAGATGAAAAACCCACTGTATTAATCAATCAACTAAAATTATGGCAATGGATGGCCAAGTACTACATGTGTACTCATGGAGAACTACTTAAGGCCGCTCTACCTTCTGCATTGCTTTTAGAAGGAGAAACTATAATAACAAAACATAAAGAGTTTGATAATGCCGATTTAAAAATACTAAACGACGAAGAGTATTTAATATATGAAGCACTTCAATTTAAAAGTAGTTTAAAAATAGAGGAACTCGCTAAAATTTTAGGAAAGAAAACCGTACTTCCTGTTGCTTATAAATTACTTGAAAAAAAAATAATTTCTTTAGATGAACACATTGTTGAACAATATAAACCAAAACTAAAAAAGTGGGTTACACTACACCCATCAATATCCAAAAATAAGCTTCCTGAAATATTAGAAAGCTTAACCAACGCCCCTAAACAAAGAGATATTCTACTCCAATTTTTTACATTAACCGCAGTTAATAATGATGTAGAAAGTTCAGAGTTGATTAAGGCTGCTAAAGCAACAAAAGCCTCTCTAAATACTTTAATAAAAAAGAATATCTTAGAAGTATTTTCCAAAAAAATTGATAGAGTAAGTTTCAGCGATGATCATCAAAATGATTTATATGAACTTAATCCATACCAAAAAACAGCCTTTGAAGAAATCAATACTATATTTAAGGACAAAAATGTTTGCCTACTCCATGGTGTTACCTCATCAGGAAAAACAGAAATTTACAGTAAATTAATCGATGTTGTAATTCACAAAAATAAGCAAGCGCTATTATTAGTTCCTGAAATATCACTTACCACTCAGTTAATTAATCGTTTAAAACTAGTATTCGGAAACTATTTGGTCGTTTACCATTCTAGATATTCAAATAACGAACGAGTTGAAGCATGGCAAAAAATTATCAATAGCAAGAACACTCCCCTATTAATAATAGGCGTACGATCCTCCATATTTTTACCTTTTCGAAATTTAGACCTTATTATAATTGATGAGGAACACGAACAAACCTATAAACAATACGACCCAGCACCGAGGTATCATGCTAGGGATGCCGCAATAGTATTGGCTCATATCTTTAATGCTAAGGTATTATTAGGAACTGCAACTCCAAGCATAGAAACTTACACCAATGTTCTTAAAGAAAAATACGGCCTAGTAACACTAAAAAAAAGGCATAAAAACATATTGATGCCTGATATCGAGTTGATAGACCTCAAAAAAAAGTACAATAAGCGTTTAATGAAAGGACATTTTAGCGACCAACTTATTGAAGCTATAGAAAATGCTGTTTACCTAAAAGAACAGGTGATTTTATTTCAAAACAGAAGAGGCTTTTCCTCGATTCAAGATTGCTTAACGTGTGGCTACATACCACAATGTACACAATGCGATGTAAGTCTTACTTACCACAAGCACACCAAACAATTACGCTGTCATTATTGCGGTTACCAAATTGCCGAACAAGTAACTTGTAGGTCCTGTGAAGGTACTAACCTTTCCACTAAGGGTTTTGGTACCGAACAAGTAGAACTTGAGTTAAAAGAATTATTTCCTAAGCTATCCATAGGGCGAATGGATCAAGATACTACTAGAGGGAAATATGGTCACCAAAAGATACTTAGTCAATTCGAAAACAAAGAATTTGATATTTTGGTAGGCACTCAAATGCTAGCTAAAGGCTTAGACTTTAAAGATGTAAATTTAGTTGGTGTAATGAATGCTGACAGACACTTAAACTTTCCTGACTATCGTGCGCATGAAAATACTTTTCAATTATTGAGTCAAATTTCGGGAAGAGCTGGCAGATATAAAAAAAGAGGCAAAGTGCTTATTCAAACGTTTAACCCTCTACATCAAATATTACAACAGGTATCCGTTAATGACTTTGATTCTATGTACAGGGATCAAATACAGGAGCGCAAACAATACTTTTACCCTCCTTTTTGTAAACTCATCAAATTTACTATAAGGCACAAGGATTACAACAAAGTTAACAATGCCAGTGATTGGCTAGCAAAGACACTTAACAATTCGTTTAAGCCTAATGTTTTAGGCCCTGAATTTCCTCATGTTGCTCGTGTAAGAAATCAATACAATAAAAATATTCTTTTAAAAATACCCTTAAAACAGAACTTAAACCAAACCAAAGAATATGTCAATAAAGTACTTAAAACTTTTTCAAGTATTAAACAATACTCTGGAGTAAGAATAATTGTGAACGTAGATAATATATAAGTTAAGCCTCTAAAGCTTCATTTAATGCATTCTTTTTATGGCGGCTAACAGGTATTTGATCCCCTCCAATTTCAATATTTCTACTATTGTAACGTTCTATTTTATCTAAATTTACTATAAACGATTTATGAACTCTCAGGAATCGTCCTTCTACTAGTTGAGTTTCAAACGACTTCATCGTTGCCAAAACAACCACAGGGTCAGTATCTTCCATAATTAGCTTTACGTAATCCCCCAATGCCTCAACGTACTTTAATTTGTTGAGATATATTTTTCGCTTTTTCAAATTACTTTTAACGAAGATATATTCTTCTTCTTTCTCATCTAAAACAACAGAATCTTTAGGGGAAATTAAACTAATTGCCTTTTCAACAGAAGCAAAAAAGCGATCTTTTTTAAGCGGTTTTTGCAAATAATCCACTGCATCATAATCAAAAGCTTTAAATGCATACTTCGTTTTACCGGTAACAAAAATTATTTTAGGTTTATTTTCAAGATCATCAAGAAGATCAAATCCTGTTAGTATAGGCATTTCAATATCTAAAAACATTAAATCGACCCTAGTATCTAATAAACCGTTTTTTGTTTCGATTGCGTTGTTCCATTGAGCTACTAAATCCAATGAAGGATGATCTTCAATTAACTTAACAATAGCAAGGCGTTGTAACCTTGAATCGTCTACGATAGCACATTTTATCATGGGAGTATTCACTTGAATATAATTACTTCACAATTTTAGTAAAAAAAAAGATGAATAGCAAAATTAAAGGTGTTTTCATCTGTAAAATAAGCTTTTCATCGACTTACAAAAAAAATGAATTTTAACATCAATCTACACATTTAAATTACTATTTTTGCAAACTTATTTACAATAATAAAATTTTATTTTATGAACCATTATGAAACTGTTTTCATTTTGAATCCCGTTTTATCTGACGATCAGGTAAAGGAAACAGTTAAGAAGTATGAAGACATCTTAACTGCTGAAGGAGCAAAAATGATTTCCAAAGAAAACTGGGGGCTAAAAAAATTAGCTTACCCTATTCAGCACAAAAAAAGTGGCTTTTACCACTTATTTGAGTACACTGTAGCTGGAGAAGCTATCGAAAAGCTAGAATTACAATTTCGTCGCGACGAGCGTATTATGCGTTACCTTACCGTAAGTATGGATAAGCACGCAATCTCTTGGGCGGAAAGAAGAAGAGTTAAACTTAAACAAAAAGCGTAAGTTATGGCATCTATCGAACAACAAGCAAAAGGAAAAAAAGACGGAGAAATCAGATATTTAACTCCGTTAAACATCGATACTAATAAAGACAAAAAATATTGTCGTTTCCAAAAATCAGGTATTAAATACGTTGATTATAAAGATGGAGATTGGTTAGTAGGCTTTTTAAACGAGCAAGGTAAAATTTTACCTAGAAGATTAACTGGAACTTCTTTAAAATTCCAAAGAAAAGTAAGTGTAGCTGTAAAAAGAGCAAGACACCTTGCTTTATTACCATACGTTACCGATTTAATGAAATAATAACGACCCCGACAAATGGAACTTATATTAAAAAAAGACGTTGAGAATCTAGGATTCGCAGACGACGTAGTAGAAGTTAAAAATGGTTACGGGCGTAACTTTTTAATTCCTAAAGGTGTTGCTATTTTAGCTACTGCTTCTGCAAAGAAAGTATTAGCTGAAAACTTAAAGCAACGTGCCTACAAAGAACAAAAGCAAGTTGATGATGCCAAGGCACAAGCTTCTAAAGTAGCTGGTTTTGAAATCAAAATTTCTGCAAAAACAGGTTCTGGAGATAAATTGTTCGGTTCTATCAGTAATGCTGATATCGCTGATGCTTTATCTAAAGAAGGAGTTTCTATAGAGAAGAAATTTATTACTGTTCCTGGTGGATCAATTAAACGTTTAGGAACTTATGAAGCTTCTATTCGTTTCCACAGAAGCGTAATAAGCACACTTAGCTTTGATATTATAGCTGAAAAAGGAGCTTAATCCTTTTTTCTTAAAACAAAAAGACTGCCTGCAAAGGCGGTCTTTTTGTTTTTAATCAAGTTTCACTTCCTAAAAAAACTCCTATGAAATATACGCGATTAAGCAAAGAACAATTAAATGAAATGCACCAAGAGTTTATCAACTTCTTAGCAACTCAGTCCATTGACGCTGACGAATGGAGTAAACTAAAAAAAGAAAAGCCCGAAGTTGCCGAAGCTGAAATCGATGTTTTTAGCGATATGGTTTGGGAAGGTGTATTAAATAAAGTGGAGTTTTTAGAACACTTTTCTAAAGATCAAATACACTTATTTTACTTAACTTCAGAAAAAATGCACCTAATTGCTATTAAAATAAAAAATCCTGAAATAAATTTACTTACTAATGAAGGGTATTCTTGGCTTCAAAAAAACCTAATGGATGATGCCGTTTCTTTTTTTAATGCTAAAAAAGAATACAACGACGACAAAAACTTAGATAAATTCAAGCTCATTAAAGAAGGTGCACAAATTACAAAAGGTGATTTATACAATTACTTTGCTAAACTTTTAGATAGTCAAAAAAAATAACACGACTATTTATAGTATTATAAATAGACTCCTCTAGGATGCCTATATTTGTTATACATATTTAGCAAATATTTTATGAATGAAAATCTAGATCCTTCTAACGAAAATTTTTCTCCGCAAGAAAATGATATTGAACGCGCATTAAGACCTTTGAGCTTTGGTGATTTTGCGGGACAAGATCAAGTTTTAGAAAATTTAGAAATTTTTGTAAAAGCTGCCAATATGCGAGGCGAAGCTTTAGATCACACTTTGTTCCACGGTCCTCCTGGACTTGGAAAAACAACTTTAGCTAACATTTTAGCCAACGAATTAGGTGTCGGTATTAAGATTACTTCAGGACCTGTACTGGACAAACCCGGAGACCTTGCTGGCCTACTAACGAATATAGAACCACGCGACGTACTATTTATAGACGAAATCCACCGATTAAGCCCCATAGTAGAAGAGTATTTATACTCAGCCATGGAAGACTTCAAAATCGATATTATGATTGAAAGTGGCCCAAACGCGCGTACTGTTCAAATACATTTGGACGAATTCACTTTAGTTGGAGCTACTACTCGATCGGGATTACTTACCGCTCCTATGCGAGCTAGATTTGGAATTCAGTCTAGACTACAATATTATTCTACCGAATTACTTTCTGGTATTTTAGAACGAAGTGCCGCAATATTAAACGTTCCCATTGACCAACGCTCTGCCATAGAAATAGCAGGTAGGAGTCGAGGAACTCCTAGGATAGCAAATGCTTTACTAAGAAGGGTTCGAGATTTTGCACAAATTAAAGGTAACGGAAGCATCGATATTGAAATTGCTAAATTTGCGCTGAACGCCTTAAATGTAGATGCCCATGGTTTAGACGAAATGGATAATAAAATACTAACCACACTAATTGAGAAATTTAAAGGCGGTCCTGTAGGAATTACCACTCTAGCTACTGCTGTTAGTGAAAATGCTGAAACAATAGAAGAAGTTTATGAACCTTTTTTAATTCAACAAGGGTTTATTATGCGTACCCCCAGAGGCAGAGAGGTTACAGCACTCGCTTATTCGCATTTAGGCAAAACCAAAGGTCCTGTACAAGGCGGATTATTCTAATACCAAAATTTTTAAGTATGTCTATCCCTTATATTTCATTTATAAACATTCTTAAAAATGCTAAAAGTATTTTAGAAAACCCTTTACCTTTTCACAAAAAAAACTTCAAAAAATACGGAGACACCTTTGGCGCTAAATTAGGATTTGGAAACTCTATACTATTCACTAAAGACAACGGATTAATTAACCATATTTTAAAAACAAACCACCGTAATTACCATAAATCACCTATACAATCCGAGCAACTAGCCAAATATATTGGCAATGGATTACTTGCCTCTAATGGAGAATATTGGTTAAAACAACGTCGATTAATACAACCTGCATTTTACAAAAAAAAACTTGAAGGCGTAAAAGCTATAATCACCACTGTTATTGAAAAAGAATTAGCTGATTTACCCACTAATACAAAAATTGATTTGCGTCCTATAATGAGCAACCTTGCTTTTAAAATTGTAGGACAATCTCTTTTTAATTATGGTGAAGATGAAAAAGCAATTGCTAGATTACAAGAAATAACTGAAAAAGTTCAAGTAGCTGTTATTAAAGAAATTAGACAGACTTATAAATATTGGTGGTTTTTAATAAATGGTCATATTTCTGAAACTAAAAAACTAGCCTTAGAAGCTCGTTCGATTTTACAATCGCTTATCGAAAAAAGGCGAGCCAGCTCAAAAAATCATGATGATCTTTTAGATTTATTGCTAAATTCAAAATACGACGACGGATCGCACATGACAATGGATCAGTTGATTGATGAAATACTAATTCTATTTGTCGCAGGACATGAAACCACCGCCAATGCTTTGTCGTTTGGAATTATGTTACTTTCACAAAATAAAACAGTACAACAACAGCTTTTTAAAGAAGTAGAAACTATAAATTTTGAAAAATTATCTATAATGAATAGTTTTAAAACATGCACTTACACCAAGCAATGTATCGACGAAACCATGCGCTTATATCCGCCCGCTTATTTCTCTGACAGAATTGCTATAGAGGATGATGCTTTCAACAATAATAACTACAAAAAAGGAAGCCCTTTCCTAATTTCTTTTTATGAACTTCACAGAAACCCAAATGTTTGGGAATTTCCTGAAATTTATAACCCGAGTCGTTTTGGAAACGCTATAACTAAGGAGCAACTCACTAATTACTTTCCTTTTGGGGCCGGCCCAAGAATGTGTGTTAGAAGTAATTTCGCATTGTACGAAATGATTGTTGTTTTTGGCAAATTACTAAAGCAATATACTATAACTCCGGAGTTCAAAACCATACAGATTAAACCATTGATAACCTTGCAACCAAAAAATGCTTGGGTTAGTTTAAAAAAAAGATGTTTATAAGCAAAATCATTGATATCTTTAATAAAAAAAACCAATGAAAAAAATTAGTTTATTTATTATCACTTTTATTAGTATTAGCTGCTTAAACGCACAAACATTTACTCTAAAAAGTAATGACATCGGCGGCCAACTTACCTCAAAGCAAGAGTTTAATGGCTTTGGATGTTCTGGTGAAAATATTTCACCTCAACTAAGTTGGGAAAACGCACCTGCAGATGCCAAAAGCTTTGCTATTACTGTATACGATCCTGACGCACCTACAGGTAGCGGATGGTGGCATTGGCTTGCATTCGATATCCCTGCAAACAGCACTGAATTAGTAGCAAACGCAGGTAACATTGAAGCCAATTTGGCTCCTAAAGGTACTATACAAAGTGTTACCAATTATGGCAAACCTGGTTTTGGCGGCGCTTGTCCTCCTGAAGGTCATGGCTTACATGAATATATTATAACCATACACGCACTAAAAACAGATAAATTGGGATTAAATGCAGAAACAAACCCTGCTGTTGTAGGTTATTATTTACACAATAACACCATCGCAAAAGCAAGTATTGTTGCCTATTACCAAAGGTAAATACTATTTTGAAAAAAAATATAATTCATAAGAATAACACTTCAAACCCTAGTAAATGGAGTAAACTTATAAAAGCCGAGGCAAACCGCCTCGGCTTTATGTCTTGTGGAATTAGCAAGGCAGTTTTTTTAGAAGAAGAAGCACCTCGTTTAGAAAATTGGCTTAAAAAAAATAGTCACGGGAAAATGAGTTATATGGAAAACCATTTTGATAAGCGCTTGGACCCAACATTACTTGTAGACGATGCTAAAAGTGTCGTTTCTCTATTATTGAATTATTTCCCTAGTGATACTCAAAAAGACCCCGATGCTCCAAAAATTTCCAAATATGCTTACGGCCAAGATTATCATCATGTAATAAAAACCAAACTTAAAACACTCCACAATTACATCACTGAAACTATTGGAGAAGTTTCTGGTCGCGCTTTTGTGGATTCAGCTCCTGTACTGGACAAAGCTTGGGCTGCTAAAAGTGGCTTAGGTTGGGTGGGGAAAAACGCCAACCTTATCCAAAAACAATCGGGTTCTTTTTTCTTTATAGCTGAACTAATTATTGATTTAGAGTTAGAATATGATGGCATAACCACGGACCACTGCGGATCATGCACCGCCTGTATTGACGCTTGCCCAACCCAGGCCATTACAAATCCTTATGTTGTTGATGGAAGTAAATGTATTTCTTACTTCACTATAGAGCTTAAAGACAACCTTCCTACAACCATGCAGGGCAAATTCGACAATTGGATGTTCGGTTGTGATGTTTGCCAAGATGTTTGCCCTTGGAATCGGTTTTCAAAACCTCATAGCGAACCCCTATTCAATCCCAATCCCGACTTACTATCAATGACCAAAAGAGATTGGGAAGAAATCACGCAAGAAGTATTTTCTAAAGTCTTTCAAAAATCAGCAGTAAAACGAACCAAATTCGCTGGCTTAACACGAAATATAAATTTTCTAAAAAGTTAGTTTTTATACTGTTAAACAATTGTAAAATGGTATTTTTATAGCAGTTATTTACAGTATTTATTTCTAGTAAAAACTACTACAACCTAAAAAAATTAAACTAAAAACAAGAATATTTACCTCGAATAATGTCTTGTTTTAAAAAATACTTAATGGATTCTAACAAGAAAAAACTTGAAGCCCTTTTATATCATTCCGAACCTACTCCTGGAAAAATAAAAGTAGTTCCTACCAAAAAATACGACACACAACGAGATCTTGCCCTAGCCTACTCCCCAGGAGTTGCAGAGCCTTGTTTAGCTATTGAAAAAAATCCTGAAGACGTATATAAATATACCACTAAAGGAAATTTAGTAGCTGTAATTTCTAACGGAACCGCAGTTTTAGGATTGGGTGATATTGGTGCAGAAGCATCTAAACCTGTTATGGAGGGCAAGGGATTACTGTTCAAAATTTTTGCAGACATAGATGTTTTTGATATCGAAGTAGACACCAAAGATGTTGATAAATTTATCGAAACAGTTAAAAATATAGCTCCAACTTTTGGTGGCATTAATTTAGAAGACATTAAAGCACCTGAAGCCTTCGAAATTGAACGTCGCTTAAAAGAAGAATTGGATATCCCTGTAATGCACGATGACCAACATGGTACTGCCATAATTTCTGCAGCAGCTTTATTAAATGCTCTAGAGATTACTAACAAAAAAATTGAAGAAGTTAAAATTGTAGTTAGTGGCGCTGGTGCCGCAGCAGTTTCATGTACACGCTTATACAAATCTTTTGGCGCTAAAGCTGAAAACATTGTAATGACTGATAGTAAAGGGGTTATTCGTTCCAGCCGAAGCAACCTTACTTCTCAAAAAGCGGAATTTGCTACAGACAGAAAAATTGATACTTTAGAAGAAGCCATGGTTGATGCCGATGTATTTATTGGGCTTTCGATGGCGAACATTGTGACTCCAGATATGCTATTAACTATGGCAAATGACCCTATTGTATTTGCAATGGCCAACCCTAACCCTGAAATTGAATATGACTTAGCTATTAAAACACGTAAAGACCTTTTAATGGCTACGGGTAGAAGTGACCATCCCAACCAAGTAAATAACGTACTTGGTTTTCCTTTTATTTTCAGAGGTGCTCTAGATGTTAGAGCTACAGCAATTAATGAAGCTATGAAAAAAGCTGCTGTACTGGCCTTAGCTGAACTAGCGAAAAAGCCCGTACCTGAAGAAGTTAATATCGCTTACAACAAAACCAAATTAATTTTTGGAAAAGATTATATTATCCCTAAGCCTTTTGACCCTAGACTTATTGTTGAAATTCCTAGCGCTGTAGCTAAAGCTGCTATGGAAAGTGGCGTTGCCCAAAAAAACATTGAAGATTGGGATGCGTATAAAAACGAATTAGCAGGAAGATTAGGCGACAACAATAAATATTTAGAATTATTGATGGATAGAGCTAAACAAAATCCTAAAAGAGTTGTTTATGCAGAAGCTGATCAAATACAAGTTTTAAAAGCCGCTCAAATTGCCCATGAAGAAGGTTTAGCTATCCCTGTACTATTAGGAGATCAAACACTTATTTTGGAGCTAATGAAAGAAATTAGTTTTTCTCCTAAAGGCATAGAAATCATAGATCCTAAATCTAAAGATATTGCCCCAATTAAAAATAAATATGCCCATAAATATTGGAATGAGCGTCATCGAAAAGGAATTACACTATACGATGCTGAGACCTTAATGCGAAGCCGTAATTATTTTGGTGCTATGATGGTAAATAGCGGAGATGCAGATGCATTACTTTCAGGATACTCGCGTAGTTACCGCCAAGTAATTATTCCGATTTTAGAATTAATGGGCTTAATGAAAGGAGTAAAAAGAGCGGCGACAACCAATTTAATGATTACCGATTATGGACCATTATTTATTAGTGACACCTCCATAAACATTAATCCGACCGTAAATGACTTGGCAAAAATTACTCGTATGACTACCAATACGTGTAAAATGTTTGGTATTGAACCTGTAGCAGCAATGATTTCCTATGCTAATTTTGCTGGCTCAAAAGACCCTAGTTATAAAAAAGTAGAAGAAACTTTAAAATTAGTACAACGTACCTACCCTAAATTAGATATTGATGGCCCTATTCAAATGGACTTTGCTTTAAATAATGATTTACTTAGAGATCGATACCCTTTTTCAAAACTTGTAAACAAAAAAGTAAATACTTTAATTTTTCCAAATTTAGAAGCCGCAAATAGTACTTATAAGATTCTTAAGGAGCTAAACAAAGCAGCTTCAGTAGGTCCTATTTTAATGGGTATGAAAAAGGCTGTTCACGTATTTCAATTAGGTGCTTCTGTAGAAGAAATGGTAAATATGACGGCTGTTGCTGTAGTAGATGCTCAGGAAAAAGAGAAAATGGTTTAATTTTGCCTCCAAAAAAACAAATGAGTACTGATATTTTTTTATTAAGTATTGAAACCAGCACTACTAATTGCTCTGTTAGTATTTCTAAAAATGGAAGAACTATTACAACCAAGGAAGACAATAATGCAAAGTATTCTCATGCAGAAAGCTTACACGTATTTATTGAAGAATTATTGGACAATAACTCCCTTTCTTTACAGCAACTATCGGGAATAATTATTAGTAAAGGGCCTGGCTCCTATACTGGTTTACGAATTGGAGTATCTACTGCTAAAGGACTGTGTTATGTACTTAATATCCCCTTAATAGCTGTAAACACTTTACACAGCTTAGCTCATAGGATTACAACAAAATCTAATTGTTATATTATACCTATGCTAGATGCTCGCCGTATGGAAGTTTATACTGCAGTTTATGACAATGATCACAATACAATAGAAGAAACCAAGGCTTTAGTACTCGACAAAATGAGTTATTACACACTCTTAAATACTAAAAACTGTGTATTTATTGGTAACGGAGTTGCTAAATTCAAAGAAGTTTGCAATCACCCCAATGCTAGTTTTAAAACTCAGGAATTCCCCAGCGCTATAGAGTTAAATGCTATTGGATTTGCTAAATTTAAAAATAAAGAATTTGAAGATGTTGCCTATTTTGAGCCTTTTTATTTAAAGGATTTCATAGCTATAAAATCGAAAAAATAGGCTGTTTTATTTTATAAAAAAGGCCTAGTGTACAAGTTACACTAGGCCTTTTTTAAAGCTTGATCTGATTTTTTGTATTATCGTCTTTTAAATACAATAACAAATCCATCTTCATCTTCTAATCTCAATTCGCCATTAACAACGGTAGCAGAGACTCCCTCAAAATACAGCTCCCCTTCTGGGAATTCTTGAATATCTTCATCAACCAATAAATCTTCAGCACTAAAATCAATTTTTAAAATCCTATACGTTTGTAAGTAACATTTGCTTCAAAAGGAATAATAAAACTTAAAACAACTTTATTATTGCTTTCAGATAATTCATACGTAGCTATCAATAATTCGTTTTCTTCGGTTTCAAAAATTTCACCCTGGGGGTTATAACCTCTAATAAATTCACCTACCATTTCGCAAGCTCCAGTAGTTTCGTTAATTTGATTCCTTCTATCAATATAAGTACCATCTATTTTAAACTCGATAGTCTCTTCCATAAAACAATCATTAGTAACATCTATACCATTACCTAAAACAGCACTTTTTAACTGCCAATTACCTATTAAGGGAACTGTTTCTGAAGTTAACGTTCCTTCATTTATTGCTTCTTTTACATCTAGCACATCTTCAATAGAACAAGAAGTTACTGCTAACAAAGAAATTGATGTAAATAATAGTAGTAATTTTTTCATAATTAATTGATTTCGTTAGTAATGACTCTAAATATAGATTAATATTTAGAAAAAAATACGAACAAAAAAGTAAGTAACCCTTTATTATGTATCACAAAGTCAATTCCACCTAAAAAAATAATATTTAAATAACTGAATTTCAATCTATAACAATCAAAATAATTAATTATCAACACGAAAACGTTTGCGTTTATTTTAATAAATTATTTAGAATAATAAATACATATAATTGTATAAAATTACTAATTCACTAAAAAAACAACCTAAAATGAAAACTATTTTTCGACTAATACTCTTCAATTTTATTTGCCTAACAATAGTCCCTCAAGCTATTCAATCGCAAGTAGATTTCCGCGAAGAGACTATTTATTTTTTATTAACCTCTAGATTTAATGATGGAGACTCCAGTAATAATGCTGCTACCGAATGGTCTTCCTATAACGCCGACCCCGAAATTAATCCGAGCATCACCGATCCAGAAGATGTTACTTGGCGTGGAGATTTTAAAGGTCTTATTGAAAAACTAGACTATATAAAAGACTTAGGGTTTACCGCCATATGGGTTACTCCAATAGTACACAATAGAAGCCCTTTAGATTATCATGGGTACCATGCTTGGGATTTCACAAAAGTAGACCCACGACTAGAATCACCTGGCGCTACCTTTCAAGACTTGATTAATGAAGTACATGCTAAGGGCATGAAAATTGTGCTCGATGTAGTTACCAATCACGCTGGTAGATTTGGAATTAAAGATGTTGCTGAAATAAAATACAACACAGACCCAACTGCACCTTGGTTTGCTACAGACAATCCAAATTGGGAGTATGATGGGATTACTCCTAATCCAGATGATGGACTTATTTGGAGTAGAGCCAATCTAGCCCCAATGCCATCCCCTTACAATCAAAACTTAGAAGCTCATAACTTTCCGGGGAAAGAAAATTACGTAGACACCTCAGACCCTAACTGGTACCATCATTCTGGAAACGGTTTTGCTCAAGGTTTTGACGATACTGAAAATTTATATAACAGAGCTTTAGCTGGAGATACTCCCGACCTTAATACCAGTAATCCCATAGTTAGAGACTACTTAGTAAATGCCTACGCTAAATATATAAATATGGGGGTAGATGCTTTTAGATGGGATACCATTAAGCATATGGACAGAGAAGATGTAATTTACTTTTTTGATGCATTTAAAGCTATAAACCCTGACTTATTCATTTTTGGAGAAGTAGCCCAAAAAAGACATGAATTACACCCTGTTGAAGAAATTAACCCGCATTGGTATACATGGAGGGGAGCTGTAAATAATTCCCAACCTCTTGACATGGCTGTGATCGATTTTTATGCCGAAGCTACTTTCCATGGAACTTTCGAAGAAGGACAATCTTTCTCAACAGTAAGAGCTGCTGCTCGATACGACAATTTATATAGTGATCCTTCAACATTAGTTACTTGGTTAGACAACCATGACTTTGGCCCTAATAACGATTGGAACAGACGCTACGGCGGAAGCAACGAAAACTTAGCTGCTTGTATGAATTTTATGTTTACATGGCGAGGAATTCCTGCCGTATATTACGGAACTGAAATGCGTTTTAAAGCAGGTGAATTCAATGACATTCATAATTCTGAAGGCACTAGAATGTCTATAGACGAAACAGGCAGGGCTTATTATGGAGACATCATGAACCAAGCTCCAAGTCATCCTATTTACCAACATATCAAAAAACTTAATGCCATCAGAAAAGCAATTCCGGCACTACAAAAAGGCGCATGGTCTTGGAAAGATGCCCCAGGTAATGCAGTCGCTTACCGAAGAACTTTTGAAAACAGTGAAGTTGCAGTTGGCTTAGCTAAAGACGGTAATGCTTCTTTCTCAATTTCTGGGATGACCAATGGCATTTACAGGGACGCCGTAACAGGAAGAGAAATTGGAACTACTAACGGTGTTTTAAACTTTACCGTAACTTCTAATTCTGCGGGTATATATGTACTTAATGGCCCCGGAGCTGTTGGCGAATGTGGTGCTGGTTTTTTTGAAGGTTGTGCCGATGGTTCTACTCCTGTAGTTATTACTGACCCAGATCCTGTTCTTACAGGAGAAGGCTTACGGGTGTATTTTAAAAAACCAAGCAGTTGGTCCCAAGTAAATGTATATTACTGGAATCCTTCTCCCGACAATGGTTCTACACCAAATTGGCCTGGTATACTTATGAGTAATACAGGAAGTGATGAGGTGTACGAATATCTTTTGGATGGTATTGACAGTGCCAACTTAATTTTTAGTGATGGTGGCGCTAACAAAACTGACGATTTATCAAGAAATAGCGATGGCTGGTATATAGATGGAATTTGGTACGACTCTAACCCTTTCGAATCTACTATTCCCGATAATTCAACTCCCGAGAACTCCAATGTAAGTGATTTGCAAGTGTACTTTCAAAAACCAAGCAGCTGGTCACAAGTAAATATTTACTATTGGAATGGGGTTCCAAACGGTAATCAAGCCATTCAATGGCCTGGACCATTAATGAGCAATACTGGAAGTAACGATATCTACGAATATACTTTTGAAAATATAACCAGTGTAAATTTAATCTTTAGCGATGGAGGAAATAATAAAACTGACGATTTAATGCGAAGTGAAAACGGTTGGTATGTAAATGGAGCGTGGTCAAACGTCAATCCTTTTGAATCAACAACGCCTAATACCGAATTAAATGATGATTCTATTACTATTCATTATAAAGGAAATTTAACCAATCCCACAATGTATTATTGGAACACTACTCCTATTGATTTAAACATCAACTGGCCTGGTACAGCTATGGAAGCTGAAGATAATGGGTGGTTCAAACAAAAACTAGAAAATGTAAGCTGTGCCAATATTATTTTTAGTAGTGACGGAAGCAATCAAACTGCTGATTTAAGTCGATGTGGAGATGGGTGGTATTTCAACGGAACTTGGTTTGACGCTAACCCTGAACAAAATTCTTCTAAATTATTAAAAAATAATACCAGTATTGCAACTGTATATCCAAATCCTTGGACTTCTAGCTCTAAAGTTTCATGGAATATTGAAAATCCAAATACTGAAGTAGTAATTACGCTATCAACTATTATTGGACAAACGGAAGTAATTCATAAAACCACCAATAATACTAGTAGTTACAATCTAGGACTATTAGCCGAGAAACCTGCCGGAATATACTTTATAAGTGTTTCTGCTAACGGAAATCAGAAAATAATGAAAATAATCAAGCAGTAAACACTTAACACTTATCTCGCTTGATTTAACTGGGGCCTTTTCTACTTTGTAGATTAGGCTCCTTTTTTCATTAAACCAACCTAAGGAAAACCCCGTTAAACTATTTTATACCAACTCAAAAGTCTTTATATTCGCAGATTGACTCCCTTCGATAAGCTCAGGGCAGCAAAAGCTATTAATTTCTATATAAAATGGGAAAGGAAATGACACTCGATGTACTTTCGAGTATAAAAGGAGCCGAGGCTTCACAAGTAGTAGAAGATCTTTTTGAAGTAATTAAAAAAGGACATCTTACTGACGAAAATAACAATAATAGCCATACTATTAATGCGGTGACTATTGACGATTTGCGTACTGACGAGGTAATTAATAGTTCTGAAATAGAACGAAATTTAATTATTGAAAATTTCCCGAATGAAAAAAATAATTTTTTAGTAGTTCCTAAAGTAATAGAAGAATAACACATCGACAAGCTCAGTACTGCTGAGGTAAGTTGTAAACATCACAATAAAGATGAGTTCATCCATTAAAGCTTTACATAAAAAGCTAATCCACAAAGAAATTTCGTGTGTAGACTTGGTGCAAGAAAAGTTAGACCAACTTAAAAGCAGCGACTACAATACCGACAACTATATATTAAACGATTACGCTATTAATTTAGCGAAAAAAGTAGATACCAAAATTGCCAATGGAGAAACTATTGGTCTGCTAGAAGGAATCCCCTTTGGAGTTAAAGATGTGTATCTTTTACAAGGTACCTACAGCTCTGCCAGCTCGGACTTTTTAAAAAAATACAAATCACCGTACACAGCTACAGCCATTCAAAAATTATTGGATGCTGGTGCTATTCCTATAGTAAAAGAAAACTGTGATAGTTTTGGGCACGGTAGCAGTAGTGAAAATACCGTTTTTGGTGCGGTAAAAAACGCTTTAAACCCCAACAAAGTTGCTGGAGGTTCCAGTGGTGGTAGTGCGGTAAATGTAGCCAAAAACTTCACCACATTTTCCATTGGCGGAGATACCGGTGGATCAATTCGCCAACCTGCAGGATATAATAACGTATATGGTTTAAAACCTACTTACGGAAAAATTTCTCGCTTTGGCTTAATGGCGTATGCTTCTTCTACTGATTGTGTAGGTCCTATTGCACAAAGTTTAGAAGATACTCAAATCGTTTTAAACACCATGGCTGGGAAAGATTTTAGAGATCAAACTTCCTTTAACTCCGAGCCTGTTTCCAACGAGAGTATTACTTCTGCTTTAGCGAAAGGAACTAAAATTGGTTATTATAAAAACTTTATTGAAAGTGAAGCTATTAACTCTGAAATTAAAGCGGGCTTTGAAAATATGATTGCGAAGCTTAAAGCAGAAGGAATGGAAATTATTCCTTTAGACTTTTTTGATGCCAATATGCTCGTATCCACTTATTATGCCTTAGCTATGGCTGAAACCGCAAGTAACCTAGCACGTTTAGATGGAACCAATTATGGTGTTCGTGAAACGGGAAAAGATTTAAAAGAAGGCTATTCAATTACACGATCAGAAAACTTTACTGCCGAAACTAAACGAAGAATTGTAGGTGGTAACCAAGTATTATCCCAAGGACATTCGGAAGAAATATACAGTAAGGCGCAGCAATTACGTCAACAAATAAGTCATCACTTTGAGGAGGACTTTAAAAAAGTAGATTTGGTTTTATCGCCAGTAACCCCAAACCCTGTTCCCGAAATTGGAAACAACCTTAAAAATCCAATGACTATGTATTTATCCGATGCGTATACGGTTGGGTTTAGCTTAGGTGGGTTACCTACTTTAACAGCGCCATTAGCTATGGAAACTGGAGTGCAAATTACTGCAGCCAAAAAACAAGAAGCTATATTATTTACATGTGCTAACTTCCTAAAACAAGTATTGTAATGGAACAATTAACAGCAGCTTTAGAAAAAAACGGATTAGAGTTAGTTATTGGTATTGAAACTCATATTCGATTAAATACAGCCACCAAATTATTTTGCTCTTGCGCCAATCAAGAAACTAGTACGCCAAACACAAATATTTGTTCGGTGTGTACGGGGCAAATGGGTGTTTTACCTGCCATTAATGCCGAAGCCATTCGCAAGGCCATCTTATTTGGTAAGGCCGTGGAGTCTTCCATGAAAAACGAGGTATTGTCATGGGATCGTAAACACTACGAATACCCAGACCAGCCTAAAAACTTTCAGTTAACACAATTCCACAATCCAATCATTCCTGATGGAGAAGTAAATTGTTACCGAGATGATGGTACTACTTTTGCGGTTCAGATAGAACAAACCCATTTAGAGGAAGATGCTGCAAAATTAATGCACGAAGCCAAAAATAGTTTGGTAGATTTCAACAAATCGGGAGTGCCTTTGATTGAAGTGGTTACCACACCTTGTATTCGAAATATAAAAGATGCCGCTACTTATGCACAGTATTTACAACGTATAGTGCAAAATTTAAAAATATCCGAAGCCAACCTTGAGAAAGGGGAGTTCAAATCGGATGTATCGGTTTCCTTACGTAAAAAAGGAACTACAGACCTCAACCCGCGTACTGAGATTAAAAACTTAAACTCCTTTAAGTTTATGGTAGATGCTACTGTGGAAGAAGTAACCAAACAATTGGCTTACTTTGAAGTACACGGGGATTTCCGCCCAGATCAAACCACGGTACTTTGGGACGAAGCATTAAAGCAAACCAAAGTAATGCGTAAAAAGGAATTCGCAGCCGATTACCGTTTTGCACACGAACCAGATATTCCTTTTGTAAATATAAAAAGTGCTTTAGAGAAATTACATGTAGATACTAGCTTACTTCCGTACGCTATTGAAACTGCACAAATTAAAGGAGGAGTTCGCCCTCAGGATGCCAAGTTTTTCACTTCCGACTCGGTACGATCTAACGTTTATACAGCAATCAACAACACTATTCAAGATCCACTTTTTGTGGCCAAAACACTCTTGAATAATTTAAAACCAGAAGCTTACGAAAAAGTAGCAAACACGGTAGCATTAACGGATATGTTTGCTTCTTTCAAAGCAGGAAACATTACTAACGTATTGCTTTCTAATGCGATTAAAGAAGTACTTGCTAACCCTGCTTTCGATTACAAAAAATACTTTGCAGACAATTCCATTTCAAACGAAAGTTTACTTGAAGCCATTGACAAAGTAATTTCGGAAAATGAAGCGATTGCTAACGATATTAAAGGCGGAAACCAAGGCAAAGCAGGAATACTTGTTGGAAAAGTTATAGGTATTGTTGGGAAAGGAGTTTCCGGTAAAGTAGCTCGCGAGAAGATTTTAGAACGCTTAGCTAGCAACTCTACCGCTGCCAATACTACTAATAGCGCTTCCGCAGAAAAAAATAGCGCTTCCGCAGAAGGAAAACAAGAAATACAGGAGGAGTTACGACAAATCCCAATTGTGCTTAAAGAGCAATACCGCACGCATTTAATTTCGGACTTAAAGGAAGAAACCATAAACGAAACGGTTACCATTTCGGGCTGGGTAAACAGTGTTCGGGATCATGGAGATTTAGTATTTATCGATTTACGAGACTCTAGTTTTGAAGTATTACAAGTACGCTTAAACGGAAGAGATTTTGATAATTTAGATGAAATTTCAAAATTGAAACCCGAATCGGTAATTATGGTTACTGGTAAAATAGTAAAGCGTGCCGAAGATGATTTTAACCCTGGCATACGCTCTGGTAAGTTAGAATTAGATACCGAAGCTTTAGAAATGCTCAATCTTTCTAAAACCCTTCCTTTTGAATTGAAACGTGCAGCTCGTACCAACGAAACTACTCGTTTTAAATATAAATTTTTAGATCACCGTAGTTCCGAATCACGCAGAGCTATTGTAAATCGTCACCGCGTATTAAAGTTACTTCGTGATATATTGGATGAGGATAACTTCTTAGAAATTGAAACCCCTATTTTAACTGCAGGAACGGATGAAGGTGCACGTGAATTTATTGTTCCGAGTCGTAAATATGCAGGTTCATTTTACACCCTACCCCAAGCACCTCAGCAATTCAAGCAAATGCTAATGGTGGGTGGATTTGAAAAATATTTCCAAGTAGCACGCTGTTTCCGTGACGAAGATTCTCGTGGTGATCGCCAACCAGAATTCACGCAATTAGATTTGGAAATGGCTTTCGTTAGCATGCAAGATGTGATTGACTTGAACACTAAAATGTTCAATACCATTGTAAAGAAAATATATGGTAATAAATGGAAGTTACAACCTTTCCAAACTATTACTTACAAGGAAGCTATGGACAAGTACGGTTGTGACCGTCCTGACCTTCGTTTTGGGTTGGAAATGCAAGACATAACCGAAATTGTAAAAGCTACCACTTTTCAA
Source organism: uncultured Aquimarina sp. (assembly GCA_947503135.1). Taxonomy (GTDB): domain Bacteria; phylum Bacteroidota; class Bacteroidia; order Flavobacteriales; family Flavobacteriaceae; genus Aquimarina. Next base: position 8,831 of record CANNCQ010000016.1, on the reverse strand, counting down.
GTATTCAAAAAACCTATTGACGACGGCGGGATTGTAAAATGCATTAAAGTAGATGCAGCTTTACAAGGTAAAAAACGTATGTCGAAAGGACAAATAGAAAAGCTCACTGCTATTGCTCAAGAAAATGGTTTAGGAGGGTTGGCATATATTATTGTAAATGAAAATGATTTACAATCGCCAATTATCAAATACCTTGGAGAAGATATTGCAGCAGAAATCATCAAAGCTTCGGAGGCAAAAATTGGTGACATTGTATTCTTTTCGGCAGCAGATTATAAAACCGCTAATAAAGCATTAGATGCGGTACGCCAAGAGTTAGGAGCTATGCTAAAATTAATTGATCCAAAAGTACTTTGCCCAGCATGGGTGGTTGACTTTCCAATGTTCGAAAAAACAGACGAAGGGCATTGGACTTTTACGCACAACCCATTTTCTATGCCTGCCATGTACGATTTAGACAAGCACATGAAAAACAATGGCGGGGAAGAAGTTGGAGAAATTATTGCGCAACAATATGACATTATCCTTAACGGTTACGAAATTGGTGGAGGATCGGTACGTGCTCACAAGCCTGAAATTTTAGAAGCTACCTACAAAAACATGGGCTACAATAAAGCCGAAATGATGAAAAGTGTAGGTACTATGTACGACGCCTTTCATTACGGTGCTCCGCCACACGCGGGTATCGCTTGGGGTGTAGATCGCTTACTAATGATTTTAGAAAAGAAAGCTTCTATTAGAGAAGTGATGGCATTTCCTAAAACCGGACAAAGTGAAGATTTACTATTCCAAAGTCCTTCCCCATTATCCGAAGGAAAAATTGCGGCAGCTAATGTAAAAGTGATTAATAATTAATAAGAAAAATAATTTTATCAAAAGCCACTTCTATAACTAGAAGTGGCTTTTTTTGTACTTTTAAAAAGTATTATCAAATTGCAGAAAACATGCTTAATTTTATATATCGCTATATAAAAACAACACAATACATAGCTTTACTACTACTCCTACCCTCCTGTACTGTACTACAATGGAGAGATAGTGACGAAGAAATAAAAACGGCTTTTCAAGACCTGGAAATACCTACAAAAATCACTTATTTTGAAATTGATAGTTTAAATTTAAAAATAAGAACCCAACATATTGAAAGCAATAATAACAAAATCAACCTTTTATTTCTTCATGGCTCACCAAGTTCATTATCTGCTTGGGATGGTTACCTAAAAGATACCACACTACTAAAACAAGCCAATGTACATGCTGTAGATAGGCCTGGGTATGGTTATTCCAACTTTGGCAAGGAATTACCCGAAATTGAACCTCAAGCTACAGCTATCAGTAAATTAATTAATCATTACAAGCTGGAAAATGTAATTACCATTGGCGCTTCTTACGGTGGTCCTTTAGCCGCCAGAGTAGCTGTTATTAACCATAAGGTAAAAGGAGTAATTATGATATCGCCAGCTATAGACCCTAATCAAGAGAAAGCTATTTGGGGTTCTAAATTCACTCAATATAAATTAACACGATGGCTAGTCCCTAGGGGATATCGAGTGGCTGGAGATGAAAAAACAATTCATGCCGCTGAAATGGCTAAAATAGATGATCAATGGAATAAGGTTACTGTACCTGTAATTCATATTCATGGAAATGCAGATGATTTGGTGCCTTACACAAATATTGAGTACACTCAAGAAAAATTCCCAAATATTGAAATTGTAACTACTCCTAATACCGGACACGAAATTTCTTGGGCCAGACCTGAACTTATAAAACCTTCCATTTACAAAATGATTGAAACAATACAAACATCAAATCCTTAGAAGCTCAGTAATACTTGTTTTAATTAATCGACAAAGGTATTATGAAAAACACACTCATAATTACCATAATCTTTATATTTCATTTTCAAATTGGATATACTTACAGCACTCCTAATATTGAACACTCTAATGAAATTGAACATACAAAAGTTATAAAAACAGGGTATCGTTACTTCTTGGATTTTTTTATCTCAAAAAGCCCTTATGTACTTCAATCATCACTAAAACAAATTGAATATACTTGGAACGAGAGCTATGAAATACTAGCACTCGAAACTATTTATTTTTCAAAAAACTCAGAAGCTGTTTATAACCTACTACAACTTTTAGAAGAAAAAACGGGAAAGCATTTCAAATTTGATTTCGACAAATGGTATGATTACATATGGAACAAGCCCGCCGCTTACGATGAAGATTATTATAAATTTAAAGCCGAAATTCACGGACTTATCGATTTAAAATTTTACAATTACTTCTCTAAACGAGAACAAGAATCTATCATAAGGCTAGACGAAGTTCGTTGGGGTGGTGTCGTGCAAGATGGCATACCACCACTTCGAAATCCTAAAATGATTGATGCCAGTGTAGCCGACTATTTAGAAGATTCAAATATAGTTTTCGGGATTGAAGTTAATGGTGATGTGCGTGCTTACCCTAAACGAATATTAGCCTGGCACGAAATGTTTACCGATGTAGTTGGAAATACTCCTGTTGCTGGCGTTTATTGCACACTTTGTGGTACTGTTATTTTATACAAAACTTTACATCAAGGCAATCAATATCAGCTAGGCACTAGCGGTTTTTTATACCGTTCCAACAAAATGATGTACGACAAAAAAACACAATCATTATGGAGTACCTCGTTAGGTAAACCCATAATAGGTCCATTAGTTGGTAAAAATATAAAACTTGATTATTTAAGTATAGTTACCACCACTTGGAAAGAGTGGAAAACGAAGCACCCTAATACTAAAGTGCTTTCATTGAATACTGGTCATAAAAGAAATTACGGCGAAGGCATAGCTTATAATAAATATTTCTCTACAGATGAACTTATGTTTACTGTTCCTAAAGTAGACAGAAAACTAAATAATAAGGATGAAGTTTTAGTAGTTCGTTCTAAAAAAAACGAACACAAAGTAATCGCAATCTCTTCCAATTTCTTAAAATCCAATACTATTTATAAGAATACTATAGATAATCAAAAATTTACAGTATTCACTGACCAATCAGGAGCTCATAGAGTTTTTTACTCTTCAGAAATAAACTTTACTACCTACAACGGAAAGTCAACTGCTATTGACAATAACAATAATGAATGGCGTATTATCGAAAATGCTATAATACAGGTTGAAACTCAAGAGAAATTACCGCGTTTACATACTTATAATGCGTTTTGGTTTGGTATTCAAGCTGCTTTTAAAGAAGTAGAATTGATAAAATAAGTAAATCATTATTGCTGAATATTCAATAAATTTAGCCTTAAATCGTTATAAGTTTATATCCAACATATAACAAATCGATGTATTGTATATTATATTAATTTTTGAATTTATATATTGCCGTATGTATCGAATTGTTATATATTTTTTTCTATTTTCAGCCTTTACTGCTAAAGCACAATCCTATATAGGTTTTGATGCCGACAACTTTAACGGAATTCATGGCGCTTTGTTCAATCCTGCTAACATAGCCGATTCTAGAACCAAAATTGATATTAATTTAATCTCAGGTAGTTTATTTACTGTTAACAATTATGTTGAAGTTGATTTTTGGAAACTGCTAACCGATAGTGATGAATTCAACTCAACCATAGATACTGAAACAGTTGGCTCCGACAGAAAAAACAATGGTGTTTTAAATACCGATATACTTGGACCCTCAGCACTAATAACACTTAATAAAAAACGTGCTATTGGATTAACCACCCGATTAAGAGGTCTTGCCAATATTAACACTTTGGACGGAGAAATTGTCGAATTTTTCGACACAGGTTTATCGGAACAAACACCAATACAAATTGCCGATATTAATGCTACCGCAATAAATAATAATTTTGCAGAAATAGGCTTAACCTACGCTCAAGTCTTTAAAAGAGATCGTGTTGAGTTTTTAAAAGGTGGTGTTACTTTAAAATATTTAAGAGGTTTATCTAGTGCTTCTGCAGAACTAACCGATGGCGTTGCCTTTTTTAATCCAAACGATCCTGACAATGTTTTTACGAGAGGTAATGGTCAATACTCATTAAGTGACAATATAGACGATGGAAATAACGATCAAGTAAATCCTGATGATGATGAGACCTTCGCTGAAAACGCAACAGGTTTTGGTATTGATTTAGGTTTTGTATATGAATACCGACCAAGACCAAGAGCGAACGTATCTAGAGACAACGTAAAAGAGCAACAAATTATAAGGCATATTACTACTTACAAATACAAAATTGGAGTATCTATCCTCGATTTAGGGTTTATTAATTACCGAAATCAACAACTTACCAATTACAGCGTATCTCCACTTAACAGACAAGATATTTTAGACATAAGTTCTCTTGACGATTTTGAAGAGCTTGTTACCACTACTACCTCTACCGAGGATTTTAAATTCAGTTTACCTACAAGATTACGTGCCGAGTTTGATTTAAAATTGAATAATAAATTCTTTTTGAACTCCGTAGCTAACTTTTCATTAATAGGAAAAAATGCCTCTACAGCTAATCGTTACGCAAATCAAATTACAATTAGTCCGCGTTACGAATCTAAATGGTTTTCTGCTTACTTACCTGTTACAGCTACACAATATGGAGGGGTACAAGTAGGGCTTGGCGGCAGGCTTGGACCTGTAGTAATTGGAGCCTCAGGATTTTTTAGTAGAACTTTCGACAATCGTACTCGTGCTTTTGATGTTTATGCCGGTTTAAAGATTCCTATTTACCACAAAACTCCTGAACGCAAAAACTTACCCGAAGATGACAATAGCGTAAAACGTTTTAATTGTGTTGAAGGTGCTACTCCTAAAGGTTCCGAAAAAGTAAAAAGGTTTAAAAGCTATAAAGGAGAATTTGATGGGCAATAAATTTTTTATAACATAAGTGTATTGCTTTGTGACATCAGCTAACATTGTAAAATTTAATGCAACAAGTAAAGAGGTTTATTCCTGAAATTAATAAAGTTTATTTTATTGAAACTTATACCTTGATACATATTATATCAGGTAAAGGGAGTATCCAAGTTGATTTTAAAAACTATTTTGATTGGCAAGAAAAAGCCATTTTTTTAGAAAAAGGTCAGTATATTAAATTCCTTTCTGATAATTTTATTGTTAGAAAAATTGAATTCTTAAACGAGAGTAAATTCTATAACAACGAAGTAAGAGTTCTTTTTAAGCATTTAATTTCTCTAGGCTATATTGATTTACTAGAGTGCGAAAAATGTCGTTCTTTTCTATCGGAAACTGCATTATCAAAAAATTCAGCTGATATTATCGACATATCTTCCAAACAATGGTTTTGGCAAAACCCCTTTAAAGCTAATAAGGAAGAATATCAAATTATTTTTGATACCAAAGAAATAATCGACAACGAGTACAACAATAATTTAAGCAGTGCTGACCTTGCTAGTCTTATTAATAATAGAGGTTATAACGCACAAGCCTTAATTAAAAATAAAATTGGCCTATCTATTAAAGGGCTCATGTCTTCCAAAAAGCTTCAAGAAAGTCAAAAAAAAATTGCTTTTAGTGATAAAAGTATTCAAGAAATTGCTTATGAACTTGGGTATAATGACGACGCCTACTTCAATCGAGTTTTCAAAAACATCAAAGGTGTAACTCCTAAACAATTTAGAGACAATTTCGATTATAAAAACAGGGATTTATTTTCTCAAGACATCTTAAATCTTCTTCAAAAATACCACACTAAAGAAAGGTCACTTCAATTTTACGCAGATAAAATGAACCTTTCTGTTAAAGCATTATCTAATAAAGTTAGCACTAAAATGAATGCCTCGCTAGGACAACTTATACGCTTGGAGATAATTAATTCCGCCAAACTAATGTTAATCGATGGACAATCTATAGTTAACATCTCAATGCAACTAGGTTTTGAAGAGCCAAATCATTTTTCTCGATTCTTCAAGCACTACACAAAAATAACCCCTACAGACTTTAAATTAAAAAAGTACAATTCTTAGTACTTTTTTGGTAGGCTTTAAACATCTGTTACTCCTCATCTTTGTAATATAATAATTACAAAAAAGGAAACAGATGAAAAATTTATTAAAATCCACAGTTTTAGGAATAGCTTTAACAGTAAGTGCAACCATTTTTGCTCAAGACAATAAAGCAAACAATATCGACAATAGCAATATTGCTTTGCAAGGCTACAGTCCTGTATCTTATTTAGATTTAAATTTAGCTCAAATTGGAGATAAAAACTTTAAATCAGAATACAATAAAATAAACTACTACTTTACTTCTACTGAACAAAAAGCAACTTTTGACAAAAACCCAATCAAGTATCTTCCTCAATATGGTGGTTTTTGTGCCTTTGGAATATACGCTGGAGCAAAGTTTAGAACAGATCCTAACAAATTTATTGTTGAGGATGGTAAATATTACCTATATCTAAACAATGTAGAGGTTGATGCTAAACAATTGTGGCTAGCAAAAAACGACCACGCTGGCTTAAATGAAGTAGCCAATAAAAACTGGACAAAACTTAGCACTACCCACAATTAAAATTGTTTCATCTAAATCACAAGAAAATGAATTTATCAAATTTATATTATATGAACGAAGCCATTGTACTAGCTCATGAATGCTTAAATGATCAATTACGGTCTCCTTTTGGATGTATTGTTGTTCACAAAAATAAAATAGTGGGTATTGGCAAAGAATCGGTCAAAGTTAAAAATGATCCTACAGCTCATGCAGAAATTGAGGCTATTAGAAATGCTTCTAAAAATTTAAACAAAACAAATTTAAGCGATTGCATACTTTTTACCAGTAGTGAACCCTGCTCCATGTGCTTATCCGCTATACATTGGTCAAAAATCAAGAAGGTGTATTATTCCTGTTCTAGAAAAGATGTATTTAGCTTTGGATTACCCGACTCTTTTGAATTGGTTGAGAAAAGAAAACACCTAAAAGAATTTGAAATGATCCAAATTAAGGATGACAAAGCCATTCGAATATTTAAAGAATGGCGCTTAAAAAAATCAAAAAATATATTAGCCTCAGCATAGGCACAAAAATTATTTCTTTTAAATAAGTGTAGAATACATTTACTATCAAAAAGACTTATTCAGTCAACTAAAAAATACAATTATGAGATTTATAACGAAAAGAATACATGCATTTTTAGATTACCCTGTTGCTATCGCATTAATAGTCCTTCCATTTATACTAGGATTAGGAACATCAAACCCAATTGCCTTATACCTGTCTATTTCCACAGGAATTACAGCTCTAATTTTAACATTTTTAACAAACCATCAACTCGGCATAGTAAAAGTACTCTCCTACAAAACACATCTAATAGTCGATTTTTTAGTCGTAATTTTATTTATTATTGCTCCCTTTATTTTTTCTTTTAAGGGCATAGATGCTTATTACTATTGGGGCAACGGAATCGCGGTTTTAACTGTCGTTAGCTTACATAAACCCGAAATAAATATTCCTTCAGCATAAAGATTTGATTCATTTTAAAACCCTCATTAAGCTAGGTGAAATTTATTGGTTTGTCATATTCTAACTCTTATAGCATATTTTTTAATTCGTTAAAAAAAACACAAAATTTAAAAACCTTGAAATAATCCAACTTTCGTACGACCAAGGGTTATAAGTAATTGAAAATTAACAATCAAGGCCTGATACAATTAAACCATTTCAATTATAAAAAACACAATTCGTTGTTCTTTTTTATAGCAACTTAATTTTAATTCTGTTTCATCTTTACAGTAAACATATAAAAAAAAGATGTCAATTAAATAACCATTAACTACAAAGAAAAAATGAAAAACTTAATAAAAACAACAGTTTTAGGACTAGCATTAGCATTCAGTACTATGCTATCCGCTCAAGACAATAAAGCAAATAATATTGACAATAGTAATATTGCTTTACAAGGTTATAGTCCAGTGTCGTATTTAGATTTAGAGTTAGCTCAAATCGGCGACAAAAATTTTAAATCTGAGTACAACAAAGTAAATTATTACTTTACTTCCGCTAAACAAAAGGCAACATTTGATAAAAACCCAGCTAAGTATGTTCCTCAATATGGTGGTTTTTGTGCCTTTGGAATATATGCAGGAGCTAAATTTAGAGTAGACCCAAATAAGTTTATTGTTGAGGATGGCAAATATTACTTATTCTTAACTAATGTAGAGGTAGATGCGAAACAATTATGGATAGAAAAAGATATTCATTCTAAACTAACGGCTACCGCTGACAATAACTGGGAAAAATTAAGTAAAACTCACAACTAATTAATAACCACCTAAAAAATATAATTATGAAATTTATAACAAAAAGAATACACGCATTTTTAGATTACCCTGTTGCTATTGCATTAATAATCCTTCCGTTTGTACTAGGATTAGGAACCTCTAACCCAATTGCCTTATACCTCTCAGTTGCTACAGGAATAGCCGCTTTTGTTTTAACAGTACTGACCGATCATCATCTTGGCTTAGTTAAAGTACTTTCGTATAAATTGCATTTAACTGTTGACTTCTTGGTTGCTATAGTATTTATTTTAGCTCCTTTTATTCTTTCCTTTAAAGGAATAGATGCCTATTATTATTGGGCTAACGGTATTGCTGTTTTAGCAGTGGTTAGCCTTCATAAATCCGAAGAAGTAAGCGTTGCCGCTTTAGCTTAAAAAAACTTTAATCCATAAAAAGAGGGTATTATTTTTATAATGCCCTTTTTTATTCTTGAATTCAAGTCATAAGTGCAATAGATTTTAAATATTGAGTGGGCTAGCCCACTCAATATTTAAGATTAAAAGAT
>CANNCQ010000015.1 GCA_947503135.1 uncultured Aquimarina sp. | reverse complement strand
AAGACTTTTGATGGGTTTAAAACTAGAGTATTATCCAAAATTACAGCAATGACCATGATTCAATATATCAACAAATTCATTTTTGATAGAAAAATTAATAATATCAAAATTAGCATTGTTTAAAATGCACAACGGGTTTTGTTAGTAAACTTGAAAATCATATTGTTAAATTATTGAAATTATAACACATTTTTAAAAAAGTTAAGCTGCTACCGTATTACAACAATCCCTTCCAATCAGTATAATATTATGCTGTACTCCAATAGATTTTTAAAAGATCATTTTATCAAAGTCTTTTATTAGCTAATATATTTGCATTTTATTAATTTTAAAAATAACTTAAACTGTATAACACAGTAGTAATTTTCAACACGCATTTATATGACAGAAGCTTTTATAGAGGAAGAAAACAAACTGATTGCTCAGGAGTATAAAGAATTATTACGCATAAGCTACCGTACGTTAACGGATGACGATAAAAAAATGATTCGAAAGGCTTTTGACACCGCTGTTGATGCCCATAAAGAACAACGTCGAAAAAGTGGTGAGGCTTATATATTTCACCCTATAGCTGTTTCTAAAATTGTTGCTAGCGAAATAGGCCTAGACGCTACTTCTATAGCTGCAGCCTTATTACACGATGTTGTTGAAGATACCGACTACACACTGAACGATATAGAACAACTTTTTGGCGAAACCGTAGCACGTATTGTTGACGGACTCACCAAAATTTCGATAATGGATAAAGATGAAGATCGCCCTTTATCCATGCAAGCCGAAAATTATCGTAAAATGCTCCTTACCTTAAATGATGATGTTCGTGTTATTATTATAAAAATAGCAGACCGCTTGCACAATATGCAAACAATGGGTTCCATGAGAGCCGACAAACAAGTAAAAATTGCTTCAGAAACCTTATATATTTATGCTCCTTTAGCCCACAGAATTGGTTTATACAATATAAAGGGGGAGCTTGAAGATTTAAGTTTAAAATACACCGAGCCGGAAGTTTATAAAGATCTTAAACAAAAAATAGCTGAAAGTAAAGAAGAGCAAGATGCTTATATCAATAATTTCGCAAACACTATTAGAGAAGGGCTAACTAAAGAAGGATTACACTTTTCTATCAAAGGAAGACCAAAATCTATATATTCTATCAGAAGAAAAATGGTTGCCCAGCAAGTAAATTTTGATGAAGTATATGACAAATTTGCTATTCGTATTATTTACAAATCTGATTTAGCTAATGAAAAGTTTATAGCATGGAAAATTTATAGTATTGTTACCGACTTTTTTAGAGCTAATCCTACCCGAATGCGCGATTGGATTTCTAATCCAAAATCTAACGGTTATGAATGTTTGCATACCACTGTTATGGGACCTCAAAACCATTGGGTCGAAGTTCAAATTCGTAGTGAACGCATGCATGAAATTGCAGAAAAAGGATATGCAGCACATTATAAATATAAAAATAATGGCGAAAAACAAGATGACAATTTAGAACATTGGTTGGATAAGCTTCAAGAGGCACTAGTAAGTGATGAAACAAATGCCGTAGATTTTGTTGAAGAGTTCAAAATGAACTTATACGCAAAAGAGATTTTTGTGTTTACTCCTAAAGGAGAAATAAAATCATTACCTAAAGGAGCTACTGCATTAGACTTTAGTTTTAGCATACACACCGACGTTGGCTTACGTACACGAGGGGTACGCGTAAATGGAAAACTTGTTCCTTTAAGTCACATACTTAACAGCGGTGATCAAGTTGAAATAATAACTTCAAAACAAGCTAAGCCAACACAACAATGGCTTAATTATGTTACCACAGGTAGGGCAAGAACAAAGATAAAATCATCTCTAAACGAAGAGCGAAAACGTATTGCTCTTGAAGGTAAGGATATTTTACGTCGAAAACTTAAAACTCAACGTATAACACTAAATGAAAAATCAATAAATGACTTAGTTAAATTTTGCAAACTAAAAACAAGTAATGATTTATTTTACCGTGTAGCTATTGGCTCTATAGATAATCAAATCATCAAAGATTATGCTGCTTCACGAAACAATACTTTTATCAATTTTTTCAAAAATAAAATACGAAAGAGTTCTAGTGAGACTGAAATACAAAGCGAAGAAATCACCAATAAATATGACCTTATTGTTTTTGGTAAGGATGAAGAAAAGCTAGATTACAAATTTGCAAGCTGTTGTAAACCTATTCCTGGTGACAATGTATTTGGGTTTTTAACAATTAACGAGGGCATCAAAATTCATAAAAACAACTGTCCAAATTCACTACAACTACAAAGCAATTATGCTTACAGAGTAATGCAAGCGAAGTGGATAGATAGTAGTCAACAAGAATTTAAAACCGACTTACGCCTTACAGGGATTGACAACATAGGACTTGTGAATAAAATAACTCAAGTTATATCAAATAACATGAATGTTAATATCTACAGTATATCTTTTGACAGTAATGGCGGTGTTTTTGAAGGTAAAATTACTGTAGGTGTAAAAAACAAAAATCTACTAACAACTATAATTCAACGTCTTAACAACATCCAAGGTATTGACAAGATTTATAGAAATTAAAAATATTTAGTCTAAAATTAACTTTAAAAAAGAAAGCTGTTTATTAATTGTTCATAAATATGATCAAACTAAAAACATTAAAGAGTAAAGAAACCCTCTAAACCAAAAAAATAAATTAAATTTGTTTTTTTAATTTTTGAATGAAAACCGAAGATAACACAAAAGACGCTCAGGAAATAGTAAAACAAGTTTTTACTAGCTTTTTAGAAGAACACAAACACCGAAAAACTCCTGAACGTTTCGCTATACTTCAAGAAATATACGAGAACGACGAACATTTCGATATTGAATCTTTGTATATAAAAATGAAGAATAAAAACTATCGTGTAAGTAGGGCTACACTATATAACACCATTGAACTATTGATGGACTGTAAATTGGTTAGAAAACATCAGTTTGGTCAAAATTTAGCACAATACGAAAAATCTTATTTTGACAGACAACACGATCACTTAATTCTAACAGAAAGTGGAGATGTACTTGAATTTTGTGACCCTCGAATTCAACAAATAAAAAAAACAATCGAAGAAATTTTTGACGTAACTATAACGAACCATTCGCTATATTTTTACGGAACTAAAAACAATAATAAAAACTAAGAATGGCTGTAAATTTGCTATTAGGACTCCAGTGGGGTGACGAAGGAAAAGGTAAAATTGTTGATGTATTAACAAACGATTATGATATCATCGCACGTTTTCAAGGTGGACCCAATGCTGGTCATACATTGGAATTTGATGGGCATAAACATGTTTTACATACTATACCAAGTGGAATTTTTCACAAAACTGCGATTAACCTCGTAGGAAATGGTGTAGTAATTGATCCTGTAATTCTTGTAAAAGAATTAAAAAACCTTGATAAATTTAATATTGACTACAAGTCAAAACTATTAATTTCTCGAAAAGCACACCTAATTTTGCCAACACACCGTCTTTTAGACGCTGCAAGTGAAACCTCTAAAGGTAAAGCTAAAATTGGATCGACCTTAAAAGGTATTGGACCAACTTATATGGACAAAACTGGTCGTAATGGTTTGCGAATTGGCGATTTAGAACTAAGTGATTGGAAAAACCGTTACCGTAATTTAGCCGATAAACACGAAGCCATGATCGAATTTCATGGTGTAGAATTGGAATATGACTTAAAATCTTTAGAAGAAGACTTCTACGAAGCAGTCTCTGTTTTAAAAGAATTAACTTTTATAGATAGTGAGGAATATATTTTTGAAGCCCAAAAAAAAGGAAAAACAGTTCTTGCTGAAGGAGCTCAAGGTTCTTTATTAGATGTTGATTTTGGAACATATCCTTTTGTAACCTCTTCAAACACAACAGCAGCTGGTGCGTGTACAGGTTTAGGTATTGCTCCTAATAAAATTAAAGAGGTATTTGGAATTTTTAAAGCTTACACTACTCGTGTTGGTAGTGGACCTTTCCCTACCGAACTATTTGATGAAGATGGAGCTATGATGGCCAAAGTAGGTAATGAATTTGGATCTACAACTGGACGTGCCCGTAGATGTGGTTGGTTAGATTTAGTTGCTTTAAAATATGCCGTTCAAATTAATGGGGTAACCCAATTAATGATGATGAAAGGTGATGTGCTTAGTGGATTTGAATCTTTAAAAATATGTACTGCTTATAAATATAAAGGAGAAGTTATAAAACATTTCCCTTATAACATTGAACCAGAAAACGTAGAACCTATTTATACTGAAGTAAAAGGATGGTCTGCAGATTTAACAGGAATGAGTGATAAATCACAATTTCCCAAAGAATTGAATGATTATATATCTTTTCTAGAGAAAGAATTAGAAACTCCTATATCAATAGTTTCAGTAGGACCAGACAGAAAACAGACTATTCACATGTAATAAATAGCTTAAAAACTATAAAATTCAAAAAGTGCTTTTCTAAATCAGGAAAGCACTTTTTTTTGCACTTAATCTAGCTTAAACAACACTTAATAGATTAAATGGTAAAATATCAAGAATCACTCTAGTATAAAACCTTATTGTGGTAACTTTATATCACTAACAAATAAATACTTACATACAAATGGAAAAAATTACATCATCAATCTATGAAGTCTTCAAAATTATAGGACTTAATGGAAAAATATCAATATTACTAGCTGCCATTGCGGTGCTTATTATCGGCAGAATTGTTGCAAAATTTATCAAAAAATTAATTCACAAAGGTTTAAAAAAGACCGATTGGGATAACAAAATTTTAGGCGATAAAGTTGGAGGAATGGATATCAATAAATTCATAGCAAGCTTTGTGTATTTTATTATCATGCTTTTTGTTATTTTACTCGTATTAAGCACTTTAGGAATGGAAAGTGTATTGGATCCTATTAAAAACATGCTAAGCGAATTTTTAAGCTTCTTACCTAATTTGGTAGCTGCAGGTTTAATTGGATTCATTGGTTATATTTTAGCAAAAATTATTTCGAATTTAATAGGAATGAGTTCTTCCCTATTAAATAAAATAGCTGAAAAATTAAAAATTAAAGATGTTTCTAAATTAGTTAACGCATTACAGAAAGTCGTTTTTGCTGTTATCCTAATCCCTTTTGTAATACAAGCATTAAATACATTACAAATTAATGCTATTAGTGAACCTGCTAATAACATATTGTACTCTATCTTAAATATTTTACCAAAATTAATAGCTGCTGTAATTGTAATTACTCTATTTGTTATTGGAGGAAAATACTTAACAAATTTCTTAACAGATTTATTAAAGAGTTTGGGTGTTGACAACCTTTCTAACAAACTTCAATTAAACTCTGTAATTGGAGAAAACCAATCTTTAGCTAAAATAATTAGCGGTGTTGTTTATTTCTTTATTGCTTTTTTTGGAATATTAACAGGAGTTGAAATTTTAGAATTAGAACAGTTAAATGACATTTTAAGAACGGTATTAAATTTATCTGGTCAAATATTATTTGGTTTAGTATTATTAATTGTAGGTAATTTTATCGCAAATTTAGTAGGCAACATGCTTTCTAAATCTGACAACAATAAATTTGTTGCCTCTATTGCTAAAGGAGCAATTATTGCTTTATTCTTAGCTATATCTTTAAGAACTATGGGTATTGCAAATAGTATTGTAGAATTAGCTTTTGGATTAATCTTAGGAGCTATAGCTGTAGCTATTGCACTTTCTTACGGTTTAGGTGGTAGAGAAGCTGCTGGAGAACATATGAAAGAGATTTTAAATAAATTCAAGAAAAAATAATATTCAATTGTTATTAGTTAGTCTTCTAAAACTTTAACAGTTTTATACTTTTCAAAGTTTATACAGAAGATGTGTTGTTTTTTAGATGAAAACCCCGTAGTTTGCGCTACGGGGTTTTGTAATTTATAGTTATTTTGTACGACGAAGTTAATACTACAAACCCTTAAAATTAAATAAGATGAGAGCTTTAGTGATTTCTGGTGGTGGTAGTAAAGGTGCTTTTGCTGGTGGCGTAGCAGAATACCTAATGAAAGAACAAAAACGTAAATACGATATTTTTGTAGGAACATCAACGGGTAGCTTACTTATCCCGCATTTGTCTATAGGCGCTATTGATAAAGTAAAGGAAATTTATACCAATGTAAATCAGCGCACTATTTTCAGTTTAAATCCATTTATTGTTAAATGTAAAGGGGATAGAGAATATGTGAGTATTAATTATTTTAATACCATACTTCAATTTATAAAAAGCAAAAGAACATTTGGCGAAAGTAAAAATCTCCGAAAAAACATTAAAAAAAACTTTTCAAAAGAGGAATTTGAATTTGCTCGAAAAAACTCAAAAGATGTAGTTGTAACAGTTTCAAATCTATCTACAAGTGCTACAGAATACAAATCAATAAAAGATTTTAATTACGACGATTTTTGTGATTGGATATGGATATCTTGTAATTACATTCCTTTTATGAGTATTGCCAAAAAAAATGGCTATGAGTATGCCGATGGTGGTTTTGGCGCACTGGTGCCTATCAGAGAAGCTATAAAGCGTGGCGCGACAGAGGTTGATGCTATTATATTGGAATCTGAAAACTTAGAACGAAATAAAATATTAGGAAAAAATCCATTTTCATTAATGTTTAACCTATTTGGATACCTATTAGACCAAGTAGAACAGCATAATATTACATCTGGAAAGTTAGCTGCAAAAGCAAATAATGCTTCATTAAATTTATATTACACCCCTACCCAACTAACTGAAAACTCATTAATTTTCAACAAAAAATTAATGACCGAATGGTGGGAATTAGGCTTTGAATATGGTAAAAAAAAGTTTGAACAACTACAGCTTAATGAGCTTAAAGAACTAGATTTAAAAGGCTAGTTTATCGGCATTAATTTTAGTGATCAAAATATTCAATTACGCTCTTATTAGAGCCTGTTTTAATCCATCTATTAGTAAGTTATTTCATAAAAACATACTTAAAAAAAAGCCAGCTAATTTCTTAACTGGCTTTTTTTGTGTCTTTAATTTTATTAATCTATATCATCAAAATCTTTTAATACTTCTGATATATTCATAGCTTCTTTTGTTACCGCTATTCTTCCTGAACGCGTGAACTGCAATACTCCATAAGGCTTTAAAGCAGAATGCAAAGCTTCAGTTTCTATCCTACGTCCTGTTTTAGAAATTACGAAAAATCTCTTATTCACCGTAACTATTGAAGCCCCACTTCTTTTAATAATATTTTGAATTTGAGGCTCATTAAATAAAAGCTCTGACTTTACTTTATACAATGCTGTTTCTTGAGATATAGTCTCTTCATCAGTATGATAAAAAGCACGTATAACTTCTATTTGCTTTTCTATTTGTCCTACAATTTTCTGAACTTTCTCTTGAGTCATTTTTACTAAAATAGTAAAACGATATACATCTTCAATTTCAGATTCAGAAGCTGTCATACTTAATAAATTCACATGACGCTTTAAAAAAATTGTAGAAATTCTATTTACTAATCCTACATTATTTTCAGTATATACCGATATGGTATAGTATTGTTTATTCTCTTCCATCTTAACTCAATCTTATATCCGAAACCGAAGCTCCTGTTGGAATCATTGGGAATACATTATTCTCTTTCTCTACACAAACCTCCAAAAAGTAAGGCCCATCAGTTGTAAGCATTTCTTTTACAGCATCAGCTAAATTAGCACGCTCTGTAACTCTTTGCGCTGGTATATGATATCCTTCTGCTATTTTAACAAAATCAGGGTTAGTCATTTCCGTAGAAGCGTATCTATTTTCGAAAAACAATTCTTGCCATTGACGCACCATTCCCAAAAACTCATTGTTTAGTACTACAATTTTAACTCCTGTTTTATTTTGAAAAATAGTTCCTAATTCCTGAATAGTCATTTGATAACCACCATCTCCTATAACTGCTATTACTTGCCTATCTGGGGCACCCATTTTTGCTCCAATAGCTGCAGGTAATGCAAACCCCATAGTACCTAAACCTCCAGAAGTCACATTACTTTTAGATTTCACAAACTCGGCATAACGGATAGCCATCATTTGATGTTGCCCCACATCTGTTACAACTATGGCATCACCTTTAGTTACTTCATTAATATTACGGATTACCTCACCCATGCTCATTCCTTCTTTGGAAGGGTACAATTCTTCTTGAATCACTTTTTCTTGCTCTATTTTATCAAAAGCATGAAATTCGGACAACCAAGAGTCATAAGTCTTTTTTTCGACAAACGGCAAAATATCTGCTAAAGTTGTTTTTACACTTCCCATTACAGCTACATCAGCGTTTACATTTTTACTAATCTCAGCAGGGTCAATTTCAAAATGAATAACTTTAGCTTGCTTAGCATAAGTTTCAAGATTCCCCGTAACGCGGTCATCAAAACGCATACCTACTGCTATTAGCAAATCACATTCATTTGTAAGCTTGTTAGGACCATAATTACCGTGCATCCCAACCATCCCAACATTTAACGGATGTGCCGTTTCTAATGCTGAAACTCCTAAAATAGTCCAAGCAGAAGGGATTCCTGTTTTTTCAACAAAGGATTTAAATTCTTTTTCTGCTTCTCCTAGTATTACTCCTTGCCCCCACACAATCATAGGTTTTTTTGCATCATTAATTAATGCTGCAGCATCCTTTAGAGATTGCGGCTCTGTTTTAGGAATAGCTTTATAACTCCTAACACCTTTGCATTTTTCATAACTGAAATCAAATTCAGAAAACTGAGCATCCTTTGTTATATCAACTAAGACGGGCCCGGGTCTTCCAGATCGAGCTATATAAAAGGCTTTAGCCATTACTGCTGGAATATCTTCTGCTTTTGTTACCTGAATATTCCACTTAGTAACTGGCGTAGAAATACCAATAATATCTGTTTCTTGAAATGCATCCGAACCTAACAAATGTGATGCTACTTGACCCGTAATACAAACCATAGGTGTAGAGTCAATTTGGGCATCTGCAATTCCTGTTACCAAATTAGTGGCCCCTGGTCCTGAAGTGGCTATAGCCACTCCAACCTTACCACTTGTACGAGCGTAACCTTGAGCAGCGTGTGTAGCTCCTTGTTCGTGTCGTGTAAGTATATGTGTTAATTTATCTTGATATTTATATAGCTCATCGTAAACAGGCATAATCGCTCCACCAGGGTAACCGTAAATTAAATCTACGCCTTCTTCTAATAGACAACGAATTACCGCTTCTGCTCCAGTAATACGAGTTTTTTTACTCATTTTTATTATGCTTTATGCTTTAGCCTTAGCTTTAAGCTTGTTCGCTCTAATTTAATTATTCCCTATGTTTATAAAATAAAAGTTGTATTGTTTCAGTACCTCTTTAATGTTACCAAGGGTTTATTTATTTACTCCACTAAAACTCGTCAGTTACACAACCATTTGAGGCTGATGATACTGATCGAGCGTATTTATAAAGTACTCCTTTTTTAAATTTCAATTCTGGTTGTACCCAAGCCTTTTTACGCTCTGCCAATTCAGCATCAGATACGTCTACACTAATTGTATTGGTTTCGGCATCAATAGTGATAATATCACCATCTTTAACTAAAGCAATAGTACCTCCATCTTGAGCCTCTGGCGTAATGTGCCCTACAACAAATCCGTGAGTTCCTCCAGAGAAACGTCCATCAGTAATAAGTGCTACATCTTTACCTAAACCTGCACCCATAATAGCAGCTGTTGGTTTTAACATTTCAGGCATTCCTGGCCCTCCTTTTGGACCTTCATATCTAATAACCACAACATCACCTTTTTTAACTATACCGTCACGTATACCATCATTAGCATCATATTCACTATCAAAAACCCTAGCTGTTCCACTAAAACGTAATCCTTCTTTACCAGTAATCTTTGCCACAGAACCATCTTCTGCTAAATTACCGTAAAGCATACGCAAATGACCTGTAGCTTTTATTGGATTATCCAAAGATTTAATTACATCCTGACCTTCTAATAAATCAGGAACATCTGCTAGATTTTCAGCTAGAGTTTTTCCTGTTACAGTTAAACAATCACCATGTAATAAACCATTTTTCAATAAATATTTAAGTACTGCTGGTACTCCACCTATTCTATGAACGTCTTCCATCAAGTATTTTCCACTTGGCTTAAGATCGGCTATAAATGGTGTGGTGTCACTAATATGTTGAAAATCTTCTAATGTAAATTTAATATCTGCTGCTCTTGCAATAGCCAAAAAGTGAAGCACTGCATTGGTAGAACCTCCCATTATGGTTATCAAACGAACCGCATTTTCTAATGACTTACGTGTAACTATATCCAAAGGTTTAATGTCGTTTTCTAAAAGATAACGCATTTTCTTTCCTGCCTCTATACACTCTGTTTTCTTTTCGTTTCCTACTGCTGGATTTGATGAATTGAAAGGGAGTGCCATTCCTAAAGCTTCAATTGCTGAAGCCATTGTATTTGCTGTATACATACCACCACAAGCACCTGCACCTGGTATCGCTTTTTTAATTACTTGCCTGTATTCACCTTCTTCTATGGTTCCTGCTACTTTTTCTCCCCAAGCTTCAAAAGCAGATACTACATCCAACTTTTTATCTTCATGACAACCAGAAGCTATCGTTCCTCCGTATACCAAAATTGCTGGACGGTTTAAACGAATCATTGCCATTAAGGCTCCAGGCATATTTTTATCACAACCTACTACAGTTACCAAAGCATCATAAGACATTGCTTGTACAACTGTTTCCATAGAATCCGCTATTACATCTCTCGACGGTAAAGAAAAACGCATCCCTGGAGTACCCATAGAAATTCCGTCACTAACACCAATAGTATTAAAGATTAACCCGAATGTTTCCTCAGTGTTTACCCCTTCTTTAACCAATTTAGCCAAATCATTTAAGTGCATATTACACGGGTTTCCTTCGTAACCCGTACTCGCAATACCTACTAGTGGCTTCTCAAAATCTTCATCTTTCAAACCTACTGCATAAAGCATTGCTTGTGCTGCTGGTTGTGTATCATCTTGAGTTACATTTTGACTAAACTTATTAATCTTCATTGATATGTTTTTAAAGGTATTTTAATTGGAAAATAAAGATAGGTTTTTGGTATTAAAACATAAAACTATTTTTAAGTTGTTCTACGATATTCAATACTATTGTTTACATGAAACATTACCTATTTCATAGTCTGCAAAGATAGTTATATCTACAAAATGATAAAAAAAATATGCGTTTTTTGAGAAAACATTCAACGTTTTAAAAATCATTGACTTTTTCACATTTCCTTAAATGAACAAAAAGGTCTTAATAAGATTTAGAAGACTCTTTTATTGGCTATTTTCAGAAATTAAAGAATACTTCAAACCTGCATTCAAGCTGTAAAAACTTGACTTCAATTAAATTTGTAGAAAAATTACCTAATTTGAAAATTTTAACCCTGAAAGGAACAACTACTATTAATTACTACAACACACTTCCTGGTAAAAAACCTATATTTCTCGGAAGTTTCGACAGTAATAAATACAATTACAAATATCCTGAAAAAGAAGTTTTCGATAAATTAATATCTTCAAAAAAGTATTTAACGTAAAAAAATATTTTGTAACAATATATAAAAAACATGGGATGTTCGCGTTTTACCGAAAGTTCTGTGTTCATTAATAAAATCCGCTAAATATAAAATTTAGCATTAAAAATAGAAAAGCAAAATATTCATATTTAGCTAGGTAATAAACCGAAACAAAAGCCCTTATCTCCTAACCTACGATTCCTTATACTAAACGTCATTTCATATAAAAAAGCAACTCAACAGCTTATAAATATATTCTCAAAAATTATATCAATTTACATTAAAGCACGAAAATCATCTATTTAAAGATTATAGCATAAGAATAGCAGCGGATTTGCAAACAATACTTTCGATTTAGCTATTAAGTCGCTATTCTTTTTATGCTTTATTGCCTTCAGGCTAGTTCTATGATTTTGTCATTTTCACTAAATACAAATAGTGATCAGAAATCTCCCAACTTTCAATTGGGGCTAACATTCCAGATTGTATACTAAAATTTTTTTTATCTGTAAAAATATAATCTAATACGGAACCATTAATAAAAGTACCTGAATTTAAAATTGCTTCCCTTTCTATTTGATTAATAAATTCAAGACTGTTGTTGAATTCTTCATTTAATTCTACCACAAATTCAGCTCCTCCAAGGTAAGGTATATTCAAATCTCCAGTAAAAATATAAGGTCTATTTTCTAAACTCACTATACTTTTTACTTCACCTATTTGATTCATTTTTTCCTGACTAGTACTTCCTGATGCAAAATGTGAGTTTAATACTATAATTTCTATTTCTTCATTGAGCTTTATTGTTGCTTTCAAAGAATGATTTTGATTATAATAATCAATGTAACGAATTGTTGGGTTTTCTAAATCTAAAATTTCATACTTAGATAAAATTGCGTTTCCCCAAAATCCATTTATAAAAAGATTGTTTTCATTTTGTAAAGCTCTATCCATTCCATAAGCAAAATGCATATTAGTTTTACTCGCGATATATTCTGCTTGATTTTGCACAATAGTAATATCATAATCAAGACCTACTTCCTGCAAAGAAACTATATCCAAATCTAATAAATTAATTAAATCTGCAATACGATCTAATTGCTCGTAGTCTCCTCCAATTTTTCCTGAAAATGGATCGCAGGTTTGACAATAGCCAAATTTAATATTGAAAGTAGCAATCGATAATTCACCAGAAAACTCATCTTTTGTTACTCCATTATTCTTAAAGAAAAACACATTTTCTTGATCTTTTTCTAATATGGAAAAATCTTGACAAGAAACAAATACTAATAAGCAGAAGAGTACCAACTTTTTCATAGCCTGTAGTTTACACCCAATGAAATTAATCCTGCAAAACCCCACTTATTCTTAGGTGAATTTGTATCAAAATTAAATTTTCTTATCTCCACTAAAGAGCCTAATCCTATGTTACTTTTAAAAGATAGGTTTTTGACTAGCTCATAGTCAAATCCATAACCAAATGTCATTTGAATTGTATTGGTTTGGGTTTCTGCATCTCCTATAGATATCGAGTTTTTGAAATAATTAATACTACTTATAAAATGAAAATTAAATTCCTTATCCCTTTGTATATTTGGAAAAAGCAAAAAATCACTTTTTATTCCAATAGCACTTTCTTTGTTTACAAAACTTGAACCAACGAGTAACCCTACTTGTAACTTAGTCCTATGAAATTTTATTCCAACCAAAGGATATGCAAACGCACCTTTGGTTGTAGAAACACCTTCAATTCCAACATAATACTTGTTTTTCTCTTGGGCTTTTGATATTAAAGAGCTAAGAATTATTAATATGAAAAATAGTGTTTTCATTTGCAAACAATATGTTTTTTCAGGGTAAAGGCAGCGTTAAACAAAACTTATCTCCTATAGTCTTCTATTGTTTATTATCGTTTTCTCCAAAAGAAAGGAGTAAATAAAATCAATACTGTAAAAAGTTCCAACCTACCTATTAACATTAAGAATGAGCACCACCACTTCCCTGCCAAAGGCAAAGAATTAAAATTATTTACAGGGCTTAATTGTCCCAAACCAGGCCCAACATTTCCTAATGAAGTAGCTGCCCCACCTATAGCTGATTGAAAATCCAACCCTAGCATTCCTAACACTAACGCCCCAAAAATAAATGACAGAAAATACAATATAAAGAATCCTAAAATAGTGAATACAATTTCTTTATTTACTGCCTTAGTATTATATCTCACAGGAACTATAGCATTGGGATGTAATGTTCGCTTAAATTCCAATAATCCATTTTTTATTGTAATAATATGCCGAACCACTTTTATTCCTCCTGAAGTAGAACCTGCTGATCCTCCAGAAAACATAAGTCCAAAGAAAAAAACCGTTAAAAAAGGTGTCCACATTGTATAATCCGCAGAAACAAAACCTGTAGTAGTAATTACCGCCAATACCTGAAAAATAGAATGTCTAAAAGAGCTTTCTATTTTCCCCCAAACCATTGGGTGATTTATTGACGAAGCTGAAATATCGGCTTGAAAATAAATTATAACAGCTGCTATTACACTAAAAATAATGGTGTATCTCGCATAATATTTAAACTCTTCGTCTGAATATATTTTGCTAAATTTTCCTTTAAAAGCAAAATAACTCAATACAAAATTTGCTCCTGCTAAAAACATGAAAATGATAATTATCCATTGTATCATAGGATTATCGTTCCAATAAGCAACACTAGCATTTTTTGTAGAAAATCCCCCTGTAGACAAGGTACTCATAGCATGATTAATCGCATCAAAAAAATTCATTCCTGCTAATTTCAACAACACCGTTTCAATAGCAGTATATCCTACATAAATATACCATAATCGTTTTGCTGTATCCGTTATACGAGGGTGTAGTTTATCGGTGCTAGGCCCTGGAGCTTCTGCTGCAAACAACTGCATTCCTCCAATACCTAATAATGGCAATATAGCAATAGCTAACACTATAATACCCATTCCTCCAATCCAATGAGTTAAACTTCTCCAAAATAAAACCCCATAAGGAACAGCCTCTATGTCATCTAATATTGAAGCTCCTGTTGTAGTATACCCCGACATAGTTTCAAAAAAAGCATTTGTAAATTCAGGTATCGATCCCGAAAACAAATAGGGTAAAGTCCCACTTAAAGACATAAATATCCATCCAAAAGTTACTACAATATACCCCTCTCTTTTTCCTAAATCTTTCTTATGTTCACGAGTAAAAAACATAAAACTAACGCCAACAATCATAGTTAACAAAGCAGCAACAGCAATTTGAACAGTTACCCCATCTTTATAAATAAGACTGAATAGTGTAGCCAAAAGCATAAATCCCCCATTAATAAGAAGAAGTACGCCCATAATATGTAGGACTATTTTATAATTTAACTTAGGCATTACACAAATAATTTCTCGACTTGAACAATAGATTTTGGCAAACTACATACCACAACTTTATCGGCAGCTTGTATTTTAAAATCTCCTAGCGGAATCATTCCTACATCTCCCCTAACTACTCCTGCAATAATTGCTGCTCTTGGAAAATCAATATCTTTTATTGCCGTATTTGCAACTTTCGAACTGTACTTAACTTCAAACTCTAACAATTCAGCATTCATATTACCAAGCTTTGTCATCGCTAGTACTTCTCCTTTACGCACGTATCTAAAAATAGAATTTGCCGCAAGTAGTTTTTTATTAATTAAGGTATCAACACCAATCGAATGAGAAAGCTGAAAATAATCCATATTTTCAACTAAAGCGATTGTTTTATTAACTCCCTTGGATTTTGCCATAAGGCAAGAAATAATATTTGTTTCTGAATTTCCTGTAACTGCTATAAAGGCATCCATATCATATAGATTTTCTTCTTCAAGCAATTCAACATTTCTTCCATCTCCTTTAATAACTAATGCCTTAGGCAGGTTATCAGCAAGCTCAAAAGCGCGTTCTTCTAAACGCTCAATCATTTTAATATTAAAGTTTTTAGAACACAAGTCTTTAGCCGTGTTAAATCCTATTTTACTACCTCCAAGGATCATAACATCCTTAATTTTTTTACGTTCTTTACCTGCTAATTTAGACAACAATTCAGCACCTTGTTTGGTAGTAACAAAATAAGCTTCATCACCTTCTTTAAATACCGTATTTCCTCTTGGTATAATTGTAAATTGAGTTCCTTTACGTTGAATTGCTATGGGCATAAATTTTAATGCCGGTTCTATTAAAGCAGCTTCTCTTAACGTTTTACCTACAAAAGGAGATTCCTTTTTCAACGTAGTTCCCACCATAATTAAAGCTCCTTGTTCAAACTCATATGTTTCACTAAATGCAGATTGATTTAACAACAGGTTGATTTCATTAGCAGCTAACAATTCTGGCGATATCAATTCATCAATTCCAAATTTTTTGAATCCAATATGTTCCTCATTTGTAATGAATTCAGTATTCGAAATTCTAGCAATGGATTGTTTAGCTCCCATTTCATTTGCTAAAACACATATAGTAATATTGGTAGTCTCTAAGCCAGTAACGGCTATTATCAAATCTGCTTTATCAACATTTGCATTTTTAAGCACACTTATTGATGAAGCGTTTCCTTTTACTCCTCTAATATCCAAATGATTTTCTGCATAAGACAAACGTTCCTTATCGGTATCAATAAGTGTAATATCTTGTGATTCAAAAGAAAGTAATTTAGCTAAGTGAAAACCAACTTCACCTGCACCTGCAATAATAATTTTCATATATGAAATGTTTTCAAGGTATGGTGAACCTTTAAACTCACGACAAATATACTTAATTTGAATAGTATTACTTTCTTATTAGTATCTTAAAAACACAGCCTATACTTTTACAAAAACTTATATTTGCACAAACTTTTTAAATGTCAGCAAATATAACCCCATATAAAGATTCTTCTAAAAGTAAAAAAGAACAGGTCGCAACAATGTTTGATACAATTTCAAAAAATTATGACGGCCTGAATCGTGTGATTTCATTTGGAATTGATGTAAAATGGAGAAAAAAAGTGGTTTCCATTGTTGCCAAAAACAATCCTAAAACAATACTGGATGTTGCTACAGGAACTGGAGATTTAGCTATAAATCTTACCGAAACTGGCGCTAAAGAAATTATTGGATTAGATATTTCTGCAGGGATGCTTGATGTTGGTAAGCAAAAAATCAATGAAGAAAAATTAGATGACACTATTAAAATGGTGTTGGGAGATGGTGAAAAAATTCAATACCCCGATAACTACTTTGATGCTGTTACAGTGTCCTTTGGAGTTCGAAATTTTGAAAACCTCGAAAAAGGACTTATTGAAATCCTTAGAGTACTAAAACCCCAAGGGATATTTGTAGTTTTAGAAACTTCTGTACCAACAAAATTCCCATACAAACAAGGTTATAATTTTCATTCAAAAGTAATTTTACCATTAATAGGAAAACTTTTTTCTAAAGACAAGGTAGCTTATTCTTATCTTAGCGAAAGTGCTGCCGCTTTTCCTTACGGAGAAGCTTTTAACAATATTTTGTCAAAAGTAGGGTTTATAAACTGTAAAGATTTTCCACAAACCCTTGGTGTGGCTACAATATACACCGCAAGTAAACAACAATGATAAAAAAAATAAGCTTACTCTTTTTTATACTTTTTAGTCTACAAACAATATATTCACAAGGAATATTTACTAAAGAAAGGCTACTTAATAGAGAAAACCACGATAAGAAAAAATATCGATGGGGGTATTATTTAGGAGTAAATTCTTTAGATTTTAAAATAGATTATGTTGAAGAAAATGCTGACTTACCTTTAGAAGACCAGGAAATCATCACCAATAAACAATTAGGTTTTAATGTAGGTTTAATTGGTAATTTACGCATTAATGATTACATCGATTTACGAACTGAACCTGGCGTAATCTTCAATACCCGAACACTATTTTTCCCAAATATAGTTTCAACTAGAGCAAACGATAACACCAGAGAAATTCAAACAACTGCTGTTCATATTCCTATATTAATAAAACTTTCCACTAAACGTTTGAATAATTTTAAACCTTTTATTGTTGGTGGGGTCTCTACTTCTATTAATTTATCGAGTAATGAGGACAATCCCGATGATAACAGTGTTGGAGAATTTAGAACTAAATCAAACTTACTAAATTATGAAATTGGTTTTGGGATAGATTTTTTCTTACCCTACTTTAAGTTTACTCCATCTATCCGTGGGGTCTTTTCTACTACAAATGAAGTTGTTCAAGATAACATCTTACCTAGTCCTTATACATCTCCAATAGATAAATTAAGTACTAGGGGTGTTTTTATAAACTTTACTTTTCAATAGAAAGCGCGTCAATTTTATATTTTCCTAAAAAAGCTTTGTTTACCTTTTCGTAAAACTCTTCTGTTTTGTATGGTTTTGGTATTACATCTGTTATACCATTAACATAAAACTCTTCAATATGATCATCCAAAGTAACTGCTGTTAACGCTATTATCGGTGTTTCTCTATCAAATTCTCTTATCATTCTTGAAGCCTCCACGCCACTAATTCCTGGCATATGGATATCCATCAATATTAAATCGTATGTATTATCTTTAGCCTTTACAATAGCCAGATCCCCATTATCTGCTACATCACAAATAACTTCTTTCTTTTCAATAATCTTTCTAGTAATTAACTGATTTATTTTATTGTCTTCAACAATAAGAATTTTTTTGGACTTAAATATTTCAAAATCAATTTCATTGAGTACTTTCTTTTTTTCTGACAAATCAATCTCGTTAACCAATCCAAAGTCAAGATCAAAGAAAAATCGAGAACCTTTTCCGACAGTACTTTCAAGTTTAATGTCACTACCTAGCAATACCAATAAGTTTTTTACAATTGACAATCCTAAACCACTACCACCATAAACTCTATTTACCTGCTGAGATTCTTGACTAAAGTTATCAAAAATAATCTCTTTCCTATCTTCTGAAATACCGAGACCATCATCCTCTACTTCAAAATTTAAACGAATCTTTCCTTTTTTATCAAAATCATCAACTTCTTTTACTCTTATTGTAATTGTACCATCTTTAGTAAATTTAATAGCATTTCCTACTAAGTTTATTAAAATTTGAGAAATCTTAAGTGAATCACCTTTTATACGATTTGGAATTGAGCTTTCATAAATTAAATTTATCTTATTATTTCTGTCATTTGCAGCCTTGTTCAAAGCAATAAGAACGTCAGTTATTCTTTTCTTCAAGTTAAAGGATGATACTTCAACCTCTACCTTATTAGCTTCCAATTTATTAAGATCTAATATATTATTTATTAAAGAAAGCAAGTATTCTCCTGAAAATCGCAATGAATTCAAATGATCTTTTTGATTTGGAGTAGGGTTTTCTTCCAATAAAAGGTGAGTTAAACCCGTCACGGCATACAACGGAGTTCTAAGCTCGTGAGTAATATTTGAAAGAAACTGAGTTTTTATTTTGTTTGCCTTCTCCGCTTTATCTTTAGCTATAATTAATTCTGAATTTTTTTGCTGAAGCAAGAAGTTGCTCTTAGCTCGCATTTTATTCAACTTAAACAAAGAGAAAGTTAGTAATGTTAAAATTGTAATTAACGTAACACTAAAAAATATAATCAAAGTACTATAATTATATTCGGGAGCAAGTATCTCTACAGTAGTCTCTAAGTTTGATGAAAATGTAGTAGCTGAACCATCAATTGTTGGTACACTTAACGAGTTACTTATTTTTGGTGAAGAGATCAACAATTCACTAAATAAAAAATATATTATAAAAAAGGAAATTGCCCTATTCATTTATTTAAATTGACAGTCTGCTAAATTCAAGTATCACTATATTAAGTAATTTGTCGAAAAAAACATCCAGTATTTCAAATTAAATATAATATATTAAAATTTCATTAACTAATTTATATAAAAACTTAATAATTACCTTAAGATCATTAATAAAACTTAAACAATCTCTTTTTTTATGTAAGGTGTTTTTGAGCCTTATATGAAGAACGAACCAGTGCACTACTTTCAACATGCCTAAAACCCATTTCTAATCCGATTTTTTCATATTTTTGAAATTGTTCTGGCAAGATAAATTCTTTTACAGGAAGGTGTTTTTTACTTGGTTGCAAATACTGCCCTATTGTTAATACATCTAAATTCACTTTTCTAAGTGCTTCCATTGTTTCCAAAACTTCGTCCTCTCGTTCACCAAGCCCTAACATAATTCCACTTTTGGTTCTGTTAATACCCTCGGCTTTTAAATACCTAAGTACTTCCAAACTCTGGTCAAACTTTGCTTGTATTCGAACTTCACGCGTTAAACGTCGTACTGTCTCCATATTATGCGAAACTACTTCTGGTGCTTCTTTAATAATACGGTCTATGTTTTTTTTCTTTCCCATAAAATCAGGGATCAAGGTTTCCAACGTGGTATTTGGGTTCATTCTTCGAATTGCCTGAATTGTCTCTGCCCAAATAATTGAGCCACCATCAGCCAAATCATCTCTATCAACAGAGGTAATTACCGCATGCTTAATATTCATTAATTTAATAGAGCGTGATACTTTTTCAGGTTCTGCCCAATCAACCGTATCTGGTCTTCCTGTTTGAACCCCACAAAAACCACAAGATCGGGTACAAATATTACCTAAAATCATAAAAGTAGCAGTTCCTTCACTCCAACATTCCCCCATATTAGGACAACTACCCGAAGTACAAATTGTATGTAAATCGTATTTATCTACTAAACCACGAAGCTCAGTATATTTTTTACCTGTGGGTAATTTTACACGCAGCCATTTAGGCTTTTTCACTCGTTCGGTTGTTGGGGTTATGGTTTCTGTGCTCATTTAGCAATATTTTATACAAATTTAAGCGTTTTAGAGTTAGTAAAGTAATAGTTGCTTTCACTATTGTTTACATTTAAGAAAAACTTGATTTATTTAAGTTTTGTTAATTCAAACTAAATCCAAAATTAGCATCATGGGAATCTGGCTTACTTTCTTCATTAGCATCTAACTTGCGTAACTCTTCGATACCCTTAATAGGAAACCCTTCCTCTAACCAACTACCTTTAACAATAGTATTTGATAAAAAAGTGTATGATACTATACCCAATTTAGTAACGTTATCAGCATCTTCGTAAGAATAATTAAAAACTAAAATATTAGGAGTAATTAGCATTCCGTAGGCACTATGGATAAATCCTGCGATATTCCATTTCGCTTTCCAGGTGTCATTTTCAATGAAAAAATCTACATTACCAATGTAACAAGACTCAACATCATCTGGGTTTTGACCAACAGCACGGTAAGTTCCTGTAACTAAATCGGGAGTAATTATTACAGGGTTCTCTTGAAATTCAGCTAAAGCTTCTTTACGTCTTTTTATTTCGTACTCAAATTTGGCTTTAAAACTTTCTCCAGCATTTTTTGCAATTAGCACGGAGTTGTTAAACCATTGTTTTACTTCTTTTTTCAAATTATACTTATTGCAAATGACTTATTACATCTGATTTAGTAATAATTCCGTGTTTCTCGTTATCTAAAGCTACTATTACCGCTGTGTTTCCATTTCTAATCAAACTTGCTATTTCTTCTACAGAAGTGAACGAGTTAACTATAGGAAATGGAGGATTCATTATTTCGGAAATTGGAGTATCGTCTTTACGATGATCATCTAAATAAGCACTAAAAAGTGCCATTTCATCTATTGATCCTACAAAACCATGAGTATCAATTACTGGGATTTGAGAAATTTTATGTTTTCGCATTCGTGAAACAGCATGAGAAACCAATTCAGATGTTTTCACTGAAATTACATCTGCCGTAGGGTCTTTCACTAAATCTGATGCTACGGTAAATGGCTTATCTAAAAAACCTCGACTTCGCATCCACTCATCATTATAAATCTTGCTTATGTATCTGTGCCCACTATCCGGAGCTATAATTACTACAGTGTCTTTATCAGAAAATTTATCTTTCAATTGAAACAAAGCACCAATTGCTGCACCACTGCTCATTCCTAAAAACAATCCTTCTTTTGATGCTAAAGACAACGTTTGGAGTGCGCTTTCTTTATCCGATACTTTAACAAAACCATCTACATTAGAAAAATCAATAGCATCATTTATAGCTGTTGCTCCTAAACCTTCAATTTCATTTGGGTATACTTCATTTGCATCTAAAATACCTGAATCAAAATATTTTTTTATTACTGATCCGTAAGCATCTACTCCCCATATTTTTACAGATGGATTCTTTTCTTTAATATATTTTGCCAAACCACATATAGTAACTCCCGTGTTTACAGGTACTATTAAGTGATTCAATTTTCCTTCTACTTGAGCATACAACTCTTTAGCTAAAGTTTGGTAATAGGCCTGTATAAATAATGAATTTGAGGCTTCATCAATTAACCATGAATTAGAAGTTCGTTTTTGTAAACGATGAGCAACAGCTTTTTTTGAACGAATATCTGATTCCGATAGTTCATTTGGACAAATAATAACTTCACTCCCGAGCGCTTTTAACAAACTTATTTTCTCGTTACTCTCCTTATCAGTAATCACAGAAACAACATCAAAACCTTGCTTAATAGCTATTGAAGCTAAAGAAATTGCTGTATTTGCAGATAGAGAAACGATTAGTGTTCCTCTTTCTTTCAACAGGCTTTTTTGATTTAAATTTTCTAAAATATAAGATGCCACTCTATCTAAAATCGACCCTGTAGGGTTCGAAGCTTCATTTTTTACAAAAACTTTTGATTTTATTCCATCGGTTATATCATTCAACAAAACTAATGGTGTGTTTCCTACTGTATCAAGAATATTATCGACGTATTTCATATATACAATTACCGTTTGTAGTAAAAATACTATTAATTATAATTTTATACACTGCTTTTAAAATTAAAAAAAGCCAGGAAATTTAATAAACTTACTGGCTTTTAATTATATGTATAATTGTTATGCTACTTGTTCTACAGCTATATATTTTATCAAATTCTGTTTAGTATCGTAAACAGGATATCCTTTAATTTGGCATTTATACAACGAATTATCTTTTTTGTAATTGATAATTACATATTCAAATTCTTCACTTTTACTTACTCGATCACGTATTGATTTAGATATTTTTTGATCGGTTTCAGGACCTTGAAACATTTTTGGAGTATTCCCTATAACTTCTCTAGGTTGGTACCCTGTCATTTCAACCATGTTACTTGAAACAAATTCAATATTAAAATCTAAGTCGGTTATTACAAGTACTGCTTTGTTTTCAATATATTCCTTCAATATATCGGACGCTACTACTACTTTACTATTGAATTTTTTTAAATAAATTAAGTCTTCTTGGAATTTGGTGATGTTAGATATATTTTGAAGATGAATGTCCCAACTTAAGAGTGGCAAATTCTTATATTTTAGTGAAGCAGCATATTTAGAAACTTGACTTAAATATACTTCTTGAAAATCCATAATTTATTTTTTTTACTAAATTACTTAAGTTTAAAGCTTCTAAATAAGAACAAACGTTAATTTAATATTTACATCTCATAATACATTCGTGACTAATGTTTCCTTACTATTTAAAGTATCTCCACGTGTTTATGAACTGTAGAATCGTTAAAAAATTAAACCTCATTTTTCAAAAATACGCTTAAAATTTAAATTGTAAAACCGCATAAAAACTTCTAGGTGCCGAAGGTATAATTCCTGGCCCAGGATATCCTGTAGCTCTGCGTGTAAAATACTCTTCATCTAATAAATTATTTATACCTGCTTCAAGCTTCCATTTTTTGTAAGTATATTCTGTTGATAAATCAACTACCGAATATGCAGGTATTTCTCCTGTAACTCCAAAATCTCTAGCTAAAGAATTTACTGATGTGTTTTGAGCATCAGTAAATTGGGAGGAAATATAGGTATATTGAAAACTAGACTTGAAATTTTTATACCCTAACTCTAACCCTGTTTTTAAATTGATCTCGGGTATAAGCTCAACACTGTTGCCAACGGTTACTAAAGGTGAAAAACTCTCTGTATATTCTGAAGTTGTATATGCGGTATTCAAAAAATGTTGCCAGTGGAAATTTTTGTTCTGTGGCAGTAACCAATTAGAAAGATTTGCCGTTATTAATGATTCAAAACCAAAAATTTGAGCTTTCCCTATGTTTGTTCTTTGCACTCGCCCTGTACTAAGTTGAGTATCTCCAATTCGATTATCATATAACAAAGAAAATATGCTTACATCATATCTAAAAATATTTGATAAGGTACCTCTAACCCCTATGTCACCAGTATAGCCTTCCTCGTCTGCAATATTAGGATCCACAGATTGGTTAGGGCTTATTATTCTTATGTCATTAAAAGTTACGGATCGGTAATTTTGAGAGAAATTTCCAAATAATTCAAAATCGTTAGATGGCTTATAGCTTAAACCTAAACCTAAAATTACAAATGTCCTATTATTAGTATTTGACTCCTCTACATCTTCACTAAAATTTAAACGCCCTGTGTTACTCTCTACTTTTCTAGTAAAAAATCCGTCACTCTGCGTATTAATATGTTCAAGCCTAAAACCTGGTGTAACTGAAAAACTATTATTAATATTAAAAATATTCTCTCCGAACAATGCAAAGTTTAAATTAGGGAAATCAAATTTAGATTCTGGTAGTAAAGAATCTGGAAAAAGTGTATCCCTAAAACCAAAATCAGCATTTGAACTATTACTACCTATGCCCTGTTGCGATTTATTTAATGATTGATAATATTTAGCACCGATTAAAAACACTGAAGATTTATTTAAAATAGAGTAACGCGTAAGAAGCCTAGCTTCTGCTCCCCAATTATTAAATTCATCAACCAATAATTCTCTAGGGTTATCCAAATTATCTGGTGTTGCAGGTCTTCTATCTCTAAAACCTACCGCACTACGAGATGCATTTAATGTAAATACATTAAGGCTAGCTTTAGTTTTAGACGACAATTCATGCTCTAATTTCAAATTAAGTAACACCCAGTCAACTTTAAAAAAATTACGTGTCCTATTACTTGAAAATGGATTGTTATCGAAATCATCGTCATTCAAACCACCCGCTTGCTTAGCTACATAAGTCAGATAGGTACTTTCGAAAGTAATTTTTGTTTTATCTGTAAATTGATACCCTAAATTAGCATATAAATTATGAGAATCAAAGTTAGAATTCGGCCTAAACCCATCCCCTCTTTTATGCTGATAGTAAGTATAATAACTCGCTTTTTTGATGGTCCCGCTAAAACTATTAAATGAATTAAAAAGTCCAAAAGACCCGCCTCCTGTTCTAGAAATCCATTCAAACTTTTTAGTAGGGTTGGGTTGTTTTAGTTTGAAATTTACCAAACCTCCAAATTGGGTTCCGTACTGAAGCGAAGCTGCTCCCCTAACAATTTGAATTTCTTCTAATGCTTCTAATGACGGAGTATAATAACTTTCAGGGTACCCTAACACATCGGCACTAATGTCGTATCCGTTTTGACGTGTATTAAAATTTGCCGACCTATTAGGATCTAACCCACGACCGCCAATGTTTAATTGTAAGCCAGCATCTTCAGTTTCGTAAATGTTTAACCCTGCTACTTGTGCAAAAGCTTGCCTAGGGTTTCCCGAAGCTTTATTAGAAATTAATTGTTCTGCTAAAACAACTTCTGTTTTTTTACCTGCATAAATCGCTGTCCCTTCAACATTCTTTAGCTTTTTTATACCAAAAACTTTATTTTGCTGTTGTGTTATCACAACTGTATTTAGTGCTTCTACCAATGGGGCTAACGCAACTTTTACTTGATTGCTTACTGCAGGATTTACTGATATTTCTATAATTTCAAAACCATAGTATATAAATACAAGTTCTTGTTTTTTATTTTCTAAAGTAATGTCAAATGTGCCTTTACTATTAGTAAAAACTGTTTTGCCTTCAGATTTACTATATACCTCAACCCCCTGCATTGGAAGTCCTGAGTTTTTGTTTTTAACAAAACCTGAAAATTTCACCTGTGCTACTGCCACATGGACAATAAAACACAAAACTATTACTAGCTTATAAACCCTTGATTGTTTCATTGAAAGGTACTATCCATTTTTTATGAGCAAACGTTTCATTTTCGTTTGCTAAATTAATTTTAGAATCTATAAATTCTTTACTCAATCGACCATTTAGAGTTACGTAACTTTCTACATAAATCTCTGGTTTTAAACCCTCTTCTATATAATGGTCTCTTAACATATGCGCATACTGCAATATAAAATCAGGCTGTGTACTCATTTGTTTGATTTGAAAATCAGTCAAAAAATCACTGTTTCTAATTTCAAAACGCTTTCCTGTATTTTTATCTACTAAAGTAAATGTTGTTAAACCTACTTTTTC
Organism: uncultured Aquimarina sp.; assembly: GCA_947503135.1. Taxonomy (GTDB): domain Bacteria; phylum Bacteroidota; class Bacteroidia; order Flavobacteriales; family Flavobacteriaceae; genus Aquimarina. The sequence continues at coordinate 34,559 of CANNCQ010000015.1, read as the reverse complement.
AATTAACATTACCCGCCAAGAAAAACGATACCCTTCTTCTGTCCAAAATAACTCATCGGGATACATTAAATAACGCCATGGCAAAAGTAATTGAATCAAGAAAAAGATACTTAATATTACAGCTATTATTTTTTTTTCAAACGCAGAATAAAGGTCCTTAAACTTATTATCCTGACTGAAAACATATGCACTTTTACTAATTCTAGAAACATAGGACAACTTAGTTATTATTTTATCGTGAACGTCGGCATCAAAAAATATTAATCCACTTGTAATCATTATATAAGGAAACATCCCTATCGGAAATAATGCATGTGTAAGTAAATGAAACGTAACAACAAAAAAGTAAGCTAATCCTCTTGTAGGTTTGTAAAGAAGAAAAAAAACAATAAATACATCATATAACATTCCAAACCAACTGAAAAAATAATGCACCCAACTAAGCCTAAACAAACCACCTAGTATTGGAAAATCTGTTTTTGTAGAAAGCCAAATACTAATTGGTTTTACATGTAATAGCCAATCTGAATTTATTTTGGCCAAACCAGCATATATATACACAATTGCAATTAGTAGTTTTATGCTATCGACAGTCCATTTGGGTGTTGTTTGTGATCTAAGCTTTTTATTTTTATAACTATCTACAGAAAAATAAGCATTTAATGGTAAAAAAAGTAATAGAAAACTGAGTACGCTTACAAAGTAATAATGATTTAAATAGGTGGTTTTATCTATAAGCTCAATATATGTAAAACATAAAAAGAAACTGATCATTGCTAATCTATACTTGTACCCTATTAAAATTAAAATTGATGCTGCTGCACAAATAGCAAACAACAAATATGTCCAACTGCCTAAAGGTTTAATAAATTCGAAACCATAATAAGGGAAATAAAACTTTGGTTGTACATAAACACTATCTATCCAGCCATACCACCAAAAACGAACAATGCTAACAAGCATTAATAGCCCAAAAAAAATACGAAAGACAGCCAAGGGGGCTGTCTTTGTTTTTTTATTTAAATAAATTGATGCTAACATAAATCTTTATTTAATCGCCATCGTTATCTTGAAAAATAATATCGACACCTAATATTGATACCATATCAACTTTTAAGGAAATAACTATTTTTTGAAGTGCATCTCGAGCTGCAATCATTTTTAAATTATCATTTTCGATTTGAAATTTCAAGTTATCGTTTAAACTATTTATTATCAATCTCGCATCTTCAAATTGAGTTTTAATTCTTGTGTCTAACTCAGCACTTCCTAAAGCTATCAATTCTGCCGAAATACTGGTTGTTGCATTTGTATTACCATTATAAAATTGCTCCGCCCTATTTAATGCTTCTAACAGTAATGCTTTTGATTGAGTTGGGTTATAAAGGGATTCTATTTGATTTGGAAAAGTATTAGGTAGTGTAAAAAACCCAGCAGGCGTACCTACTTTACTTGACCTTAACCTTCGTTCAAAATACTCTATATAAATATTTATAAGTTGATCTACTGATCCATTTCTAGAAGAGCTTGTGTTTTCAATAAAAGTTTTTCTAAAATTAGTTTCCCAATCTGTAATTACTTCTTCGGTTATTTGAGTAATCCGATCCACAACACTAGACAAGTATGCTGAGTAGTTACTTGAGCTATCCCCTGTATAAAAACTTACAATTTCACTATTAGTATCGCCTAAACCATTAATTAAGTAATCAACTGCGGGTAACCCTTGCGCATCTTGCTGTAGGACGCTACTTAAATCTATAGCATCCTCACTAAATATATTATTATTAGTTTTAAATTCATCTAAAGGATGAGCATTTAAATTTAAATAATAATTTAATTCTTCTGCACTACCTATTTGATAAATTGCTGTAGGTTGAAACTTTATATATACAATTTCTAAAGCTGTTTTTAATTCAACTAATAAAGCTTCCGATGGAGCTGCTATAAAATTGTCTTTGGCTAACTTTAAACTGTTTGCTTCTTCTAAAAAAGATTTATAATCTGGCAAAATATGATTATCAACCCACGATGTTAATAATCTTGCGTTACTGGATGCCGATAAACCTGATGTAGTTGTGGTTTCATTACTAGTATCGTCATCTCCACAAGATATGCTTAAAAATAAACCAACAAACAAAATAAAAAACTTCTTCATTATACCAATTTTAAATGCAAAAATAGAAATAAGCTTTATTTATTTTACTTAAACAAAGCTTATTTCTGTACTATAATATTAATCTTATTTTAATGTTTCCGCTTGAGCAACAGTAAAATCAAACTTTGCTGCAATATTTTCAGCCATTGTATTAACTGTTTCCGGATCATCAATTAAATCCCAAAAACCATTACCTGAATCTAGAGTTTCAATAAAACCATCTACTTCTTCTTTAGAAAAGTAAGGCGCCCCATTTTCGTTCTGTGTAAAGCGTAAAGAGTATATAAACCCGTAACCTTCAGACCAATCGTGAAAAACACTACCATCGTCTACTTTTGCAAGATCTAATGCTTTTTCTTGACCTTGCTTTAAATAGTAAACTGCTCGTATTGCAACTACTTCTGATAATAATTTTCTCAATACAACCACTTGTTCATCTAAGGCATCGTAAGCTTTAGCATCTATAGCAGCTCTACCTGTTTTAAAAGCATCAAAAATTTGATCTGCATAAGTATCAAAATCAGTATCACCGTTAACACGCTGAATATATTTGTACAAAAACTTATCAACCACATTTTCTAAATGAACACTATTAGGATCTTCTAACTCTGTCCCTGCCCCATAAACATAACCGTAAGCTTCATCCCAAAAATGTTGCATATCAGTATAGTTTTCAGTTCCATCCTTAGCCAAAACATCAGCATCGTGATTTGCCACTACGTCAGGGTTATTTACCCTGCCGATATAATTATTAATAACCTGATCTAAAGTTAAAGCACCAATTAATCCTTTGTTGAATGCTTGATCTAGCTCTAAACCATTTTCATTAACATATCGTTTGCCTAAAACTCCCGCGAACCCAGCACTTGCTACTGGAATATCATCTATACTAGTGTACCTACCATCTAAAAATAAAGTTACTTGATCAGCTATGTAACCATCAAAAGTAGCTCTAATCCCTTCTGCCTCTACCGTATTTGTTAAGAAGTAATCGTCAGAAGCAGCTGTTTTGTTTCTTAACTTTTTACCATTATTTAATTCTTCATTTGAAAAACCGGTACCGTCAGTATATTTTTCATCGATTTCAGCTTCGGTAATTGTCAAGTTGTTTAATCCAAGATCTTTCAAAATCTCAGCCCCTTGGTTTAAACGAGTTGTTTGTCCTCCGAAACTTACTGTAGAAACACCTTCTTCATTTACAAATGTATAATTTAAAGGAACATCAAACTCTACAGGTTCTAACCCGTTTGAAATCTCAGGTGTAACATCATCATCTCCTGAACTACATGAAGCTAAAATTACTGATGCAACACTTAATTTTAAAAAATTATTGAATTTCATTTTATTTAGATTTAATTTTAATAACCGTGTTTGTTTCTGCAAATATATTATGCAGAATCATTCCAAACAAAATTTATTTTAAATTATTCTAAATAAAATTAGCCTTTTATTAATTTCTTAATTAAAACCATTTTAAATAAACAGATAACTATTTTATTACAACAAAAACCCTGTAAAAAACATTTTTTACAGGGTTTTTGTAATTATTTGTTAGTTGAACAACTTATTCCTTATAAGTTTCACTCCAATTAAGAATGCTATTTCTATCCTTTTTAGACAAGCCACCGTGAATTAAACGGTATAATTTTAATGGCATCTCGTCTTCTTCTACTTCTTCATATACTTCAGCTAATTTATGTAATTGTCTATTTTCAGGGTAGTTATTCCAATCCGAAAAGTTTAAATGTTCTTTTCCCTCTTCTATATGATGGTTAAGCACCAAATTGACTCCTCCAATAGAAGCATACCAAGGATATATTGTATGGTTACTATGACATTGATAACAATTCTGCTCAAATACAACTTTAACATCTTTAGGTAAGTCAACTTCTTTTTCAAATAGAGCTACACTTTCATAAGACGATACATTATCTTTCTTTACAAAAAACTGCAAGCCTACTAATATTAGTATAACCACAAGTACTGTTATTCTTTTTAAGTTCATTCTATTTCAATTTTAACCAAATGTAAAGTGAAATTTAAAAAATATTTGAAAAATATTTTATTTTTAATTAATCTAAATAAGTATATTTGAATTGATAATAAATAAAAATATAATGGAACATACACACACACTATATCATAATGATTTTGGAATAGCCTTCCAATGGAAACAAAATCAAGGAAAAAACATTCATAAAATTCAATTAGTTTTTCGAGAAACAGGTCTTTTTTTAACAAAAGAGGAACTGCTGTATTTTAAAAAACAAATAGGAAGCACCTTATTAAACGGTCAAAATTATAGTAACTCTCCTTCGGTAGCTAATTGCAGATCAATTTTACTCGAAACTCCTGTCGCTGCAATAAGTTTTGCCGTTAGTAGGAATGATTTGAATGAATTGGATAATTTAATTGAAGGGGCTTTATTTCAATTAGGCTTTAATAACTTACTGACTACAAATAACATATCAAAATACTAAAGCCTCATACATTTAGTATACATGGCGCAATGATTGTTATAAATTTATTCAATAACCTCAAATATATTCCAACAGTTCTTTTGCAATAGACGCTAAAATAATTAATCTTATTTAGTGTATTCTCTTCTTAATAAGCTAAATTCAAGGTTCTAACGCAACAAACGTTGCTTTTTTTTGTTTGAATTCTTGAGGCTAAAAGCTCTTTAACTCTTTACATTTATTACAAAATACACTGTAACGAATTACATTTCAAAAACTTCAGCTGCTTAATTTCATTTACCCTATAAACCATAAATTTAATGCTTAATCATAATAAGAAAAATCGTTAGTCGGAATTAAACCTACACCAAGGTGAATCTCGAACTCACAATTAAGCTTATTTTCATCTTTAGTTTCTTCCTTTATAGATGTACGGTTTATTATTTCTTTCTTGTACTGATCAAGTACTTTCTTTATTTCCCTTTTCAATCCAATTCTTAAAAAACCTAATCCATTAATTTTCATAATTACAGTTCTAAATTCTGAGTAAATTTATATTTATCAAAAATTATATCTCTTATAAATCAATTATTAAGTTAATAAACCTATTTTTATTTAAAAAATAAGATTTATTAACTTAAACTATTTTGAAACATATAATTGAATAGAAAAAAAAACTATGCATCACTTAGATAAAACCGATTTAAAACTACTTAATATACTTCAACACAATTCTAATATTACGACCAAAGAACTTGCTAGTAAAGTGAACTTATCTTCAACACCTGTTTTTGAACGTGTTAAGAAACTTGAAAAATCAGGATTCATAAAAAAATATGTTGCGATTCTCGATTCGCAATCCTTAAATAAATCGCTTATTGTTTTTTGTAATATTACTTTAAAAGAACACACTCGAAAAATTGGAAATCAGTTTGTAAAAGATATTAAATCCCTAAAAGAAGTTACTGAATGTTATAATGTTTCTGGAGATTATGATTTTCTATTAAAAGTAGTAGTAAAAGATATGCAAGCCTATCAAAATTTTGTATTAAATCATTTAGGAGAAATAAAAAATATTGGAAGTGCTCACAGCACTTTTGTTATGGGGGAAATAAAAAATTCTTATGCTATACCTATTTAAATATCTTTTGGGTTTTATAAACAGTTTTTTTAGCTTAGGTAATACCAAATGTTAAAGCACTTGGCTTTGTTACTTTATCTTAATGATATTTATTAAACAGAATTGTTGCTTGGTTGTGCGCCGATTCAAAACGCATCCAATCAAATGTTTTTATTTTATTTTTTGTAGTTAAATACGAGAGTATTTTTTCAGTGGGCATATTCCCTACCAATTCATCAATTGCCATTGGGCATCCCCCAAAACCTTGTATTGCTCCGTCAAACCTTTTACAACCTGCATGATATGCCGCATTTATTTTATCGTACCATGTGTTGGGAGATGTGTGCAAATGAGCTCCAAATTCAATTTTAGGATATTGAGGTATTAAGGTTGAAAACAGTTGTGTTATTGTTTTTGGAGAGGAAGAACCAACCGTATCACTAAGCGATATAATGGTAACTCCCATTTGCACTAATTTAGAAACCCACCTACTTACTATTTCAGGGTTCCATGGGTCTCCATAGGGATTACCAAACCCCATGCTAACATACACCACTACTTTTTTTTGATATCTTTCAGCTATCTGTAAAATTTGTTGAAGTATTTCTTGAGATTCTGCGATTGTTTTATGTGTGTTACGCATCTGAAAAATCTCGGATATTGAAAACGGATAACCTATATAATCTATTTGCTCAAATTTACAAGCTTCTTTAGCTCCTCTTACATTGGCTACAATTGTAAGCAACTTTGTTTTTGTTTGCGACAAATCTAGCTGCTTTAAAACCTCAGCGGTGTCACTCATTTGAGGAATCGCTTTAGGCGAAACAAAGCTTCCTACATCTAATGTGTGAAATCCACAATTCACAAGTAATTGCAAATATTGCAATTTAACTGCTGTAGGAATAAATGTTCTTATTCCTTGCATAGCGTCCCGAGGACATTCTATAAGTTTTATAGAATTCATTTAATTTCCAAAAAGTGTCAACACTAATTTTCTTGATCCACCGTAATCTCTATGCTCACATAAATAAATTCCTTGCCATATACCCATGTTTAATTTTCCGTTTGTAACTGGTAGCGTTACGGAGCATCCCATAAGCGATGCTTTTATATGTGCCGGCATGTCATCAGGTCCTTCATAGGTATGTATATAGTAAGGCGCGTTTTCGGGCACCATTACATTTATATGGCTTTCAAAATCGGTACGCACTGAAGGATCGGCATTTTCATTCACCGTTAAACTAGCCGAAGTGTGTTTTATAAATACCTGCAACTGCCCTATCTTAATTTTAGAAAGTTCTGGTAACTCGTTTTCAATTACAGAGGTTATTAGGTGAAACCCCCTTCGGTGTTCTTTTAATTGTATTTCTTTTTGAAAAAATTGCATAACGTGAATTTAACAAATACTGTAAAACAAAATAGTACATTTGCCAAATAATATATAGTGTATATGAATTTATCTGAAGTAAAATTAGTGGTTACCGATATGGACGGTACTTTATTGAATTCCAAACATGAAGTAAGTACGCTTTTTTTTGAGCAATTTGAAGGTCTTAAGAAAAACAATATTCACTTTGTAGCTGCAAGCGGAAGGCAATACCACAGTATTTTAGACAAACTTCATACTATTGAAGCAGATATTACTATAGTTGCTGAAAATGGCGCTTATATTGTACGTAACGGAGAAACATTATTTGTTAATGAAATTTCCAGAGAAAATATTCTAACTTTTATTCCGGTTTGTACTGCAATTGAAGGTGTTCAGGTAGTTGTTTGTGGTAAAAAGAAAGCTTATATTTTAAAAAGCACTTCTAATCAATTCAAAAACACTATTTCGGAATTTTATTCGAGCTACGAGGCTCTTGATAGTTTTGATAAGTTGCCCGAAGATGTTTTTTTCAAAATTGCTCTTTGTCACTACAAGGGTTCTGAAAAGCATATTTACCCATCGGTAAAGCATTTTGAAGAAAACTGGCAGATAAAAGTTTCTGGAGAGCAATGGGTAGATATCTCTCAAAAATCGGCTCACAAAGGCAATGCTATTTCTAAACTACAAAAACAATTTAACGTTTCTTCAAAAGAAACTATGGCGTTTGGAGATTATAACAATGATATTGAAATGCTGAAATTAGCGACTTATAGTTTTGCGATGGAAAATGCACACCCCAATGTTAAAGAAGTAGCTAATTATGCCACTGAATCTAATGACGATAATGGCGTTGAAAATGTACTCTCAAAGCTATTATCAGCTCGTTGATCTTAATTTGTTAAAAGTTGTTTATCCATATACTTTTTTCCAATTTTAATATTATAAAACATACGCTTTATAATAGTCCCGTCCCCCACAAAACCTTTTTTATATTTTTTCCCATTTGTATACCATAATGTATATGGGGTTCCATCTTTCACTTTATTGAATACAGAACACTTTTTTAAGGCAATATCTTCTCCAAAAGGTTTTCTTGAATATAACTTGCTTTTAGGAGAGTTTGGATTTCTATTTTTTATGTAAATTCTAGAATTTTCTAACAGGTTAAACTTACCTTGCCCTACAATACTTCCATTTACGTTAAGTAAAACATTGTAAAACCTAATATATGCTGGCTTCTTAAAATTAATTTCAGAAGTATTAATAATTACCTGCTCTGTCAAAGAGTAGTCATTACCATTTATTACCATTCCATGTGTTATATTAGAAAGCTCCTGAGATAAATCAACAAACTTCTGAGCATTCATACTGAACATGCCCATTAATATTATAAATGTAATTTTTTTCATACAAGTAGTCTTTTAGTTAAGTGTTTAGTATTTTTAAATCAATATTAATTTAAAAAAGAAATTTGACAAAAAAAACTATAACATTTTCGTAAAATACACTAATTATGCCAAATATATTGATTTTCAAAAGAAAACCTTTTTATTTAGTATAATTCTAAAACTAAACAGCAACAATTTATATAAACTACCAAATTCTCTATTTGAATTTAGTAGTATTTATACTTCATTTTAAAAACAAAAAATTTAAGACAGTTCCTCTATAATTTTGGTATTGATTTGTTTTACTAGTGATGGCCCAGAATATATAAAACCTGTATAAATTTGTACTAAGCTTGCTCCTGCCTTTAGCTTCTCAATGGCATCCTTAGCGGTATGAATTCCCCCTACTCCGATTATAGGAAAAGCCCCATTACTTTTTGTATGTAAATAACTTATAACTTCTGTGCTTTTTGTAGCCAAAGGTTTTCCACTAACACCGCCATTTCCAATTTCTTTTAATTGTGATTTGCTAGCCTTCAAATTACTACGAGAGGTTGATGTATTACTCGCAATCACTCCATCCAAATTAGTATTTGCTACTAAATCTATGATTTCATCCAATTGCCCCTCATTAAGATCTGGAGCAATTTTAAGCAGTATCGGTTTTTGATTTTGAAAAGCTGTGTTGGCTTTTTTGACAGTTTCGATAAGTTCCTCTAAATAATCTTTATCATTTAATTTCGCATGACTAGAAACATTAGGACAACTAACATTTAACACAAAATAATCTACGTAAGGATGTAGTGCATTAAAACATTCCAAGTAGTCCTTGGTATAATCTTCAGGAGCAGTTGTTGTGTTTTTGCCTATGTTTCCCCCTATAATTAGCTTTCCTTTATTTCCTTTTAATTGTTCGATCGCAGCATCTAAGCCTTCATTATTAAATCCCATTCGATTAATAACCCCTTCATCCTCTACTAACCTAAATAATCGTTTTTTTGGATTTCCCTCTTGGCCTTTAGGGGTTACAGTTCCAATTTCAATAAATCCAAATCCAAAATCAGCAAGTTCATTGTAAAGCACAGCATTCTTATCAAATCCGGCTGCCAACCCCACTGGGTTTTTAAATGTTAATCCAAATAAATTACGTTCTAAACGTTTATCATTTACTAGATAAATAGACCGAAGTAAACTTCCTACCCCTGGAATTTTATGAAAAATGCGAATTAAATTGAACGTAAAGTAGTGTACTTTTTCTGGGTCGAACTTAAATAAAATTGGGCGAATTAAGCTTTTGTACATCTATTGAAATTTTGCACAAAAATACAGTTTTATTATGAAAAAGTTATAAGCTTCTAAACAAAGCTTACACTACAAGTTTAGTATATTTACTGTACAATATGTAACACATGATTTCTAAGGAAAAAATTATTAATCGTTTCGTATCCTACGTAACCATTGACACCCAAAGCGACCCCAATAGCACGAATACTCCAAGTACTAAAAGACAATGGGATTTAGCTCATTTATTAGTTAGTGAATTAAAAGAAATTGGTTTACAAGAAGTAACTATTGATAGTAAAGGATATATAATGGCTACCATCCCATCGACTACATCAAAAGAAACTCCTGTAATTGGCTTTATCGCGCATTACGACACTTCGCCAGACTTTAATGGAACTAATGTTAAGCCTCAAATTATAGATAATTATGATGGAGAAGACATTATTCTAAATCAAAAACAAGCCATTATTTTATCACCTTCATATTTTGAAGACCTAAAACAATACAAAGGGCAAACGTTAATCACCACCGATGGAACAACCTTATTGGGTGCCGACGATAAAGCAGGGATTACCGAAATTATTTCTGCTGCTGAATACTTAATAAACAATCCTAACGTAAAACACGGTAAAATTAGAATTGCTTTTACTCCTGATGAAGAAATTGGACGAGGAGCCAATTTTTTTGACGTAAATAAGTTTGGAGCAAATTATGCCTATACCATGGACGGAAGCCAAATTGGAGAACTCGAATATGAAAATTTCAACGCTGCAAGCGCCTTAATTACTGTTGTTGGAAAAAGTGTACATCCGGGCTATGCTAAAAACAAAATGGTTAATAGTATGCTTATTGCTCAAGACTTTATAAACTCATTACCTAAATTAGAAACTCCCGAACATACGGAAAATAGAGAAGGTTTTTTTCATTTACATCATATTTCCGGAACCATAGAAAAAACAACCCTAGAATATATTATTAGAGATCATGATAAAAAACATTTTGAAGCTCGTAAATTAATGATAAACGCTCTTGTAAACGAGCTGAATGCTCAATATGGGCGCGAAGTAATTTCGGTTGTAATTGAAGATCAATATTATAATATGAAAGAAAAAATTGTGCCTAATATGCACATTATTGAAATCGCAAAAAAAGCAATGCTTGCCGTAAACATTAAACCAGTTATAAAACCTATTAGAGGAGGTACCGATGGCTCTCAGCTAAGCTTTATGGGCTTACCGTGTCCTAATATTTTTGCAGGAGGACATAACTTTCATGGAAAATATGAATATGTGCCTGTAGAAAGTATGCAAAAAGCTACCGAACTAATCGTAAAAATTTCCGAACTTGCCGCACTATAACAGTTAGATTATAATTATGAAAAAAACACTTTTTACAACTTGTGTATTGATATCCTCAATATTATTGGCCCAAGAAAAAAAACACGAAATCCGAATTGATGCCCTTGAAGTATTAGTTACCCCTGCCGTAGAAGTTAGTTACGAATACTCACTGAGTAATGGTATAGGCCTTGGAACCTCTGTTTTTTTTAGAGTAGATAAACCCGAAGATGATTTTAAAGAATTTGCTTTAACACCTTATGTTAGGCAATATTTCTTTAACAATATGGATTTTGGTCAAAAAGGTTTTTATATTGAAGCTTTTGGACAATACACTACAGGTAAACAAGAAGAAGAAGTTATCAATAGCATAAATGTAGTTGAGGATTATAATGATTTAGGCTTAGGCTTTGGCGGTGGTTTAAAATGGTTAGCCAATAGCGGCTTTAGCATTGATGCTGGTGCAGGAATTGGTCGTAATTTTGGTATTAGCGATGGAGCACCCGATTTCTTTTTCCGTTGGGGAATTCATATCGGATATCGTTTTCTATAAAGAAATTAAAAGTCATTATTTTTTTAAAAATCAAGCACTAATGAAATATACTATTCACCAAGTAGATGCATTTACTAATGAAATTTTTAAAGGAAATCCTGCTGGGGTTATGATTTTAGATCAAAATTTATCGCATCAGCTTATGCAAAATATTGCAAGCGAAATGAATTTATCAGAAACTGCTTTTGTAGATATTTCTCAATCTCCTTTTGATATTCGCTTTTTCACTCCAACCAATGAAATTCCTTTGTGCGGACATGCTACTCTAGCAAGTGCTTATATTTTATATCAAAAAAACATAGTATCCAAAAATGAAACAATTAATTTTAAAACACTAGAAACCAATTTAACAGTATCTCAACAGGATGACGGAATTCGAATGGTATTCCCTAAATTTAAAACGAAAGCCATTACTAAAGTTGAACACTTTTTTAAGCTTGTAGGTTTTGAACCTAGTAAATTTTATTTAAGTGAAAATGGTTGGGTTATTGCCATCGCCAAAAACGAAAGTGATATTATAAATGCCTCGCCAAAATTTAGTGAATTAGATACCCATGGACTTGGCCATCTTATTATAACTTCACTAACCACAAATGGTTCCTTAGATTATGTACTGCGTTGCTTTGCTCCAAAGTCGGGCATTAATGAAGACCCTGTAACAGGTTCAGTACAATGTGCTTTAGCACCACTTTGGAATACTTTAACAGGAACTACAAATTTTACAGTAAAACAATTATCTGCTAGAACAGGTGTACTTAATGTTAATGTACTTGATAACAACGTTGAAATTATAGGTAAAGCTGTTACTTTTTTTGAAGCCGATATGAATATATAATCAATTTTACTTCAAGGAATTAACGCAATATTAATAATAACCAAATACACTTTCATTATTTATATTAGAGTTATTAGCTATTACAATTATTTACCTTGTGATACTTTTTTTGATTTAGTTTTAAAAAAAATATTTATAACTCCTTTAGTACTTATTATTTTTTTCAGTATATCCAACTTTACAACCAATTCAACTTGGGTATTTTAGCCAAAAAAAGGTTAAATACTTTTAAGAATAAACTTTGTTACGGATTAAATAATCAAATTACTATTTTCAAGATTAAGTAAAAATTATTACCTTATCGTACAGGGTTTTATTATACTAACAAATGCAAAAAAATACTATTGTAAAATATCAGAAATCTTGTACTTCAAATTTTCAAAATATAGAGCATTGGTCACTAATGGGAGTAATGATTTTCCTTGTATATTGGTTTTGTTGTATGCCTATCTATTTCTTTTCTCAATTAATTTCCGTGTGGTTCACGAACAAGCTTGACATATTATCGCTTTGGATGTTCTATTTAACCATAGCTTGGGTAACATTAGTAAATTTAAGGTATATTTCATTTTACTATTATTGGGTTATACTTAAGCTTAATAAAGAAGATACCTTTTTTAATTAGGCTACAAACTCCAAATATTTCTAGGCATTTTTCATTTTACTACTTTAATCCAATAGTATAGCTATATTAAAATAATGAATCATAACATTCATCTTTTTATTACATCCTTTAAATAAAAGGCGAAGATCTAAAATTACAAAACACAATCCCTCACTTCTACACCATTGTTTTTTTTTACATGATTCATATTTATAAATGAATCGGCCTAAATTAGAAACAAACACTTCACTACTGTAATTGTTGTACTCAAAATATTAAAAAGAAATTAAGCTATTCTTAATTATATTGTGATATAATTACGTGTAATGTACCAGCTATGATTAGTGAGGTGCAGAAATTGGGAAATTTCAAGCTAAAAGCACGAGTGAAAGCTTTTTATAATACTTGTTATTACTCATAAATCGAGTCCATATCAAAAATTACATCCATTATAATGTTAACTAACAAAATTCAAATAATTTTTTATAGCATTAGTACAGTAGTCTAAACTCATGTAACTAATTCGATTAATTAGCTACTTCCGAAATAAATTTAATACGGTACAAGCGCAATTCCTCATCTTCGTAATCACCATCAAACTCTTCCATTGCAGCTTGTATATCGTCGGTTTCGGATTCTAAAAAGTACTCGTGTATTTCTTCTTGCTGATCTTCATCCAAGTGATCGTCTATCCAATAGCCTATATTCAATTTCGTACCGCTGTAAACAATTGCCTCCATTTCGGAAATAAAATCATCCATTGTTTTTCCCTTAGCTTCCGCAATATCAGTTAAGGGAAGTTTACGATCTATACTTTGGATAATATAAAGTTTAATAGCGCTATTTGCCCCTGTGGATTTTACTACGAAATCATCGGGTCTTGTAATGTCGTTTTCTGTAACATATTTCTCTATTAGAGCAACAAAATCTTTACCGTATTTTTTCGCTTTCCCTTCGCCTACTCCATGTACATTCGATAATTCTTGAATTGAAATAGGATACTTCAATGTCATATCTTCTAAAGAAGGGTCTTGAAATACTACAAAAGGAGGTACCGATAATTTTTTACCCACTTTTTTACGAAGGTCCCTCAATAATTTTAAAAGAGTTTCATCTGTACTTGCTCCTCCTGATTTTACAACTGCAGGGCTATTGCTTTCATCAAAGCTATGATCTTCTGTCATCATATAACTTTTAGGAGTTTTCAGAAAATCTTTTCCTGATTCCGTAATTTTAAGTACTCCGTAAGTTTCTATATCCTTACGCAAATACCCCGAAACAATTACTTGGCGAATTAGCGCCATCCAATATTTAGAGTCATGAGTTTTTCCAATTCCAAAAAAAGGTTGCAAATGAGTTTTATGAGATATAATGAGTGCATTTTCATTACCTACCAACACATTTACAATTTCTTTAGATTTATAAATATCATCCGTTTTCTGTACTACTAATAATAATTGAGAAACCTCAACTTTTGATTCTACTTTACTTTTAGGATTACGTACATTATCGTCCATATCCCCACCTTCACCCGTAGATTCATCAAACTCCTCTCCGAAATAATGAAGTATAAATTTTCTTCTTGAAATGGAAGTTTCGGCAAACGCAACAACTTCGTGCAACAAAGCCATTCCTATTTCCTGTTCTGCAACAGGTTTACCGCTCATAAATTTTTCAAGTTTTTCTATATCTTTATAAGCATAGTAAGCTAAACAGTGCCCTTCACCTCCATCGCGCCCTGCTCTACCCGTTTCTTGGTAGTAACTTTCTATACTTTTTGGAATATCATGATGTATTACAAAACGTACATCTGGCTTATCGATACCCATACCAAAAGCAATCGTTGCTACTACTACATCAATATCTTCCATCAAAAACATATCTTGATGATTAGCTCTTGATTTAGCATCTAAACCTGCATGATATGGCACAGCTTTTATTCCATTAACTTGTAAGGCTTGTGCTAACTCTTCTACTCTTTTTCTACTCAAGCAATACACAATACCACTTTTTCCTTCGTTTTGTTTTATAAAACGAATAATATCCATTTCAACATTAGCTGTTTTAGGACGTACTTCATAATACAAATTAGGACGGTTAAATGAAGCTTTAAAAGTATTTGCCCCTGAAATCCCTAAATTTTTAAGAATATCTTCTTGTACCTTTGGTGTTGCTGTAGCTGTAAGTCCTATAATTGGAATATCACTGCCAATAGTGCCTATTATTTTTCTAAGGTTTCTGTACTCGGGCCTAAAATCATGCCCCCATTCGCTAATACAATGTGCTTCATCAACAGCAAGAAAGGATATGGTTTGTGTTTTTAAAAAATTAGCGTATTCTTCTTTCACTAAAGACTCCGGAGCTACATATAACAGCTTGGTAATTCCGGCTTCAATATCGGCTTTTACCTGAGCTATTTCCGACTTATTTAATGATGAATTTAATACATGGGCAATCCCTTGTTCCGAGGAAATACTTCGAATAGCATCTACTTGATTTTTCATCAAAGCTATTAATGGCGAAACCACAATAGCTGTACCTTCAGACATTAAAGCTGGCAATTGGTAACATAAAGATTTACCACCACCTGTAGGCATTATAACAAAGGTGTCTTTTTTTTGAAGCACCTCTTTTATAACTTGCTCCTGCAAGCCTCTAAACTGGCTAAATCCAAAATATTTTTTAAGCTGTTGTTGTAGTTCGTTTTTATCCACTATGCAGTATATAAGTTAGTATCTACGCTAAATTCTTAAAACAAGATAGCAAATAATTATGTTAATGTTAAATTAATTTTTACAAGTTTATATCGAATTACATAAAAACACATTCTTTAAAGATTTGATGATTTTATTGTATTGTTAAAATTACTTTATGTTTATTTTTACAGAAATTATACAATAGCGCTTCAATTAAATAAATATATGAATACAGCTTCATCAGGTTCTGACAACAATATGTCTTTTTTAAGTCATTTAGAAGCATTACGTTGGCATTTAATTAGAGCTACCTTAGCAATTATTGTTGCTGGCTTTGTTGCTTTTATTAGTAAAAAATTCATTTTTGACACCATTTTGTTCGGTCCTAAAAAAGTAGACTTCTTTACCTACAGAATGCTTTGTAAACTATCCAACTCGTTGGGTATGGAAGAAGGTTTCTGTTTTGAAAAACTTCCTTTTATCATACAAAGTAGAACTATGGCTGGTCAGTTTTCGGCCCATATATGGACCGCAATAACTGCTGGTTTTATTATTTCTTTTCCCTACGTTATTTATGAGTTTTGGAGATTTATAAAGCCAGCAATGCACGAGAACGAGCAAAAAACAGCTAAGGGATTTATTTTTGTTTCTTCCTTTTTGTTTTTCTTAGGAGTTCTTTTTGGTTATTATGTGATCGCTCCTTTGTCTATCAATTTCCTAGGAAGCTATACTGTTAGTGCTGAAGTTTTAAACGAATTTGATTTAGCAAGCTACACCGCCTTAATACGTTCATCGGTACTTGCTAGTGGCTTTATTTTTGAGTTACCCATTATTATTTTCTTTTTAACTAAAGTAGGTGTGGTTACTCCTCAAATTTTAAAAACCTATCGCAAATTTGCTTTAGTCGGTGTGTTAATTATTGCTGCCGTCATTACACCTCCAGATATTGCGAGTCAAATTATAGTTACCATACCTGTATTAATTTTATACGAAATTAGTATTGTAATTTCAAAAGCAGTTATTCGAAAAGAAGCAAAATTAAAGTAACTTTACAATAAAGAAGTAATATGAAATTACGTGCTGAAAACTTAATGAAGTCCTATAATGGACGAAAAGTAGTAAAAGGAATTTCTTTAGAAGTTAGTCAAGGGGAAATTGTTGGTTTACTGGGTCCTAACGGAGCAGGTAAAACTACTTCTTTTTATATGATTGTAGGTTTTGTAAAACCTAATGGCGGTAATATCTATTTAGACAACACCAACATTACCGATTACCCAATGTACAAACGTGCTCAAAATGGTATTGGTTACTTGGCACAGGAAGCTTCTGTATTCAGAAAATTAACTATTGAAGATAATATTTTAAGTGTATTACAATTGACTAAACTTTCCAAAAAAGAACAGCTTCATAAAATGGAGGAGTTAATTCAAGAGTTTAGCTTAGGACACATTCGTAAAAACCGAGGTGATCTTTTGAGTGGTGGCGAACGCAGGCGTACGGAAATTGCACGAGCTTTAGCCACTAGTCCTAACTTTATATTATTAGATGAACCTTTTGCAGGTGTAGACCCCGTAGCAGTTGAAGATATTCAGCGCATTGTAGCGCAACTAAAAAATAAAAATATTGGTATATTAATAACCGATCACAACGTACAAGAAACTTTAGCTATTACCGACAAAACGTATTTAATGTTTGAAGGTGGGATTCTTAAATCGGGGGTTCCCGAAGAATTAGCTGCAGATGAAATGGTTCGTAAAGTTTACTTGGGCCAAAACTTTGAGCTACGTAAAAAGAAATTGGAATTTTAATTGATCTAAAGCTTATACCTTTCTTTAAAATCTACCTTACAGCACCTCTTTCTCATTAATTATGACACCCTATTCCAAATAGTATATTAATACAGTTAAGTTATATAAACATTAAATTAAAATTCTTGTGAGCATTGACTTTATTCCATGAAACAGCTTTCATCAGAAATAATCCACACTGTAATCAATCGAATTGATATTAGACGTACTTACAATTTAATTGAAACTATTGATCCAAAAGCTTTTGTTATTGAATTTGATGTAAATAATATAAAAGGAGGCGTTTATACTAAATTTCTTTCCATAGATGGCTTAAAAAAACTGGTATCCAAACCCTAAACAAATAAACTTTATTTTACCCTGTTAATTTGTAATATTACTACAAAACACCCTACTAACAAGGAGCTATACAAACCTATATTTTTTTTAGTTTGTATATTAATATCTCTAATTTATGAAAAGTAAGACCGTAACATTTAACAACGACAGTAATCACGAGCTTGTCGCTAAAATTGATTTTCCTGACACCGAAATTAAAGCCTTTGCATTATTTGCTCACTGTTTTACTTGTAACAAAAACCTAACTGCAGTACGCAACATTAGTAGGGCTTTAAATACTAGTGGTATTGCTGTATTACGATTCGATTTTACAGGCTTGGGAGAGAGTGAGGGTACCTTTGAAGACACTAATTTTTCTTCTAACGTAAGTGATATTATTACTGCCGCCAATTATTTAACCAAAAACCACAAAGCCCCAAGTATTTTAATTGGTCATTCCTTAGGAGGTGCAGCTGTTGTTTTTGCCGCTAAAAAAATTAACTCTATCAAATCTATGGTAACTATTGGAGCTCCTTCAAGCCCAAAACACGTAACTCATTTATTTGAATCGAGTATTGAAGAAATTCATAAAAAAGGCAAAGCGCTATTAAATATCGGAGGAAGACCTTTTAGCATAAAAAAACAGTTTTTAGATGATATTAATGAAAAAAACATGAAAGAAACACTTGCAGAAACTAGAATTCCGATTTTAGTTATGCATTCGCCTCAGGATGCTACCGTTGGCATTGAAAACGCAGCTCTGATATATGAATATTCGTGGCATCCTAAAAGCTTTGTCACTTTAGATAATGCCGATCATTTATTAAGTAATAAACGGGACTCTTTATATGCTGGTAGTATTATTGCGGTGTGGACTTCTAGGTATTTATAGGACTAAAAAGCACACCGTTAATAAATATGTTAATTCATATCCCAAAATAGTCCTCAACTCTCAATCATTGTGAGTAAATTTAAACTTTACGTTACTAAGTTTTCCAAATGACTCCAGAGGCACAAATTCAAGAACTTCGCAAAAAGTTACACGCTCACAATCATGCATATTATATATTAGATTCGCCTACAATAAGTGATTATGAATTTGATATGCTACTGCAACAGTTGCAACAATTAGAGTTACAACATCCTGAATTTGATGACTCGAACTCTCCTACCAAGCGCGTAGGTGGTGGTATTACCAAAAATTTTGAAACTCTTGTGCACGAAAACCGCATGTACTCCCTCGATAATTCTTATTCAAAAGAAGATTTGCTTGACTGGGAAAAACGCATTCAAAAAATTATTGATGGTCCTGTAAACTATACTTGCGAGCTCAAATACGATGGCGCTTCTATAAGTTTAACTTACGAGCATGGAAAACTAATTAAGGCAGTAACTCGTGGAGACGGAATGCAAGGAGATAATGTTACCGAAAATATTAAAACTATTAAAACGGTACCTTTAGAGTTACAAGGAAGTTACCCTGAAAAATTTGATATTCGAGGCGAAATAGTACTTCCTTTTGAAGGCTTCAACGCCATGAATACATCTAGGATTGCTAACGGTGAAGAACCTTATGCTAACCCCAGAAACACTGCTTCGGGAAGCTTAAAACTTCAGGATAGTTCCGAAACAGCCAAACGCCCTTTAGAATGTTTATTATACAGTCTAGTCGGCACCAAACTCCCTGTAAAAACACAATTTGAAAGTCTTGAAATAGCCAGATTGTGGGGATTTAAAGTTCCTAAAATTGCCTCTTTAGCCCAAAACATAGAAGAGGTAATGGAGTTCATCAATCACTGGAACAGTCATCGCCATGAGTTACCTTATGAAACCGACGGCGTAGTAATTAAAGTAAATAACTTGCTACAGCAAGAAGAATTGGGTTACACCGCCAAAGCACCACGTTGGGCAATGGCCTATAAATTTAAGGCAGAGCAAGTAAGTACTAAACTACTAAGTATAGACTACCAAGTAGGCCGAACCGGAGCAATTACACCCGTAGCCAACTTATCGCCTGTTTCCTTGGCGGGAACTACTGTAAAAAGAGCTTCACTACACAATGCCGATCAAATTGAAAAATTAGATATTAGAGTTGGAGATACCGTTTATGTTGAAAAAGGAGGCGAAATTATACCTAAAATTGTGGGCGTAGACCTCAGCAAACGCTCCAATACTATTTTACCTGTTCAGTACGCCACCAATTGCCCTGAGTGTAAAACTAAATTGGTTCGAACCGAAGGTGATGCCAAACATTATTGCCCTAACGAAGAAAGTTGCCCTCCGCAGGTAATTGGTAAAATTGAACATTACATCTCTCGAAAAGCTATGGATATTGATGGTTTAGGAGGTGAAACCGCTGGTTTATTAGTTAAAGAAGGTTTAATTAAAGACTATACTGATTTATACGAATTAACTGTAGATCAATTACTCCCTTTAGAGCGTATGGCTAAAAAAAGCGCCGAAAATTTAGTAAACGGTGTAAAAGCTTCTACCCAAATACCTTTTGAACGAGTTTTATTTGCTATTGGTATTCGATTTGTTGGAGAAACTGTTGCTAAAAAACTGGCTAAACATTTTAAAAATATTGATGCCATCGCAAAGGCTTCGCTAGAAACACTGGAAGCAGTGGACGAGATTGGAATTAAAATTGCAGAAAGTGTAGTTGCATTTTTTCAAAACCCGTTGAATATTGTTAAAATAGAACGGTTAAAAGCCTTTGGAGTGCAACTCGAAATGAGTGCCGAAAGCCAAATTGGACTCACCGATAAACTTACTGGGAATACCTACGTGATTTCAGGAGTTTTTCATCAAATATCCCGAAAAGAACTAAAAGAGCTGATAGAAAAAAATGGAGGAAAAGTAGCGAGCTCTATTTCCTCTAAAACTTCTTTTTTAATTGCAGGTGATAAAATGGGACCTAGTAAATTAGCTAAAGCTGAAAAACTTGGAATTACCTTGGTAAATGAAGATGATTTTTTAAAAGAAATACTGTAATTTCAATTATACAAAGTAGACTTAGCCAATCAAAAGCAATTATATATGCCCGTAGACTGTATTTCCTTTAAAGACACCGGATATTTTTCCAAATTAATTTGTGATTATTTAGAAGAAAACAAAGATTTACATCCCTTTTACAATCGATTTCCTACGCTTCAAAACCTAGAAGCACAAATTATTGAGAAGCAAGCTTCTTTTTCTATTAAAAACAGAAAAGTGCTTTCTGAAGCATTAAGTAGCCAATACAAAAATACCCCTACAAGTAACGCTACACTTAAAAACATAAAAGCCCTAGCCCAAGAAAATACATTTACAATTACTACTGGCCACCAACTTAATTTATTTACAGGACCATTGTACTTTTTGTATAAAATTATATCAACTATAAATTTTACTGAAAAAGCGAAACAAAAATACCCTAAGCATAATTTTGTTCCTATTTATTGGATGGCTACCGAAGATCATGATTTTTTAGAAATCAATCATTTTCAGTTAAACGGAAAAAAAATAGCTTGGAATAACGAAAAAGGATTACAAAATAACAACGGTTATGTTGGTGAATATACCAACGAAGGTTTAGAGGCTGTTTTTACTGTTTTTGAAAATGAATTAGGTATTGGAAATCGTGCAAATTACCTAAAAGAATTGTTTAGAAAAGGTTATTTAGAGCACCGCAATCTTACTGATGCTACAAGGTATATAGTAAATGAATTATTCAACACCTATGGGCTTGTTATTGTTGATGGTAATGACCGTGCACTTAAGCAACTTTTTATTCCTGTTATTGAGCAAGAATTAAAATCGAAAAGCGCTTTTAAACACGTAACTCATACTACCGAAAAACTGAATACGCTAAATTTTAGCGCCCAAGTTACTCCAAGAGAAATCAACTTGTTTTACGGTAAGGATGGTGTTAGAGCTCGAATTGAGGAAAATGGCAACGGTTTTAAAGTGGTTGACCACGATATTAAATGGGATTCATTTGAAGCTATAAAAGAAACGTACACCCAATTTCCGGAACAATTTAGCCCCAATGTAATTTTACGCCCCGTGTATCAAGAGGTTATTTTACCAAACCTTTGTTATATAGGTGGCGGTGGTGAATTGGCTTATTGGTTTCAGTTAAAAGAAACTTTCAAAAGTTTTTCTATTCCTTTCCCTATGCTTTTGTTGAGAAATTCAGCCTTGTTAATCTCAAAAAAACAAGTGGAAAAACTAGATAAATTGAATGTCACTCCTCAAGAACTTTTCATGAAATCTTCGTCACTTATCAATTATAAAGTACGACAGATTTCAGATATTAAAATTGACTTTTCTGAACAAAAAAAGCATCTTAAAAATCAATTCATAGACCTTAAAGAAATAGCCAAACAAACGGACATCACTTTTTTAAACGCTGTAAATGCTCAAGAAGTTAAGCAGTTAAAAGGTTTAGATCAGTTAGAAAAACGGTTACTTAAAGCCCAGCGTATAAAGTTGAGCGATCATGTAAATCGTTTAACTGAAGTGCATAATAACCTATTCCCTATGCAAAGTTTGCAGGAACGTAAACTTAATTTTTCAGAATTTTATTTGGAATACGGTGACGAATTAATTCATACATTAAAAGAGGAGCTTGACCCATTTGAAGGCGAATTTAAAATTATTACTTTTAAATAAACCCGCTAAGGTTGAGCAACACTCCACAAATACCTACGCATTGGACTATTTGTCCCGACTGTAAAGGAAGGGGTAAAACAAGGC
Organism: uncultured Aquimarina sp.; assembly: GCA_947503135.1. Classification (GTDB taxonomy): domain Bacteria; phylum Bacteroidota; class Bacteroidia; order Flavobacteriales; family Flavobacteriaceae; genus Aquimarina. The sequence continues at coordinate 11,893 of CANNCQ010000015.1, read as the reverse complement.
AGCGTTTGCGTAAAAAAGCAAAGCTTCAATATCAAAAAGAGTTGATCGAATTTGAAAAGTCTGAAGAAAAAGGCATTGCTCCTACCCGACCTAGAGGGCACTTAATCGCTTGTAGTAATTGCTTAAGTTCTGGATTAATCAAAACGACTACTGCTCCCAAACCTGATAGTACTAATTACCCTAAAATTGCTATTATTGGCGGCGGTATTGGTGGCATGGCATTAGCTGTAGCTTGTCTGCATCGTAATATTCCCTTTACGCTTTACGAGCGCGACCTCAGCTTTAATGATCGCTCCCAAGGTTACGGACTTACTTTACAACAAGCAAGTAAAGCAATAAAAGGTTTTGGTATTTTTAATTTACAAGAAGGTGTGATTTCCAACAGGCATTTGGTACACCAAACTGATGGTACGGTTATTGGCGAATGGGGAATGCGTAAATGGCTGTCATCTGATAAAGGCAAAAAAACTAAGAATACCAATATCCATATTGCTCGACAATCGTTACGAAAGGCATTATTAGACCAACTACATGATTTGTCCACTATAAAATGGGGACACCAACTAAAAAGTTACGAAACAAATAGTAAGGGGCCTGTTACTCTGCATTTTGATGTAAATGGAAAAGCCCTAAAAACTACTGCCGATTTAGTTGTGGGTGCAGACGGTATTCGCAGTAAAGTTAGACCGCTTTTAGTTGGCGAAAATAATACCCCTTTACGGTATTTGGGGTGTATTGTAATTTTGGGCATTTGCCCGTTAGATCATATTCAAACAGATACTCGTGATTTATTGGATAATGCTACTGTTTTTCAAACTGCAAATGGTCACGATCGCATGTATATGATGCCGTTTAACTCCAAATCGATTATGTGGCAATTTAGTTTTCCTATTTCTGAAATAAAAGCAAAACAACTTAGTAAACAAGGTGCTAAAGCTTTAAAGGAAGAAGTATTAAACAGAGCCCAATGGCACAATCCTATTCCTCAAATTTTACAAGCTACAGCTACTTCCGAAATTTCAGGCTATCCTGTTTATGACAGAGAATTACTTACACCAGACTTACTTAAAAGAAATAGCCAAATTACATTAATTGGTGATGCTGCCCATCCTATGAGTCCTTTTAAAGGGCAAGGGGCAAATCAAGCTTTGTTAGACGCGCTTTCATTAGCTAAAGAAATTTACCATGGGTGCAACCCGCTTTCGACTCCGCATTGGAGGGAAGCTGGATTACAACTTAAAGTATTAAGCTCTTATGAGAATGAAATGCTTAAGCGCAGTGCAGTAAAAGTTGAAGATTCTGCTAAAGCGGTTGAGGTATTACATTCGGACACCGTGCTTAAAAAACAGAATAAACCAAGGGGAAAATAAAATATACGTTTTTTTAACCCAACCTACTTTTTATATCTCTTTTACAACTCTCAGCTAACGCATTACAGTTAAATAGTTTATCCAACATCGAGCGCTTTAATTCTGGTTGATACAAGCAGTAAAAAGCATCTGCTATAGTAGGCGCATTGGGTTGTGCGTTAATTAATTCTAAACTATCACCTGCTTTTACAAGTCCGTTTTGCAATACCCGTACGTATACTCCTGAATAAGTAGTATTAATAAATTGTTTTAAAATAGTTTGTGTTTCCATTCGAATACCAAACTTCATACAAGGCTGTCGGGGTTGTGATACCTCAATAATCGCTTCTCCTATTTTATATTGAGCACCTATATGTATTTTTGTTTCGTCTAAACCAGCAATAGTTAGGTTTTCGCCAAACATTCCAAAATCCCATTTTAAATTGGGGTGTAATTTTTTCCAATAATCATACACATCGTAGCTATACAAATAACATGCTTTATCAATACCACCATGGCTTTCTCTATCGACTACTGCATCGCCTTTTACATCATTAGCTTCTAAATAAATACCCTCCTTTAAAGGATACTTGTATATACCAGTGGATATTTTCATACCCTTGTAGTTTAGCTCTCGTTTTTTTCCGATGTTGGTGGCTATTACTTTCATATGCATTTAATAGAATGTGGCTGTTACTACTAGTCGAAAATTAGATCAGTACTTTCTTTCTAATTAAACTTACTTAAAAGTTACGTTATTTAAAAACAAACCCGATGCTTGGGCTATGTGTTCTAACTTTATTCGATTTACTTTAGGTTGTAGTGTTTTTTCAATAAATAATAAATCAATTTTACCCCTTCCTAAATCTATTAATGCCCCCATCATTAAACGGATTTGATTTCGTTTGAACCCTACCCCTTTTACGGTAAGTAAATAACTAGTTTCGGGAAAAAAATTGGCCTTATAAATTTCATTTTTATTTAATTCACAATGTAAAATCTCCCCTTTCGTTTGAGTATTTTCGTTAGCTCTGTGCGCGTAAGACCAAAAATCATGTTTCCCTTCAAACAAACGGGCTCCTTTTTTCATTAATTCAATATCTAAATCTTCTTGAAAGTTTACCATATAGGGAGCACAAAAAGGATGAAATTTTTCCTTTACAGCAAATAAGTATTGGTATTCTTTCACTTTGGGATGCTGAATAATATTGAATTTTTCGTCCGTTTCCTTAATACTTAGTCCTCTTATATCTGGTGGGAGATTAAGGTTAAAAAGCGGGAAAAATTCTTCTAAATTTAACGCTTCTCCATCTACAAACAACTCTACATAGGTTTGCCTTGCAGATACCATGGCGTCGGTCCTACCTACCGAAAGTGTTTTAAAGTTTTTATGTTGAAGTACGTAAGCGATGGTACGCTCTAGCATTCGTTGTACCGTATTTACTTGGGGTTGTTTTTGCCAACCGTGGTAACGAAACCCCAAATATTGTAGCTCGATAAGGTAATAAAATCGCTTTCTAAACATAGAAAACAAAAATACTACTAAAATTAAAATGTTACACTCACATTTAATTTGGTATTGCCATTTGGTGCTATTAATTTTGTGAGTATGATAGCACCTTTAACCAATGACTGGAAGGCTCTTTTAGAGGAGGAAATGAATCAATCTTATTTTAAAGACCTCACCGATTATGTAACTACAGAGTACCTCAATTTTCAATGTTTTCCCGAAAATAAAAAAATTTTTAATGCCTTAAATCAGTGTTCTTTTAAAGATACCAAGGTGGTTATTTTAGGTCAGGATCCTTACCATAAGCCTCATTTGGCTAACGGATTGTGCTTTTCTGTAAACCCGGGTATGGCTATTCCTGCTTCATTAGCTAATATTTATAAAGAAATGGAAAGCGATTTACAGCTAAATCCTCCCAAACACGGTAATTTGACATACTGGGCAAAACAAGGAGTGTTGCTATTAAACGCCACCCTTTCGGTACGTGTGCACAAGGCGGGTTCGCACCAAAAAAAAGGCTGGGAGCAATTTACGGATCATATTATTGAATTGATTTCTACCAAAAAAGAAAATGTAGTTTTTATGTTATGGGGCGGGTACGCTAGAGCGAAAGGTACTAAAGTAAATCGCTCAAAACATTTGGTTTTAGAATCGGGGCACCCTTCTCCTTTAAGTGCTAATAGAGGGCATTGGTTTGGAAACAAACACTTTACTAAATGCAATGAATATTTGTCTAAAAATAATGACAACCCTATTAAATGGACTGAAGAAGATTTGACACTGTTTTAGTGAAATTGCTATTTTTTTACAATTACAATTCTAGACTTGGAACCTATACTTAATGGGTATGATTTCTTCCTAAACAAAACATCATATCCATCCCTAACAGACAAAAACATACTCATTGGTTTATACTTTCCTTCATCTATAGCTTCCACTTCTATTTTATTAAAACCTAATTCTAAATTTATTGTATAATTTTCTAATTGTCGTGATAGTACAACTTTATTAACCACAATTTTGTCGTTTACAATTATTCTAATAGCATCCCCATCTAACTCAGAGCCATCATCAGAAAAACTCAAAATAGCTGTACTTGAATAGGTTTCAAAATTTCCGAAATCGAAATTAGGAAAATGTGGAACAAACTCGCCTCCTTCTATGTATTGTAATATTCTTTCGTTATCCGAAAGGTATCTTGGTGGTTCATTTTTGTTTTTAAAATCAATTTCTTTAGGCTGCTCCTTTCCAAAAAACTCTGTATTTAAATTACTTTTAAAATTAAATCCACTATTTGCATTGGGGGATAGTAAAGTAGGACTTTCGGGTAATTGCAATTCGGGGATTGAAAAATTAAAGTTTTTATTTTTTACTTCATAAGGCTCGGGCTCCACTTCAACATCAGGTTCGTTTACCTCTGGTAGCGCTCCAAAATCGATAGTTACTTGTCTTTGCGGTCTATCAATTTGTGAATGTATGGTACTCGATAATCCCACACAAAAAAATAAAAGCATTACTAAACGATACAAAAAAGACATTAATTAGTTTTTTACAAAAATAGTACAAAAGCCATACCCAAAATTTATTTTAATACTAATATAGACGTTTCAGTTTAGGGTTAATTACGTGTAGATTACTATTTAACGGTAGCTAACTGTAAATTGTCTGTGATCAATTTTTTACTAAAATTTTTCAAAAACTCCCAATCCAAAAAGTGCATAGTCGTATTTTACAGGATCTTTAGAATCAAATTTTCTAAGTGCAGTATCCAGTTCTAGCAATGCCTTACCATCGTTTTGTTTCCGCTTTAGCAAACCTAATTTACGAGCTACGTTACCCGAATGTACATCTAGAGGACACGACAATTTAGAGGGAGAAATGTTTTCCCATACCCCAAAGTCTACACCTTGTTTGTTGGAACGTACCATCCACCTGAAAAACATGTTTATACGTTTGCAAGAAGAATTTTTAACAGGATCTCCTATGTGCTTTTTTGTTCTTTCTGGATGAGGTATAGAAAAGAATTCTTTTTTAAAATCATGTATCACATCATTCAATCTGCTGTAATTATTAAACTGAATAAAAAAATCTTCCATGCTATTGAACTTAGTATATAAATTTTGAAGTGCCTTTATAAAAAACACTGCATCTATACTATTAAATGTTCTATGTACAAAGCCTTCAAATAGTTCGGCATGCAACTCCTCATTAAAATTTTTAACAAACTCATAAGGCGCGTTACCCATAATTTCTGTAAATCGATTGGCATTTTTAATAATGCTTTTTCGATTACCCCATGCAATGGTAGCTGTTAAAAAGCCCGCTATTTCTATATCTTGCTTTAAGGTATAAAGCGCAGGTATCTGTATAGGGTCGGTATCCAAAAAGTCTGGTTTTTCGTAAAGCGCTGCTTTTTCGTCTAAAAAATCTTTAAGTTCCTTTTTGGTGAGTTTTTTCAATGCTATCAATCCTGTAATTATAGTTCTAAATTTCCATCTCTCATTACTAGCTTACGATCTGCCATATTTGCAAATTCATTGTTGTGAGTCACAATCACAAAAGTTTGACCAAATTTATCTCGTAAATCAAAAAATAGGCGATGTAGGTTATTAGCAGATTCGCTATCTAAATTCCCCGAAGGTTCATCGGCATAAATTACTTTTGGATTGTTAATTAAAGCTCTGGCAACAGCAACACGTTGTTGCTCTCCGCCCGACATTTCATTTGGTTTATGATGTATACGTTCAGAAAGTCCTAAAAACTCTAACAGTTCTATCGCTTTTGATTCGGCTTGTTTTTTATCTGTGCCTTTAATAAATGCGGGTATGCATACATTTTCTAAAGCTGTAAATTCAGGTAATAATTGGTGAAATTGAAATATAAATCCTAGTGTTTCATTTCTGAATTTGGCTAGTTCTTTCTCCGACAAAGTATCACTTTCAATCCCATTAATTGTAAGTTTACTTTCTGAACGTTTTTCCTTCACATCTAACGTTCCTAAAATTTGCAGAAAAGTTGTTTTACCTGCCCCTGAGGGCCCAACAATAGCTACCACTTCACCTGCTTGGATGTGCAAATCGACTCCCTTTAGTACTTGTAGCTCCCCGTAATTTTTATAAATTTTAGTCGCTTTAATCATAAATCGAAAAATACGAATGTTATGCCATATATTGTACTATAAATTGGAATATAATTCAAATGAAAACATACAAAGTGTTAGGTGTAATGTCGGGAACTTCACTAGATGGTATTGATTTGGCCGAAATACAATTTTCATTCGACAATAAATGGCATTTTGAGTTGTGGCACTGTCAAACAATTTCATATTCAAAAGAATGGGAAACTATTTTAAAAAATGCCTATTTAAAATCGAAACCAGAACTTAGTGAATTAAATGAACAATACACCAATTACTTAGCCAATAGTGTTAATTCATTTATTGAAAAAAATAAGATCACGCAATTAGATGCCGTATGTAGCCATGGGCACACTATATTACATGAACCTCAAAACAATTATACTTTACAAATTGGCAACTTAGCTAAACTTTCCAAATTAATTAAACAAAATGTAGTTTGTGATTTTAGAGTTCAAGATGTGGAATTGGGTGGGCAAGGCGCTCCCTTAGTGCCTATTGGTGATCAATTACTTTTTTCTAACTACGATATATGCCTAAACCTTGGAGGATTTGCCAATATTTCTTTTGAACAGCATGGTAAGCGTGTAGCTTTCGACAATTGCCCTGTAAATACCGTTTTAAATCATTATGCCCTACAATTAGGTAAGCCATTTGACTATAACGGTGATATTTCCCGCAAAGGAAAATTGAACACGAAATTATTGGCTAGTTTAAATAACCTTGAATATTACAAAAAGTCACCTCCTAAATCTTTAGGTATTGAATGGGTTGTTAACGAAATTATTCCTTTAATAAATAGTTTTTGTTTATCGCCTGAAGTAGTATTACATACCTACTCGGTACACATAGCTCAAATAATAACACAGGATATTAATCGCTATATACCAAACCAAAAAACAAATGTATTAGTTACAGGTGGAGGAGCTTACAACGGGTTTGTTATTGAACAATTAAAGAAAAACTCCAACATTAATTTTGAAATACCCTCGCCTAAAGTGATTGAATTTAAAGAGGCTTTAATTTTTGGACTACTAGGCGTATTAAAGTTAAATAACAAAATTAACGTATTATCAAGCGTTACGGGATCGACTAAAAATCATTCATCAGGAAAGGTGTTTTATTATCAAAATGCTATTAATTAAGTAAAAAAACGATTGAAAACTGATAATAAACTAAATCTACTTAGGTATATTATTTATATGTATTGCCTTACTATATTTGTTTACAATCAAAAATTGACACAAAATGTTTAAAAATTTCTTAGGAAATAGTCCTAAATGGTATAAAGCTACCATATTAAGTTTCTTAATAATCAATACTCTTCTATTTTTTATACTTCCAACATTTTTAGACCACCATTTAGCATTCAGTATTGTTTCATGGTTATTTATAGGTGAATTTATTTTTACTCTAGCAATGGCTTTAAAGTGTTACCCTTTACAATCGGGAGGATTATTAGCAATTCAAATATTAGCTTTAGGCCTTACTACTCCTCACAATGCTTATCATGAGGTAGAACAAAATTTAGAGGTTGTGCTACTTTTAGTATTTATGGTTGCAGGTATTTATTTTATGAAACCACTACTGATGTTTATTTTTAGTAAAGTATTTACCAAAATAAAATCTAAACTTGTACTATCCTTATTATTTGTGTTTTTATCTGCAGTACTTTCTGCTTTTTTAGATGCATTAACTGTTACCGCTGTACTTATTAGTGTAGCCGTTGGATTTTACGGCGTATACCACAAAATACATTCAATAGCCGAAAGTGATTTTGATGGTGACGGCATAGTTGATCGAAAAGAATTAAGCGGAGAAACATTAGAAGAATTTAAAAGTTTTCTTAGAAGTTTAATTATGCACGGTGTGGTTGGTACAGCACTTGGTGGAGTTTGTACCTTAGTAGGCGAACCTCAAAACTTATTAATTGGCGAAAAATTGGGGTGGGATTTTATTCAATTCTTTAAGGTAATGTCTCCTGTTACTATGCCTGTTTTAATTGCCGGTTTATTAACTACTGTTATTCTTGAAAAAACTAAATTTTTTGGTTTTGGCGGACAGTTGCCCGATGTTGCTCGAAAAATTATTGAAAATTATACCCAAGAACAAGATAGTATAAGAACTGACAAACAAAAATATGCCTTAAAAATTCAGGGATTTGCTGCAATTTTATTAATTGCTGGTTTAGCATTACATATTGCACCTGTAGGTTTTATTGGTTTGGCTTTAATTATATTCCAAACTGCCTTTACTGGAATAATCGAAGAGCATGCATTAGGTAAATCTTTCGAAGAGGCCTTACCTTTTACTGGTTTACTAGTCGTGTTTTTTGTAGTTGTTGCTATGATTCACGATCAGCATTTATTTACTCCAATAATAGATTGGGCTTTGTCATTACCCGTTAATCAACAACCATCTATGTTCTATTTAGCCAATGGAATACTTTCTATGATTAGTGATAATGTATTTGTAGCTACTGTATATATAGGAGAAGTGAAACAAGCCTTCGATGCAGGTACTATTAGTAGAGAACAATTTGAAACTTTAGCCGTTGCTATAAACACAGGTACTAATTTACCAAGTGTTGCTACTCCTAATGGACAAGCTGCTTTCCTATTCCTATTAACTTCAGCCTTAGCGCCACTTATTGGATTATCCTATATGAAAATGGTGAAAATGGCATTTCCTTATACCATTGTATTAGGGGTTACAGGACTTGTAGGAGTTATTTATTTCTTATAAAGTATTTTTTATATAACATTTAAAAGGTTCTTTTTGTATAACTGCAAAAAGAACCTTTTTTATTTTTAACTACTAAAAGATAGTTTTATAAACTTTGTAATTTAATTTTCAAAATAGCGTTATCTTTAAACTTATATTATTATGTTTAAAAATATAATAATTCAATCACTAATTTGTCTATATACTTTAATATGCCTACTATTTTAACACAAGAAACTACAGAGGTGGTTACTGAACAAACAGAAAAAACACTTTCTCTTATTGAACTTATATTTAGTGGAGGTATCGCAGGAAGTATTGTAATCGGAATTTTATTTGTTTTACTATTTGTAGCTATTTACATTTATTTCGAACGTTACTTCACTATTAAAAAAGCTTCTTCTTTTGACTCTAAATTTATGGATACTATTAAAGAAGAAATTAGCAATGGTGATATAGCTAATGCTAGAGAAATTTGTAAACAAGCAAATTCACCTGTTTCAAGATTAACCGAAAAAGGAATTTCTCGTATCGGTAGTCCTTTAGAAGACATTAATACTGCCATTGAAAATGCTGGTAAATTAGAAGTTTATAAACTTGAAAAAAATGTGAGTATTTTAGCTACTGTAGCAGGAGCCGCCCCTATGATTGGCTTTTTAGGTACTGTAATTGGTATGGTACTAGCTTTTCATCAACTAGCAACAAGTAGTGGGCAGGCTGATATGGGGTCTTTAGCCGAGGGTATTTATACTGCAATGACCACAACAGTTGCTGGACTTATTGTTGGTATTATTGCTTATATTGGTTACAATCATTTAGTAGTAAAAACAGACAAAGTGGTATACCAAATGGAAACTACAGCTGTAGACTTTTTAGACTTACTTAACGAACCTGCTGCCTAATTATGAATTTACGTGGACGAAACAAAGTAAGTGCCGAATTCAGTATGTCTTCCATGACGGATATTGTATTCCTTTTATTGGTATTCTTTTTACTTACCTCCCCTGCTATTACTCCTGAAGCCTTAGATTTAATACTTCCTAAAGCAAAAGGAAAAACAACTAACGTTCAAAATTTATCGGTAAGTATAAACGACAAGCAACAGTTTTATGTTAACGATACTCGGGTAAGCGAACAAAAGTTAGAAGCTTTTTTAAATACTAAATTAAACGGAAACGAAAACCCAACAATTATTTTACGTACCGATAAAACTGTAACTATGCAAAAAGCTGTTAAAGTAATGGATATCGCTAACAGAAATAAATATAAAGTTGTCCTGGCAGTCAAACCCGAATAATTGATTAATTATTTCTCTGTTTATATTGTCTTCTTAAAATTATATAGGTATTCAATAATTGCTTCTAAAGAGCTTAAAAAATAGCATTAGTAATATCCATTTGCTTTGAGTAATTTGCTATAGCATGCATTTATTATTCCGCTATGAGATATTTATTAATTTACTTATTGTTATTCAATTTCTTTTTTGCTTTTGCTCAAAAACCCAAAGTTACAGACGACTTTTCGCTAAGTGTAGGCCCTAAATATAAACGCATAAGCAATACACAAGAGTATCATTTTGTGTATGGACAACAAATGCTATCTTTAAAAAAAATAAATAAGGGCTTTACCCTTCAAAGGCATACCGTTAGGAACCTCACTAAATTACCTGCCACATCAATTATTCCCGACAAAGGAGATTTTGTGAGTGTAATGCAGCTAAAAGATACTGTACTTGTATACTATCGCCAAAAAAACAAGTTACTCACTCAAAAACTTCGTATTTCTGCCAAAGTACCTATCACAACATCCACAGTAATTAATGCAAAAAATACAGTAGCCGACAATTTCGGATTTACAAGTCGTTTTGGTTATGATGCTGGAAATCGTATCAATGCTTTTGCAATTAAAAAATCTGTAGATCAGTCTAAATTTGTAATTGTATATACCGATAGTAAAATTCCTGGAAACGGAAAAAAACCTTTAAAAAATGTGGTTACAGGCAATGTCAGAAAAACACTAAACATAAATATCTATAATGCAGATATGACCTTAGATTGGAAACGAAGCATCGAAATGCCATACACAATAAAGAAAATGAATCCCAATGACTTTATGGTAGACACTAGGGGCGATTTTTATGTTTTAGCTACCGTTTTTGATAAAGAAATACTTTTAGCGGGTAAACGAAACAAAAAAGATTCAAATTTTCATATGGAACTCTTTAAAATCAATAAAGATGCAAATAATTGGGAAATTAAAAATATTGAAACTCCTAAAGTTATTGAAGATGCTGTGTTATACTCAGATACTTCTAAAAAACCTATAATTATCGGATTTTATTCCGAGAAAGAACTTAATGGTTACGTTTCTGGAATGTTTAATGCCACTATCGACAGCAATAAAACAATCAACCCTATTATTTACCCTATTCCAACGGATACCTTAAAAGCTTATGAAAACCGTAAGGCGACTCAGGTAAAAAAAGGGTTTCGAAATCCAAAAGAAAAAGAAGATTTAGAAGATATTCAAATTAATAAAATTAAGGCACAAAATGACGGCAGTTTTACTCTTTTCGCAGAACAACGCTATGCTAAAAGAAATTCATATTATGCCAATGGTGCAACAACTGTAAAGTATGATTTTTATTATAAAAATGCTTACGCTACTAAGATAGATGGTAACGGAAATTTACTTTGGTTTAATCAACTACCAAAAAATCAATACGGCAGAAAAGGTAAACAAACAATGTCATATCAAACGTTACATTTTGGGAATTACAGTTATGTTCTTTTATGGGAAAAATTTGGTAATCTTTATAAAAATGTTGGTGAATTTGCCGATTTATTAGATACAGGCAAAAGAGAATATTTATTCATAGCTACTTATAAAATCAATAATTTCAGTGGTAATGTTGAAAAACTGCCTGTGATAAATTCACTCGAAGTAGATCGCTATAGGCTATCTAATTTCAAAATGGATAAGGCCGTAAAAGTAAATGAATCCGACATTATTTTTGAAGGAAGTAGTGGTAAATCTAATTACTTATTTAGACTACTAGTAAAAAACCTCCGTTAAAAACGGAGGCTTTGGACTTCAGATTAGCCCCATAGGGGCATCACATTAATTCTCTTGGTGTGATTGATATTTCACGTAACGTTTTATCATTTCTTCATC
>CANNCQ010000014.1 GCA_947503135.1 uncultured Aquimarina sp. | reverse complement strand
GATTTATTTGATAAAATGTTTGTGGATGGTATTCATTTAATAACCAAAGTAAGGAAAAATATGAAGAAGAAAGCACTCGATTTTATGGATAAAGTATACTTAAGAAAAAGAGCAATCATAGAATCTGTAAACGATGTGTTAAAGAACATATGCCAAATTGAACACTCAAGACACCGCTCTTTTGACAACTTCTTAGGAAATTTAATTGCAGGCTTAGTAGCATATTCATTTTTAGACAAGAAACCAAGCATTAAAATTCAGCACTTTTTACCTAATATTGGTGTAAATTAGATCGAACTCACGTTAATTAGAATTAGAGATGATGAATAAAAAAAGCCTATTTAAAACAATACCTATAGTCAATACGGGTTTTGGTGCTTAACCCAAAGTTTAGTGCTCATAAGCAAGTCCACCAAATCTTTTTGATTTGGCTTTATAAATAAAAAGATAAAACAAAATAAAAAGTTTTGGCTAAGTGCTCAATCGAAAGTTCACTACTTTTAAATCCCGCACTAACCATAGCCGAGACAATAAGTACAGAGCTTTTTGCACAAAAAACAAAATAAGCATAGAAATTGAAATAGTTAAAAGGCTAACTTATTTGAGTTTGCTGAATAAATCCCAAAGAACAATACCTGTGCTTACAGCAATATTTAAAGAATGTTTGGCTCCTAGTTGAGGAATTTCAATAACGGTATCACTAGCCGAAACAACAGCTTGTTGCACTCCTTTAACTTCATTTCCGAAAATAACGGCATATTTTTCATTAGACTTCGGTTTAAATTGATTTAGCATTACAGAATTTTCAGTCTGTTCAATAGCGCAAACCATAACACCTTCTTTTTGGAGTTTTGTAACCAACGTTAAAGTGTCTTCTACATGCTCCCAAGCAACAGTTTCGGTTGCTCCTAAAGCAGTTTTTTGAATGTCTTTATGCGGGGGAGTTGCAGTAATACCACACAAGTAAATTTTTTCAATTAAAAAAGCATCCGAAGATCGAAAAACAGAACCTATATTGTTTAAACTTCTTATGTTATCCAAAACAACTATAATAGGTGTTTTTTTAGCTTGTTTAAATTGGTCAACCGTTTTGCGAGTAAGTTCACTATTTTTTAATTTTCTATTCTCCATGCGATGGCTATTAGCTTTCGGTAAAAGTACTGTTTGCATTTCAGCTTGTAAAATTTTCAAATATTTTTTGCTTTTTTTAAGTCTAATAATTGTGAATAAAAAGCAAATAACTATACTGTAGTTTTTAAGTTGAAGAAAGTAGAAATATTACTTTTACAACTTATCAAAATAAATATACTGTGGCTGCGACTAAAACTGCTAAAAAAACATCTAAAACCAAAGAGAAAAAAGTAACTCCTTTGATGAAGCAGTACAATGCAATTAAGCAAAAATACCCCGATGCATTATTGTTATTTAGAGTAGGCGATTTTTACGAAACTTTTGGTGAAGATGCCGTAATTGCGGCAGGTATTCTAAATATTATTTTAACAAAAAGAGGAGCAGGCTCAGATTCGGAAACCGCTTTAGCAGGTTTTCCTCATCATTCTTTAAATACCTATTTGCCGAAGTTGGTAAAAGCAGGAAAACGCGTTGCTATTTGTGATCAATTAGAAGATCCTAAGCAAACCAAAACCATAGTGAAAAGGGGGGTGACAGAGTTAATTACGCCTGGAGTATCTCTAAATGATGAGGTGTTAAACAGTAAACAAAACAATTTTTTAGCCTCGGTACATTACGCCAACAAAGGCTTTGGAGTAGCATTTTTAGATATTTCGACAGGTGAATTTTTAACCGCACAAGGGGATAAAGCAACAGTAGATAAATTATTGCAAAATTTTAGTCCAAGTGAAATTTTAGTTTCTAAGCCTAAAAAAAACAATTTTATAGAAGATTTTGGGATTGATTATCTTACTTATTACCTAGAAGATTGGGCGTGGAAAGAGGATTATGCACTGGAGACTTTACACCAACATTTCAATATTAAAACCCTAAAAGGTTTTGGGGTAGATCATTTATCTCTTGGAGTAATTGCTTCGGGTACGATACTTCATTATATAAAAGAAACACAACATCACAAGTTACAGCATATTAATCGGATACAACGTATTGCAGAAGATGATTACATATGGATGGATCGGTTTACCGTGCGAAATTTAGAATTGTATACCTCAAATAATAATGGAGCTGTTACTCTGTTAGATGTTATTGATAATACACGATCTGCCATGGGAGGGCGTATGTTAAAACGCTGGTTGTCCTTACCACTAAAAAATAAGCAACGTATAGAAATGCGACATGATGTGGTGCAGTACCTAATACAAACACCAGCGGTATTAGAATCACTTCAAAAGCAAATAGCACAAATAGGAGATTTGGAGCGATTGGTTTCCAAAATGGCAACCGCAAAAATATCTCCAAGGGAGGTTAATCAGTTAAAATTATCTTTGGATGCAATTGTACCTATAAAAACTTTAGCAGAGAAAAGTGATCAAGATGCAGTAAAAAAAATAGGTGATGCCTTACATGATTGTCAATTATTAAGAGTGAAAATAGCTGATACGCTAAGTGAGGAAGCACCAGTTAATATCTTAAAAGGAACTACTATAGCTACGGGCTTCAATACGGAATTAGATGAGTTACGTCAGTTGGCATTTTCGGGTAAGGATTATTTAGATGGGATGCTCGCTAGAGAGAGTGAAGCTACAGGGATTTCTTCTATGAAAATAGCCTCAAATAATGTTTTTGGGTATTATATAGAAGTTCGAAATTCTCATAAAGATAAAGTGCCAGCACATTGGATTCGTAAACAAACTTTAGTTAATGCAGAACGCTATATTACTGAAGAGCTAAAAGAATATGAATCAAAAATTTTAGGTGCCGAAGAAAAAATATTAGTACTAGAGCAACAGTTATTTGCTGATTTGGTAGCATGGATGCATGAGTATATTCAAATTATCCAGAACAATGCCGCTTTAGTAGGTCAGTTAGACTGTTTGTGCGGATTTGCTAGTTTGGCTCAAGATCATAACTACTCAAGGCCAATTTTTACAGCAACTAACGAGCTTAAAATAACTCAAGGAAGACACCCTGTAATTGAGCGACAACTAAAATTAGGAGAATCCTTCATTGCTAATGATGTGTTTTTGGATAACGAAACACAGCAATTAATAATGATTACGGGGCCTAATATGAGTGGTAAATCAGCCATACTTAGGCAAACGGCCTTAATTGTTTTGCTGGCACAAATTGGTTGTTTTGTTCCTGCGGAGGCAGTTGAAATGGGTATTGTAGATAAAATTTTTACTAGAGTAGGAGCAAGCGATAATATATCAATGGGCGAATCGACCTTTATGGTAGAAATGAATGAAACCGCTAGTATTCTTAATAATTTATCCGATAGGAGTTTAATTTTATTGGACGAAATTGGGCGAGGAACAAGTACTTACGACGGTATTTCAATAGCTTGGGCAATAAGTGAATACCTTCATGAGCACCCTACAAAACCAAAAACCTTATTCGCAACACATTATCATGAATTGAATGATATGTGTGAAACCTTTCCTAGAATTAAAAACTACAATGTAGCGGTAAAAGAAATAAAAGACAATGTACTTTTTTTAAGAAAACTAACTCCGGGCGGAAGTGCGCATAGTTTTGGAATTCATGTAGCAAAAATGGCAGGAATGCCTCAATATGTAGTGCAACGAGCACAAAAAATGTTGAAGCAATTAGAGAAATCAAATAAAAGTGAAGATATTTCTGAATCTTTAAAACAAGCGCATGAAGAGGAAATGCAATTGAGTTTCTTTAATTTAGATGATCCTTTGCTTGAAAATATTAAGAATGAAATTATAGAAACAGATATCAATACCCTAACACCTGTTGAAGCATTAATGAAGCTCAACGAAATTAAAAGGATGTTGGAGCCTAAAAAGAATCAATAGAATTCTTTTTTTTGAATCACAAATAAGACCCACTAAAAGGCTAAAATCGAATACATTCACTAGAGTTATTTATGAAGCAAAAAAAACAATGCCTCGTTTTTATTATAATCTCAGAGCTTTTTTCTTGAAATATTAGATTGTACATTATAAGAATATTAGTTTGTGAAATGATGTTTTGACCTTCTTTCGTGTATTTTGTCGATTTGAATGGTGTTTTTTTGTAATATTGAGTGTGTATGGTTGAACATAAATTTACATTTAAATATTATAAAATAACATAAATAATAATATGCAAACTTTAGACAAAATTACAGAAGCAGGTATGGAAACAGGAGGTACGGTTGTAGATTCACTAGGTGGTGTTTTTAATGCCTTGCAAGAAGGAGTAGGACAGTATGGCCTAAAAATAGTGGGAGGTATAGTAGCGTTAATTATTGGTCTTTGGATTATAAAAATAATCATGAAGGCAGTTACTAAGGCTTTTGAAAAGAGTAAGGTTGATGGTACTTTACAACCATTTCTTAAAACATTAGTAGGTTTTCTTTTAAAAGTAATGTTATTTATATCTATAGCAGGTATTGTTGGTATTCCTACAGCAACTTTTGCTGCGCTATTGGCTGCAGTTGGTTTAGCTATTGGAGGAGCTTTTAATGGTTCATTAGGACATATGGCAGCAGGAGTTATGTTATTGATATTTCGTCCGTTTAAAGTTGGAGATTTAATAGAGACTGGTGGGAAATTAGGTTTTGTAAAAGAAATTTCGGTGTTTGTAACTATTTTAGAAACGTTTCAGAATAAGACTGAAATTATTCCTAATGGGGCTATTACCGCAGGTACAATCACAAATTTAACTACTAAAGGTAATTTAAGAGTAGACATGCCTTTCGCAATAAAATATGGAACAGATATAGCAAAAGCTAAAGAAATAGTGATGGGCGTTTTAAATTCAGATAAAAATGTAATGAAAGAGCCTGCACCGAGAGTTGCAGTTAATAATTTAGGAGCTAATGGTGTAGAATTATTAGCATTACCATATTCCTCTTGTGATGATTATTGGGATGTTTATTGGGATACGCGTCAGAGTATAGTTGAAGCTTTAGGAAATGCAGGTTATGAAGCACCTTTACCACAGCGATTAGTTACTATGACAAATAAAGCCTAATATATTTTAGGTTTCTATTTTAGAATAATTATAAAAAGGGTTGAACTTAAATAGTTCAACCCTTTTTATTTTATTAATTTTATAAAGCTATTTGCCTTAAATTAAAAATCAAGAACTAATTAATGCTTTTTGTGGAGCTATAAATTTAAGCTACAAAACTATTTTTTTGCTTATTTATAATCTTCATTGAATATTATAAATAAGACTTATGAATATTTATAAGTACCAAACTCACTATTAATTGTTAATTTTTTTTCCGCAGAAGCTTCAACTCTACCTATAATTTGAGCATCCACATTAAAACGTTTCGAAATGGCTATTAAATCTTCTGCTATAGCTTCATTTACATAAATTTCCATACGGTGTCCCATGTTAAATACTTGATACATTTCTTTCCAGTCAGTGCCAGAATTTTCCTGTATTAATTTAAATAAAGGCGGTATTGGAAATAGATTATCCTTAATGATGTGATTTTCGCTTATGAAATGTAAAATTTTAGTTTGCGCACCACCACTACAGTGTACCATTCCGTGGACATCAGTACTGTCGTATTTCGATAAGATTTCTTTGATAATAGGAGCGTAAGTTCGCGTTGGAGATAAAACCAACTTACCTGCATCTATAGGTGAGTTTTCAACATTATCAGTAAGTTTTGTTTTTCCAGAATAAACCAAATCAGCAGGTACTGCTGCATCAAAACTTTCAGGAAATTTTTCTGCTAAATAATTATCAAATACATCGTGTCGAGCAGAGGTCAATCCGTTACTTCCCATGCCTCCGTTATATTCCTTTTCGTAGGAAGCTTGTCCAAAAGAGGCTAACCCAACAATTACGTCTCCGGGTTTTATATTTGCGTTATCAATAACTTCCGATCGTTTCATACGAGCAGTCACAGTAGAGTCAACAATAATTGTGCGAACTAAATCGCCAACGTCAGCAGTTTCCCCACCGGTAGAGTGTATAGTTACACCATGTTTTTTTAAATCGGCCAATAATTCTTCTGTACCGTTAATAATCGCGGAAAGTACTTCAGCAGGAATTAAATTTTTGTTTCTTCCAATAGTTGAAGATAGCATAATATTATCGGTAGCTCCTACACAAAGTAAATCGTCAATATTCATTATCAATGCATCTTGAGCAATTCCTTTCCATACTGAAATATCACCAGTTTCTTTCCAATACATGTAGGCCAAAGAAGATTTAGTACCTGCTCCATCAGCATGCATAATTAAACAATGATCTTCGCTACCTGTCAAGTAATCGGGAACGATCTTGCAAAAAGCCTTTGGAAATAATCCTTTGTCTATATTTTTAATAGCACTGTGAACATCCTCTTTAGCTGCGGATACTCCTCTTTGTGCGTAACGCTTACTTACTTCTTGACTCATTTTTATAGTATTGAATGTGCAAAGATACTTGTATTAAATTACATTTAAAATAGAAAAAAAGAAAGTTAGAATTTCTAAGTAAGCATTGATAATTTTGTGCAAAATCAACAGTCATAT
The DNA here is from genome assembly GCA_947503135.1 of uncultured Aquimarina sp. Classification (GTDB taxonomy): domain Bacteria; phylum Bacteroidota; class Bacteroidia; order Flavobacteriales; family Flavobacteriaceae; genus Aquimarina. The sequence continues at coordinate 54,245 of CANNCQ010000014.1, read as the reverse complement.
CTATAAATCACTATGTTTTATTTATTTATTTATAAAATAGCTTAGTTTTTTTTGAAGTTTAAATAAAAATAGGACGTACTACTTAATTCATGAGTTAAAAATTAAGTAGTAATACTTAAATGTTGCTATATTTGCGATCTTTAGAATTAAAGTTTAATCTGTTTTATATACTATTATGAGTAAAGCTAAATTAGAATACATCTGGTTAGATGGTACTAAGCCAACAGCTAGTATGAGAAGTAAAACTAAAGTTGTAGATGACTTTAGTGGAAAAATCGAGGATTGTCCAATGTGGTCTTTTGACGGTAGTTCAACAAACCAAGCAGAAGGAGGAAACTCTGATTGTTTATTAAAGCCAGTAGCGGTTTATCCTGATCCACAGCGTAAAGGTGGATATTTGGTTATGACTGAGGTTTTAAATGCTGATGGAACTCCACATGTAGATAATGCACGTGCTACTATCGAAGATGATGATAATGATTTTTGGTTCGGATTTGAGCAAGAATACTTCTTATATGATATTGAAACTAATTTACCTGTAGGTTTCCCAAGAGACCAAACTCCACAAGGACAGTTTTACTGTTCAGTAGGTGCTAAAAACGCATTTGCACGTGATATGGTAGAAGAGCACTTAGATGTATGTTTAGATGCAGGTTTAAATGTTGAGGGTATTAATGCTGAGGTTGCTGCTGGTCAGTGGGAATTCCAATGTTTTGCACAAGGAGCTAAATTAGCAGGTGACGAAATTTGGATTTGTCGTTACCTATTGGAGCGTATAGGAGAATCTTACGGCTTACAAGTTGTATGGCATCCTAAGCCACTTGGTGATACTGATTGGAATGGTTCAGGTATGCACGCAAACTTTTCGAACACTACATTAAGAACATGTGGTTCTAAAGAAACTTACGAAACTATTTGTGAAGCTTTCCGTCCATTCGTGAAAGAGCACATTGATGTATATGGTGCATATAACGACCAACGTTTAACTGGTAAGCATGAAACTGCTGCAATTACAGATTTCTCTTTTGGAGTATCTGACCGTGGAGCATCTATTCGTATTCCAATTATTACAGTTGAAAAAGGCTGGAAAGGATGGTTAGAAGATCGTCGTCCATCTTCAAACGGAGATCCATATAAGATCGCTGCACGTATCATTAAAACTGTAAAAACTGCTAAAGTTTAATCTTTAGTTTTATTTATAAAATTTGAAAAGACTTCTATTAATTTAGAAGTCTTTTTTGTTTGGTATAGTTATGTGAAAATTATTTTTTGAGGTATTTTGTTTTGTATTAGCAACCTTATTTTTTAGCAGTCAGTACAAGCCTATTTTTTAATTAAAGAAATAGCATTTTTTATATCAAAACGATAGTTATTAATTGTTATGCTATAGTTCCTTTATTAATTATCCCTTTGCTATTTAAATACGTCATATTGTGATAAGTATTTCCTTCATGAAAAAGAGATGATATTACAGGGTATAGCTTTATTAGACTTTAAATAGCAGTTGATTTCAATACTTGTAACAATTCTATCTTCTGAGTTATCCTAACAATTGAGAAATATTTCAGAAATAATTAGCTGTTTTTCAATTAAATTATCTTTATATTGATTTAACTTTTAAAAAGGCATAAGATGAAAAGAATATTTATAGTAACTATACTTACAGTTCTTGCTGGTTCTTGTAAAAAGAATAGCTCAAATGAAACATCTAATGAAATAGTAAAAAATACCACCATAAAGTCGAAAGAACTAGTTGAAGAAGTTGAAAAAAAAGCCACTGAATCTATTGTTTCAACAAGAGATGTTGCAAGTGCAAAAGTAGCATTGTCTTCAGCTCAATTTGAAAAATTGCTTGTAGAATTTAAGAATTGTAAAGCTTTAAATACTAAAAGATCTGATTGTAGAAATGCCATTACGAAGTTTATTAGTCAAAAGTTTCAACTAAATGAATTTAAAGATGAAAAGGGTAATTTCAAGGTTTACGATAGTATCTTTCCAATAGTATCATCATCTAGTAAATGGAAAAAAATAGGTTTGGCAACAAGCCAAGATAACCTAAATGAAGCATTGGATTATGCTAACAATGGAGGGTTAGCATTGATTATAGATACCTCAAAAACATATGGACATGTGGTAATGGTTCAGCCAGGAAAAACGACTAAGTCGGGTTCATGGGGTTTAAAGTTACCTAATGTATTATCACTACTAAACAGTAATCCTTCAAAGTCATTTCAGGGGAAATCATTAGCTTACGCAATTAAGAAAAATAATAATTTGGAAATTTTTGTTAGAAATTAATTTGTTTACTAAGTGAAAAACAAGTTGCTTCTTAATGCCGATGTTGGAGAGGGGGTGTCAAATGATGAATTACTTATTCCTTATTTATCTTATGCAAATATAGCTTGTGGAGGGCATTATGGTAATGAAACCTCGATAGCCAACACGTTGAAAATAGCTGTATTTAATAAGGTTAAGGTAGGGGCGCACCCATCATATCCTGATATTGAAAATTTCGGAAGAAAGTCAATACAGCTTCCTAGAGCAGTAGTTTTTGATAGTGTTAAACAACAAATAAATTTATTTGTAGCTCAATGTGATCGGTTCAAAATTAAAATGAATCACATTAAATTACATGGAGCGTTATATAATGATGTTTTTAATTCTGAAGAATATACCAAATGGTTTTTTGAATGGGTAGATAATCATTATCCTGAAACCTATATTTTTATACCTATTGCAGCAATTTCTTATATTTCAACGAGCCAAAGAAAGAGTGCTTTGATCGAAGTTTTTGCCGATCGTAATTATGAGAATAACTTAACTTTAGTTGCTAGAAGTAATCCCAAAGCCGTTTTAAATTCAGTTGATGAAATAGTAAGACATGTTAGTTGTATGATTCATAATGGACGTATAACAACGTTGTCAGGCGAAATAAAAACTGTAGAAGCACAAACTGTGTGTATTCATGGTGACCACTCATTAGCGGTTTCTATAGCTGAAAAATTGGCAACGATTATTGAATGAAGTTTAAGGTAAACATATCGCTTTACGGAGAAAAAGCCATCTTAATAGATTGGCCAAAGGAAATAAATGAAGAAATTTCTGCAGAATTACTAAAGGTTCAGGGTTACCTTAAAGAAGAGTATTGGGATCAATTACTAGATATTGCTAACGGATATCAATCTTTATTACTGTGTTGTAAGAACACAGTTACACTAAATTTACTAGAAGATATAAAAAGTAAATTGGGTAAAATAGATTTTAATAATTATAAAAAAACTCCAACTCTTTGGAGGGTTCCCGTATGTTATGATTTCGATTTTGGAATAGACTTAGCTAATTTTTTAAAATTAAAAAGATTAAGTTTAACAGATTTAATAAGTATGCATACCGCAACCTCATATCATGTTTATGGTAAAGGTTTTTTGCCGGGTTTTTTATATTTAGGAGGGTTAGATGAAAAATTGTTTTTAGAGCGAAAAAACACCCCTAACTTAAAAATCCCTAAAAACTCCGTGGCTATAGGCGGAAAGCAAACAGGGATTTACCCTTCTCAAAGTCCGGGGGGATGGCATGTTATTGGTAGTACCCCTTTATCTTTTTTTGATATTCAAAATTCACCTCCTTCTCAAATTGAGGTAGGAGATAAAGTTAAATTTTACTCCATATCAACACAAGAATATTTCAAAATTAAAACAAATAAATAGTTGTTAACTCCTAAAGTATCATATATAGAAGTTGTTCATGCAGGAATAGGTTGTTCTATTCAGGATGGGGGAAGGATAGGTTACTTATCTGAGGGCATTCCTATGTCCGGATTTATGGATTTTCAGATGGCAGGTTTAGCTAATTTATTACTTGATAATAATGTAAACGCTGCTGTTATTGAATGGAGATTGACTCCTCCCAAACTTAAATTTTCAGCACCATGTCAAATAGTAGTTACTGGTATTGGTATTGATATTTATTTGAATTCAAAATTAAAAGAAGCTTTTAGAGTTATTACTATTAACGAAAATGATATATTATCACTTCGTCTAAACAAAATTAAGGGATACGGATATATAGCAATAAAAGGAGGTATTCAGACAGAAAAAATTTTAGGAAGCAGGTCTTTTTATTCTAACATTACAAAGCATAGTTTTTTGAAAAAACGAATGAAATTACCATTTGTTCCTTTTATTGAAAATACTATAACCAAACAATTCTCAAAAATTAATTATTACAAAAAACCATCAAAAGTAATCTTTGTTGATGTATTTAAAGGTCCTGAATTTGAGTTAATGCCCATAAGTTTACAAAGTGGCTTATGTAGGAAATTATTTAGTATTAATACTCAGAGTAATCGAATGGGATTTTTGTTAAATGAATTCATCGAAGGACACACAAATTCAATAATATCTTCACCTGTTTTACCAGGGACGGTACAATGGACACCTTCAGGAAAATTAATAATTTTAATGCGTGATGCGCAAACTGTTGGGGGGTACCCTAGAATTTTACAATTAACGGAAAACTCAATTTCGCAATTAGCTAAAGTGCCTACAAATGGATTTATTCAATTTGTTTTAATTGCTAGTGTAGTATAATTAAGGCACTGGGTCATAACCACTTTTACCCCATGGATGGCAGCTAAATATGCGTTTAATGCCTAACCAACTCCCTTTGAAAACTCCATGCTTCTGCAAAGCTTGTTTGGTATAATGCGAGCAAGTAGGTTCAAAACGACAAGTTTTAGGCGTAAACGGTGAAATGCCATGTTGATATATCCAAATAATGGCTAAAAAGGGAAAAGAAAGTATTTTCTTAAGCATTATTTAATGAGTTATTCAGTACGACAATTTACTAATTAAATCTTTTATAAAAATAAAAACGATATTGTAGAAAATAAAGACCGTCTAAAAATATTTAGACGGTCTTATTATAATTTAGGAGAACTTTTTAATAACTAAATTCAGTTCCTTCTTTTCCGTCTTTAAGCTGTACGCCTTTTGAAGCCAATTCATCCCTAATTTTATCGCTTAAAGCAAAATCTTTATTAGCACGAGCTTCTTTGCGTAACTCAATAAGTAATTCTACCACACCATCTAGTTTTTCAGATAAATCATTTCCTTCTTCGGAAATGTCGGATAATCCTAAAACATCAAAAGTAAATGCCTTTATGGTTGTATTTAATATTTCCAAGTCAACGGAAGAAATAGTAGTACTTCCTTCTTTTATTTGATTGATATATTTAGTAGCATCAAACAAATGAGAAATTAGAATAGGACTATTGAAATCGTCATTCATGGCATCATAACAGCGTTGCTTCCATGCGTTAATGTCAAAACTAGAAACTTTAGAAGTAGAAAGTTTATCAAGATTTTTAATAGCTTCCATTAATTTAATAAAACCTTTTTCAGAAGCTTCTAACGCATCATTCGAAAAGTCCATAATACTACGGTAGTGTGCCTGTAGCATAAAAAATCTTACAACTGCAGGTTTAAAGGGTTTCGCTAAAATAGTATTGTTACCAGTAAATATTTCGTGTGGTAAAATAGTATTGCCTGTGCTTTTAGACATTTTTTTACCATTTAGCGTTAACATGTTGGCATGCATCCAATAATTTACAGGTGTTTTTCCGCAAGCAGCTTCTCCTTGGGCTATTTCACATTCGTGATGTGGGAATTTTAAATCCATACCCCCACCATGAATATCAAACTGCTCACCTAAATATTTAGAACTCATAACTGTACATTCTAAATGCCATCCCGGAAAACCATCACTCCACGGGCTTGGCCATCTCATAATATGTTCGGGCGATGCTTTTTTCCATAAAGCGAAATCTTGAGGATTCTTTTTTTCACTTTGTCCCGCTAATTCCCGGGAGTTGTTAATCATATCTTCTAAATTACGACCGCTTAATTTTCCGTAATCGTTTGTTTCATTAAATTTTGCAACATCAAAATATACAGACCCATTAACCTCATAAGCAAAACCGTTTTCAATAATCGTTTTTATGATTTCAATTTGTTCTACTATATGTCCTGTTGCGGTGGGTTCAATACTCGGTGGGAGATTGTTAAACTGCTTTAAAATATTATGAAAATCAACCGTGTAGCGTTGCACCACTTCCATAGGTTCAATTTGTTCTAATCGCGCTTTTTTGGTGATTTTATCTTCCCCTTCATCAGCATCGTTTTCTAAATGTCCTGCATCGGTAATATTTCTTACATAACGTACTTTGAATCCTAAGTGCTTTAAATATCTGAAAATTAAATCGAATGAAATAAAAGTACGACAATTGCCTAAATGTACATGACTATATACGGTAGGGCCGCAAACATACATACCAATCGCATCATCAACGATGGGAATAAATGTTTCTTTGCTTCCAGATAATGAATTATAAATAGAAATTGATTGCTCTTTGTACAAGGGTACTAATGCCATAATTTTATTTCAATAGATTTTCTTCAAAAATACTAACTTTTAGAGTTATTTTTTAAGATTGAATACTTTATTAGTAATAGAATTTTATAGAGACCTTTCGATAAGAAATGCCTAATATATTTTATGTAACTGAAAAGGAGTATTTAATGGTTTTATTTTGAAATAACTTCCTCTAATATATTCCCTGTACATCCATTAGGTGCAGCAATTTTAAGTATTGCCGAAACCGTAGGGGCAATATCGACTACTTTAGTTTTTTTATAGGTGTAACCTTTCTGAATTCCTTTTCCATAAAATAATAAAGGGATGTGTGTATCATAAACTTGAGGACTTCCGTGGGTAGAACCTGTTTTTGGATATACTATGGTAGAAGGACTAAGCACGTAGGCCAAATCTCCACTTAGCCTTTGGTGAAATCCATTTTCAACTAATTTTCCGATTACATTACTATTGCTTTTTTGTAATAAATTACTTCGAGTAAAAACGTATTGTATTCTCGGTTGTTGACTTATAAAATACTGTATTTTTTTTGTGATTTTTGAGACAGATAGCTTATTTGCTTTTATAGTTTGATGATTTAAGAATAGTTGATTATTAGAAAAATTACTAATTAGACTATCGGTAAGAAACTCTTTTTTAGTAAAAGTATTAATAGAGGTTTCAAAGGTGTTTTGGTCAAAATAATAAGCGGGAATTTTATGATCATTCAAAAATTGCGGCACATTTACGGCACCATGATCTGCTGTTAAAAACACCGTATATTCTCCTTTGCCAACTTCTTTGTCTAAAGCTTTTAAAAGCTTGGCTAATTCTAAATCTAAACGTAAATAAGTGTCTTCAATTTCAACGGAATTCACTCCGAAATTGTGCCCAATATAATCGGTAGAGGAGTAGCTAATTGTTAGCACATCGGTATGTTCATCTTTTCCGAGCGACTCATTTTTTAAGGTAGCTAATGCAAAATCAGTTACTAATTGATTTCCGTAAGGCGATTCTTTTATAATATCATACCCAGAGTTTTCGACACTCAATTTTTTTAAGCCATAAGGAAACGTAGCTGTTTCTTTTCCTTTAAAACCTCTTTCATAGGTGTTCAAGTCGTTACCACTTTCAGTATAGGTTTTTATAGGTTTTAAAGTGTTCCAAGTCTTTAAGTATTTTTCAGCAGGTTTCTTTTTATTAAAATCGATTACCCAATTAGGTAGTGATGGTCCGTAGTAAGAGGTGGATACCCATTGGCCTTCTTCTTTTCCTCTAAACCAATATGCTCTGTTAGCGGAATGCCCCGCAGGTAAAATAGCACCACGATCTTTAAGGCTAACACCTATTGTTTTTCCTTTAAATTGGGTGTGTAACCTATTCGCATCTGCAAAGCTCATAGTTAACATTCTGTGAGGTGACATTTTTTCTTTTGGACTTTGAGTGCCTAAAGTCTCTACCGTTTCATCACTGGCACAGTAAATCATTTTATTATTAAATTTATCAAACCAATTGTTACCTATAATTCCGTGATTATTTGGGGTGGTACCTGTAAATATAGAGGCATGCCCAGGACCCGTATAGGTTGGCATGTAATTGAAGTGGTGATTTTTGCATTCAAAACCATCATTAATAAGACGTTTAAAGCCCTCATTTTCGAATTTATTGTAAAAGCGCGATAAATAGTCGTAACGCATTTGGTCTACAACAATACCAATTACCAATTTGGGTTTTGATTCTTTTTGCTGTTGTGCCAACGCCGATGTAGCTAATGCTATTAGGGAATAAAATAAAATAAAAAGCTTCATAAATAATAATAGTAAAAGTCAATTCTTATTTTAAAAATGAATAAAATAAGTCGTAAAGTAACAAAATAATTATTAGCGTGACTTTCAGATTACTACCTTTTAAACAAAATAAAACGGGCTACTCATAAAGAATAGCCCGTTGTAATAAATATGCTTATTTCTTTTTACAAAGAAAATGCTGTTTTTACTTTTTCTTGGTAATCTAATTTCTCCCAAGTAAACAGTTCAACTTCTCTTGTTATAGAATTTCCATCGGGTTGGGTAAAGGTTTTGGTAACAACCTCATTTTTACGTCCCATATGTCCGTATGCAGCACTTTCACTATAAATAGGATTACGTAATTTTAAACGTTCCTCAATAGCAGCTGGTCGCATATCGAAAACTTTAGTTACAATTTTAGCAATTTCACCGTCGGTGATGTCTAATTTTGAGGTGCCATACGTATCAATAAAAATACCCATAGGTTCAACAACTCCAATGGCATAAGATACTTGTACCAAAATTTCGTCGGCTAAACCTGCAGCAACTAGGTTTTTAGCAATATGTCTTGTAGCGTAGGCAGCAGAACGGTCTACTTTACTAGGATCTTTTCCTGAAAAAGCACCACCACCATGAGCTCCTTTACCTCCGTAAGTATCCACAATTATTTTTCTACCTGTAAGTCCGGCATCTCCGTGAGGACCACCAATTACAAATTTCCCAGTTGGGTTTATATGGTATTTAATATCACTATTAAATAAAGCAGCAATTTCTTTTGGTAAAGTTGCTTGTACTCGAGGAATCAAAATTTCAACAATATCCTTTCTGATCTTAGCTAACATTTTGTCATCCTCATCAAAGTCATCATGTTGTGTAGACACTACAATAGCTTCTATACGTTGCGGTATATTATCGTCACTATATTCAATAGTTACCTGCGCTTTAGCATCGGGTCTTAAATATGGAATAGCATCAGCTTCTCTTCTTAAATTACCTAATTCAATAAGTAGTTTATGAGAAAGATCTAAAGCCAAAGGCATATAGTTTTCTGTTTCATTGGTGGCGTAACCAAACATCATACCTTGGTCACCCGCGCCTTGCTCTTCTTTAGTAGCTTTATCTACACCTCTGTTGATATCTTCACTTTGGTCGTGAATTGCTGAAAGTACTCCGCAAGAGCTTCCATCAAACATATATTCACCTTTAGTGTATCCTATTTTATTAATAGTATCTCGAGCAATTTTTTGAACATCTAAATAAGTATTAGACTTTACTTCACCAGCAAGTACTACTTGTCCTGTTGTAACCAGTGTTTCGCAAGCTACTTTTGATTCAGGATCAAAAGCTAAAAAATTGTCGATAAGTGCATCACTAATTTGGTCTGCAATTTTGTCTGGGTGTCCTTCTGAAACACTTTCAGAAGTAAATAAATACGACATAGTTTAATTTTATAGTAAGGAAGTAGATAAGACGCAACGCGCAAAAGAAGTTTACACTGCTTTAGCTTTTTTTATATTATTTACTTAAATAGGATTTATAGAAACACTATAAAGTAATATAATTATAATGGGTTGCAATCAGTCAAATCTATCCCATGATTTTGTGTTGCAAATTTACGCATTAAGTTGATGTAGCAAAAGTCTTAACAGAATATTTGTATAGGAAAAGTTGAAAATTTCAATTGGTACTTTATTTGTTATGTTGGATATATTTTAATTTTTATGACTTGTTAGTTATCGCTAAATTTTAGTTTGAAGGATTTTGAATAACTATCTTTGTATTGTAAAAATGAGTGATAAATATGAATATTCCAGACATAGATTTACCAAGAGTTATAATTATTGGAGGCGGTTTTGCAGGTGTGGCTATTGCCAAAAAATTAGTTTCTTATAAAAACTTTCAAATTGTGTTATTGGATCGTCAAAACTACCACACATTTCAGCCTTTATTGTATCAAGTATCTATAGCATCTTTAGAGCCAGGATCAATAGCCTATCCTTTACGTAAAATAATTAAACGCGGGAAAAATACTTTTTTTAGAATGGCAGAGGTTAATAAGATTGACCCCAATGCTAAAGAAGTAAAAACCAATATTGGTAGTATTAACTATGATTACCTAGTAATTGCCACAGGGGCCAAAACTAATTTTTTTGGAAACGAGGTTATTGAGAAAAATGCAATGCGTATGAAAAGTTTGCCGCAAGCACTCAATTTGAGAAGTTTAATATTAGAAAACCTTGAACAAGCAGTAATTACCAAGGATAAAATTAAAAGGAAAGAACTGTTAAATTTTGTAATTGCCGGAGCAGGTCCTACGGGGGTAGAACTTGCAGGTGGGATTGCAGAGTTAAGGGCGAATGTACTCCCAAGAGATTATCCTGATATGGATTTTTCGGAAATGGAAATTAATTTAATAGAAGGTGCAGATAGAGTATTACCGCCCATGAGTGAAAAGGCTAGTAATCAATCTGAAGCTTTTTTAAAAAAATTAGGAGTAAACATACATTTAAATACAATTGTTACTAATTATGAAAACAATAGGGTAACTACAAATTCAGATTTAGAATTTGCTACAGCTACTTTTGTGTGGTCGGCAGGAGTGACAGGGGCACCAATTCATGGTATTAAAGCAGGAAGCATTATCCCTAGAGCAAATAGGTATAAGGTAAATGAGTACAATAGACTTGACGGTTATCAAGATATTTTTGCTATTGGTGATACTGCTTTAATGAAAACTACAGGTTACCAGAAAGGGCACCCAATGGTGGCACAGCCTGCAATTCAACAAGGAGAACACTTAGCAAAAAATTTAGTAAAAATAAATAAAGGGCAAGCACCAACTCCATTTATATATAATGACAAAGGATCGATGGCAACTATAGGTAGAAACAAAGCAGTGGTTGATATTGGTAAGTTAAGTTTCGGAGGTTTTTTTGCTTGGATTATTTGGATGTTTGTACATCTGCTATTTTTAGTAGGATTTAGAAATAAAGTAGGAACACTTTTTAATTGGGTATACAACTATATAAATTTTGATAAAGCTGCTAGATTAATTGTACGACCTTTTAGAAATAAAGAAATTATAGATAAAGTGTAATAAGTTGCCAACGCAAAAATTATATAGCTATGTAAGCTAAAATGTATTTTGTTTTTTCATTGAATATTAATAGCTATATTTGCACTACGTTTCATTTACATTATGTTGTTATCAAGAAAGGAGTAGGGATTAGACCCGTTGATGCCTTAGCAACCCTTTAAGAAATTAAAGAAGGTGCTAAATTCTACCTATAAGCTAATATGGATAGATAACATTAGATTTTTCAATCGCCTTACTTGTAACAACTTCATAATTAAACAAGTTAGGATTGAACGAAGCATTATCATACATCACTATTGAAAATTATACCACTTTTACAGCAGAAACTGTTCAGGTTAATTTGTCATATCAAGTTTTTGGCCCTTCTATAGGTTCGGCTCCCGTAGTATTGGTAACCCATGCTTTAACAGGGAATTCGCAAGTTAGTGGTGCTGATGGTTGGTGGAACAGTTTAGTAGGAGAGGGTAAAGCTATAGATACCAATTCATATACCGTAATTGCTTTTAATATACCTGGTAATGGGTATGATGGTTTAGAAGAAAATTTATTTGAAAACTATAAAATTTTTACAGCTAAGGATATTGCTAGAATATTTTCGTTAGGACTTAAAAAATTAAGTGTAACTAAATTATTTGCTAATGTGGGAGGATCTCTTGGTGGTGGAATTGCATGGGAACTTTCAGTATTGAAACCTAACTTGGCTAAAAACTTAATATTGGTAGCTACCGATTGGAAGGCTAGTGATTGGGTTATAGCAAATGCTAAAGTACAGGAAACTATTTTATTAAATTCTTCAAATCCTTTGCATGACGCTCGTATGCATGCTATGCTTATGTATCGTACGCCCAATTCTTTTACAATGAAGTTTAATAGAACTAAAAATGAATCTTTAGGAATTTATAATATTGAAAGCTGGTTACTTTATCATGGCAAAAAATTACAAGAGCGTTTTAAACTAACGGCATACAAACAACTTAATTATATTTTAAGTTCTATTGATGTATCTAGTAATTATGGAAATTTTAAAGAAGCTATTTATGCAGTAACTGCTGATATTCATATTGTTTCTGTAGATTCAGATTCGTTATTTACCTTACGTGAAGATGAAGAAACAGTAAGACAACTTAGAGAAATAAATCATCCAGTAAATCACCAAGTAATTAGATCGATTCATGGACATGATGCCTTTTTGATTGAATTTGATCAGTTAGAAAATTTTATGTTTCCGATTTTTGAGGTTTAATATAATTATTGTACAAATTACTTAAAAACAAAGAAACCGCTTATAAAGCGGTTTCTTTGTTTTTAAGTAATTAAATAAACTATAGTTTGATAGTTTCAGTAAAGTTGTAATCTCCTTGAGTTACAGAAATAGTGTAAGTACCTTCTTTTAAGTCAGAAAAATTATAAGCATTGTAAATAAGCAAGTTATTACGAGTTTCTGTTTTTAAAGTTTCTCCATTGGTATCATATATATTAATTTCAACAGGTACTTCATTAAAGTTTCTAACCAATACCCTAGCGATAGTTCCTTCTAATTTAACACTTGGAGCTCTAAACCTTTTGCTTGAATCTGTAATTATAGAAACTTTATCCTCACTAACAATTACAGGCGTTACTGTAATTTCTTTAGCTTCCTTAGTTTCTATAAAGTAAATTCCACTTGGTGTGGTCGAAAAATCGAATTTTTTGTTGAATGATTCATCTTGCTCTAAAACTTCAGAGTATAAACGAACACCATCAGTATCCTTTATAGATATAATTTCGCCTTTTGAAATATTAGTTAAACCAATATAAACTACCTTGTCCTTAGCGCTAGCTGTAGTAATAATTTTTGATGCATTTGCTACTAGAGATGTTAAAAGTGCTACACTTAACAATCCTGTTTTGATTAAATTTTTCATAGGTATAAAATTTACGTTGTTATCTTTTGTTTGTATTACAAATGTACTGTAGGTTAGTGCTTTATGAGTATTCATAATTTTCTTATATTGATGTTATTTTAACCGAAAACATTTTATTTTATTTTTTTACAGTTAATTTAATACATTGTTAACAATTCGATAACTTATGAAAGAAGTAACCCAATATCAAAAACCAACTTTAGAACATGTATCTACTAATATTACCAATACTTTAATTTACAGAAGGTTTGATTTTAAAAACAAAAACCATCAGCCTACATGGCATTACCATCCTGAAATTGAAATTGTATTTGTAAACGAAGGGTCTGGTAAACGTCAAATAGGGAGTCACTTATCTTATTACAATGACGGCGACCTAATATGTATTGGTGCCAACTTACCTCATTGTGGTTTTACGGATAGTTTTTCCAATAAACGTAAAGAAACCTTAATCCAATTTTTACCGGATTATTTGGGGGCTACATTTTTTGAAATTTCGGAAATGAAGCCTTTATTAAAATTACTAGATAGAGCAAAACAAGGATTAGTCTTTTACGGTAATACAAAAAAAGAAGTGGGGCGAATTATAGAAAAAATGAATACTAAAACCCCTTTTGAGCGTATAATAGATTCTATCCTTATTTTAAAAAAACTGGCGGAAAGTAAAGAATACGATATTTTGAATGCTGAAGGCTTTGCTATGAAAGCAGAAACACAGGATAATCATAGAATTAATAAAACGATGAATTATGTACAATCGCATTTTAAAGCACCTATAAGCATCGATGCTATTTCCAGTCACGTAAACATGACGCCTCCATCTTTTTGTAGAAACTTCAAAAAAGTTACCGGTAAAACTTTTACACAGTTTGTAAATGAATACCGATTGGTGCATGCGACTAAATTACTATCGGAGCAGCAGGAAAGTGTGCAAGCAATATGTTATGAATGTGGCTTTAATAATTTTTCACACTTTAATAAATTATTTAAAAAGCACACCGGAAAAACCCCAACCGAATATCGTAAAGAACTCAACTTTACAATCTCTTAAAAAATCAACTATTTTAAAAGAGCAGTGGGAATTTCAATAATTTCATTATCACTAATGGCATAAATTAAGTCATCACTACTGGGTGTAATAATAAATTTCCCTGTAAATATTCCAAATGCAGGGAGTACAATTTGATGCGGCTTTTTATGAAAACAGGCTAGCTTAATACGTTGTCGACCTAAACCTTTAAGTTCTATGCCGGGATGTATATGTCCAGAAAAATTAAAATAGCCTTCTTTTTGATCCGGATAATGAGTAAATAAAAATTGTTGAAAAATCCATTTGGAAACAACTTTAATATTAATTTTTTCGTATTTCAGCGGTGAGATAATGTCATGATTACCGGCTACAAGTAGTATGTTGATGCTACTATTTTTTGTTCTCCAAGTTTCAAATTGAAACCACTCATTATTAAGATCGCTATGAAAAAGATCGCCTAAAAAACATATTTGTTGCGGTTTAAATTGTTGAATGACCTTATCAATCAATACAAAATTTTTAAAACTTGCTTCATGCGGAATAGCGCTACCGTGTTTTCTAAAATGGGATACTTTTCCTAAATGGACATCGGCAATTAAAAGAGTGCTTTTTTCTTTCCAAAAAATAGCCCCTGTAGGATGCATTTCAAAATGTTGATTATGGATATGTAGCGTCACAATTTAATGCATTTATGTTATAAAAATACACTTATAAAGCTAGTGTATTGCATATGCTAAAATGTTATTTCATCAATAAGGCGGTCATGCGTTTAATTCGATCGCTTAATTTTTCGGAAGACAATTTTTCTCATAGCCTGTCAGTAATAATGGGAAAAGAGAAAGGTGTAGCCTTTTGGCATTTTTTCCACACTTTTTCTTGTAACTCAATGCGCTCTAAGGCTTTTAATAAACGTCCCGTTTCTAATTGGTGTTCAAAAGTTTCGGTTATTGCTTGTTGGAATAATAAGTTGTCAGGGTCCATATCTTTAAACACATCAAAAAACAATTGAGAGCTGGATTGTAAGTGTTTGTTTTTAATTTGTTTATTTGGGAATCCAGTAAATACTAAACCCGAAATTACAGCAATATCTCTAAATTTTCTGCGTGCCATTTCAGTAGCATTTAAACTTTTTTGTAAGTCGGATTGAAGGTATTGCGGAGAAAACAGATTGTTATCTAAAATTTCAGTTACTTCTAAATATTGGTCAGACAATAGCTCAAACCCATAATCATTATGCGCTATGGTAAATGAAATAGGGTGGAGCAAACTTATTCGATATGCAAGAAGGCTGGCTAAAGCTTCGTGTACAAATTTACCTTCAAAAGGATAAAAAACAGTATGGTATCCTTCACGTGTTTTGAAACTTTCAATTAAAAATTGCTTGGGCTTGGGTACAATCGATTCTAAATTTTGCCTTTCTAAAATAGGTGATAACGCTTTGATTTCTTTAGAAAGTGATTTTTTATCTTCTAAATAATTAGAGGCGATATACAGTTCTTCTCTTAATAATTCGCTCATTTGAGCAGAAAGAGTCATACGCCCTCCCATCCAACTAGGTACAATGGCTTTTTTAGTCTTTGATTTTTTAACGATAACTTGCATATTTTTTATTTGGTACAACTCCAAATTGCGTCCAGCAAACGTAAAAACATCACCAATTTTAAGTTTAGAAACAAACCATTCTTCCACCGATCCTATAAAACCACCTTTTAAATATTTAACAGTAAGTACTGCGTCACTAACTATGGTGCCAATTTGTAATCGATGCCTCATAGCTACTGACTTGCTGAGTACTTTATATTTTCCGTCATCTTCAATAACTACCTTTTTATATTCGTCATAGGTTTGTAAACTTTGTCCTCCCATGTGAATAAAATTTAAACACCATTGCCATTGCTGGGGAGTGATTGCCTGAAAGCAAAAAGTACTTTTAACTTCATTGTAAATTTCTTCAGGATAAAAACCATTAGAAACCGCAAGGGTTACCAAATATTGTATGAGTGTATCAAATGAATTTAAAAAAGGAATGCGATCTTCTACAGCATTTTTTGTACCGCTTTTTTTAATGCAGAAGCTTCAATAAGTTCTATGGCATGTGTTGGTAAAAAGTAAATGATACTTTTTTTATTAGGTTGGTGGTTGCTTCGCCCCGCGCGTTGTAAAAAGCGAGCAACTCCTTTGGGCCTCCAATTTGTATAATGGTTTCCACAGGAGCAAAATCTACACCTAAATCTAAGCTCGAAGTGCATACAACTGCTTTTAGGCTTTCATTGCGTATGGCTTGCTCTACCCACAAGCGAGTTTCCTTATTAATACTTCCGTGATGCATTGCAATTTCACCAGCAAACTCTGGGTGTGCGCTTAATATTTTTTGAAACCATATTTCGCACTGCGATCGGGTATTGGTAAAAAGAAGGGTTGTTTTGCTTTTGTTTATTATAGGAATAACCTCTTCCAATAAATGCAACCCCATATGTCCTCTCCAAGGAAAAGTATCCATGGTTTTAGGTATAATAGATTGCATATCTATTTTTTTATTAAGGTTGGCTTTTACAAATACGGAGTTTTTTAGCACCTCAGGGTCGTTACCTAATAGAACCTCCCTAGCTTGCTCTAAGTTTCCTATAGTTGCTGAAATACCCCAAACTCGTAAATCACTAGCTACTGTTTTTAATCTTGAAAGTGCCAATTCTATTTGAACCCCTCTTTTTGTCCCTAAAAGTTCATGCCATTCGTCTACTATTATTGCAGTAGTTTTACTAAATGTTTTGTCGTAATCTTTTGAAGCCAGTAAGAGTTGTAAACTTTCGGGAGTAGTAATTAGAAGATTAGGCATTTTTCGCTTTTGCGCAGCCCGCTCTTTAGCAGAGGTGTCACCCGTACGTATACCAACGGTTAAAGGAATGTTGTTTTCTAAAACAAAACGTTCGGTAGCTTGTTGGATTTCTTGCGACAATGCTCTTAGCGGAGTGATCCATATGGCAAGTAATTCTTTAGGGGTTTTGTGTGGTTTTTGGGAGTTGTTTTTTAAGTGATTTAACACTATCGGAATCCATAAAGCCATGGTTTTTCCACTTCCTGTTGGAGCATTTAGCAAACCATGTTTTCCTTGTAAAAAGTAACGCCAAGTTTGTTTTTGAAAAGGGAATGCTTTCCAGTTTTGTTTAGCAAACCAGCTTTCTGCAAAAGTAATCAGTTCCTTTTCGGTCATAAATAGAGCGACTATACGTGCGGTAAAATGTATTTATATAATTTGTTTAGTCGTTCTTATTAGCGTACAAAAGCAGGGTTTCCATGGGTATAAAGTCCAGTACTTTTTCGTTTGTTGCTTCAAGGATAATTTTGGGCGCCTTACCAGCCTTAACAGCATCGTACCAACGTGAAGCACACAAACACCAGTTGTCACTAGCTTTTAGACCGGGAAAATTATATTGAGGAATAGGCGTAATAAGGTCGTTACCCCCGCATTTTGAAAACTCTAAAAAAGCATCAGTTATAACTGCGCACACTACATGTACTCCTCTGTCTTGTATGTTTGTGTTGCAAAATCCATCCATCCGCTAGCACTTCCGGTTTCAAAAGGAACCATTTTGCGTATCCATGGACTTCCATGAGTGCTGGGAGGGGCTAAAACAATATTTCCTTTAAGCTCTTGCTTGGTAGTTTCTTTAGTTATTCGGTGTGTTTTTTGTAAAGGAGTAATGCTTCTTATAACTTCATTCATGTTTTCGATAGCTGCATGGGTGTAAATTTTTCCAATATCAGGATTAAGGCCATGTAACAATCTTTGAGCTTTTCCCAAAGAATACCCAAAGAGAACAGAGGTTTTGCCTTCGGCTTTGTTTTCGGCCCACCAATTATTAATGTTGTTGTATACATTTTGTTGGGGAGTCCAGTTAAAAGCAGGTAATCCAAAAGTACATTCGGTTATAAAAGTGTGACATTTAATGGGCTCAAAAGGAGTGGAGATACCATCGTTTTCAATTTTATAATCTCCAGTAAATACCCAAACTTGACCTTGGTATTCTACCCGTACTTGCGAGCTTCCTATAATATGACCTGCGGGATGTAGTGAAAACTGAACCCCATTAATGATAAAAGTTTCATTGTATTTTTTTCCGGTTACAGATATTTCTCCTAAACGGTGATTAATTATTAGGACATTATTATGATGCGTAATGTATTTTTTATGTCCCCAACGACTATGATCTGAATGACCATGGGTAATTATAGCTTTGTCTACAGGTTTCCAGGGATCTAAGTAAACATCTGCCTGTTTGCAATAAATACCTTTGTGATTAAATACAAGTAATGGAGTTTTCACAGATTGTTTCTTTATTTAAAAGTAGGGCAATCTTTGTAAAACGGAATCCTTTTAGGAAAAGTTTAAGCAAGGATGAAGCAAGGGGGTAGAATTTTATTATCTTACAGACCAAAAGTAATTGATTTTAAAATGTCAGTAGAGAACGAAAAAGAAGGTTTGCAGGAATCTGGAAATGTTGAAAATAACATACCAACACCTGAAGTTGAGTCGGTAGTTGAAAAAACTAATGAGACAGAAATAATAAGTGAAGCGGTATCTAATACTACAGCAGCGGATGATTTCGATGAAAATAAAGCAGAGAATCATAGCGAAGCAGTTGATCAAGAGGTTGAGGTAGCTAAAAAGAAAGAGGTAATTGAAATTCCTGAAGTAGACTATACAACGCTTTCTCAAGAAGCACTTTTAGATCAGTTAAAATTATTAGTAGCTAAATATCCCGTTCAGTTAATCAAGGATCAAGTAGAGGAGATTAGGTTTCAGTTTAATGAAAATTTTAATGCAGCTGCAGAAGTTAGTAAAGCAGCGTTTTTAGAAGAAGGAGGAAACGAAATTGATTTTTATTACAGTACTCCGTTAAAAAAGCAATTTAACGAGGCATATTTTGACTATAAGGATAAAAGGAATAAGTACTATAAGAATGTCCAAACCAATTTAGAAAATAATTTAAAAACTAGATTGCAACTTATAGAAGATTTAAAAGTTTTGGTAGCTGATAATGAAAACTCAGTGAGTAAAAAGTTTGCTACATTTAATGAAATAAAAGAAAATTGGCATCAGGCTGGAGCCATACCTAGAGATAAAAACAATACGGTTTGGAACACGTATTACCATCATGTAGATCGTTTTTATGAAATAGTTCATTTAGACCGAGAATTTAGAGATAAAGATTACAAGAATAATCTAGAGCAAAAATTAATGATTATTGATAGAGCTAAGGAATTAGTTCAGGAAACGAGTATTAATAGAGCTTTTAGAGAGTTACAAGTACTTCATAAAATTTGGAAAGAAGAACTAGGGCCAGTAGCCAAAGAATATAAAGAAGTTATTTGGGATAAATTTAGTGAGCTTACTCGTGATATTCATGATAAACGACAGGCTTATTTTGCTGAACAGGATGCCAAACAGGAAGAAAATTTAATCGCTCGAAAAGAAATAATTATTCAAATAGGGGTGGTAACAGCAGCACCAAAAAGCACTCACAAAGAATGGCAAGAGGCAAGTAGACAAATTGAAGAATTGCATGAAGCGTTTAAAAAAGCTGGGCGCGTACCTAGTGAATTTAAAAACACTATTTGGGACGAATTTAGAGAGGCTGAGCGTGTATTTAATCGCTCAAAAAATGAATATTATAAAACCATTAAAGGAGATCAATTAGAAAATTTAGCCAAAAAGAAAGCTCTAATTGAACAGGCGGAAGCTAATAAGGATAGTGAGGATTTTGAGGCAACTACAGAGTTGATGAAAAAAATTCAAAACGATTGGAAAAAAATCGGTCATGTACCTAGAAGAGATAGTGACAAAATTTGGAAGCAATTTAAAGACGCTTGTAACTACTATTTTGATAGAATAAGTTCTAAAAAAGAGGAAGCAAATAAAGAACAAGAAGCTTCGTATGAAAAAAAGGTGTCTTTTATAGAAAGCATAAAAGGCGAAGCTTTAGACACCATTGAATCCATTACCGATAAAATTGCTGAATGGAAAACGTTAGGTTCTGTTCCTTATAAAAAGAGAGATATAGAGCAAAAATTTAGTGAAGTATTAGATGGTTTGTTTAACAAGTTAAATATCAGTAAAAAAGAAGCTGAACTTCTGAAATTTGAAAACAGACTAGCTGAAATTGTGGCACAAAATGACGAGCGTTTACTACAAAATGAAAAAACGTTTATAAAAAAGAAACAAGATGAGGTGAAATCTGAAATTTTACAACTCCAAAATAACCTCCAGTTTTTTAAGCATGCTGATACCTCTAACCCTTTGGTGGCTGATGTTCATAAACGAATAGCCAAGTACGAGGACGAATTGGAAATATGGAAACAAAAATGGAGAAAAATTAAATCACTTTAAATTTTTGAAACGTGATTTGTACTTTATGCAAAACTAAAACCACGCTCTTTTCTGAACATCAGGAAAGAGCGTTTTATATATGTGGTAATTGTGAGACCGTATTGTTACACCCAGATTATTACCTAAATAATCAAGAAGAAAAAGGACGATATGATTTACATAGCGATGATGTCACAGCTCTTGGTTATCAAAATTTTGTAAAGCCAATTACAGATCACGTGATAGCACATTTTAATAAAGAACACACCGGTCTTGATTTTGGATGCGGCAAAACCGAAATTGTAAAATATGTATTAGAGCAAAACGGATACGCTGTTAAAGGATATGATCCTTTTTATTTTAATGATATATCCTTATTGGCTTTAAAATATAATTACATCACTAGCTGCGAAGTGATAGAGCATTTGTACCAACCAAGGAAGGTATTTCAACAATTATACGATATGCTGTTACCTAACGGAATGCTTATTCTAAAAACTAGTTTATATAGTTTAGATTTAAACTTTGAAAAATGGTGGTACAAAAACGATCCTACTCACGTAACCCTATACACTCAAAAAAGTTTAGAGTTTATCAAAAAATATTTTGGTTTTAAATCATTAGAAATTTTTGATAAACATATCGTTTTGAGTAAGTAGTTGATTTTGAAAAGTTAAAACTTATGTAGTGAGCTATTACTCAAATAATATTTCGTAATTTATAGTGTTTTTTAGTCAAGAATAGCTTCTAAATTTTAATACTGCGAAATAGTTTGTATGGAAAATTGTAATTTAAGTTCACTTCAAGTTTTTGAACCTTCAACGGATAACCCATGGAATATTGAAAGGGCTCAACATTTGTACCGAAGGTTAACTTTTGGAGCCACACCCGAAATTATTAGAGTAGCGCTTACAAAAACACCAAAAGAAATTGTAGATGTTTTAGTTGATGAAGCTAAAAACTTATTGCCTACACCAGCACCAGAATGGGCAGGTAAAGGAAGAGAGCAACTTGTTAATGAAGGGTTTGATTTTGAAGAAATAAATCAAGAGCATAAACAAGAAATGTTTGCTCAGGCAGTTAAAGACGCTAGAAACAACAATTTAAGAGACACACTAACCCTTTTTTGGCATAATCATTTTGTAACACAACATTCTGCATACAACTGCGCGAGTTATATGTTTGAATATTACCATACCTTACAACAATACAGTTTAGGGAATTTTAAAGAATTTGTTCGTAAAATAGGGCTTACCAATGCGATGCTTGTCTTTTTAAATGGAAAGTCGAATAAAAAAAACAAACCCAACGAAAATTACGCGCGTGAGTTGTACGAGTTATTTACTTTAGGAGAAAATAATGGATACACACAACAAGATATAGAAGAAACAGCAAAAGCACTTACGGGTTATAATTTAGGTGATTATTGCGAGCAAATTAAATTTGATCCAAATACCTTTAATGATTCTGAGAAAAACATATTTGGAAGAATAGGAAATTGGAATTATGATCAGGCTATTGATATTCTTTTTGAAGAAAAAGCACCCTTAATAGCTAAATTCATAATTCAGAAAATTTATAAATATTTTATAAGTCCTGAAGTTGATCAATTAATAATTGATGAACTAGCTATTGAATTTGAAGAAAATTTTGAGTTAGAACCAATTCTTCGAAAACTTTTTAAAAGCGAACATTTTTTTGATGATAGAGCACTTGCTACATTAATTAAAAGTCCTTATGATATCAATATTAATTTTTTGAAAGTAACTAGTTTTCCTATTTTAGATGACGATAATATTGGATTATATTGGCAAATTAGTAATGCTGGTCAGCGGTATTTTCAACCTGTAGATGTTGCTGGCTGGCAAGGCGATTATGATTGGATTAATACAAGTACACTTACTTCACGGTGGGATATTGTGATGAATAATGTTTGGCGTGTTTGGAACGAAAATAATGGAAATAGAGAAGCACTCAGAGATTTTGTAAAGTCAGTTGCTAACGGTAGTGAAGATGTAAGTACAATTGTAAGAAGTGTAATCGATACTTTTCTGCCGAAAGGTTTAAACTCGGAAGCAAATTATACAGACGCTACCGACATATTTAAAACCGATTTTATACCAGGTGAATATTTTACTAATGGAATATGGACGTTAGATTACCCGAGTGTACCATGGCAAATGGTTCTTCTATTTCAATATCTGATCCGTCTACCTGAATTTCAATTAAAATAGCTTATGTGTACTTCTAATATAAAAAATAACAAAAACAATTCTAAAGCCGATATTCATAAGCAGGAGCATGAGCGATGGAGTAGGAGGTCATTTTTACAAGCTTTGGGGTTGGTAGGAGGAGGAAGTATGATGTTAGCTAATACCAATATTACAGCTTCCATACCATCAAAATTAACACAAGCTATTTCTGAAACGGAAACCGATCGAATATTAGTTTTAATGAGATTAAAAGGAGGGAACGACGGATTAAATACGATTGTTCCTATTTATGATTTTGATAATTACGCTAATAATCGACCTACGATACATCATAAAGAAAACACATTATACAAATTAAGTGATGATTTTGGAATACCCGAATCCATGCGAAATATACAAGGTTTGTGGGGAGAAGGAGCTATGAAAGTAGTACATGGTGTAGGCTATGAAAACCAAGACCTGTCTCATTTTAAATCTTCAAATATTTGGGCAAGTACCGATTTAAAAGAAGAGGAAGATTCGGGGTTTATGGGAAGGTATTTTGAAGGTTTACATCCAGATTTTTTAATTAATCCACCAGAAATACCTGCAGCGATACAAATAGGAAGTATAGGTAATTTAATTTTTGATGGACAGGGGGTAAGTAATTATGCACTTACGGTTTCCAATCCTGAAGAATTGGAACGTATTGGAGAAACAGGAGCATTACATAGTTTAACAGATTTACCCGATTGTACTTATGGAACTCGATTATCGTATTTACGAAGTGTAACCAATAATACATTTACTTACGCAAAAACAATATTTGACGCTTATAGCAATGCTACTAATTCTGTTGAATATTCTGATTCAGGAATAGGAAAACAATTAGCTATAGTAGCTCGAATGATTAAAGGAAATCTGGGTACAAAAGTATACATGGTTAGTATTGATGGTTTTGATACTCATGCAAATCAGGCCGATAAACATACTGAATTGTGGGAAGAAATCTCAAAAAATATAACATTTTTTTATGATGATTTAAAAAGTGCTGATTTAAATGAAAAAGTGTTGACTATGACTATTTCTGAATTTGGAAGAAGAGTCGAAGAAAATGGATCTAACGGAACAGATCACGGACAAGCAGCGCCGGTGCTTTTTTTTGGTCCAGGCCTAAATGGGAATGGTTTTGTTGGGCAGCACCCCAATTTAAGCGATTTGGATGTTATAGGGAATTTGAAATATAAAACCGATTTTAGGCAATTGTACAGTTCCGTTATGAAAGACTGGTTATGTATAGATAGTCAAACTGTAGATGAAGCACTGTTAGGGCAATCTATAGAAAAAAGTGATTTAGGTTTTGATTGTATTGGTAGCTCTGAAATAGGCATGCCAGTCACAGTGTTTTCAAACCGAACCAAAGTAAAATCATACCAACAAAATAATGGAGATACTATATTAACTATAGATAAAGCAGAAACTTCACATGTAAATATTACTTTGTATTCACTCACAGGACAACGCATAGGGGTAGTAACTAATGAAATGATGTCGAAAGGTTTTTATAATTATAACTTAACCGAATACGTAGGAAGTAGTTTAAGTTTAGGAATATATATTTATAGAGTGCTTTCGGGTGATAGAACATTTAGTGGCAAGGTATATTTGTAACTTAAACAGAAAAGAAACATCTACCTATAATTATTCCTTTCTTAATTGAAGAATACATAAATTAGCTAGTCTTAAAAATTAGATTTTGTTGACACACTATTTTTCTTTTATTATACCTGTTTACAACCGTCCTATAGAGGTTTTGGAATTGTTAGAAAGCATGACTATGCTTAACTATGATAAGGGTTTTGAAATTGTTATTATTGAAGACGGCTCTTCTGAAACATCCAAAGATGTAGTAAATCAATTTAAGAGTAAATTAAATATAAGTTATTTTTTTAAAGAAAACTCTGGACCTGGTGATAGCCGTAATTATGGAATGAAAAAGGCTAAAGGAAACTATTTCTTAGTGCTCGATAGTGACGTGATTTTACCAAATAACTATTTAGAAGAAGTAGAAAAAGCACTTACAGCTAATAATGTAGATTGTTTTGGCGGAGTTGATAATGCACATCATTCTTTTACGGATTTGCAAAAAGCAATTAATTTTGTGATGACCTCTTTTTTAACAACAGGTGGAATTCGAGGTGGAGGAGAACAATTAGGTAAATTTCAGCCTAGAAGTTTTAATTTAGGGATTTCAAAAAATGCCTTTGAAACATCAAAAGGATTTGGATATATTCACCCAGGAGAAGATCCTGATTTGAGTATGCGTTTGTGGAAATTAGGTTTTGATACGGCTTTGTTTTCAAAAGTAGAGGTATATCATAAACGAAGAATTTCATGGGATAAATTTAAATTACAAGTTACTAAGTTTGGTAAATGCAGACCTATTTTGAATAGTTGGCACAAGGGAAGCGGTAAGTTTACTTATTGGTTTCCAACACTTTTTTGTTTCGGTTTTGTAGTTGGTTTATTATTACTCGCCTTAGGGTATTATCAATTAATAGGTTTATACCTTGCTTATATGTTTTTAATCTTTTCAACAGCTTCACTTCAATATAAAAATATAAAAATAGGGGTAATGTGTGTTTACGCTACAGCTATCCAATTTTTAGGATATGGATTGGGTTTTTTAGAATCTACTATTAAAGTACAATGGTTAAATAAAAACCCTGAAGAAGTTTTTCCTAAGTTATTTTTTAAATAAGGATTTATGAGAAAAAGTAAGATAAATGAACTAACAAAGAAAAACGTTAAAACGTATCTGTTTTTTCTTGTTTTCACTTCTTTCCTGTGGTTTGCTCTCCAATTTTCAAAAAATTATTCTAAAGAAATTAATTTTAATATTGAATACACAAAAGTTAGTAAAGATCAATTTGTTCGGCCTAATAGCGATCAAGAGGTTAGTTTAATATTAGAAGGGAATGGCTTTCAGTTGCTGAAATTCTTTGTTTTCAATAAAAAAATAAATTTAGATGTTAGGAAAGCAGTCGCTAAAAGTCCTAAGAAAAGTTATTTTACAGGGGCTAAAATGATGAATATTATAAAGGAAAGTTTGGGGTATACGGGTAAAGTAGCCTTCAGTTCTAAAGATACTATTGAGGTAAATTTCAGTAAAATTATCACTAAAGAAATACCTGTAAATATTAAACAAGATATTGAATACGAAAATGGATTTATATCCTCTAAGGGAATTACATTATCAAAAAAAACAATAAATATTACAGGGCCTGAAATAATTTTAGATACCTTAACAACTATTGATACTGAAAAACTTGTTCTAAGGAAGTTGCAAAAAAGTTTCAAAGGTAATATAGGTCTCGATTTGAAGAATCTTTCAAAAGATTTAATAGTTAATCAAAGTAAAATACCTGTCTCAATTGAAGTAGATAAAATAACCGAAGGTGAATTTAAAATTCCCATAAAAATATTGAATCTTGATGAAAATCAAGCGGTACAACTTTTTCCAAAAGAAGTGTCCGTAATATTTGGAGTGGCCCTTAAAGATTATGCTAGGCTTAAAGCTGAAGATTTTTCAATAGCTGTAGATATTAAAAAGGCAACACCACAAAGTAATACATTGTCTTTAAAATTAATCAAAAGCTCTAATTTGGTGTATAATGTACGTTTGTCGGAAAATGAAGTTCAATTTATTGTAATAAAATAAATGATAGTTGGTTTAACAGGAGGTATAGGAAGTGGTAAAACTTTAGTAAGTTCATATTTTGAAGCTTTAGGGGTTCCGGTGTATATATCGGATATTGAAGCAAAGAAATTGATGGAAATCGATAAAGAGACCGTTGCATCCATAAAAAAAATATTTGGTGAAGATTCTTATAGCAATCAACGTTTAAATAGAAAATTTATAGCTTCTCAGGTTTTTACAGATAAACACAAATTAAACAAATTGAATGCGATTGTTCATCCTGCGGTAGCCAAGCATTTTAAAACATGGTATAGCAAACAGAAATTTGATTTCGTAATTAAAGAATCGGCAATACTTTTTGAAACAGGAGGTGAAAAACAGTGTGATGTTATAATTTTAGTAACCGCGCCTTTACAAACAAGGATTTCTAGAGTTATTCAACGAGATAATACCACTGAAGAAGAGGTGAAGCTTAGAATTAAAAATCAATGGGATGATGAGGTGAAAATATCACGTTCAGATTATGTAGTTACAAATATTGATAAGGTAGCAACTAAAAATAAAGTAAAAGAGCTTTATCAATTATTAAAAGCGCGTGCTTAATGTTGTTAACATTTGGTTAAACGTTAAAACAGCACTTTATGAAATATGTACTTTTGAATAATGAAAGTACGTTTTTTTGCATTATTAATCGTATTAATGACAACTTCACTTGCAGGCATTATATGTCTTCAGGGATATCTTATTTCCGATACGTACCACAAAAATGAAAACTATTTCAAATTAAATGCCCATAGAGCGCTTGCAAGTATAAGCGATAAAATACAAAATCGAGAATTCGTTAGTTTATTTGATGCTATTCAGAAAGCATCACACAGTTTAGGAAAAAACGAACATATACTAAAGAACATCTGTAGTCAAAATTCTAACGAGTCAACACTTGAGAATGAGGAATTACATTTAAGAATCCGAAAAGCTTTGGATAGTGTAGTTTCTTCCGTGAAAACAGACACTGTAAGGTTTAAACATAACTTAAAACAACACAAAGCACATAGCCTGTCATCTATAGCAGATTATGAATATTCTTTTTATCAGTCTTTAATTAGAGAGTACACCAATAAACTAAACATTCAGCATCGTGTAAATGCCCATCAAATTAATTATTTTTTAGATTCAGAATTAAAGAAAAATGATATCAATATTGACTACGAATTTGCGGTCTTTAAAAACGGAATAGCAACCCCAGTTCAATCGGCTAATTTTGTTTATAACAACGATAGGGCTAACTTTTTTAAATCGTCACTTTTTGAAAATGCAAACCAAAGTGAAAACTTTCAACTAGTAGTTAATTTTACTGGAAAAAAATCATTTGTTATTGAATCTATTGGGTTAATGGTTATTCTTTCAGTTATTCTTTCATTAATAATAATGTCTACATTCTTTTATGCATACAAGTTATTAAAAAGCCAGCGTAATGTGTCTGAAATTAAAACTGACTTTATTAATAATATGACGCATGAATTAAAAACCCCTATTGCTACAATTAATTTGGCTTTGGATTTTATTAAAAACCCTAAAGTTATTAACGATGAGAAGATGAGGGCGACTTATTTAGATATGATTGACCAAGAGAACAAACGTATACATGCTCAGGTTGAAAATGTGCTTCGAATTTCGAAAATGGAAAATCGTGAAATGAATATGCCAAAAGGTAGAGAAAATCTTCATGATTTAGTTCAATCTTCAATTCAGGAAATTCAAGATCAAATTGAAGAATATGGAGCAGAATTGCAGTTAAATTTAGAAGCTACCAAAAGTCATATTTTAGCAAATGAAGAGTATTTTAAAACGGTAATCATAAACATTATTGATAATTCGTTAAAATACACTGAACAAATGCCAAAAATTAACATAATTTCGGAAAATGTTAAAAATAGTATTATCTTGAAAATTGAGGATAATGGAGTAGGAATTAATAAAAAAGATAAAAAAAATATTTTCGAAAACTTTTTTAGAGAGTCTACTGGTAATCTCCATAATGTAAAGGGATATGGTTTAGGTTTGGCTTATGTAAAACAAATTTTAGACGATCATCAAGGGGAAATAAATATAGAAAGCACAAAAGGGAAAGGAACCTTAGTTATTATAAAAATACCGTTAATATCATAACAGCAATGGATACAGAATCAAAAAAAATATTATTAGTAGAAGATGACCCTAATTTTGGTACTATCCTTAAGGATTATCTAACAATAAACAACTACAATGTTACCCATGCTAAAAATGGTATGGAGGGTTTTGAGAAGTTTAAAAGAAATGATTATGATTTATGTATTTTAGATGTAATGATGCCCTATAAAGATGGCTTTACACTAGCTAAAGAAATCAAAGAAAAGAACAAGGATATTCCAATTATATTTTTAACGGCAAAATCTTTGAAAGAAGACGTGCTTAAAGGATATCAAGTAGGTGCAGATGATTATTTGAATAAGCCATTTGATAGCGAAGTACTATTGATGAAAATTAAAGCAATCATGCAACGTAAAACGGTTGATTCAATAGCGGAAAGTAAGCAGTTTGAATTTGAAATAGGGAGTTTCTTTTTGAATTCTAAACTCCGTTTTTTATCATTTAATGATGAAGAGCCTATAAAACTGTCTCCTAAAGAAAATGATTTATTACGCCTTTTAGCGCTTCATTTAAACGATTTAATGACTAGAGAATTAGCTTTAACAAAGATATGGAGAGACGATAACTACTTTACTTCTAGAAGTATGGATGTTTATATAGCCAAGCTTAGAAAGTACCTTAAACGCGACGAGAATGTTGAAATATTAAACATTCATGGGGAAGGTTTTAGACTTGTTGTTAAGCAGTAAAGCATAGCTTGAAATAAAAAAAGTGTCTTTTGCAAAGCAAAGACACTTTTTTTATTTCAAAAAACTAAATATTTTTTGAAAGAGCTTCCCCACTATGGGTACGCATTGTTTTTTGTTTTGAAGCGCACCTACTAAGGCATAAGTCCACAAAATAAAAAAACTTATTAAAAACCCATTAAAAGCTAAAAAGTAAGTACTGTCGTTAGGAATAATACCTAGTAAAGAAGCAAAGGCAAAAAATAAAGTCCAAAGCCCTAAAGATTGGCGTAAGTGAAAATTAGCAAAAGGATGCTTTTCTTCTAAATTCATAAAAAAAGCAATTATAAAGCCTATTAAGGTAAAATAAGAAGTGATTGCACTTGTTTTTGAATTGCTGGTAATTTTAGTAGTGTCCATTTATGATATTACTATTTGGTTGTTAGCTACTATACCGTAAGCTTTACCTTTTAATTTTTGATTTAAAAACATTGAATTTGAATTGGTAGATATAATATCTTTTTTGCTAAATGTATAAGTAGCATTAGGTGTAAACAAGCTTAAATCAGCTTTGTTACCTTCCTTAATGGATTGTAAAGGTTCTCCAAAGCGTTGTTTACCATTGGTAAGTTTTTTTATAACTACTTCCAAAGGCAGTATTGTGTTAAGTGCCCCAAAAATACTTTCTAAACCAATAGATCCATAATAGGCATTATCAAATTCTATTTGCTTGTTTTCAATATCCATTGGGCGGTGATCGCTTGTAATCATATCAATAGTTCCATCAATCACAGCTTCAATTAAAGCTTCACAATCATTTTTTGTTCGTAGGGGAGGAGTTACTTTATAATTAGTATCAAATTCCTGCAAGTAACTATCATCTAAAATTAAATTATATGCCGCTACACTACAACTTACATTTAAACCTTTCGCTTTGGCCGTTTTAATTAATTCTGCAGATTTTAGAGTAGATATCGTAGGGATGTGTAATTTTCCTCCAGTATATTCTAATATAAACAAATCTCTTGCAATTTGTAATTCTTCAGCAAGAGCTGGAATTCCTTTTAGGCCTAACTGAGTACTGCTTATATTTTCATTCACAATTCCATTACCAGCAATAGCTTTTTCAAGAGGAAACGATTGTACCAAACCATTAAAGCTTTGCGTATACTGTAAAGCAATTTTTAATAAATTAGGATTTTTTATAGGTTTTTTATAATCGTAAAAAGCGCAAGCACCGTGGGATTGCATATCATATAATTCTGCCAAATCATGTCCTTTTGCTCCCGTAGTTAAGTTACCAACACCAAGTAATTTTGTTGCCGACAAAGCTGATTTAGAGTTCAAAAAAGATAACGCAGTTGAATTGTCAATAAGAGGGTTTGTATCGGGGTTTAAAGCAATACAACTAAAACCACTTAAAGCACTTGTTTGTAATCCGTTATTAATTGTTTCCCTTTCTTCATAACCAGGCTCTCCAAAAGCAACACTACTATCAAACCACCCTTGCGAAACGTGTAAGTCGTCCAATTCAATTATAGTAATATCATTGGTTATGGTAATATCTTTGGCTATTTTGGAAATTATTCCATTTTCAATTAAAATAGAAACCGTTTGATTGTTGAAAGATGATTGAGAATCTATGATACAAGCGGATTTTATAAGTATTTTCATTATAAATATTTTAATAGAATAATTTCAATTATCAAGAAAAGTAATGCAAAAATAAGAAACCATTTCCATAAATCCGTAGTCTTAAAATTAGCTTTTGAACTATTAAAATAATCCGAAACCGAATTGCTATATTTATTAGGACTAGCACTAGCAAAGGTAGCGTAGTCAAGTTTACTCTCTTTTGTATCGTAATTATAGCTAACCGTGTAAATTGGTGAATTGTTTGTGGTTACTTTATAGTTTCCTGCTTTATATGGAAATTCGTGGGTAGTTATTTTTACGTAATTTTTAAAGGCTTGCTGTAAAGGAATAAATTCATTATCAATGCTTTTCATACTTAATACATCATCTTGCCCTACACTAGTACTGATGTTGATTTCATTTTCTTTACCTGTGGTATAATTAATTTTATCTAAAATGCTATTTTGCTGTGTCATGTTATAAAATACAGGAACAATCAAAGGTGATTTTTTAAAATTTGTATTTTCTTCATTTAGTGGACTTGCAAATAGAAAGACATTATCTTTCTGAATTAAAAAAGGAGTATTGTCTTCTAAATTTAATATCCAATTTTTAGAATCCAACGCATAGCTCTTTTTTACGGAAGGGTATTGAAAATTCAAAATCTCCTTTGTGAATACATTATTAAAAAGTTTGTGTTGAAAATTTATTTGGGTTAATTTTTTAGGAGATTTTATATAGTCACCCAAAGGAATATTGTAATTTTCTTTTAAAAAGGCTTGTAAACTTTCTATTGATTTTGAAGAAGGAATTATGCAGAGTAAGCCACCAGATTTGGTAAAAGCGACTATTTGTTGCTTTAAATAATCAGAAAGCGTGTCATTTTCATTCAAAATAACTAAATCTACTTTGTTTAAGTCCTCAATACTATTGGATGTAGGCTTAATACTAGAAAAATCAAACTCCTTTTGGTTATAAATTTTTTGTAAAAAGTTAAAAAAAGCATTACCAATTACTAAAACTTTAGGTTTATCGGTTTGGTTAATGCTAAAAAATCTTCGATCATCAAATTGTAATCCTTCTGTATTTTCGATAGAAACAAGCCCTTCTATTGTAATGTTGTTTTGTAAAGGAACTTCGCTAATTATTTTTGAGTTTTTAGAAAAATCTAAACTTACCTTACCAATTAACTTTTCTTTATTGAATACGGAAAGAGCGATATTTTTTGATTTTAAGGAGCTTGAAGTAGCGATATGTAATATTTTTTGCTCATCAGATGTTGAAATCCATAAACTATCTATAGCTGTATTATTGGTGTTTTGAGGCTTCAGTTGAATAATTTGATTGGCTTTTTTAGAAAGTAATTCAAAATCAAAATCTTTTTTCTTTTGAAAGTCTGAAATAGCTATTAATGCAGAAGCATTTTTATTTTTAGATAACTTTTTTGATTTAAGTAAAATTTGTTCGGGAGATAACTGTTCTTCAACATAATCAATATCTAACAGTTCATTTTGTATTTCAGATAATTGTACATCTTTATAAGTTTCTGTATTTGTAAACAAGGAAAAAACAGTAGTTTCTTCAAACTGAGTTAAAATGTCTTGAACAGCTTTCTCTAATAACTTACCATTAGTTCCTTTAGCTTGCATACTGAAAGAATTATCTAAATAAATAATGTAGTTATTAGGAGCAGTAATTTTTGATTTTGCAGGTAAATAGGGGAAAGCAAAAGCTAGAACTAAAAAAGAAAATACTGCTAGCCTACTTAATAGTACTAGCCATTTTTTTAAACGGGAACTTTTTCTAGATTGAATTTTTATCTTTTCTAAAAAAAGAACATTTGTAAATGCTGTTTGTTGAAATTTACGTAGTTTAAATAAATGAATTATTATAGGGATTAATAATACTAAAAAAGCATAAAGTACTGATGGGTATTTAAAAAGCATTACTCATTTGTTTAATATCAAATATATAGTTTTTTCACTGTAACTTTCAGCATTATTGTTTCTAGTATTAATTTAATAAAAAGTATGATCCATTCTGAAGAAGCTACAATGTATACACTTAAATTCAAAGACTATTTATTAATTGAACGAAACTATTCGAAGCTTACAATTAATGCTTATTTAAAAGATATAGATGAATTTGCGGCATATTATACAGCAAACATTGACGAAAAACTTAATTGGCAAGTAGTCCAATATGAAGATTTAAGAGGGTGGATTGTTGATTTAGTTGAATCAGGGATTTCGAATAGGTCTGTAAATAGGAAAATTTCTTCCTTGAAATCGTTTTTCACTTTTCTTCAGAAAATAGAATTAGTAGAGAGCAATCCATTATCAAAACATAAATCTTTAAAAGTTGAGAAAAAAGTGCAATTGCCTTTTTCAGAAAGCGAAATGAAAGAGGTGCTTAATTTATTTGATAAGGGCCTATATGAATTTTCGGCATTGAGAGATCGATTAATAATAGAGTTGTTTTATACTACAGGTATAAGAAGGTCGGAGCTTATAAGTTTGAAAATATCGAGTATAGATACAGAGGCTAAAACAATAAAGGTTATAGGTAAAAGAAATAAAGAAAGAATATTGCCCTTATTGATTAGTTCTAATTCTTTGATAAAAAGATATTTAGATATATATGACCAAGAGTATGGGCTTGAGAATCATGCTCCTTTGTTTTTAACAAATAAAGGAGCTAAAATTTACGAAACCTTTGTATTTAGGTTAATTAATTCCTATTTTAGTAAGGTATCTATTAAACTAAAGAAAAGTCCACATATTTTACGCCATTCTTTTGCGACTCATTTATTAAAAAATGGAGCAGATATAAATGCGGTAAAAGAGTTATTAGGACATTCAAGTTTAGCGGCAACACAAATATATACTCATAATGATATTTCACAATTGGTTAATGTATATAAAAGTGCTCACCCTCGTAGTATAAATTAGGATAATAAATTTTTAACTTAAAAATAAACATATATGAAAGTAAACGTTCAATCAGTAAATTTTAATATAGATCAAAAATTAGTTGAATTTGTAGAACAGAAATTAAATAAGCTTGAAGGTCATCACAACAAGGTTATATCAGCTGATGTTTTCATGAAAGTTCTAAACACTAAAGACAAAGAAAATAAAATTACAGAAATATTATTAAATGTTCCTGGGAATGAATTTGTAGCCAAAAAAACATGTAAAACATTTGAAGAAGGTGTAGATCAGTGTGTTAGTAGTTTGGATAGGCAATTAATGAAACTAAAGACTAAGCAGAAAATGCGAGTAGCCTAAAAAAAACTAAAAAAAAATTAAAAAAAGTTTTGCGGTAACGTTAAAACGTCTTATATTTGCAACCCGTTAGCGATGACGGGTTGTTTTTTTAACAAAAACAATGTTAAAAGCCGATGTAGCTCAGCTGGCTAGAGCAGCTGATTTGTAATCAGCAGGTCGTGGGTTCGAGTCCCTCCATCGGCTCTTTTAAAGTTTAAGGTGTGTAGCCTTTTTTGAAATTTTGAAATTTTGTTATAGAGAATTGTTTGATCTTCTAGGTTTTTTAATATTCTTTGTAGCTTAATTGGGGAGATACTCAAGCGGCCAACGAGGACGGACTGTAACTCCGTTGTTTTTAACTTCGCAGGTTCGAATCCTGCTCTCCCCACCACCAAAAAAAACTAATTTTTTATTAGTTTAAAATGAAATAAATTGGTTTCTTTGCAAACCAGAATGCGAGAGTAGCTCAGTTGGTAGAGCGTCAGCCTTCCAAGCTGAATGTCGCCGGTTCGAACCCGGTCTCTCGCTCAAAGATATAGAACTGTGCATAGCATGGTTCTATATTTATGTAAACGGAAGTTTACAGCCGCTTAGGCCGGTGTAGCTCAGTGGTAGAGCGTTTCCTTGGTAAGGAAGAGGTCACGAGTTCAATTCTCGTCATTGGCTCAATTGCAAAACAAGGAAATAAATTTTTTTATTTATATAATTTAGAATTAAATAACACTCATTATGGCAAAGGGAACTTTTGATCGTTCAAAACCGCACTTAAATATTGGTACAATTGGACACGTAGATCATGGTAAAACTACTTTAACTGCTGCTATTACTAAAGTATTAGCTGATGCGGGTCTTTCTGAGGCAAGAGATTTCGATACTATCGATAATGCACCAGAAGAAAAAGAAAGAGGTATTACAATTAATACATCTCACGTTGAATATCAAACAGCTAACCGTCACTATGCACATGTTGACTGTCCAGGTCACGCCGATTATGTGAAGAACATGGTTACTGGTGCTGCTCAAATGGATGGAGCTATCCTTGTGGTTGCTGCAACTGATGGGCCTATGCCTCAGACACGTGAGCATATCTTACTTGGTCGTCAGGTAGGTATTCCTCGTATCGTTGTTTTCTTGAATAAAGTTGACATGGTGGATGATGAAGAGTTGTTGGAATTGGTAGATATGGAAGTAAGAGACTTGTTGTCTTTTTATGACTATGATGGTGATAATGCACCTGTGGTTGCTGGATCTGCACTTGGAGCTTTAAACGGTGAGCAAAAATGGGTTGATACTGTGTTGGAATTAATGGCGCAGGTTGATGCTTATATTGAAGAGCCTTTAAGAGAGGTTGATAAAGATTTCTTAATGCCTATTGAAGATGTATTTTCAATTACAGGTCGTGGTACTGTAGCAACTGGTCGTATTGAAACTGGTATTGCTAACACTGGTGATCCTGTTGAGATTATTGGTATGGGTGCTGAAAAATTAACTTCTACTATTACGGGTATTGAAATGTTCCGTCAGATCCTTGATAGAGGTGAGGCTGGTGATAATGCAGGTATCTTATTAAGAGGTATTGAAAAGTCTCAGATTTCTCGTGGTATGGTAATTACTAAGCCAGGATCTGTAACTCCGCACAGTAAATTTAAGGCAGAGGTTTATATCCTTAAAAAAGAAGAAGGTGGACGTCACACTCCATTCCATAATAACTATCGCCCTCAGTTTTATGTACGTACAACTGATGTAACAGGGAACATTGCATTACCTGATGGAGTTGAGATGGTTATGCCTGGAGATAACTTAACTATTACTGTTGAGTTGATCAATACAATTGCAATGAATGTAGGTCTTCGTTTTGCTATCCGTGAAGGTGGTAGAACAGTAGGGGCTGGACAGGTTACTGAAATTATTGAGTAATTTGTGTTTGAGATAAATAATTTAACAAGGTGTTTTGATTTTTTCAAAATACCTTGTTTTTTTTGAATCTTTTTTCATACTTTTGCAAACTCAATTTAGATACTATATTGAGAATGTAAAATAATACGGGATTAGCTCAGTTGGTAGAGCACTGGTCTCCAAAACCAGGTGTCGTGAGTTCGAGTCTCGCATCCCGTGCAAAAACTAAATTTAATGGCTGCATTAGCAAATTATATAAAAGAGTCTTTCGGAGAGTTGAAGAATAATGTTTCATGGACTCCTAGGTCAGAAGCACAGCGTTTGACAATTGTAGTGGTTGTTTTTACGGTTCTATTTTCTTTAGCTATTTGGGGGGTGGATTATGTGTTTAGTGGTGTAGTTAGTAGGTATTTTGAATTAGTTAAAAGGTAAGTAAAGGACTATGGCTGATTCTAATGTAAAAAAATGGTACGTTGTACGTGCTGTTAGTGGTCAAGAAAACAAGGTTAAAGACTATATAGAGAGAGAAATTGCTCAACAAGGGTTGGGGGATTATGTAGAGCAGGTTTTAGTTCCTACTGAAAAGGTAGTTCAAGTTCGTAATGGGAAGAAGATAAATAAAGAAAAAGTTTATTTTCCGGGTTACATAATGGTTGAGGCTAATCTTTCGGGAGAAGTACCGCATACTATTCGATCTATAAATGGTGTAATTGGTTTTTTAGGAGAAGTTAAAGGGGGTGACCCTGTACCTTTGAGAAAAGCAGAAGTTAATAGAATGCTTGGTAAGGTTGATGAGTTGACTGTAACAGTTGATAATGTAGCTATACCATTTACTGTTGGTGAAACTGTTAAGGTTGTCGATGGTCCTTTTAATGGTTTTAATGGAGTTGTTGAGAAGGTTAATGAGGAAAAGCGTAAGCTTGAAGTGATGGTTAAGATTTTCGGAAGAAAGACGCCATTGGAGTTGAGTTATATGCAAGTAGAAAAAATTTAATATTTATATATTTTGAATTACTTTTTTGATGCTTCCGCTAAAGAGTAATTCAGTAATTTTTGAGAAATGGCAAAAGAAGTAAGTAAAGTTGTAAAGCTGCAAGTACGTGGTGGGGCAGCAAATCCGTCTCCACCTGTAGGACCTGCTTTAGGTGCTGCTGGGGTTAATATCATGGAATTTTGTAAGCAATTCAATGGTAGGACTCAGGATAAAGCTGGTAAAGTATTACCTGTAGCAATTACAGTGTATGTTGACAAGTCATTTGACTTTGTAATCAAAACTCCTCCAGCAGCAGTTCAAATTTTGGAAGCAGCTAAAGTGAAAAAAGGTTCAGGTGAGCCAAATAGAAAAAAAGTAGCATCTGTTACTTGGGATCAGTTAAAGACAATTGCTGAAGATAAAATGGTAGATTTAAATGCATTTACTATTGAGTCGGCAACTAAAATGATGGCTGGTACAGCTCGTTCTATGGGTGTAACTGTTAAAGGCGATGCGCCATTTTAATTTAGGAAGATATTATGGCAAAATTAACAAAAAAACAAAAAGAGACAGCTGCTAAAGTTGATGGTAATAAGGCATATACTTTGTCTGAAGCTGCAGCTCTAGTAAAGGAAGTTACTACGGTAAATTTTGATGCTTCAGTAGATTTAGCTGTTAGGTTAAATGTAGATCCTCGTAAAGCGAACCAAATGGTTCGTGGAGTGGTTACATTACCACACGGTACTGGTAAAGATGTTAAAGTTTTAGCATTAGTAACTCCAGATAAAGAAGCAGAAGCTAAAGAAGCTGGTGCGGATTTTGTTGGGTTAGATGAGTATTTAGCTAAAATTAAAGGTGGGTGGACTGATGTTGATGTTATCATCACTATGCCTGCTGTTATGGGTAAATTAGGTCCTTTAGGACGTGTTTTAGGTCCTCGTGGTTTAATGCCTAATCCAAAAACTGGTACAGTAACAATGGATATAGCTAAAGCGGTATCTGATGTTAAGTCTGGTAAAATTGACTTCAAAGTTGATAAAACTGGGATTATTCATGCTGCTGTTGGTAAATCTTCTTTTACTGCAGATAAGTTGGAAGGTAACATGAGTGAGTTGTTGAGTACTATAGTAAAATTGAAGCCTCAAGCAGCAAAAGGAGTGTATATAAAATCAATATTTGTTTCTAGTACAATGAGTCCTGGGATACAAGTTGATAGTAAGTCTTTTGCAACTAATTAAGATAAACAGTTATGACAAGAGAAGAAAAATCATTAGTTATTGAGGACTTAACTGCTCAATTAGCAGAAAATAATACGATATATCTTGCAGATATATCTGGTTTGGATGCGGGTGTTACTTCAAACTTGCGTAGAGCATGTTTTAAGTCAAACGTTTCCATAGCAGTAGTTAAAAATACATTGCTTGCTAAAGCAATGGAGAAGTCTGATAAGGATTTTGGTGAATTGCCTTCAACTTTGAAAGGGAATACATCAATTATGTTTGCTGAGGCAGGTAATGCGCCAGCAAAGTTGATTAAAGAATTTCGTAAGAAATCAGATAAGCCAGTATTAAAAGGAGCCTTCGTTGAAGAAGCTGTTTTTGTTGGTGATGATACTTTAGATACTTTAGTTAATATTAAGTCTAAGGAAGAGGTTATTGGAGAAATTGTTGGATTACTTCAATCACCTGCTAAGAATGTTATTTCTGCGCTTAAATCAAGTGGAGGGACAATTGCGGGTATCCTTAAGACATTGTCTGAAAAATAGACAAGCAAATTAGCACACACAAGTAATTATTTATATTAAAATTTAAAACGGTAGTAAAATGGCAGATTTAAAAGATTTCGCAGAACAATTAGTAAACTTAACAGTTAAGGAAGTAAATGAATTAGCTGATATTCTTAAAGAGGAATATGGTATTGAGCCAGCAGCAGCAGCAGTAGCTGTAGCAGCAGGTGGTGGTGCAGCAGGTGGTGATGCAGCTGATGAAAAAACTGAATTTGATGTAATTTTAAAGGCAGCAGGTGGATCTAAATTAGCAGTTGTTAAATTAGTTAAGGAATTAACTGGACAAGGACTTAAAGAGGCTAAAGGTTTAGTTGATGATGCGCCAAGTGCAATCAAAGAAGGTATTTCTAAAGATGAAGCTGAAGCATTAAAAGCTCAATTAGAAGAAGCTGGTGCTGAAGTAGAGCTTAAGTAAGCTTACTGATACAAAATACAACGGTTTAGACCTAAAGATTTATCTTTATGGTCTAAACCATTTTGTGTATATAAAAACTAAGTGTTTTGAATTTATTTTTATTTACACTTTGTTCATGAATATTAAGAGGTATTTGCCTCACATTTTAAATTGCATATAGCGATTTTTATTTTAGTTGTTTCGGTGTGGAACAACTCTTATTGATAATTTAATTCTATCCATTGATGTCAGCAACGCAAACTGCAAGATTGAATTTTTCTTCGATTAAGAATATCCCTGCTTATCCAGATTTACTGGATATTCAAATAAAGTCTTTTCAAGATTTCTTTCAATTGGAAACGAAATCAGAAGAAAGAGGGAATGAAGGTTTATATAACACCTTCATGGAAAACTTTCCAATCACAGACACACGTAATCAATTCGTTCTTGAATTTTTAGATTACTTCGTAGATCCACCAC
This sequence comes from uncultured Aquimarina sp., assembly GCA_947503135.1. Classification (GTDB taxonomy): domain Bacteria; phylum Bacteroidota; class Bacteroidia; order Flavobacteriales; family Flavobacteriaceae; genus Aquimarina. The sequence goes on along the minus strand of CANNCQ010000014.1, from coordinate 14,469 downwards.
GTTACGATTTACAAGAATGTATCGAAAGAGGATTAACGTATAGTGTGCCTTTAAAAGCTCGTTTAAAACTATATTGTACCGACGAAGAACACGAAGATTTTGAAACTATCGTTCAAGACGTGTATTTAGGTACAATTCCATATATGACTCCAAGTGGTACATTTTGTATTAATGGAGCTGAACGTGTTGTAGTTTCTCAATTACACCGTTCACCAGGGGTTTTCTTTGGACAGTCGTTTCATGCAAATGGTACTAAATTGTACTCTGCACGTGTAATTCCGTTTAAAGGATCTTGGATTGAATTTGCTACGGATATCAATAGTGTAATGTACGCTTATATTGATCGTAAAAAGAAATTACCTGTTACTACGCTTTTCCGTGCTATCGGTTTTGAGCGTGATAAAGATATTTTAGAAATATTTGACCTTGCAGAAGAGGTTAAGGTTTCTAAGTCAGGATTAAAGAAAATATTAGGACGAAAATTAGCTGCTCGTGTATTAAATACATGGCATGAAGATTTCGTTGATGAAGATACTGGTGAAGTTGTTTCAATTGAACGTAACGAGATTGTATTAGATCGCGATACGGAATTAGATAAAGATCACATAGAAGAAATTTTAGAATCAGGTTCTAAAACAATCTTACTTCATAAAGAAGACATGGATAAGGGTGATTATGCTATTATTCATAACACTCTTCAAAAAGATCCAACCAATTCTGAAAAAGAAGCGGTTGAACATATATATAGACAATTACGTAATGCTGAACCGCCAGATGAAGAAACTGCGCGTGGTATTATAGATAAATTATTCTTTTCTGACCAACGTTATAACTTAGGTGAAGTTGGTCGTTATAGAATGAATAAAAAATTAGGTCTTGATATCGAAATGGATAAACAAGTCCTTACTAAATTAGATATTTTAACGATTGTTAAATATTTAATTGAGTTGATTAACTCTAAGGCTGAAATTGATGATATTGATCACTTATCTAACCGTCGTGTACGTACTGTTGGTGAGCAATTGTCGCAACAGTTTGGTGTTGGTTTAGCTCGTATGGCTCGTACTATTCGAGAGAGAATGAATGTTCGAGATAACGAAGTGTTTACACCTATTGACTTAATTAATGCTAAAACATTATCATCGGTAATTAACTCGTTCTTTGGAACTAACCAGTTATCTCAATTTATGGATCAAACAAATCCATTGGCTGAGATTACTCATAAGCGTCGTTTATCGGCATTAGGACCTGGTGGTTTATCAAGAGAGCGTGCTGGTTTCGAAGTTCGAGATGTTCACTATACACACTACGGTAGGTTATGTCCTATTGAAACTCCAGAGGGACCGAATATTGGTTTGATCTCTTCACTTTCGGTTTATGCTAAAGTAAATAGCATGGGATTCATAGAAACTCCATACCGTAAAGTTGAAAATGGTAAGGTTGATTTAGAAAGTATACCAACTTATTTAAGTGCAGAGGAAGAAGAAGGTATGAAAATCGCTCAGGCAAATATTCCTTTGGCTGAAGACGGTACCATTACTTCAGAAAAAGTTATTGCTCGTGAAGAGGGAGATTTTCCTGTAGAAGATCCTGCGAACATTAATTATACTGATGTTGCACCAAATCAAATATCATCTATATCGGCTTCTTTAATTCCTTTCTTGGAACATGATGATGCCAATCGTGCATTGATGGGATCCAACATGATGCGTCAGGCAGTACCATTATTGAGGGTTGATTCTCCGATTGTTGGTACAGGTTTAGAGAGACAAGTAGCTTCGGATTCTAGAGTATTAATAAATGCTGAGGGTGATGGTGTTGTTGAGTATGTAGATGCAAATAAAATTACGATTAAGTATGATAGAACAGATGAAGATCGTTTAGTAAGTTTTGAATCTGATTCTAAATCGTATAACTTAATTAAATTCCGCAAAACTAATCAAGGTACAAGCATTAACTTGAAACCAATAGTTAAAGAAGGTGATAGAGTTTCTAAGGGAGAGGTTTTGTGTCAAGGTTATGCTACTGAAGCAGGGGAGTTGGCTTTAGGACGAAATATGAAAGTAGCCTTTATGCCTTGGAAAGGGTATAACTTTGAGGATGCAATTGTTATTTCTGAAAAAGTTGTAAGAGAAGATATATTTACTTCTGTTCATATCGATGAATATTCATTAGAGGTTAGGGATACTAAATTAGGTAACGAAGAATTAACTAATGATATTCCTAATGTTTCTGAAGAGGCCACAAAGGATCTTGATGAAAATGGAATGATTCGTATTGGAGCTGAAGTTAAGCCTGGTGATATATTAATTGGAAAAATTACTCCTAAAGGAGAAAGTGATCCTACACCTGAAGAAAAATTATTACGTGCTATTTTTGGAGATAAAGCAGGAGATGTAAAAGATGCTTCTTTAAAAGCTTCTCCATCATTACATGGTGTGGTTATCGATAAGAAATTGTTTTCAAGAGCGGTAAAAGATAAGCGTAAGAGAGTTCAGGATAAAGAAGATATTGCAAATTTAGAAGCTAAATATGAAACTAAATTTGAGGCTTTAAAAGACACTTTAATTGAGAAATTATTTTCAATTATTGGAGGAAAAACTTCTCAAGGAGTTTCTAATGATTTAGGAGAAGAGGTTTTACCTAAAGGTAAAAAGTACACTCTTAAAATGTTAAATAGCATTGACGATTTTTCTCACTTAACTAAAGGTACTTGGACTACAGATAGTGAAATGAATAAAATGGTTGCTGATTTACTTCACAACTATAAAATTAAAGAAAATGACCTTCAAGGTAATTTACGTCGTGAAAAGTTTACTATTTCAGTAGGGGATGAGTTACCAGCAGGTATTTTAAAGCTAGCTAAAATTTATGTTGCTAAAAAGCGTAAATTAAAAGTTGGAGATAAAATGGCAGGACGTCACGGTAACAAAGGTATTGTTGCTCGTATTGTTCGTCAAGAAGATATGCCTTTCTTAGAAGATGGAACACCAGTAGATATCGTATTGAATCCACTAGGGGTACCTTCTCGTATGAATATTGGGCAAATTTATGAAACAGTTCTTGGTTGGGCTGGTCAAAATTTAGGTCAAAAATATGCAACTCCAATTTTTGATGGAGCATCTTTAGATCAAATTAATGAGCTTACAGATAAGGCAGGCGTTCCACGTTTTGGACATACACATTTATATGATGGTGGAACAGGACAACGTTTTGATCAAGCAGCTACAGTAGGTGTTATTTATATGCTGAAATTAGGTCACATGGTTGATGATAAAATGCACGCACGTTCAATAGGACCATACTCATTAATTACGCAACAGCCCTTAGGTGGTAAAGCTCAGTTTGGTGGGCAGCGTTTTGGAGAGATGGAAGTTTGGGCACTTGAAGCATATGGAGCGTCAAGTACTTTACGTGAAATATTAACAGTTAAATCTGATGATGTAATAGGAAGAGCTAAAACATACGAAAGTATTGTTAAAGGTGAGACTATGCCAGAACCGGGTATCCCTGAATCATTCAACGTATTGATGCACGAACTTAAAGGACTAGGATTAGATATCCGTTTAGAAAACTAATTACATTCCCTCGAAAGAGGGAAAGTAAATTTATCTATACAGTTCATTAGTTTAAAAAACAAACATTAACATTCTTAAGCCCCATTAATTATGGCAAGAAATAATGATAAGAATCAAGTACAGAGATTTAATAAAATCTCTATAGGTTTAGCTTCTCCGGAGTCTATTTTAGAGGCTTCTCATGGTGAGATCCTTAAGCCAGAAACTATAAATTACCGTACCCATAAACCAGAACGTGATGGGTTGTTTTGTGAGCGTATTTTTGGTCCTGTAAAGGATTATGAATGTGCTTGTGGAAAATACAAACGTATTCGATATAAAGGAATAGTTTGTGACCGTTGTGGTGTTGAAGTAACAGAAAAGAAAGTTCGTCGTGACCGTGTTGGACACATTAACTTAGTAGTACCAGTAGCGCATATTTGGTACTTCCGCTCTTTACCTAATAAAATTGGATACTTGCTAGGACTTCCGTCTAAGAAATTAGATATGATTATTTATTACGAACGTTATGTAGTAATTCAACCAGGTATAGCAAAAAGTGAAGAAGGAGAACCAGTTCAAAAAATGGATTTCCTTACAGAAGAAGAGTATTTGAATATATTAGATAGTCTTCCTCAAGAAAATTTATATTTAGAAGATTCTAACCCAGATAAGTTTATTGCTAAAATGGGAGCAGAATGTCTTATAGAATTATTAAAGCGTATTGATTTAGATACGTTGTCTTATGAATTACGACATAAAGCAAATAACGAAACTTCTAAACAACGTAAAGCAGAGGCTTTAAAGCGTTTACAAGTAGTTCAAGCTTTACGTGATGCAAATAAGAATCGTGAAAATAACCCTGAATGGATGATCATGAAAGTAATTCCGGTAATACCACCAGAATTACGTCCATTGGTTCCATTAGATGGTGGTCGTTTTGCAACCTCAGATTTAAATGATTTATACCGAAGAGTAATTATTCGTAACAACCGTTTAAAGCGTTTAGTAGAAATCAAAGCACCAGAAGTAATTTTACGTAACGAGAAGCGTATGCTTCAAGAATCTGTAGATTCCCTTTTTGATAACACGCGTAAATCTTCTGCAGTAAAAACAGAAAGTAACAGACCTTTAAAATCTCTTTCAGATTCTTTAAAAGGTAAGCAAGGACGTTTCCGTCAAAACTTACTTGGTAAGCGTGTAGATTATTCAGCACGTTCGGTTATTGTTGTGGGGCCAGAATTGAAATTGTTTGAATGTGGTCTTCCAAAAAATATGGCTGCTGAATTATATAAGCCTTTTGTAATTCGTAAGCTTATTGAGCGTGGAATTGTTAAAACGGTTAAATCGGCAAAGAAAATTATAGATCGCAAAGAGCCTGTAGTGTGGGATATTTTAGAGAATGTTCTTAAAGGACATCCTGTACTATTAAACCGTGCTCCTACGCTTCACCGTTTAGGTATTCAAGCTTTTCAACCAAAATTAATTGAAGGTAAAGCAATCCAATTACACCCATTAGCTTGTGCGGCCTTTAATGCCGATTTTGATGGGGATCAAATGGCGGTGCATCTACCATTAGGACCAGAGGCTATTTTAGAAGCTCAATTACTAATGTTAGCTTCTCATAACATTTTGAATCCAGCGAATGGTGCTCCTGTAACGGTACCTTCTCAGGATATGGTCTTGGGACTTTATTATATGACTAAAGAGCGTAAATCTACTCCCGAATTAGAAATTAAAGGAGAAGGTTTAACTTTTTATTCTGCTGAAGAAGTAAATATTGCCTATAACGAGGGTCAATTAAATATTAACGCCGGTATTAAAATTCGTGCAAACGACTTTAATGAGGCAGGTGAATTAGTACCTCAAATCATAAAAACTACTACTGGGCGCGTACTTTTTAATGAAAAAGTTCCAGCTGCAGCAGGTTATATAAACCAAGTATTAACTAAGAAAGCATTACGTGATATTATTGGAGATATTTTAAAAGTAACTTCGGTTCCTATCACAGCAGATTTCTTAGATGAAATTAAAACACTTGGTTATAACTTCGCATTTAGAGGTGGACTGTCATTTAGTTTAGGTGATATTATTATTCCGCCAGAAAAGCAATCGATGATTGATGCGGCTAACACTAAAGTAGATGGTATTATAGGTAACTATAATATGGGTCTTATTACTAATAACGAACGTTACAATCAGGTTATTGATATTTGGACATCTACAAACTCAGATTTAACTGAGTTGTCGATGAAACGTATTTCTGAAGATCAGCAAGGTTTTAACTCGGTATTTATGATGCTTGATTCTGGAGCACGTGGTTCCAAAGAGCAAATACGTCAGTTAACAGGTATGCGTGGATTAATGGCGAAACCAAAAAAATCAGCAGATGGTGGTGGAGCAATTATTGAAAATCCAATTATATCTAACTTTAAAGAAGGACTTTCAATTTTAGAATATTTTATTTCTACTCACGGTGCACGTAAAGGTCTTGCCGATACGGCATTAAAAACTGCCGATGCCGGTTACTTAACTCGTCGTTTAGTAGATGTTTCTCAAGATGTAATTATCAATCAAACGGATTGTGGTACGTTACGAGGAGTGGAGGTAGCACCTTTAAAGAAAAACGAAGAGATTATTGAGTCTTTAGGGGCGCGTATAGTTGGTCGAACTTCTTTAAATGATGTTATACACCCTTTAACTCAAGAAATTTTAGTTGAAGCTGGAGTTGAAATTAGTTCTAAGCATGTTGAGCTTATTGAAGCTGCTCCTATCGAAACTGTAGAGGTACGTTCTGCATTATCGTGTGAAGCTAAAAAAGGTATTTGTGTTAAGTGTTACGGTCGTAACCTTGCTACAAATAAAACAGTTCAGTTAGGAGAAGCTGTAGGTGTTGTTGCAGCACAATCTATTGGTGAACCAGGTACTCAGTTAACGCTACGTACATTCCACGTAGGTGGTATTGCAGGTAACATTTCTGAAGATAATAGCTTAAAAGCTAGATTTGACGGTGTTCTTGAAATTGACGAACTTAAAGTTGTTAAAGGAGAAGATAGTCAAGGGAAACTTATTGATATTGTTATCTCCCGTACTTCTGAAGCTAAAATAGTTGACCCTAAAACAAAAGTAGTATTAAGCACTAACTTAATACCTTATGGTTCGGAATTATTAATTAAGGATGGTGAGGCTATTCAAAAAGATCAAGAAATTTGTACTTGGGATCCATATAATGGTGTAATTGTTTCTGAATTTGCTGGAGCTGTTAAATATGAAAACTTAGAACAGGGAATTACTTACCAAGTTGAAATTGATGAACAAACTGGTTTTCAAGAAAAAGTAATTTCTGAATCAAGAGATAAGAAAAAAATACCGACTTTACTTATTGTAGGTAAAGGAGATGAAATTTTACGTTCATACAACTTACCAGTTGGTGCTCACATTATGGTTGAGGACAGCGAAAAAATTAAAGAAGGTAAGGTATTAGTTAAAATACCTCGTAAATCTGCAAAAGCAGGTGATATTACTGGGGGTCTTCCTAGAGTAACAGAATTATTTGAAGCTCGTAATCCTTCTAATCCTGCAGTGGTTTCCGAAATTGACGGTGTTGTTTCTTTTGGTAAAATTAAGCGTGGTAATAGAGAGATTATTGTAGAGTCTCGATTAGGTGATATTAAGAAGTATTTAGTTAAGTTATCAAACCAAATATTAGTACAGGAAAATGATTTTGTACGTGCAGGGATGCAATTATCTGATGGAGCAATAGCACCAGTAGATATATTAAAAATACAAGGGCCATCGGCTGTACAACAATATTTAGTAAACGAGGTGCAAGAAGTATATCGTTTACAAGGGGTGAAAATTAATGATAAGCATTTTGAGGTTGTAGTACGCCAAATGATGCGAAAGGTTCAAATTCAAGATCAAGGAGATACTATATTCCTTGAGAATCAATTAATTCATAAGTCCGACTTTATAGAGGAAAATGATGCAATTTTTGGAAAGAAAGTTGTTGAAGATGCTGGAGATAGTGTAAATCTTAAAGCTGGACAAATAGTTACTCCACGTGAACTTAGGGATGAAAATTCTATTTTACGCAGAGAAGATAAGCAGTTTGTTGTTGCGCGTGATGCAGAACCAGCTACGGCCACTCCAATTCTTCAAGGTATTACACGTGCCTCTTTACAAACTAAATCATTTATATCTGCAGCTTCTTTCCAGGAAACTACAAAAGTATTGAATGAGGCAGCTGTAAGCGGTAAAGAAGATTACTTAGAAGGACTTAAAGAAAATGTAATTGTAGGTAAGAAAATCCCTGCAGGTACAGGAATGAGACGCTACGATTCGATAATTGTTGGTTCTAAAGAAGAGTACGATAATCGTTCTCAGGAAGTAGAACAACAAATGAACTATAACTAATAATTATGGCTGAAGAGCAAAATAAATCTAAGAGTATAAATATTGAAATTGATGAAAACACAGCTGAAGGGACTTATAGTAATTTAGCAATTATAAATCATTCAGTTTCGGAGTTTGTTGTTGACTTTGTTAATATTATGCCCGGTAATCCTAAAAGTAAGGTTAAGAGTAGGATTATATTAACACCGCAACATGCTAAACGTTTAGTGAATGCTCTAAGTGAAAATGTTAGTAAGTTTGAAAAAGAACATGGAAAAATTAAGGATTATGACAACCCTGCTATTCCATTAAATTTTGGTCCTACAGGACAAGCTTAAATCAAAAAAAAACCTCAAAATATTAATTTTGAGGTTTTTTTTGATTATACTTTTTGTTATTGCTTATTATTATTGTTTTTTTTAAAAACAATAGTTTAATTTTATAATAAGGTGTTTTTTTGATTAAAAAAAGCGCTTTTAAGCGATTTTTGAAATTATCCAATATATTTATATGTAATTTTTTTTTTGGTTTAAATAAATGGGTTTATTTGAATAAAAAGTAAAAAACCAACATATTTATGATTAAAATTCTGAGGTGTAATGAAATTTCAAACTTTTAAATTTGTCTATTGTCATTTGTAAACTAAAAGAAGAATCGGCCAAAAATACCAATTGTCCACGTTTGTCCTTAGCTAAAAATTTACTCTTTATTCTTTTAAATTCCTTAAATTCCTCACTTTTAGAATCATTTGCTTCAACCCAACAGGCTTTGTGAACATTTAAATTTTCATAGCTACATTTTGCACCGTATTCATGTTCCAAGCGGTATTGAATAACTTCATATTGTAGCGCTCCTACCGTCCCAATTACTTTTCTTCCGTTAAGTTCTAGTGTAAATAACTGAGCCACACCTTCATCCATTAATTGATCTATACCTTTGAAAAGTTGCTTTGATTTCATAGGATCAGCATTATTAATGTACCTAAAGTGTTCAGGTGAAAAACTAGGTATTCCTTTGTATTCCATTTGCTCACCAGCAGTTAAAGTGTCACCAATTTTAAAGTTTCCAGTATCATGAAGACCAACAATATCCCCAGGGTATGATATGTCTACAATTTCTTTTTTTTCAGCAAAAAAAGCATTTGGACTAGAAAATTTTAATTTTTTGCCTAATCGCGTATGTAAATAGGGGGTGTTTCGTTCAAAAGTACCAGATACAATCTTTATAAAAGCCAAACGGTCACGATGTTTAGGATCCATGTTGGCATGAATTTTAAATACAAAACCAGAGAATTTTTTTTCATCAGGAAACACTTCTCTAGTATCGCTTTCTTTAGGTCGTGGCTTAGGTGCAATGTCTATAAAACAGTCTAATAACTCCCTAACTCCAAAATTATTTAAAGCAGATCCGAAGAATACAGGTTGTAAATCACCATTTTGGTAATCTTCTTTACTAAATTTTGGATAGACTTCACTAACCAACTCTACTTCTTCTCTTAGAGTATCGGCACTAGTTTCTCCAACTAAAGTATCAAGTTTGCTATCGGATAAATCTTTAATTTCAGTGGTTTCAGATATATGTTTTGAAGAGCTTTCATCAAAAAGGTTTATATTTTTCTCCCAAATGTTGTAAATCCCCTTAAAATCGTAACCCATTCCTATGGGAAAACTTAAGGGAACTACCTTTAAACCTAGTTTTTGTTCAACTTCATCAAGTAAGTCAAAAGCGTCTTTTCCTTCTCTATCCATTTTATTAATGAAAACAATCATAGGAATTTTACGCATTCTACATACCGAAACTAATTTCTCAGTTTGCTCTTCAACACCTTTGGCAACATCAATAACAACAATAACACTATCTACAGCAGTTAGTGTTCTAAAAGTGTCTTCAGCAAAATCTTTATGCCCAGGAGTGTCTAAAATATTAATTTTAATTCCTTTATATTCAAAGGCTAAAACTGAAGTGGCAACTGATATTCCACGTTGACGCTCAATCTCCATAAAGTCACTTGTAGCGCCTTTCTTTATTTTATTTGATTTTACAGCACCTGCTTCTTGAATGGCTCCTCCAAATAGTAATAATTTTTCGGTAAGCGTTGTCTTACCTGCATCTGGGTGCGATACAATACCAAAAGTTCTTCTTCTTTGAATTTCTTGATCGAAGGAAAGTTTCATTTTTTGTTTTTTACAAAAATGTGCATTTTGTATAGAATATTAAAGCTTTTTCTGTTTTTATAAATTTCAGTAATGTCGTTTAACTGTTTTTTGTCATTTTTAAACGAAAAAATTCATTTTTAGTTTTATAAACTTCATACAAGTCAGACTTCTGACTTAATTTTGCTATATAAAGTGTACTTACTTATAAGTTAGTACTCAATTTGTTGAAATGTTGAGAACCTTTAGGTTCACGATAAATTTTGAAAAGATATAACTATGGTGTTATTTTTACGAAAAAATCTATTTATGTTTAGGAGTATTTTTTTGGTACTGTTTGCTTTTTTGTTTTCATTAACAATGAACGGGCAAATTCAGCCTACTTTTAGTTTAGCCCAAGGTCCGACCTTGTTAGCTGGAGGAGCTGCTGATGAGCAAGTTGGTGCTCGCTACATTTATCAAAATGTTGGGGTTTCTGAAGATGGTATTGCTATTGATGCTATAATTACCATTGTAGATAGAGTTAACTTGGATGATAATAATGCAGGTAATTTTGTAATTGATTCTCAGTTAGGGTCTGATAATAGATTTGAGCCAAGTATAAATACTGGTCCTGGTGATGGATATGTAGAATGGCAGATTGAATTTGTTTTAGATAATACTGTTCAAGACGCAAATGATGTTGGTGTTAGAGCTAGGTTGTCAACATTTGAATTAGAGGCTATTGATGTAGATGGTTTTGAATATTTTGAGGCAATTGTTACAAATTCATATACAATTGAAGGTGGGGATAATCCCCAAACAGAATTGGTTGTATCTCAAAACGGAGATTTTACTCGTTTCCAAAGTGATGCAGATGGTGCTGCTGGTATAGATGTTGTTAATACTGAATTTGTTGTTAGAGTAAATTATGAAAATGTTAGTATAGTGACTTTCCGTAATGGAAGTAGTAATGATAGTAATAACAGACAAAACTCTATTGGTTTTTTAGGTGAAGTTTCTTTTAATCAAGAAGAAACTACTGTAGTGAATACACCTCCTAATGTTAGTGATTTTACTGATGCAATTGGGATTAATGAAAGGTATTTGAGAAATTTGTTAGCTCAATCATCAGATTTGGAAAATAATATTGATCCTTCAACATTAAGATTAGTAGATCCTAATGATGCTTCTAATGTAGGGGTTGTGGGTCAACCTTTGGTTATTCCTAATGTTGGTACTTATTCAATTAATACTATAGGGGGGTTAACTTTTGAGCCTGTTCAAGATTTTGTTGGAGATGCTTCAATTTTGTTTAGTGTTGAGGATGAATTAGGTGTAAGCTCTGATTTAGGTTCGCTTCAACTTGATGTGTTTGAGCTTGGAAACACAGGTGGTTCAAATGTTAATTCAATAAATAGTGATTCGGATTCAGTACTTAATCTGTTAGATTTAGATGATGATAATGATGGTATTTTAGATGATAATGAAGGTTTGTTGTGTAGTGAAGACCTTAGTGTAGGTACTAATGGTGTTTTTACAGATCAAGGCTTTATTGATGACATATTTCCTTTTGATGGGGTTAATGTTGATATAACCACAGCGATAACTGATTCTCCTGGTGAGGCAGTGGTGCAACTTACTAATTTAAGTGTAGAAAATGACACTACTTTGCGTTTGCAGGGTAATGATATTGATGCTGGATTAGGTGATCGTTTAACGTATACCTTAAATTATAGTGAAACTGTTTTAAATCCTCAATTTGTTTTCTCGGGTATTGATGCTGGCGATCTTGTTGAGATAACTGTTAATGGTCCTCAGGGACCTATAGTAAATATTGGAGATCTGCAAAATACAACTGGTTTGTCTCCTAATTTTGATGGTACACCTACACCTTCATTAAATCCAAATGGAGCGAATAATAATAATTTATTTTCTATTGAAGATAATAATACGAGTTCAGCTTCAATTACTTCATTTACTAATGGTAGTTCAAATGCAGCTTTAAATTTTGTTGATGTTACTACTGTTGGGCTTGTTGATAGTATTACTATAGCTACTTCTAAAAGTCGTTTAGATGGTGATGATCCTAATTTAGCGTTTGTTACTTTTTTGTTGTCCTCTCATGGATATTGTACTTTTTTAGATACAGATCAAGATGGAATTCCGGATCACTTAGATGTTGATAGTGATAATGATGGTTGTAACGATGCAATTGAAGCAGGGCATGTAGATGATAATAATGATGGAGAGTTAGATGGGACTGGATTTGATGATAATGGACAAGTTGTTGGAGCTGTATCTTCTTACGTAGGAAATGATCCTAATGTTTTAACAGCTTCTCAGATTACTTTTTCTGAAACGCCTTCAGGTCAAAATGTTTCAGAAGGAGATGAGGCAGAATTTAGAGTTAGAAACACTACAATTACTTCTACAGATGTTTTTAATAATGGTGTTCCTAATTTTGATGCCGGAGTCGAGAGTGTTGATGGATTTGTTTTTCAGTGGTTTATAGGTGAGCCTGGTAATGGCGGTATAGAGTTAACGGAAGCTAATGATCCTAATGATATTTATAGAGGTGTTACAAGTAACAGGTTGAGGGTTAATACTGCTAATTCAACTGATTCATTAGATGGAACTCAATATTGTTTATTAGTAACGCATCCTAACTATTCTTGTCAAGATATTGTTAATTGTGCTACTTTAAATGTGCAAGCTGCAGTGAATAGTTTGCCAGAAGCGCAAAACGATTTTCCAGCTGACGTGTTTGAAGATTCAGGATTAACAAATATTCCAGTAACATCTAATGATGATTTTGGAACTGATGGTCCTGCTTCAAATCCTATAGTTGTTACGCCAATAGATCCGTCTATAGGAACAGCTATTTTGAACGATGGTGGTACTCCTAACGATCCTACAGACGATAGTATTGATTTTACACCCGCTTTAGATTATAATGGTCCTGTAAATATAACTTATCAAATAGAGGATGCTAATGGTGATATTGATACAGCTACCGTTAGTTTCGAAGTTACACCAACTAATGATTTAACTTTAGTTGATTCTGATCAAGATGGTATTCCTGATATTACAGATATTGATGATGATAATGATGGTATTTTAGATGCTGTTGAAAATGCTGAGTGTATCATTTTTAATGAGAGCTTTGGTGTGGGTAACTTTCCAGGTCAACCTCTTTCACCTCCAGCAGGTACCAATCATTTTTTTAGAGATGATATTGTTCCTTTCGATGTTTTTCCGAATGCGTTAGAAGATAATCAATATGTCTTAGCGGTTTTTGGTAATCAGCCAAACGGTACATGGCAACAAAATATTGTTGATAATACGTTTGACAATGAAGATTTGAATTTTGATTCTACTGATGCAAATTCAGCAGGGGGATTAATGTTGATTATTAATGCAAATGATGATCCTAACGATGATAATGATGCACAAATATTCTATAATAGATCTAATGTTGTTTTAGATGTAAATACTACCTATAATTTATCAGCATGGATTATTAATCTTAACAGTGTAGAGGATCAAAACTTTTGTTCTGGTCAACCAGGTGGTTTCGTTATTCCAAATGTAAGATATGAAATTAGAGATCGAAATAACAATGGAGCAGTTATAGCTTCTTTTGAAACAGGTGATATACCAAGGTCAGGTACAACTTGGCAAAATTTTGCTTTTGAATTTAACTCAGGGTCGACTACAGATGTTGATGTTGTCTTATTAAACAATGGACCTGGTGGTTGCGGTAATGATTTAGCGATTGATGATATTGTATTAACTAATGTTGCTGGACCTAACGGAGCCTTATGTGGTGATTTTGATAATGATGGTGTTATCAATAGCCTTGATATCGATGCAGATAATGATGGAATTCCTGATAATATAGAAGCTCAACCAACATTGGGTTATATAGCTCCAAGTGGTAACGGTGCTGGAATTACAGATGCTAATAATAATGGTTTAGATGATGTTTATGAAAATACAGAATTAGGACTTACACCTGTAAACACAGACAATACAGATGAACAAGATTATTTAGACTCTGATTCTGACAACGATGGTATTTTAGACATAGCAGAAAACGGTAATAATAATGATGTTTTATCTGGTTTAGATTCAGATAATGACGGTTTAGATAATAATTTTGAAAATGGATCTAATAACGATGGTCCAATTGTCAACGATGGTCTTACACCAGGTGCAGCCGATTTAGGAGATGAAGATGGTGATTTAAATAATGGAGGTGATGTTGACTATAGAGATGTAAGAAATCCAGATGTTACTATTGCCGATGCACCAACGGTAACAGAGGGAGGAGACTTAGAATTCCCAGTAAGTTTAAGTAACCCAAGTGAAGAACCAATTAC
>CANNCQ010000013.1 GCA_947503135.1 uncultured Aquimarina sp. | reverse complement strand
ACTTTGATAATCCAGTAACCATTTTTGCTAAAAAAGTAAACGAAATTAACTTTTTGCACTTATGACTTGAATGCAGGTAGTAAAAAACAAAAGACCGTCTAAAATATTTTTTAGACGGTCTCTTTAATATTAACGGTTGCTAATTTTCGAATTAAGAAACTTTTTCTTTTTTCTCACAAGCCTTTTTACATTTTTTTTTCTTTGAATCACAAGCAGATGCAGTACCCTCTTTAGTTTTTTTACAAGATTTTTTGCTTTTACAACAAGTCTTCTTTTTTTCATTAGCACTAGCTGCACAACATGCTTTTTCGCATCCTGGTTTACAAGCTACTTTTCCTTCAGCAGTACCTTCTTTTAAAGTTTTAGATACACAACATGCTTTTTTGCAATCCTTAGCACATTCTTTATTACCTATAGCTTTACTTGAAGTATCAATAATAAATTTATTGGGCACTTCTATTTCTGTTTGCTCATTTGCATTAACAGCCTCTTTTTCTACTTTTAAATTCTTACTCCCTTCTGTTTCTTGAGCTATTACTGTATTTATATTAAACACAATAGCAAACAAAGCGATTATTCTAATTATTTTTTTCATAATATTTTTATTTACATGTGAAGTTACTAAAATAAACTTTCAATTATAGTTTCCATGCTTACTCTTTCGGCTTCCGCTTTATAATTCCTTAAAATTCTATGCCTTAAAATACCTATAGCAACTGCTTGAACATTTTCAATATCTGGTGAAAACTTACCATTTATAAGAGCATGTGCTTTAGCGGCTATAATTAAATTCTGCGAAGCCCTTGGCCCTGCTCCCCAATCGATATATTTTTTGACCAACTCACCAGTATGGTCAGAATTAGGCCTTGTTTTAGCCACTAAACTTACAGCATATTCTATAACGTTATCCGCCACTGGAACACGTCGAACTAACTGCTGATACTCTATTATTTCATTAGCAGAAAATAAAGCTTTCACTTCCGAAACCTTATCTCCTGTGGTACTCTTTACTACTGCAACTTCCTCTTCAAAAGTGGGATAATCTAAATTTATTGCAAACATGAAACGGTCCAGCTGAGCTTCCGGCAAGGGGTACGTTCCTTCTTGTTCAATAGGGTTTTGGGTCGCAAGCACAAAATAAGGTTTAGACAATGGATAATTTACTCCCGCTACTGTTACCGATTTTTCTTGCATCGCTTCTAAAAGTGCTGCTTGAGTTTTAGGTGGTGTACGGTTTATTTCATCTGCCAAAACTATGTTTGAAAATATAGGGCCTTTTATAAACTTAAATTGACGGTTCACATCTAATATTTCACTTCCTAAAATATCACTAGGCATTAAATCTGGGGTAAACTGAATACGCTTAAATTCTAACCCTAGTGCTTTAGAAATCGTATTAACCATTAAGGTTTTAGCTAATCCAGGAACTCCAACTAACAATGCGTGCCCGCCAGAAAAAATAGCCAGTAATATTTGATTTACTACAGCTTCTTGCCCAATTATAACTTTAGATATTTCTTTTTTTAACGCGGTGTGTTTTTCAACTAATTGCGCTACTGCTTTTACATCGTTTGACATTAGTTTTTATTTTTATCCCAGTTATTGCCAAACTCACAACTCTGGTAAGATTCATTAATTTTAATGTAGGTATCTGCAATTTTTTCGGATTGCCACTTTTTTACCGCTTTTAATTGCTTTTCTTGTAATGCTAGTTCTCTTATTTTTAAATAATCCGTAGCGTAATCTGCAACATGCTCCGAATAGCGTTTTGTGATAGTCATAATTTTAAAAGACTTCTCCCCTTTTCGATCTGTTTCAGGTATAATTCCAGAAACTTCTCCTTCTTCCAAATTAGATATTTGGTTGTATAAAACAGGATCGACTTTAGTCAATTCAAAACGAGTATCCTGAGTTACTGGATTTACTAACACACCGCCATCTCCCTTTGTTTTTTTATCGTCACTATACAAACGTGCCGCTTCATCAAAAGTAATTTTTTTTGCATAAATATTTTTTTGAATAGAATCTGCGACAGCTTTGTATTTAGCCAAAACATCAGATGTAATTTCAGGAATCAATAATATATGGCGTACATCTACTTTCTGACCTTTGATTTTATCGACTGTTAAAATATGATATCCAAAATCTGTTTTAAAAGGTTTACTTACTTCACCTTCTTGCAAACTAAATGCGTTGTCTTTAAACTCTTTTGCAAATGGATCCTTTCGACTTATAGTATATTTTCCTCCGCTAGATCGAGAACCAGGGTCTTGAGAATATAATACTGCCTTTGTTGCAAAACTAGCTCCATTCTCTAAAATATCTGTTCTGAATTCATTAAGACGATCTATAGTATAATTTACTTCCTTTACAGCTGGTTTTGGCTTAACCACAATCTGAGCTATTTCAACCTCTGTACTAATCAAAGGTCTTTCCTCTACCGGGATTGCTTTAAAGAAACTTTTTACTTCATCGGGAGTTATAGTTACTTCATCAACTACTGATTGTTGCATTAAAGAAGAAAGTCTTCTTTCTTTACCTAACTCAAATAAATCTTTTTCTAATTCATCTAAACTTTCTTTTCTATAAAACTCTAATACCTTTTCTGTAGACCCCAAGTTTTGTTTAATGTATGCTAATTGTTGATTTACCTGATCCCTAATTTGACTTTCTTGCAAAGGCAAACTATCCTGTATAGCGTGGTGTGTGTATAGTTTATTCTCCATTAAACGCCCTACTAAATTGCAACGCGATACCTCTGCAAGATCCACATCTTGATTTTTAAGGTCGATTAGTGCTTTGTCTATATCACTCTCTAGCACAATAAAATCACCCACTACTGCTGCGATTCCATCTATTTTTTTTCGAATAGATTTTGATGTCGGTGCTACTTTAACAGAATCGATAGCTATTGATTCTTCAACTACTAAAGTTTTAACTTTAACACTATCTTTTACCTCGTTGTTTTGCTGAGCATTACTAATTGAAGTGGTCACTATCGTAAAAAATAGTGTGGTGTAAAACAGTATTGATTTATTCAAAAATTTGGTATTCTTTGGTTTGTAATGCATCCTTTCTTATTTCTTTCTCCAGCTGATTTTTCAACTTTATTTTTCGTTTGTTTAGTATTATTTGCTTAATACGCTCTTCAACATGGGCTACAGGAGCTGGCTGGCCTGCTTTTAATATACGCTCAAATTTTATTAAAAAACGATTATTATCAAACTTATAGTTTAAAAAGTAACCGTTTTTTACTATTTTTTCTTTTCTAAACGATTTTAAACTTGGTATTTTTTCTAACAATGACTCAAATAGAGTCCATTTTTTTGTTAAATTAAAATCACTTGTAATAAAGCTTAATTTCAGTTTATCTAGCTCTTTTATATCTTCATCATTAAAACGCTTAAAAGCATTCTTTGTGGCAAATAGGTTTTTATATTTTTCTGGCAGTTGAATATAACGAACTTGAACCAAATCTTCTTGCAATAAAAAACTTTGTTTAAATTCTTCATAATAAAGTTCAATTTCAGATTTATTAATGCCTGTTTTAAGATTTTTTTTGACATATGCATTCTCATAAGCACTAGAAAACAAATCTAATCGATATTCCTCAACTAAATTATTGTATTCAATTTGCTTTTTTTCCGTCATATTCTTTTTAGCCTCATGAAGAATTAGCTGCTTAGTTGCCCAATCATTTATATGCCTCATTAATACTGTAATACTATCTTTCTCCGATAACCCTTGTGGCAAATTGAATTGTTTAAGGTCGTAGTCGTATAAATTTACATTATGTACTTTTGCTATAATTTTTGCATCGGGCGACTGCTCAAAGAACTCACAACTAGTGAATATTGAGAATATAGTTACTAAAATTACAATTCTAACAGAAAACTTAAGCGCCATAGCTTATTAATTAATTGCAACAAAAATAATAATATTAGTAGCTTTAACAAGCCTTTATTAATAATACTCTGACGATATAAATATTACAATTAATTTATGAAGAAAAATAATTTGAATTAACTTTGCTTTTTAGCTTATGGAAGAGAAAATTAAATTGATTTGGGACTTTAGAGGCCCTAGTGCAAAGCAAACAGCAATTCATCACGAAATACATTTAAAAGAGTACGCTTCGTTAGAAAAACTACCAATTCAGATTACTGGTGTAACTCACACCAACGAATTATTAAGTAGCGCTTTTTTAGTGGTAATGAAAAGTCAAATGAAAATTATTAGAGATGCACTAAAGCCACATCGCGGTCAATTATATACTGAAAATTAATTATGATTACAGTTTCGTATGACATTACTGGTTTAGACGAAATAGCTAAACTTATTATCGCCAAGACAACACACAAAACACTTTTATTTAATGGCGCAATGGGTGCTGGTAAAACAACTCTCATTAAATCGATTTGTGAATTTTTAGGCGTAGAAGATACTGTTTCTAGCCCTACTTTTTCATTGGTAAACGAATATGAAGGCGATAATTCTATAATTTATCACTTTGATTTTTATCGTATTGAAAACGAAGACGAAGCTTATGCAATAGGCTTTGAAGAATACGAATACAATGGCGACCACTTATTTATAGAATGGAGTGAACGTATCCCTAACCTTATCCCTGAAGAGTCGCACTGCATTAACATAGTTATTGAAGAAAACGGGTTACGCACACTACAAATTGATTAGCATAAACACACTTTGTCGATAAATAAATACATTTAAACGTTTTTATTGTCGCTTAATAATTTATTAACATAAAAAAAACACTCCTTCGAGATATTTTTGTATCGAACTAAAAACTCGGTCATGAAATTATTTTGTTTATCTTTTTTACTAGGAATTAATTTAATAATAGCAAATACTAATCCTGTTGATATTATCTCAATAGCTAAGCAACAATCTAATATATCTGAAAATATATTAGAGAATTATTTGTTACAAGAATCTATTGATGTTTCTGAACAAATAGTTAAGGATACTGCTTTATTCGAACAAAATTTGAATTTACTTTTTGAATATTCAAAAACAAAAAACAATACCTTAAAAAAATTAATCCAAGACAAAAAAAGAACTTGGTTAGAATTCAAAAAAATATCACAAACCGCTTTTGATGAAACTAATATTGACAAAATAATTGAACTCTCTAGTAACTTGTTATTACTAAGCGAACAATTTTCAATTTTATCACAAAAAGTTTATTTCGAAAATTTAGAATCTGAAACTAATGTTTCTAGTATCTAACTTCAGAAGCATCAACAGGAGTACTACAGTACCCTCCCCCTAAATCCGGACAAGTCACCAGTTCATTTAAACTATTAAATTTTACTGGTGATTTTTCGTATCCATAAGTACTTGCTAAAGTTGCTGTTTTATTATTATCACCTTGCGATATATTAATATCATTCATCGTAAATTGAGATGGATGCTCATACCCACAAGCATGAGTAATTTCTAAAAGCTCTTTGTTGAAATTTTTAAAATAATATTTAACGCGTTCAGCTTTGTCAGTAACATTAATACCTGCTTGCAACCATTTACTTTGTGTAGCTACCCCTGTAGGACATCTGTTTGTGTGACACACTTGGGCTTGTATACACCCTACACTAAGCATTGCCTCTCTTGCAACATTAATACAATCTACCCCCATTGCAAAAGCCATTGCCGCTCTTGCTGGGAATCCTAATTTACCACTTGCACAAAAAACCACCCTATCCGTAATATCTGCCTCTTTAAAAATTTTGTAAATCTTGGCAAATCCATAAACCAAAGGCAGCGCTACATGATCCGCAAAACTTGGAGGAGCAGCACCTGTACCGCCTTCACCACCATCAATAGTAATAAAATCTGGCCCTTTATTTTGAGCCTTCATTTCGCTAACCAACTCTTTCCATTGATCTGTTTTACCAATTGCCGCCTTAATACCCACGGGTAATCCTGTTGTTTTAGCTATATCTTCAATAAAAACTATTAACTCTTTAACATTAGAGAACGCTGTATGGTAAGCTGGTGACAATACATCTTTACCTATTTCTACACCTCTTACCGCTGCTATTTCTTTCGTTATTTTTGAACCTGGTAAAACCCCTCCCTTTCCTGGTTTAGCACCCTGAGATAATTTCACTTCTATAGCGCGTATTGAAGGATTTTTGTGCACCAATTTCTTCAACATTTCCATTGAAAAATTACCTTCAGCATCACGCACTCCAAAGTAACCTGTACCAATATGAAAAATCACATCTCCGCCTTTATCATGATATGGAGAATAACCACCCTCGCCAGTATTATGGTAAGCGAAAGATAGTTTACATCCTCTATTCAACGATTCGATTGCCTTTGCAGAAAGCGAACCATAACTCATCGCAGAAACATTAATTATGGATGCTGGTCTAAAAGGTCTTTTGCGTTTATTATATTCGCCCATTACTTTAGCACAGGGTAAAAAATAAGGATCTAAATCATTAACATGATTTTTATTTACCTTGTAAGGAAACATCGCATTTTTTATATAGATATACTGAGGGCCATAAATATCTTTGTCCGTTCCGAAGCCTTCATAATTGTTTTCATTTTTAGCCGATGCATAAATCCAACTACGCTCAATTCTATTAAATGGTAATTCTTCTCGATTATTAGCTACAATATATTGGCGTAATTCAGGCCCTATACTTTCAAGCATATACCTAAAATGACCTACTACAGGGAAGTTATGCGTAATTATATGCTTCTTATTAAAAAAAACATCTCTAATAGCCACAACAGCAACTAATAACAATAAATACACCCACCAAGGAATCGACGTTACAAAATCCATTTATTTTTCTTTTTTTTAAATATAGTAGAGTTTATTAAACAATACATAAAAAATTAGTCTTTATCTTATTAAACACTTACACTTTTTATTAAAAACACTCATAAATTAACGCACTA
Organism: uncultured Aquimarina sp.; assembly: GCA_947503135.1. Lineage (GTDB taxonomy): Bacteria > Bacteroidota > Bacteroidia > Flavobacteriales > Flavobacteriaceae > Aquimarina. Next base: position 58,121 of record CANNCQ010000013.1, on the reverse strand, counting down.
CATTTCAAAACACGCTGCAATAATGCGTATTTTTAAGGTCTAAATTGTGACCCCTTGGAAGAATATTTAAGTCAACTCAACGAAGCTCAACTTGCCCCAACCATTCATACAGAAGGACCTTTTATGGTTATTGCTGGTGCAGGCTCGGGAAAAACACGAGTACTTACTTATCGTATAGCATATTTGATGAGTAAAGGCATAGACCCGTTCAATATTTTATCACTAACATTTACCAATAAAGCTGCACGCGAAATGAAACATCGTATTGCACAAATTGTTGGAGCTAGTGAAGCAAAAAATTTATGGATGGGAACTTTTCACTCTATTTTTGCCAAAATCCTTCGCTTTGAGGCTGACAAGCTAGGATACCCCAGCAACTTCACTATTTATGATTCTCAAGATTCTCAACGGCTAATTTCTAGTATTATTAAAGAAATGGCTCTTGATAAAGACATTTACAAATACAAACAAATACAAAGTCGTATTTCTTCTTTCAAAAACAGTTTAATTACAGTTAAGGCTTATTTTAATAATCCTGATTTGATGGAAGCTGATGCTATGGCTAAACGACCTAGGATTGGGGATATTTATAAAAATTATGTAGACCGCTGTTTTAAAGCAGGAGCTATGGATTTTGATGATTTACTTCTAAAAACTAATGAGCTATTAAATCGTTTTCCTGAAGTATTAGCAAAATACCAAACTCGTTTCCAATATATATTGGTGGATGAGTACCAAGATACTAATCACTCTCAATATTTAATTGTAAAAGCACTTGCCGATAGGTTTCAAAACTTATGTGTTGTTGGTGATGATGCTCAAAGTATTTACGCTTTCCGTGGAGCAAATATTAATAACATTCTAAATTTTCAAAAAGATTATACCGACGCAGCTAGTTACAGGCTTGAACAAAATTATCGTTCAACAAAAAATATTGTAGAAGCCGCCAACTCTATTATTGAACACAATAAAACTAAACTCGATAAAATTGTTTGGACCGCTAATGATGAGGGTGAAAAAATATTAGTCAATCGTTTACCAACCGATGGGGACGAAGGTCGTTATGTGGCGAGTTCTATTTTTGAAAATATGATGAACGAGCAAAGAAAAGCTTCTGACTTTGCTATTCTATATCGAACCAATGCGCAATCACGTGCAATGGAGGATGCGCTTCGTAAACGAGGAATTAAATACCGCATTTATGGGGGGCTTTCTTTCTATCAACGCAAAGAAATTAAAGATGTACTTTCTTACTTAAGGCTAGTAATAAACCCCAAAGATGAAGAGGCTTTAAAACGTGTAATTAATTATCCTGCACGCGGTATTGGAGCTACTACACTCGATAAATTAATACTTTCTGCCAACGAACACAAAGTATCTATTTTCGAAATAATGGAACACATTGACAGAGTTCCCAACCTAAAAGTAAACTCTGGAACCAAAGCAAAGCTTCTAAACTTTGTGAACATGATCAAATCCTTCCAGGTTACTAATCAAACCGCAGATGCATTTACGCTTGCGGAAATGGTCTCTAAAAAAACAGGTTTGATATTAGAAATGAAAAAAGACGGTACCCCAGAAGGTATTGCCCGCATTGAAAATATTGAAGAGCTTTTAAATGGTATTAAAGATTTTGTAGAGGGGCAAAAAGAAATTGAAGATGCTACTGGTTCAATTTCTGAATTTTTAGAAGACGTGGCTTTAGCTACTGATCTAGACAAAGAAGTTGATGATGAAGAACGTGTTGCAATGATGACCATTCACCTTGCCAAAGGTTTGGAGTTTCCTTATGTATACATTGTAGGTATGGAGGAAGATTTGTTTCCATCGGGCATGAGTATGAATACCCGTAGTGAATTAGAGGAAGAACGCCGATTATTTTATGTGGCACTTACTAGGGCTGAAAAACAAGCTTATTTAACTTATACATTATCTAGATACCGTTGGGGTAAATTGGTAGATGCGGAGCCAAGTCGATTTATAGAAGAGATAGATGATAAATTCATTGATTACGTAACTCCTATTGAAACGAATTACAAATACAAACCATTAATCGATACTGATATATTTGGGGAGGTTGACAAATCTAAATTACGACAAAACAAACCTCGAAGTAGTTCCCCGCCTCCATCGCACAAACCTACTGATGAGCAATTAAAAAAACTACGCAAACTACGCCCAGTAAATACTACTACCAATAGCGTAGATAACGATTTATTAAAGCAACTTATACCTGGTGCAAAGGTAGAACATATGCGTTTTGGTATTGGAGAAATTGTAAATATAGAAGGTAATGGCCAAGACAAAAAAGCTGAAATTAAATTCAAACAAGGGGGCTTAAAAAAACTGTTACTTCGCTTTGCTAAATTAAAAGTACTAAGAACTAAAGACTAAAACCCTTTTTTAATTAGGTAACATAAGTACAAAACATAATTAAGATTCTCTCGAATCTTACAAAATAGTATCAATACTTGGCAACAAATTTTAGTATCATTTTTATAGCTATAATAGCTGGTGTGTTAATTCGTCGCTATAAATTAATTCCAGAAAACAGCCATAAAGTAGTTAATTTATGGGTAATATCGGTAGCACTCCCTGCGATATCTTTACGCTATATTCCTAAATTAAAATGGGATCCTGACATGTTATTTTTGTTGGCAATACCATGGTTACTCTTTTTATTCGCCTATTTACTACTTGAAATATTAGGAAAGTTTAAACCTTTAAACATTAAAACTAAAGCTTGTTTACTATTAACTGTAGGTTTTTCGAACTTGTCTTTTTTAGGGTTTCCTTTAACAGAAGCCTACTATGGTAAGGAAGGTTTAAAGCTTGCTATAATATGCGATCAAGCCGGATTTATTGCGGTATCGACTTTAGGAATTTTAACCGCAACTTATGCCTCAAGTAAATCAGAAAAATTTTCATTCCTTAACTTATTCAAAAAAATAATTTCATTTCCGCCAACGGTGGCTTTTATTGCTGCTTTTACAGTTCCCAAAATTATAAAATACAATACCATTGAACCCATATTAGATCCTATTTTTGATAGCCTAGGGGCTACTATGGTTCCTATGGCATTGTTTTCTGTAGGCTTACAATTACAGTTTAAAGAATGGAAATCCGATAAAGTATTGCTATTTCACGCAATAAATTTCAAATTATTTTTAGCTCCACTTCTTATTTTAGCAATCAGTATTGTTTTTAATACCGAAAAATTATTTTCTCAAGTAGGTACCCTAGAAGCCGCAATGGCTCCCATGATCACAGGTAGTATTATAGCTACTGAATTTAATTTACGCCCTAAATTAAGTTCCTTAATATTGGGCTTTGGTATTATACTTTCTTTTTTGACTACTTTTCTTTGGTTTATAGTCCTTAAATAAATTACAAACTATATAAACTAGTTGCTTTATTAAATAAATCTAAAAGAGTATTTGAAGTATTTATCATTTCGCCAAGTGATATTCTATTTTCTCTAAAATCTCGCTTTTTGGCTTCTAAACTTGTTATTACATTTAAAATATCTGCTATTACAGTATCTATTTGAGAATTATTTAATTCATTTACTAAAAGCTCATTCACAGCTTCATTCATTTGATTAAAAACAGTAACATAACGACCATTAGCAACATCAGCTTTTCTTCCTTTAACAAAAACCTTACATGCCGCATAATATTTACACATTTTTTGAGATAACATGCGTTGCTTTCCCGACAAATTTATAGTTTCAACTTTTAGCTGGCTCAAATTATTAGAATACCCTAGTTCGTTATTAAATTTAGATTCTTCTTCAATAGCCAAAACTAAATTATTACATTTTCTCAGTAATTCTTCCGAAGTACTTAAAACCGCATCTAAATCATTTACAGGTTTATTAATTAAGCTTTTAAAATTATTCCACTCTAATGATTCTGCTTTAAGTAAAGCTCTAATTTTAGAACTTTGAGAAGTAGCGTTATTCTTTAGTATTTTCATATTTCTTTCAAAAATGATTATACTCGAATTTAATTCCGATTTTAACGCAGGTGTTTCCGCTCCTGCCATTTTTAAAACCACAACTTTGGCTATTTTTTGAGAAAACATACGTTGTTTTCCCGCAATATTAATTGCTTTCTCGTAGCTTATTTTTCCATAAGTACTATTTTTTTGAGCAATAATTACTGTATTGCACAAAAGTAACAGAGTAAATAAAATTTTAGATTTCATTAGAATAATTAGGATTGTTTTGAAAACAAAACTAGCAAAATGATATCTAAAAAAAAACACTTAATCCTCAATATCACGTCTTTCATCTATTTAACTTACCAGCAAAGTGTTATTAATCCTAAGAAAAATCACAATGTTAAATTTATATTATGTTTATAAATTAAAAATAATAACATTGTCTAAATGATATTAATTCCAATAGGTCAATGAGTCAACCCTCAACCTAAATCAATTAACTGAAGCACCAAAAATTAATAAATTACAGCATTAATTTTAAGATGCTGAAGCAACATTATTGTTTTTCCATCTGTAATTTCGCCCGTAAAAATCATTTGATAAGCTTCTTCAAAAGGGATTTCTAAAACTTCAATGTCCTCTCCTTCTTCTTCCAATCCTCCACCGCTATTCACTTTTTGAGCTTCATTATATGGTGCTATAAAAAAATATACTTTTTCAGTCACAGTGCCAGGCACCATATAAGCTTCAAACAAATATTCTAGTTCGCTAATTTGGTAGCCCGTTTCTTCTAAAGCTTCCTTTATCGCAGTTTCTTTTGGTGATAATCCTTCAAGCAAACCCGCACAAGCTTCAATCATCATTCCGTTATGGTTTCCTTTTTCATTTACATAAATTGGTATACGGAATTGTTTTGTTAAGATTACCGTTTTCTTGGTTGTATTATAAAGTAAAATTGTGGCTCCACTATCTTTATCATAAACCTCACGCACCTGTTCTTCCCAACGGCCATCTTTCCCTTTAATATCTAAGGTTATTTTTTTTAATGAATTATAGTCGTTAGAAAGAAGTTCGGTTTTTTTGATATTTACCTTATTTACCATATCAATTCAAAAGACTATAGGTTTGTTTTGCAATTTCTAATTCTTCGTTTGTTGGAATAATTAAAATTTTAACTTTCGAATTTTTAGATTGAATTTCTCTGATGCCTTCCATGCGTTGTTCATTTTTTTCATCGTCAATTTCAATTCCAAAAAAGTTTAAATCTTCGCATGCCATTTTTCGAATATTACTAGCATTTTCACCAATACCTGCAGTAAAAATTAACGCATCTATACCATTTAGTACACTTATGTAAGCACCTATGAATTTTTTAATTCTATATGTATTCATAAGTAATGCTTCTTGACTTTTTAGATCTCCCGAAGCAGCTGCAGACGCAATATCACGATTATCACTAAAACCTGTAAGCCCTAACATACCACTTTTTTTATTCAGCAACTCATTCGCCTCATCAACCGAATACCCTAAATTTTTAATTAGGTAAAACACTACAGAAGGATCAATATCACCGGAACGTGTCCCCATAACTAATCCGTTCATAGGAGCAAAACCTAAAGAATGGTCAACACTTTTACCTTCTTTAATTGCAGTAGCACTACAGCCATTACCTAAATGTAGACTTATCAATTTACCTGAATGTTGTTTACCTAGATACTCTTGTGCTTTTTCAGACACATACTTGTGGCTTGTACCATGAAAACCGTACATACGAATATTGTGTTGCTCTAAAAATTCACTCGAAATAGCATATTTATAAGCTTCTGCCGGAATGGTTTGATGAAAAGCAGTATCGAAAACTGCTATTTGTTTGGCTTTAGGAAAAATTTCTTCGGCTACTAAAATACCCTCTAAATTTGCTGGATTATGAAGTGGAGCTAAACTGAATAGCTCTTTAATATTTTCTTTTACAGAAGCTGTAATTTCGGTAGTTTCTGAAAATTTATTCCCTCCATGAACTACACGATGACCCACCGCTTCGATTTCTAAAGGACTTTTTATAACCCCTATATCATCATCCAACAAATATTTAGCAACCATTTGTAAACCTACTTTATGATTAGGAATATCACCTATTTGTTCATGCGCATTTTCCCCTACTTCATATTTCAATTTTGCGTTGTTTAAACCTATACGCTCCACTAATCCTGTGCAAATAATAGTGGCGCTAGGCATTTTTATGAGTTGAAATTTTATGGAAGAACTTCCTGAATTGATAACTAGTATTTGCATTTTAAATTTCTTGTGCTTGGATTGCTGTAATTATTACGGTATTGTACACATCATCAACGGTACAACCTCTACTTAAATCGTTTACTGGTTTATTTAACCCCTGTAACATTGGTCCAATAGCTAAAGCTCCTGTTTCTCGCTGAACCGCTTTATAGGTATTATTACCTGTATTTAAATCTGGAAATATCAACACACTGGCTTGTCCCGCTACTTCCGAATCGGGTAATTTACTTTTACCTATAGAAACATCTACAGCCGCATCGTATTGTATAGGTCCTTCTATTTTAAGGTCGGGACGTTTTGCTTTCACTAATTTTGTAGCCTCTCGAACCTTATCCACATCTGCCCCTTTACCCGAACTACCTGAGGAGTATGATAGCATGGCTATTTTAGGTTCAATACCAAAATTTTGTGCTGTATCGGCAGAAGCTATTGCTATTTCGGCAAGTTGCTCGGCATTAGGGTTGGGGTTTATGGCGCAATCACCAAAAACAGAAACCCTATCTTCTAAACACATAAAAAACACCGAAGACACTACGGATGCTGTTGGCTTAGTTTTTATAAACTGTAATGCAGGCCTTATAGTATGTTGGGTAGTATTTACTGCTCCCGAAACCATACCATCGGCTAAACCTTTATAAATCATCATAGTACCAAAATACGATACATCTGCCATGAAGTCTTTAGCCATATCTAAATTAACTCCCTTATGCTTTCTAAGCTCGTAAAATGTTTGTGTAAAATCTTTAATATATTTTGAATTTATGGGATCTATAATTTCTATACGGCTTAAATCCAACGGAATTCCTAATTTATCAGTCTTTGATTTTATTTTGGTTTCATTTCCTAATAAAATCACATCTACTACCCCCGAAGCCAATAAACGAGAAGCTGCTCGTAAAATTCGTTCATCATAACCTTCCGGTAAAACAATACGCTTTTTTTGTTTTTGTGCGCGCTTCAATAAATTATATTGAAACATACGAGGTGTAACTATTTTACTTTCAAATTTTATTAGTTTTTCTGCAAGTCGATCGGTATCTGCGTACTTTTCGAACACTGCAATAGAAGTTGTTATTTTTTGGGAGTTTTCGGCATAAATTGCCGATTTAATATTCCCTATTTTATTAGTAATATCAAAAGTTCCCTCTTCTACAGAAATAATAGGAAGGTTAATTTTAATCCCTTCTATAAGTTTTAGTATGGAGTTTTCTGGTGTGATACCACCTGTAAGAATAATACCTGATATTTTAGGATAGTTCACAGAGGTACTCGCCTGTAAGGCTCCCAAGATAATATCTGCTCTATCTCCAGGTGTAATTACTAAACTATCTTTTTTGAATTTTGTTAAATAATTATGAAGTTGCATTGCGCCAACTCCAAAACTACCTGCTTGGTTGTTTAAAAATTTCTTTCCAAACAATACTTCTCCGTTTAAAAATTCAGAAATTTCTTTTATTGTTGGATTTTTCAAAGATTTAACTACGGGGATAACAATTTTCTCTACTGAGCTTGGCATCACCAATGTTAAACTATTCGAAATTTCATCAAGTTTATTTTGATCTATTTTATTAGCTACAACAGCCATTACCTGTACCTCCTTAGAAATAAAAGTGTCATAGGCTAGTTTTAGTTTTCCTAAAACCTCAGGAGTTTTTTTACCTGCTCCATTAGCAACAATAATAGCTGGTATGCCAAGGTTTTTAGATACTAAAACATTAATATCAAACTCCATAACACTTCCAGCTTCTGAGAAGTCTGTACCTTCAACTACAACAAAATCATATAACTCTGTTAATTGATTATATTTCTCTATAATCTCATCAAATACTTCCCCTCCTTTCCCTGTGTTATACTTAGCCACAACTTCGGACCGGGTAAACCCATAACATTTATTGTAGGGTACCTCTAAATCAAAATGAGAAGTCACTGTATTTATATGATTATCTTTTTTTCCATTTTCGAAATCATCTATAATTGGTCTAAAATAACCAACAGTAGCTGTTTTTCCTAAAAGGGTTCTCATTAACCCCAAAACAACAATAGATTTTCCACTATTAGGCTCACTTGTAGCCACATATAAACCTGAACTCATTACAAACGTTTAAATTTAAAGATAAGTATTCTGCCTGTTTTTTTACTATTCAATTCTATAATATTGTATTAAAATATAGGTCACAAAATTAAGTTGCTTCAGCTTATTTTTTAATTAAAGAGCTACTTATTTCATAGTTAAAAAACAACTACTTAATTATTCGTCATAAATACTCTTTACAAATTCGTGGGTTTGTTATATTTGCGTTCTTAAAATTGTTCTAAAATGAAAATTTCATACAACTGGCTTAAGCAGTTTTTAAATATTGACTGGAGTGCTGAAAAAACAGGTGAATTATTAACTGATTTAGGTCTTGAAGTTGAAGGAATAAAGCCTTTTGAAAGTGTTAAAGGTGCCTTAAAAGGTGTAGTTGTAGGTCATGTAATTGACTGTAATCCTCACCCTAATGCGGATAAACTAAAGGTTACAAAAGTAGACTTAGGCGATGGTGAACCCTTACAAATTGTTTGTGGCGCTCCAAATGTAGCTACAGGCCAAAAAGTTGCTGTAGCTACTATAGGTACTGAGCTATTTACTTCCGAAGGCGAATCATTTAAAATTAAAAAAGGTAAAATCCGGGGTGAAGAAAGTTTTGGTATGCTTTGCGCGGAAGATGAACTAGGCTTGGGAAAAGGACACGATGGGATTTTAGTGTTAAACGACGATATAAAAATAGGTACTGCTTTAGCTGAAGTTTTTAAAATTGAATCTGATGAAATTTTTGAAATAGGCTTAACCCCTAACCGTGCCGATGCAATGAGTCATTTTGGAACAGCACGCGACTTAAAGGCGGGTATGCAACAACAAGGAGAAATAAAGGAATTAATTACCCCTCCAGTTACTAGCTTTCATGTAGATAATCGCTTGCATAAATTTGATATAGAAGTTTTTGATAAAGAATTAGCCCCAAGATATTGTGGGGTAAGTATTACAGGTGTTAAAGTAGCAGAATCGCCTGAATGGATAAAAAACAGGTTAAAATCTATCGGAATTAACCCTAAAAATAATATTGTAGATATTACAAACTATGTAATGCACGAATTGGGTCAGCCATTACATGCATTCGACACAAAAAGTATAGCTTCAAAAAAAGTAGCCGTAAAAACTTTAGCTAGTGGTACTAAATTTACTACACTCGATGGTGTTGAGCGTATTTTACATGAAGAGGATTTAATGATTTGTGACGGAGACACTCCTTTATGTATTGCAGGTGTGTTAGGAGGTCTTGATTCTGGCGTAAGCGATACTACAACACAAGTATTTTTAGAAAGTGCTTTTTTTAACCCCGTAAGTGTTCGTAAAACAGCGAAAAGGCATGCTTTAAACACCGATGCTTCTTTTAGATTTGAACGTGGTATTGATATCAATTTTGTAGAATATGCACTTAAAAGAGCCGCTCTTTTGATACAAGAATATGCTGGCGGCGAAATAACTAGTGATATCTCCGATTTTTATCCTAAAAAAATAAAAGATTACCAAGTAGTACTCTCTTTTGAAAATACTAAAAAACTTATTGGCGAAGAAATCCCAAGAGAAACCATTAAAAGTATTTTATCGTCACTAGAAATAAAAATTAATAACGTTACCGAAAGTGGTTTAGGACTTACTATACCATCCTACAGAAACGATGTACAGCGAGAGGCTGATGTTATTGAAGAAATTTTACGCGTATACGGTTATAATAATATTGGGTTTACCAATAAATTAAACGCCTCTATAGCAAGTGTGAAAAAAATAGAGGATTATAAAATTCAGAATAAAATTGCTGAGCAATTAGTGGGGCAAGGATTTTCTGAAATTATGGCAAACTCACTTACTACACCTAAATATATAGATTATGTAGAGGAATTAAACACCTCTGAAAATGTAGTGATTTTAAACCCTTTGAGCTCCGATTTATCGGTAATGAGGCAATCTATGCTATTTTCTGGGCTTGAAGCTTTAGCTTATAATATTAACCGTAAAAATGCCGATTTAAAGTTTTTTGAATTTGGGAAAACGTATCACAATATTAACAACCAAAATAAAGAATCTAAACATCTTAGCTTTTTTATAACTGGAAATCAAGCTCCTGAAAGTTGGCTACAACCTACTCAACCAAGTAATTTTTTCTATTTAAAAGCTATAGTTGAAAAAACATTATTACGATTAGGGATTTCTAAAACTCAAATAACACCAACTACTTCTTCTATTTTCTCAGAAGGAATCTCCTTTACTCAAGGGCCTACTAGTTTAGTTGACTTTGGAGTGATTTCACATAAAATCATTAAGGAGTTTGGAATTTCTCAATCGGTACTCTTTGCTGATTTTAATTGGTCGGCTATAATAGCTAGTTTAAAAGCCAAAAATATAAAAGTGCAGGATTTGCCTAAATTTCAGCCTGTACGAAGAGATTTTGCTTTGTTACTCGACAAAAAAGTAACTTACAAACAATTATTCGATACTGCTTTAAAGCAAGAGCGTAAGCTGCTTAAAAAGGTTGATTTATTTGATGTTTACGAAGGGAGTAACTTACCTGAAGGTAAAAAATCGTATGCCTTAAGTTTTACTCTTTTAGATGAAAACAAAACACTTACCGATAAACAAATTGATAAAATTATGTCAAAATTACAAGCTACTTTTGAAAATGAATTTTCGGCAGAGTTGAGATAATTAAAACGTACATACAATACAAGTACACTATCCTAAAAGGTGTACAAATAAAACAACTTGGGTTTAACTTTATTTAATAATTAAAGTTGAACCCTTTTTTTTGTACTCAAATAATAAGTGCAACATGCTTATATTATATTCTAAATTAAATTTACGATAATACTAACTGCTTATGAAAACCACTGAACGCCCTAAACAAAATAAAAAATAGGCATACTACAAACAATAAAAGCTTCTAAAGCAAAAGGATCTCTTGTTATTAAAGGAATAAAGGCTAACCGCAAATAGACTTGTAAAGATAGATTTGCATAGTATCGTTAATAATACACAAGAGCAAGTTAATTTACTGCCTAAATTAGTAAATGGTATTTAAAATAGTGTAATAAAAAAAATAGCGTATCTAAAAAGATACGCTATTTTGTACTGTATATTGTTGGCTTAATTTACTTTATTATTTTTTTAGTTACAGCGCCTTTATCTGTAATTATACGAAGCAGGTAAACTCCATTTACTAAACTTTCTGTAGAAATATTAGCTCCTGTACTTGTTGCTACTTTTTTACCTGACATTGCATAAATAACAAGTTCTTGTACATTTATAGTAGCAATACCCATACTTTTAACAGATATACTATTAGGGTTTGTTAGCACAACAAAATTATCTTTTAAACTAACTGCAGTATCCGATATACTTAAAATTGCATCTTCTACAATATTAAAACCTGTCCAACCGCTCTCATTATAAGCATTTCCTGTACCTGCAGGTATGGTTAAGGTAATATTTTCTCTAGTAAGACCATCAAAAGGATCGTCAAATCTTATATCAACAGGATTTATACTTAATGAGGTTATAGAGGTTAAAGAAGTGTTATTTTGAAAAGCACCCTCTCCTATACTTGTTACACTAGCAGGGATAACTACAGATCGTAAATCGTTATTTAAAAAAGCACTAGCGCTTATACTTGTTACACCTTCAGGGATATCTACAGATTCTAAAGCGTTATCTGCAAAAGCAAAATCTCCTATACTTGTTACACTAGCAGGAATATTTACCGAGGTTAAATTGTTAAAAGAAAAAGCCTCATCTCCTACACTTGTTACACCTTCAGAGATATCTACAGATTCTAAACCGTTATCTGCAAAAGCAAAAACTCCTATACTTGTTACACTAGCAGGGATAACTACAGAATCTAAATTGTTAAAAGAAAAAGCCTCACTTCCTATACTTGTTACACTAGCAGGAATATCTACAGATTCTAAAGCGTTATTAGAAAAAGCAAAATCTCCTATACTTGTTACACTAGCAGGAATATCTACAGATTCTAAATCGTTAAATTCAAAAGCTCTATCTCCTATACTTGTTACATCATACGTTGTACCATTAAATGTTGCAGTTGCAGGAATAGTTATATCTGTGGCAGTATTTCCTTCTGCCCTACCTGTTACCGCAACCTCTGTTGCACTAAGATCTGTAAATGTAAAGTCTTGATCTGTAAAAGAAATACCTTCTTCTACACTACTAAAACCTGTCCAACCTCTCTGATTATAAGTACCTATTGTACCAAAAGGTATGGTTAAGGTAATGCTTAACCTAGTACTAGCACCATCAATAAAACTCAAAAAAGGATCATTATTATTATTATCTATAGTAGCAGGATTTGTACTTAATGAGGTTATAGAGGTTAAAGGGTTATCTGCAAAAGCAGCACGTCCTATACTTGTTACACTAGCAGGGATAACTACAGATTGTAATCTGTTTTCTTGAAAAGCACCAATACCTATACTTGTTACACCTTCAGGGATAACTACAGATTGTAATATACTCGTGTTAAAAGCAAAATCACCTATACTTGTTACACCTTCAGAGATATCTACAGATTCTAAAGCGTTTAAAGCAAAAGCAGCACGTCCTATACTTGTTACAGTATACGTTGTATCATTAAATATTGCAGTTGCAGGAATAGTTATATTTGTAGCAGTATTTTCTGTAGCTCTACCGGTTACAATGGCTTCACGATTAATAGCATTAGATATTTGAAAATTGAGCCCCCCGCTGGTAAAGGTTTGTTGAGCAAATGATGTAACTACTGTAAACACAACCGCTACATAAAAAAGTAGTAATTTTTTCATAATAAAAGTGTTATATTGTTTAATAGTTGCAAAACTAAGTAAAAATAAGTATTTATACTTAGTTTTTGTAACATATATAAGCTAACAGGCTATAAGTGAGGTTTTTTATGTGTGCTTTACTAAAACTTTAGATAACCTTTGCGTTAGGGATTGAGGCTTTTGTTGAAGCTCATTTTTTCAGGTCACAAAAAAAATAGCGACTGCCGAAAGCCCGCTGCGATTTCTTTAATAAATAGAAACCAATAAACGCCCTAAACAAAATAATAGACATACTACAAAAAGTAAAAGCTTCTAAAGATAAACAGAAAGTAGAACTGCAAAGGTTTGTACATTATTAATAAAGTTTTCAAAAAAATTTACCTGAAGGTAAAAAATCGTATGCCTTAATTTTTACTCTTTTAGATGAAAACAAAACACTTACTGATAAGCAAATTGACAAGATAATGTCCAAATTACAAGCTACTTTTGAAAATGAATTTTCGGCAGCGTTGAGATAAAGTAAAATATTTGACTCTCCTACAAAAAAGATCGTTTATATAAATTTAGACGATCTTTTTTTGTTTCATAATCAAAAATTAGAGTTATTTTTAATAACCTAATGCCAATAAGTATTATATGAAATTACTCTCTTTCTTATCGCTACTATTATTTTCACCCACACTATATTCTCAAATAACAGCAAACTCAACTATGGGACTTCCTACAGGTACAACTTCGGAAATAACTGCCCTAATTACTGCTAACTTGGGATCGATTGCTTACAGTACGGATGACGATATTATTCTTCAATATAACGGCACAGCATGGGTTGCTATTGGTGATAATTTAGGAAACCATATCGCTACTGAAAATATCCAACTCAACAGCAATTTTATAAGTGGAGATGGTGATGACGAAGGTATTAGCATAAATACTGACGGACAAGTAGGTATTTCTAATCTAACTGGATTCGTAGCCGAAAGACAATTACATGTCGCAGGAACCAATGGAGGAATTCGGTTAGATAGGTATGGAAATGACTCTTTTTTATTTTTAGCAAATCTTAATCTTGCTGGAAACACGGTACTCCAAAATTGGGCTTTTATTAATAATAGCAGTGGAGGTGGTAATAATGATTTTGAAATTCGCAACTATGGCACCGATGTTGAAGGCCCAGGGATTTTTACCCCTTTCAGGCTAAAAACAAATAATCAATTACAATTAGAAGGTTACAATTTAGCAGCAAATGAGTTTAACGACAATGCAGTTACCAAAATTTTAGGAGTTCAAGATAATGGTGATGTCGTTAAGGTAGACAGGAGTTCCCTAGGGAGTTCCAATGCTATTGTGTACGAAAAAATAGTTATTTGGGCCGAGGAAGCTGCTAATTTGCAAAGCAATAGCTTAGAATGGTCTTTTGGAAATAACGCGATAGGACAAATTGGAATCCCATTACCGGAAAACTGGGAGGCTTATGCAGTAAGTTTTAATGCCGATATAAGCGATGCAGGAAGTACTGCTGAGATAGCTGTAATAAACTCTGCTACAGATACCAATTTGTTTACCTTTACTGCAAGTGGGGCTGTTAATAATATTGTTTTCACGGAAATATTAGCTACTCCTGTAGCAATTCCTGCTGGCACAAGCATTGGATTTCGAACAGTTCTCGAAACAGGCCAAATTAGAGATGCCAGGGTTGCTGTCTTTTTAAGGCGAATTCCTTAGTTTAAAACATAAAAAATTAAACTAATCATCAAATATTACCAAGTAATTCTCTTTTTAAGCTTTTATCTGCTGGTTCAATATCAGATAACCAAATGTTGAAAATTGCCGATTTAAATGAAAGCCCCTCAACAGTACCCTTTTTTTTGTAATTCACATATAATGTCGTTCCCACCCCCGGTGTGTAAACGATATCATACTTATCGCCTACTTGAATTTTCACGTCCAAAAAACTAATAAATTCAGCTAACTCTTTTTTATATATTTCGGTTGCTTTTTCAGTATTTGCTTTTTCAAATCCTTTCTCAAAAGCTTTTATCAATTTATTTTTAGAAATCGCGTTCGACAATATATCTAACCTAATAACCATTGCCTCATTACTACTAACTATTTTAGAAGCTACTGAATTTTTTTCAGGCAAGTATAAACCGCAGGCATACAAATCAATCCAAAGCATTTCCCTAAGCCCTGCCCCATTAAGTTTAAGATTTTTAGATTTAAATCGATATTGCGATGGTAATATTGCTTTACCTATTAAGGCACTAGTCATCGACTGAGAATCAATTTCCTCCTGAACTTTTTTTGTTTGTAATTGTCTGTTAACCAAAGAAGACTTCTGGTAATTGGCCGTATTTAATTTTACAATCCGAGTTTGAGCAAGTAGATTAAAAGTTATTAAAAACAAAAAAACGAAGTAGATTGATTTCATTATTTATAGTATTTATTTAACTAAAGCTACAATTAATCCTTCAAATTCTTTAAATTCCAAAACACAATTTGATTACAAATCGTTGATAAACAATATAAACAGTTAAAACACATAACCCTGTTTACTGTGCTCGCTTTAACAATAATAACATTGCATAAAATTGTGTCCCAAATAACAAACTACTTAATAATAAATGTAAAGGCTGGGTTAAGAATGGAAAGTTTAAATAGTACAATACAATACCTGTTAACACCTCTAAAACTAACAGTAAACCTACCCAATTTAAAAGCCTTGATGTACTAGCAGTTTTTTTATAAAAATAAATCCATAACACATTTACAATTACAACTAAAATTGAGAATGACCGATGTATATAAAATATTACAGGTGGGGTAGCTAACCATTTTTCTGGTTTTAAATGTCCATTTAACTGCATTTGAACATCAATAAATTGCCTTAATTGAGTACCCAAGAAAACTTGAATAAAAGTAACACTTAAAGCTATAATCGCCAAGCTATTTACTAATCGTGATTGGTTTAATAGTGGCTTTGGATTTTTAAATACATAGCGTAAACCTAATAAAAAAGCTAGTATGAAAAATACAAAGAGCACATGTAGTGTTATGCGAACTGGTTGCAAATTAGTATCTACGACGATTTTACCTAAAACAGCTTCAAAAAGAACACTTAACAACACTGCTAAAGACAAAAAAAAGTACCGTTTATCTACTTTCCATTTAAAAAAACTCAATCCAAATAAAATTAATAAAGGGAATCCAAAAACAACAGTTGCTAATCGATTAATGTATTCTATCCATGTATGTATCGGATTAAATATAGCATAATCGTGTTTCGTATATTTTTTCCAATAATTAGCATTATAGCTATTTGCAGAAGTAAAATCTTCTACAGCCTCAAAAATAGATGCTTCTTTAATTATTTTTTGACCTTTTTTATACTCGTGGTTTGGCTTCCAATCTAACTGCGAACTTTCTGTAGGAGGTATTGCATATCCAAAACACTTTGGCCAATCGGGACACCCCATACCAGAACCTGTCATGCGCACTACAGCACCAGCTACAATAACTACATAAACTAAAATTATAGAAATTTTTAGCGTAAGACCAAATGTTTTATTCCACATACTATAATTATTTGGATTACAAAGTTCGGACTTTATTCGGTTTTAAAGTAATTATTTAGATTCTTTTAGAGCTGGTTTACCAAAAACAATCCTGATAATCGAAAAACATATGTAATAGTAATCCTAGTGCTACTACACGAGTTTTATTTATAAAAAATAGTAACCCATAAATTGCAATTGCTATATACGAATGAAGAAAATGAAAACCAACACTACATCGATTAGGATCAAATATAGGCTCGACAATTAAATGATCCAGATCGACTAACATTGTTGCTACTAGCAACAAAAAAACCTTAATCCAATTACTTCTAAAAAAAAAGTATGCTATAACTATTGGAATTATAAAATGGCCTCCATAATGCACTAAATTTCTACTAATAATATACCAATCTATCACAACGAAATTTCAGTAATTATAGGGTAGTGATCGGACCAGTTTTTAACCTTTATAACATCATGACTATAAACTTTAGCCGTTTTAGGTACTAAAATAAAATCTATACGTGTAGGGAAATACTTGAAATCAAAAGTAACTCCAAAGCCATTACCTGCTGCTACAAATGTATCTTTCAATGCGCATTGCTTTATAAGCTGTGTGTATTCATAAGAAAAAGAATTATTATTAAAATCGCCCATAACAATTACCGGATAAGGACTTTCTTTAATATGTAATATAAGTTCATTCACTTCATTTTCATGAACTTTAAAAACCTTTTTTATCTTACTTCTAAAGTTGGTTATCCCTTTTTTATGAAGTTCGGTTGCTTTTTTAGGAAAACGGTACGATTCAAAATGTAAATTATACATTCTTAAAGTGTCTTTATTCATAATAACATCCGCACAGGTAATACTTCTCCTTTTACTATGCTTTCCAAAAGAAATATTTAATACTTCTGAATTGAGCATTTTATGTTTAGTATAAATCCAACTCTGTGAAAAATGTCCTTTTATATTATTACTATTAATAAAAGGATATTTCTTTATTTTTTTATTAGCTTCTTGCAAACCAAATAAATCTACTTTTTCTTTTTCAAATAATGAAAAACAGTTATTTAATGACTCCGTTTCAAATTCTTGATTATTATAATGTAAAACATTAAATGAAGCGATGCTTATTTTATTTTCTGATGTGTACTCTTTTTTTTTAGGAGATTTTATTTTTACATTGAAAATACGATTAAAAAAAGGGAAGGCCATAACCAAAAAAGCTAATGACAAAAGAACCCTTTTATCTAACTTAACCAGCCAAAAAACAAAAAAAATAAAATTGATTACCAATAAGCCTGGAAGCAATAAAGTAACTCCTAACAAAATACCTTGCTTACTAGGTGCTATATAAGTAAGTCCGCAAATAACAAGAGTTACAAGTACTAAAATAATATTTATAGAAAAAATTAACTTTCTTCCCATTTAATTTTTTCCTGCTTTAAAAAGAACTTCTTTCTCTTTTTTAGACAAACTTTCATAACCGCTTTTACTAATCTTATCTAGTATTTCATCTATTTGAGCTTGATTGGGATTTTTTATTTTAGTATTTACAGCGGTTCTTTTTTTGCTATTATGAACTGTTTTTAATTTAGGTTTTTCAGAAGGTTTCACTAAAGCCACCAACCAATCCATAAAATTTTCAACAGGTGTACCTATATCATTACCTTTTTGCAACTGAATCATATACAAATAGCCTATTGCAGCACCGCCTAAATGAGCAAAATGCCCTCCAGCATTAGCACTTTTAAGACTTGCTAAATCTAATAGTATTTTACCAATGCAAATCCACCATAACTTAATATTCACTGGTATAAACATTAACCTGAAAGATTGATTAGGGCTTTGTATAGTGGCTGCAACCATAACTGCATATACTGCGGCTGAAGCCCCTACCATACTACCTTTTGTATTTGCAAAAGCAGGAAATAAAGCAAACGCTAACATATACGATAATGCTCCAAAAATAATACCTAAAATGTATATATTTAAAAAACGCCTTCCTGTATGAATATTTAAAAAAATAGGTGCAAACCAATATAAAAAAACCATATTCCATAAAATATGACGGAAATCAGAATGTAAAAATCCATAGGTAATAATTGTCCATGGTCTTTTAATATAGGTAACAATATCGTTAGGAAAACTAAACCAACTTTGTATGTTGCTTAAGTTAACCTGAAATAAAAAAGCAAGGTTTTCTAACAGTAGAAAAAATATAAAAACAGCTACATTTATAATGATTAGCTTACTTAAAACCGACCCTTGTAAGTAATATTTTGAATATGCTTGTTTAACTGTCATTTAGTACCAACGTTTATTATTAAACGATTTTTTTTTCCAATACCATATAATAATAAATCCTATAAGTGCTCCACCTAAATGTGCCCAATTAGCAGTATTAGCTGGACCAATAATATTATTACCTGTAATTGCAGCGTATAAATCCATTAGTACATAACCTCCAATTAGGTATTTTGCTTTAATTGGCACAGGAATAAACATAAGGGTTAAAGGTAAGTTAGGGTATAAAACGGCAAATGCGACTACTACTCCAAAAATAGCCCCCGAAGCGCCTACCATAGGAGTACTAAACGCTTTTATCATAGCCATTGCATTATCTTCACTTATACCCTCATATATTCTATATTGACCTGTTTCAATAAGTTGCTGAAAAAATTGTTTCATTTCAACAGCAGTTAATCCCTGCTGTATATATAAATCGTAGGTTGGTAAATAAGAATAATACATAGAAGCTAACTGTAATGCCGCTGCTCCAAAACCAGCTGAAAAATATAAAAATAAGAACTTGCTCTGACCTAAAGAATTTTCAATATTACTACCAAACATATACAATGCAAACATATTGAAAAACAAATGTGTTGTACCTCCATGCATAAACATGTGAGTTAGTAGTTGCCAAATTTTGAAGTTTGGATGTTCCGGAAACCATAAAGCAAATAAACCATCTGCATCTATACCGCGCATTTTCAAAAAACCACTACCTATATAAAACACTACGTTTATAATCAATAACGTTTTAACTGTATCTGTAATTCTTCCCATTATTAAAATTTTCTATCCAGTTCGTCAATACTTATTGTGGTATAGGTGTTTTTACCGTTTGGCGACCTATTTGCCTCTTCGCAAGCAAAAAGCTGATCTACTAAATGCTGTTGCATTTCTTTCTCTAAAATAACTCCTGTTTTTACTGCAGCTGTTTTAGCTAAAGATTTTGATAATACTTCCAACTGAGAAAAACTACTCTTGGGTACCTCTAACTCTATATCTGCTATTAATTGCTCAAGTATTATGGACACCTCACTTTCACTCACTACCGTAGGAATACCGTTTATAGAAATACTATCGTCTTGAAAACTTTCAAATCCAAACCCTGCATATATAAGCTCATTTTCTAGAGCTTTTATAATCGCTATCTCTGATTTTGAAAAAGGCAATTGTAACGGAAAAAGCAACTGCTGACTAATAGAATTAGTTTGCGAAATCTGCTTTCTAAAATCTTCGTATAAAATGCGTTGGTGTGCCCTGTTTTGATGTATTACCACCAAACCACTCTTAATGGTAGTTACTAAATATTTTTTATGAAGCTGATAAACCCCTTGATTTTTATCTTCATTATGACCATCTGAAAATAATTTTTCATTATTTGCTACACTTTCAAATTCCAAATTTGATTTAAGTTGTGTTTCTAAATCAACATCTCCTAAACCTGAATACAAACTCTCCCATTTTGGTTCAGGTGCTTTTTTATAGTTTTTATTAAAGCTAGACCCAAAAGTTTGTTGACCTTCTGTTGATGAAGATGCTTTTGGTGATCGGAATGATTGTGGCTCGCTTTCCGTTTTAAAAGGATTAAAAGTACGATCTACTTCTACTTGAGGTGTTTTTACAGACTTGTTTTTATAGTCATAAGGGACATCCATGCTAGATTCTCTTTCAAAATCCAATACCGGAGTTACATTAAATTGCCCTAAGCCATGTTTAATTGTAGCTCTAATAATGGCATACAATGCTTGTTCGTTATCAAATTTTACTTCTGTTTTAGTAGGATGAATATTAATATCGATACTTTTAGGATCGACCCTTAAATATAAATAATAACTAGGGTGTGTTTTAGGTTGAAGTAATCCATCAAATGCAGCCATTACCGCATGGTGTAAATACGGACTTTTAACAAATCGATCGTTGACAAACAAAAATTGTTCTCCTCGAGTTTTTTTAGCGAATTCAGGTTTTCCCACAAACCCCTTAATTCCTAATATTTCGGTAGTTTCCTCTACAGGCACAAGCTTTTCGTTAGTTTTAGCACCAAAAATATGCACTAAACGCTGACGAATATTACTTAACGGAAGCTTAAACATTTCCGAGCCTTCGGAATACAATTCAAATTTAATAGCCGAATGCACCATTGACACCCTATGAAATTCATCAATTACATGTCGTAGCTCAACCGGATTCGATTTTAAAAAATTTCTTCGTGCAGGTACATTAAAAAATAAGTTTTTAACCCAAATAGTTGTACCCTTAGGTGTAGCGCAAGGCTCTTGTATTACAACTTCACTTCCTTCTATTTTAATATGTGTTCCTAAGTCATCTCCCTCAGGCTTAGTTCGCATTTCCACATGGGCAATAGCAGCAATAGAAGCTAAGGCCTCTCCTCTAAATCCCTTAGTAGTTAAATTAAATAAATCGTCTGCAGAACTAATTTTAGAAGTAGCATGCCTTTCAAAACATAAACGAGCATCAGTAACACTCATCCCCTTTCCATTATCAACAACTTGTATTAGTGTTTTTCCTGCCTCTTTTATAATTAAACTAATTTCTGTTGCACCAGAATCTATAGCATTTTCCAGTAATTCTTTAACCACAGATGCCGGTCGCTGAACAACTTCCCCTGCGGCTATTTGATTAGCTACGTGGTCTGGTAATAATTGTATAATATCGGACATTAGTTAGAAAAAATTGAAAGATCAAATTCAATAAAAAATAAAAAAAGAACTAGTAAAATTACACCTATGATAACAATCCTTTTGTTTGCAGTACTTTTAGGGTTGCTTCTATATTCTTCCCATGCTTGGGAAAACTTACCTTTAACCCCTTTAGGAGTTTCTAAAGTAGTACGATAATCATCGAACTTTTGTTTTATTGAAAAAGGGCTTCCTTCACCATCCTGTTTGTAATAACGAGGAGTATAACTAAATTTCTTATTCTTTCTTCTTGATAATAAACCCATATTTAAATTTACTTAAAAATGAAGAATTTTTCTAATTTTTAAGTTGAAGTTAAGAAGCAAGCTTAAAATTTAGCATTTTTACGTAATTGAGCCATCTTAATAGCACCAATTGCTGCTTCGGTTCCTTTATTTCCATGAATCCCACCCGAACGATCAATGGATTGTTGTTCGGTATTATCGGTCAATACACAAAAAATTACAGGAATATCGCTTTGAATATTTAAATCTTTAATGCCTTGAGTAACTCCTTCACAAACAAAATCAAAATGTTTTGTTTCTCCTTGAATTACACAACCTATCACAATAACAGCATCTAGCATATCATACGATTGTTGCATTTTTTTTGCTCCGTAAATAAGCTCAAAACTTCCAGGAACATCCCAACGCACTATATTTTCTTTAAGCACTCCGCAATCAATAAAAGCATCAAAAGCACCTTGAAAAAGGCCGTTGGTAATTGTTTCGTTCCATTCTGAAACAACAATCCCAAACCGAAAATCTTTCGCGTTTGGGAGGGTTGCTTTATCGTAAACTGATAAATTTTTATTTACTGTAGCCATTTATTAGGTATAGGTTTTAATTTTTGAGTCTTCAATTATAAACTCAACTCTAGACTAAAAATTATAACATTGCATTTGCTTTACCTAGTAGTCCATCTACCTGAGCATATTCAGCACTATCAACATATTCACTTTTAATTTGCTCAAGTGCCTTAACAGCCTCATTAGCTTTTCCTAATTCAATTGCTATTTTAGCCGATTTTAAAAGAAATTTTGGTGCGGTAAAACTATTATCTACAGCAGCTGCTTTCTGGTAATAGTTTAAAGCTTCTTCTAAATTTGTTAATTGAGCAAACGCGTCACCAATACCTCCATAAGAAAGTGC
This sequence comes from uncultured Aquimarina sp., assembly GCA_947503135.1. GTDB lineage: Bacteria > Bacteroidota > Bacteroidia > Flavobacteriales > Flavobacteriaceae > Aquimarina. The sequence goes on along the minus strand of CANNCQ010000013.1, from coordinate 35,327 downwards.
CTTTAACACAGGCTCTTTTGTAGAAAAATCTTCTAATGAAGCAATGGCCTCTTTATACTTTCCTGTTTTTAGATAAGCAAAGCCTGCATAATAATTAGCAACGTTACCAGTGTTAGTACCACTAAATTTATTTGCTACATCTACCAATCCTAATTTACCCTCACCACCAGTTAAAGCCATTGTATACAATGAGTCTTTTTGTGTACTTGATGCTTGTTCGGCCTGTGCGAAGAACTGTTGAGCTTGATATATCTCATTTGCAGCCTCTGCTTCTTTAGGTTCTTTCACAAACCTTTCATAAGCTACAAAAAGCAATGCAAATAATGCCAAAGCACCTACTACAATAAATATATATTTTTGATTTGCTGCTACCCACTCTTCAGTTTTATTAGCCGTTTCATCTAAACTATTAAAAACTTCTGCAGTTGTAGAGTCCATTTCTTCAGCCTCAGCTTCAAATTCATTATCTACATCTACACTTTCCTTTACCGCCTTAGGCTTGTAACCTCTTTTCTTATATGTTGCCATCTATATCTTTAAATTGTAAGCTGAGCAAAAATATGATATTTATTGAATTTTGAAAACATCGCGGACATTAATATTAATAAATTATTATTATTAATATTTTTTAGTTAAAAATCAAGCAAAATTGTATTCATTGAAAAATTTAAAATTCAGTGATTTTAACACCATTTAATGTATTACTTTTGCAACTGATTAATTGATCCAATAACACAACATAACGTTCCTATTTTTTATGCTTACACGAAGACATATCCGCATCAAAGTAATGCAATCTTTATTTGCAATGAAACAAAAACAAAGTGTCGATTTGGATACTGAAATTAAGTTTTTAAAAAATAGCCTTTCCCAATCACGTATATTATTTTTAGTAAATTTAGATTTATTAACTAGTATACATAATTATGCTGAAGAAGCTTTAATTGCCAACAAAAGAAAGAAATTAGCTACTAAAGAGGAAAAGAATCCCAATACTAAATTCATTAACAACGCTGTATTAAAGCTCATTGGAAACAACACCGAACTTGCAGACAGTATTGATAAACAAAAAATAAATTTTTGGCACCTTGATGATGAATATGTGAAAATTCTATATAAAGAAATCATAGAAAGTGATCTTTATAAGGAGTATATGGAAAGTGATATCGACTCTTTTAAAGCCGACAAGCTTTTTATTTTGGATATTTTCAAAGAAATCATAGCTCCTAACGACAAACTGTTTGATTATTTTGAAGACAAAAAATTATCTTGGGTAGATGATATTCCTTTAATTAATACCGCTTTAGTTAATTTCTTTAAAAAACTAAAAGCCTCTGATGATGAAGATTTACCGCTACCTAACCTTGTTAAAGATACTGATGACCTAACTTTTGCTACCGATCTTTTTAGAAAAACAAAATTAGCCGAAAAAGAACTAGAGGGTGCTATTGATGGAAAAACCCCTAACTGGGATCAAGAACGTATTGCAAAACTAGATCAAATTATGCTACAATTAGCAATTTGCGAATTCTTAAAGTTTCCATCCATACCTGTTAAAGTAACAATTAACGAATATTTAGAAATCGCTAAGGAGTACAGCACCGCAAAGAGTAGTATTTTTATAAATGGTATTTTAGATAAATTATCTAAAGAATATATAGAACAAGGAACATTAAATAAAATAGGCCGAGGATTATTGTAAAATAAAAAAATGCTTATTTTAGAGGTTTCAAATTTTAAATCGAAAAATCAATACATTATGAAAAAAGGAATTTTAGTTCTTGCAGGTGTTTTCGCCTTAAGCTTGGTATCATGTAAAGAAAATGCTTCTAAAAAAGTAAGCGAAGAACAAGTCGCTGGTGCTGCTGAACAAGACGCAAAAGCTGGAGAGTTACCCGTTATGAATTTCACAGAGCAAGAATTTGATTTTGGAACTATTAATGAAGGTGATATTGCCGAACACACTTTTTCTTTTACCAACAACGGAAAATCACCGTTAATAATTACTAATGCCAAAGGTAGTTGTGGATGTACAGTTCCTACTTACCCACGAAACACTCCTATTGCACCTGGAGAAACTGGAGAAATTTTAGTAAAATTTAACTCTAAAGGAAAGCCAGGAGATAATACTAAAACAGTAACTATTTCAGCAAATACTGAAACAGGTAAAGAAAGAATAAAAATTAAAGCTAAGGTAACCCCTTCGCCTAAAGAAGAAGCAGCTAAAAAATAATGGAAAACTTAGGTACTTTTTTACCTATCATAGCAATGTTTGCTGTGGTATACTTATTTATGATCCGTCCACAAATGACGCGTCAAAAAAATGAAAAAAAATTCTCTGAAGGTTTAAAAAAAGGAGATAGAGTAATTACTAAAAGTGGCTTACATGGTCGTGTTGCTGAAATATCAGAAAAAAATGACGCTGTAATACTTGAAACTACTGCAGGTAAATTAACTTTCGATCGTTCTGCGATTTCATTAGAACTTTCAAAAAAACTAAACCCTTCTGAAGATTCTAAAAAATAGTTTCTTACAAAACAAATGCAAAAAGACTCTTAACGTTGGTTAAGAGTCTTTTTTTGTCTTATTAATTAGTTAGGTTCAACTTAGCTAATTATTTTTGCAATCACGAAATATTTGAATGAAAGTAACAGAGCACATAGAAAAATCAAATGGAAAAACATTATTTTCATTTGAAATAGTACCTCCACAAAAAGGAAGTAACATCAACGATTTATATGCCAATATTGATCCGTTAATGGAATTTAATCCACCTTTTATAGACGTAACCACATCACGAGAAGAGTACGTATATATTGAAAAGGACGGCTTATTTGATCGTAAAATAACACGCATGCGACCAGGCACAGTAGGCATCTGTGCTTCCTTGCAATACAAATACAATGTAGATGCTATACCGCATGTATTGTGTGGTGGCTTTACTAAAGAAGAAACTGAATATTTACTTATTGACTGCCAATATCTAGGAATTGATAATTTGGTAGCCTTACGTGGCGACCCTATGAAAGGAGAAAAATATTTTGTTCCTACTAAAGGTGGTAATAATTATGCTGTTGATTTGGTAAAACAAATTAACGACATGAACAATGGCAAATTCCTTCATGGTGAATTAGAAATTAAAAACAGACCTGATTTTTGCATTGGTGTTGCTGGTTACCCTGAAAAACATATTGAAGCGCCTAGTATGAATGCCGATTTAAAACGTTTAAAAGAGAAAGTTGATGCTGGTGCAGATTACGTGGTAACACAAATGTTTTTTGACAATCAACGCTATTTTAAATTTGTAGAGGCAGCAAGAGCTATTGGAATAACCATTCCTATCATTCCAGGAATTAAGCCTGTAGCTGTTAAACGCCACTTACAAATTTTACCTCAAGTATTTTGGCTCGATATGCCACAAGGACTTATAGCCGATATCGAAAAGGCAAAAGACAACAAAGCTGTTCGCCAAATAGGTATTGAATTCGCCATACAACAATCAAAAGAATTACTTGATTTTGGCGTACCTTGTTTACACTATTATTCAATGGGTAAATCCGATAATATAAAAGCTATAGCTGAAGGTGTGTTTTAGAAACCTTTTAATAGGTTATTGGAATATGTAATAATATTTATTCTCAGTAACCTATTAAAACAAGTTTTTAAGATTAACAAATATTCAAATTAGTTATAAAAACTACTTATTTTTATTAAAATGCGGCGAATTTTCCAAACTCGCATCAATTATAAAATACTTTGTATCTCCCAACCATGCGAAAGTTCCAAAACGCTCTTTGTAGGTAAGTTTTACATACTTCCCTTGGTAATCATTAAGCTTTTGAATAATTGCTTTTTCATTTTCTTCTACTGAAAAAGAAAATATTTGGGCCCCAGAAATACCCTGACTAATCTCACCTTCGTAGGTTTTAAAAACAACTCCTTTTTTACTAAATTTTATCAACTCACCACTACGGGTACCTTCACTATACGAGGCGTAATACACTACTGCAAAATACGCTCCATAACCCAAAGCAATCAATACTAATAATAATGCTAATACTTTTTTCATAATATTCTAAATTTCTTCTTGTGCGCGTGTTAATATATTTTCGGGCAATGCTTTTTTTGCTTTAGCCCCCATTTTCTTTAATTTTTCTACACTTGTTATTAAGTTTCCTCTTCCTGAAACTAATTTATTCATTGCACTGTTGTAATCCTTTTTGGTATCGTCCATCTTTTTACCAATACCTGTGAGATCTTTCACCAAACCCTCAAACTTATCATATAACAACCCTGCTTGCTTAGCGATCTCCAAAGCATTACGCTGTTGCTTTTCGTTATTCCACATAGTATCGATAGTACGCAAAGTTGCCAAAAGTGTAGAAGGTGTAACAATTACGATGTTTTTTTCAAAAGCTTGGTTATAAATATTATTTTCCTTGTTAATTGCAATAGAAAATGCGGTTTCAATCGGCACGAAAAGTAGCACAAAATCTAACGATTCTATAGCGTATAAATCTTGATAATTTTTAGCAGAGAGTTGATCTACATGCTTTTTTAAAGAAGCCACGTGCTCTTTTAAATACACCTCTTGCAACTGCTCATCTAACTCATTAACCAAACGTTCGTATGCAACTAAAGTTACTTTACTATCTATTATAATTCGCTTACCATCGGGCAAATGAATTACAACATCGGGCATAGCCCTACTTCCATCCTCGCGCGTAAAATTTTGTTGTACAAAATATTCTCTATCTTTTTCTAGGCCCGATTTTTCTAAAACACGTTCCAAAACAAGTTCTCCCCAGTTACCCTGTACTTTATTATCTCCTTTTAAGGCTCTAGTAAGGTTTACTGTTTCTTTACTCATTTTCTCGTTAAGATCTTGCAAACCAATAATTTGTTGTTTTAAGGACGCGTGAGTAGTTAAACTCTCCTTATGTGTTTCTTCAACCTTTTTCTCAAAAGTTAAAATGCGCTCTTGCAAAGGCGAAAGTATATTGGTTATGTTTTCTTTATTTTGTTGTGTGAATTTCATGGATTTTTCATCCAATATTTTATTTGCAAGATTTTCAAACTCCTTAGTGAATTTTTCTTGAAGCTTGCTTACCTCTTCTTTTTGCTCATGATTTCTTATTTGAAGATTTTCAAAATCGGCATTACGTTTAGAAAGCGCTGCATTTAAAAATTCTTTTTCTCTACGTATAGATTCTTTTTCTTGAAGCATTTGCTTCTCTTTAAATTCAAAATCCGACTTTAAATTAATTAACTGTTTTTCTAATTTTTGCTCAGAAGTTAATTGATTTTCTGTATGAATTTCCAACCTTTCGGTAAGTGCGTTTTTTTCATTTTGAAGCGTAAGTAACTCATTTTTTTTACCAAGCACTGCAATGAATTTTCCAATAAAAAAACCTACTATTAAACTAGCAACAAGTACAATCAGTAATATATATTCTTGAGGCATTTGTTTTGACTTTACATCAAAGATACAGTACTTGATAGTTTAAGAAAAACTCAGTTAACTATTTTTATTTGCCTAAACACTTCCGTAATTCTATTCATCAAAGTTATTAAAAGTAAAAACCCCAATACAACAGTATTGAGGTTTAGTATATAATATAGTTACAAACAATTAAGGTTTGTACTTAATTTCTTTCCCTCTGTATTTAATCATTTCCATTATTGAACCACCAATCCACATTGGGATTATAGATACCAAAAAAATCATTAACCAAAATCCTATAGTAAGGATAGTTAAAAATGCTAAAAAACCTAAATATTGATCAAATTCAAACATTGTATACTGTAATTTTTATACAAATATAAGTATGTTATTTATTCTAAAAAAGTATCTGCTATTTAATTACTACAGTTTTTGTGTTTGTAAACGCTTTTATACCCTCTTCTGCAAGTTCTCTTCCTAATCCTGAGGTTTTTGTACCTCCGAAAGGTAACTTGGGATTACTTTTAACAAAATCGTTAATAAATACAGCTCCATCATCAAATTGAGGTATTCTATTTTTAATCAATTCTTTATCCGTAGTAAAAACAGAAACTCCCAAGCCAAAATCTGTATTATTTGCTAAACTAATTGCTTCGTCGAGAGTATTAAAGGTAATTATAGGCAATACTGGCCCAAAGGTTTCTTTAGTAAATAAAGACATGTTAGCGGTTACATTCGTCACTATTGTGGGTTCAAAATAAGCGTTTTTACGCGCCCCTCCGTAAATTATTTGAGCCCCGTTGGTTACTGAATTTTCTACTATTTTCGTTAATTCGTCAGCAAATTTTGGCAATGCTAGTACACTAAAAAAAGTATCCTCATTTACGGGATCTCCTATTTTTAATTTATCGAGCTCTCGAAATAGTTTTGTTATAAATAAATCTTTAATTGAATTATGCAGCAATAAGCGCTTTACAGCAATACAACTTTGGCCATTATTACTAAACCTTCCTTTTATACAAGCTTCAACTGCTTTATCAATAGCTGCATCTTGACAAACAATTAGTGCGTTACTCCCACCTAATTCTAAAATTACAGGTTTTAAATACTTTCCTGCCATACTTGCCACTGCCCTACCTGCTTTAGTACTTCCTGTTAAACTCACTCCTTTTATTATTGGGTTTGCTATTAAGTCCTCCGTAGCTGAGTTTTCTAAAAAAATATTTTGATAAACACAAGGAGTCGCAAAAGCTTCATTACATAATGATTCAATAAATAATGCACATTGAGGAACATTTGACGCATGTTTTAACAACACAGTATTTCCTGCCAACAATGTGGGAACAGCAAAACGGAATACTTGCCAAAAAGGAAAATTCCAAGGCATAATTCCCAAAATTACCCCTAAAGGGTCGAATGTAACGTAGCTTTCAAAATCAGTTTCGGTAGACCTGTTACTTAAATATATTTCAGCATTTGCCGCATAAAAACTACAAAGATCAGCACATTTATCAATTTCACTACGAGATTGTGATATTGGCTTACCCATTTCTTGTGTTATAAGCAAGGCCGCTGCTTCCTTTTTTTTTCTTAATAAATCGCCCAGTTTCTTAACCTGATCGCATCGATAAGGCACACTTAAATTTCGCCATTGAAAAAAACTATCATTACTTTTATATAATATATTATCCAATTTTTTTTTGGTTGTTAAACTATAACTTTGGGTAGTCTTTAACGTGTAGGGATTGTAAGATTGAAACATACTACTAATTATTGAATTCGTAATTAATTGTTTATAACATTGTTAATAGATTGTTGTTTTCAATGCAAATCAACCTTTATTAGTTGTATCTTTAAATAAATCATAGACTTATGAATGCACGTGATTTCTCTATTATTGAATTAAGACCTCAAATTCTCTCGGCAAAAATTTCTCCAGACATGAGTGCCGAAGAATACTTTCAAAACAAAGTTTTACGACCTGTAATTAAGCTTCAAAACGACTTAATACTTGAAGTTTTTAAAAATTACATTAAGAAAAACAAAAATGTTTTTTACGAAATTAAGCTTGAAGAAAGAATTAGATACATTGAAAATTCAATTCAAAAAGATATAAAATTCCGCAATAGTTTAAAGGGTATTATTGTGGGTCAATTCACTATTGATGAATACAAAACATATACTGAAAATTCATCAGCGTTAAATAAACGCATGATGAATTTACTTATAAAACGCATACAAGATCAAGTGCAACTTTTAGAACCTAATATGACTAAAGCGGGTTAATTTTAACTCGCTCCTTCCAATATTTGCGCTGCGTGATCTTTGGTTTTTACTTTTTTAATTACTTGAGAAATTATTCCTTTTTCATTAATTACAAAAGTGGTACGGTGGATACCATCGTACTCTTTACCCATAAATTTTTTAGGTCCCCAAACGCCAAATCCTTCAATTACACTTTTATCCTCATCGGCCAATAACGGATAAGGAAACTCATACTTATTTTTAAAATTTGATTGACGCTTGGCACTGTCAGCACTAACGCCTAAAATTTCATAACCCTGCTTTTGAAGTTCACTATAATTATCTGATAAATTACATGCTTCTGCAGTACACCCTGGAGTACTCGCTTTAGGATAGAAAAAAACGATTAGTTTTTTACCTGAAAAATCTTGCAGACTATGTGAATTACCATCTTGGTCCAAAGCTGAAAAATTTGGTGCCTTATCTCCTACTTGTAGTGTGGTCATATTTCTTATTTTTACGTAAAACTATAAAAATGACTAAGAAGGAAAAAATAGAGTTTGTTATAAATACCTTAAATAATCTATATCCCGAAATTCCTATTCCCTTAGATCATACCGATCCATACACCCTTTTAATAGCGGTGCTTTTAAGTGCTCAAAGTACTGATGTTAGAGTAAATCAAATTACCCCTTTACTTTTTGCTAAAGCAGATAACCCTTATGATATGGTTAAATTAACTGTCGAAGAAATCAGAGACATCATAAGGCCTGTAGGCTTATCACCAATGAAATCTAAAGGAATTCATGGGTTATCACAAATTCTTATTAACAAACATAATGGTGAAGTACCCCAAACTTTTGAAGATTTAGAAGAGCTTCCAGCTGTTGGACATAAAACAGCAAGTGTTGTTTTATCACAGGCTTTTGGAATCCCTGCTTTTGCTGTTGACACCCATATTCACCGCTTAATGTATCGTTGGGGGTTTACCAACGGAAAAAATGTAGTGCAAACCGAAAAAGATGCTAAACGCTTATTTCCAAAAGAAATTTGGAACGACTTGCATTTACAAATTATTTGGTATGGAAGAGAGTACTCTCCTGCTCGAGGTTGGGATTTGGATAATGATATTATAACGAAAACTATTGGCAGGAAATCCGTTATTAACGATTATTATAAAAAGAAGAAATAAGTTTATATATTTATTACTCTTCAACTAATTCTTAAAAGACTAATGCTGCTCAAAACATTTACCCTCGTACTATTTTTCATTTGCTCTATACAAACAGTTTTTTCTTCTTCCTCGCTAGATTCTTTGGTTAACCATTTGGAGAATACAATGACTAAAAGAGCGATTTATGATGAAATTAAAGAAAAAAGAATACAGGCTTTAATTCAAAAAGCCTCCATAAACAACGAGATAAAAGAAGTTTTTTATATAAATAATATTATCATTGAAGAATATCAATTTTACAACTTTGATAAAGCTTTAAACTACATTGAAAAGAATATTGAAATTGCGGAAAATCAACAAGAAATTTCACTAATCGATAAAACTAAACTCAAATTAGGTAAACTACTATTAGATTCTGGTAGGTATAAAGAATCTATTGATGCACTTAATGAAATTAGTAGAAAGAGACTACCTGAAAAATTAATAAACGAGTATTACATTGCCTATAAAGAGGGGTATTCGGGATTAAGTTATAACACTACAGTTAAAAAAAGTAAAGAAAGGTATTCATTGCTTTATAATGCTTACCAAGATTCATTATACTCACGACTTAATCCAAACTCTGAAGAATCTTTACGCTTAAAAGAAAAACAACTTAGAGATGGTCGAAAACTAGATTTGGCACTCGAAATTAATTCAAAGCGTTTAAAAAATGCTTTTATTGGCATGCGCTCCTATTCATTAATTACATTTGAAAGGTCTCTTTTGTATGAACTTCAAAACGATTTAATTAATCAAAAAAAATATTTAATACTATCTGCTATTTCCGATATACAAGCCTCTGTAAAAGACAACGCTTCCATGGGAGAACTTGCTAAAATAATGTTTCGCGAAAATGATATTGACCGAGCTTACAAATACATTAATTTTTCTTTTGATGATGCATCGTTTTACAACTCTCAATTACGGTATGTAAACATAGCAAACAGCTTGCCTATGATTACCAATGCTTATGAAATAAAGAGTACTGCACAAAAAAATAAACTCAAAAATTATTTACTTTTCATTAGTATCCTTGCTGTAATTTTATTTGCTTCAATTTATTTAGTGTATCAACAAGTAAAAAAGCTTTCCGTAGCTCGGAATAAATTAAAACTTGTTAATGATGAATTAAAAACAGTAAATGAAAAGCTCAACACCTCCAACGATGATTTAAAAAAATTATATGGCGAACTTTCAGAATCAGATAGAATTAAGGAAAATTATATTGGAACTTTTTTAAATTTATATTCTGAATACATAAGCAAATTAGATGTTTACAGAAAATTGGTAAGGAAATATGTAAAAGCCAATCAAATGAATTCGTTATTAGAGCTTTCTAAATCGAAACAATTAATTGATGAGGAACTTGAAATTTTTAATAAGAATTTTGATAATTCCTTTTTACATATTTATCCAGATTTCTTAAAGTCTATAAATAAGTTACTTCAGCCTGAAAAACAAATAATTTTAAACAACTCAACTAAACTTACTACCGAGCTTCGCATATTAGCTTTAATAAAATTAGGAATTACCAGCAGCTCTAGAATATCAAAAATACTTCGGTATTCCGTAAATACTATTTATAACTATAGAGCTAACATAAAAAGTGCTTCCATTGAAAAGGAAAACTTTGAAGAAATGGTCAAAAAAATCATGTAAAAAAAATAAATCTGACTTTCTAAGCTTTTTTTTACATAGTTCATCTTCAAAAATAATACATAATACTCCTTTTTACATTCAAATAAATTTTATTTATCCACTTTTAGTTTCACTTTAACAAAAATTAAACAACTGTCTTTCAGTTATTTAGTTTTTAAAAATCGTGTTTAAAATCCACTTTTTTAATTTCAAACGTTGTAAAAGCTAAACTACGACCTTAAATTGCTACAACGTTATAGCTAGCCAACAACTAAACTTAATTGTAATTAAAAAGAAACTAAATAATGAAGAAATCAATAACTCTATTGTTATTATTATTTTCTGTAAGTTCATTACTAACAGCACAAAATGAAATTACTGGAAATGTAGTAGACGACACCGACTTTGCCTTAGTAGGTGTTGCTGTCTATGTACAAGGAACTAACATTGGCACAACTACTGATTTTTATGGTAACTATATAATAGATACTAAAACTACTAGAAATCCAGTTTTAGTATTCGAATATATTGGATCTAAAACAAAAACAATACCTGTAGTGGAGGGCATTAACGAAATCAATGTAGTACTTGAACCTGATTCAAAATCGTTAAATGAAGTTATTGTTGTAGGGTATGGTACTCAAAACAAAAAAGATGTTACTGGTGCTGTTGCCTTAGTAAAGTCGGAAAAATTTGAAGATCGAACCAATACAAGGACTACATCATTACTTCAAGGACAATCCGCAGGGGTGCAAGTGACATCAAACTCCGGCAAACCCAACGGAAGCTTTAGTGTTAGAGTTAGAGGTATAACTTCTATTACAGGTGATTCTGAGCCTTTATACATTGTAGATGGAATTAGAACAACTGACATCCGATCTATCAACCCTTCCGATATTGACAGTGTTACCGTACTTAAAGATGCATCGTCAGCTGCCATATATGGTGCTTCTGCCGCTTCTGGAGTAGTACTGATAACTACAAAAAGAGGAACTACTAATAAACCTCGAATTGATTTAGAAGTTTATACTGGAATATCGCAAATAACAAAACGTTTACCTGTTTTAAATGGAGAACAGTATTTAGATTATGTAACTGAATTAGGATTTTCTCCTGATTTAAACACACTATCATCTAACACTGACTTTCAAGATTTAATTTTTAGAGATGGAGTAACTAATAATTACCAAGCTTCTGTATCGGGTAAAAGTGAAAAAACTAACTATTTTATATCGGCAGGTTTTTTAGAAGTTGAAGGAGCTGTTCGTAGTAATGAAGCCAAGCGATCAAACTTTAAAATTAACTTAGATCAAGAAATTAACGATAATATTAAGGTGGGTACTCGTATTGCTTACACTAAGTATAGTGATGTAGACGTACAGGATAACGCCAATGTAAATGCTGGTGGAGTTATCTTGGGTGCTTTAACTACTCCTCCTGTAATAGATCCTATTAATGAAGATGGCACTTTCGCAACACATCCTTTTCAAGAACTAGAGAATCCTTTGGCGCGGATTGATGGCTTACAAAGAGGTTTTGAAAGCACGCGTTTTTTAGGAAATGTGTATGCTGAAATCAAATTTCTAAAAAAATTCAAATTTAAATCTAATTATGGTATAGAAGACAATGTTGGAATTTTTGAATCTTTCTTAGATCCTACGCGAACAAGCTTTGGTAGAGCGCAAGGCGGTGTAGCTATAAGAACTACAGACCAAAGAGAATTTACTGTATTCAACAACATACTCTCATTTAAGGATACTTTTGGTAGTCACGATATTGAAGCCTTAGTAGGACATGAAAAAATAGAGGAATTTAACGAAGACACAAATACACAAACTAGAGGCTTTAGTAATAATATTATTTCAACAATTAACGGTGGAGCCGAAATTATTAATGTTGGACTAAATAACAGTACAGTTGTTAATAATTCTGTATTTAGTAGAATAAATTATAATTACGATAATCGATACCTATTAACCGCCAATTTTAGAGCTGATGGTTCTAGCCGTTTTGGTCCCGAAAACCGAATAGGATATTTTCCATCCTTTTCTTTAGGTTGGAGACTTTCCAATGAGAAATTTTTAGAAAACTCTGAAGCTATAAGTGATTTTAAAATAAGAGCTGGTTGGGGTATCGTTGGTAATGATCGTACAGGCAATGCTTTTGCTTTTCAACAACAAGTTGGTGTGGGTGCAAATTTTCCAATTAATGGAAATGCTGCATCACCAGGAACATTTTCTTCATCACCTGGTAATCCTTCATTAAAATGGGAAGAAACCACCCAACAAAATATTGGAATAGACCTTAGCTTGTTTAATAATCGCATAAAAATAATAGCCGATGCCTATATTAAAGATACAGACGACTTGCTTCTAGAGGCTCCATTACCATCTACCACAGGATTCAATATTGGTTTTCAAAATATTGGTCGTATTGAAAACAGAGGGTTGGAATTCACTTTACAAACTAGTAATATTGAAAATGAAAATTTTAAATGGTCTACTGATTTCAATATTTCAACAAACAAAAATGAAGTTCTTGAATTAACCACTACAGGAAATGATATATTAGTAAATAATGTTGCTGGTCGAGGAGAGGCTAGTCTTGCCAGAATAGGAGAACCTATAGGTGTACTTTTTGGTTTTATTTATGGTGGAGTTGATCCTACAACAGGTAATGCCTTTTATATTGACAATGAAGGAAATTCTACTTTTGAGCCTACCGATGAAGATCGAACAATTATTGGCGACCCTAATCCTGATTTTATTTACTCGTTTACAAATAAATTAAGTTATAAAAACCTGAGTTTAAGTGTGTTCTTTCAGGGTAGCCAAGGTAATGATATACTAAATGGAACGCGTATTGAAACCGAAGGGCTTTTAGATCCTATAAACCAGTCAATAGCTGTGTTAAATAGGTGGAGAAACCCAGGTGATATTACCGATATTCCAAGAGTATCACCTAACTCGACAGCAAATTCTAGAATATCTACACGCTTTATTGAAGATGCTTCCTATTTAAGATTAAAACAAGTTACGCTTAGCTACAATTTCCCTAGTCAGCTAATAGAAAAATTAAAAATGAGTAACTTAAAAGTATACGCAACAGCAGAAAATTTATTTACAATTACTGATTACTCTGGTTTTGACCCTGAGGTAAATTCTGGGGGAGGTAATTTTTCACAAGGGGTTGACTTTGGCACTGTACCGCAACCACGCAACTTTATTTTTGGACTTAATGTTGGATTTTAAAAAAAGGATATGAAAATTAAATTAATCGCTTTATTGGTTATTACCCAGTTAATAACGAGTAGTTGTGAAGACGGATTAGACACTTCACCTGAAACATCATTAACTAGTGAAAACGCATTTAATACCTCATCGGATATTGAAGCTGCATTAGTAGGAACCTATGAGTCCTTTCAATCGGCTGAGTACTATGTTTGGGATTTCTTACTTTTTGGAGATGTTAGGTCTGATAATGGATATGCTGGAGGTGATAACCCTGAAATTTTTCAGATTGACTTGTTAAACATCGAGAATACTAACAGCAGACTGTTTAGGAACTGGTCAAATATATACAATGCTATCTCTAAAGCTAACGTAGTAATTGAAAGAACTCCGTTAGTAAACGATATCATCCTTACTGAAGAAAGACGAAATCAAATTATCGGTGAAGCTTTATTTTTAAGAGCCTATCATCACTTTACCTTAGTTAAAATCTACGGAGAAATACCTATAGTCACTTCAACTATACAATCGCTTGACCCTAGTGACATTGAAATTCCTCGTTCTTCAATAGAGCAAGTTTACAATCAAATATTACAAGATTTAGATGACGCTATAGAATTGTTACCTGAAACATTTAATTCTCAAGGATCCATAAAAGCTAGAGCTACTTCAGGAGCTGCTCATGCCTTAGCAGCTAAAGTAAATGCGCAAAGTCCCAATAGAGATTATGAAGAAGTTCTACGACATATTGAAGCTGTTGAATCAAGTAGTGCTAATTATCAGTTAATAGAGTATGCTAGGCTTTTTGATGGTCTCAATGAAAATAATCAAGAATCCATTATGGAAATTCAATACACAGGAGGTGATGAAGGTAATTTTGGTCCTCAATTATTACTACCATTTTCTGTTTCAGGTGATCGATGGAGAAAATTTGCCACTCCTTCGGTAGATTTAATTAATGCCTATGACGCACTTGGAGACACGGTAAGAAGAGAAGCTAGTATTTTATTTGAAAGTGCTCCTTGGGTAGACGAATACTGGGGTAATAGTTTTGAAAGTATAATTCCTTTTGGTTTTAAATGGAAAAATGCCGATGGTTTTGCTAGTGCAAATAACACCTATTTAATTCGTTACGGAGATATTGTATTACTAAAAGCAGAGGCATTAAATGAAGTTGATAATTTAAATTTGGCTGTTGTTGAAGTAAACAGAATACGACGAAGAGCTAACCTACCAGAATTAACTGCTGAAGAACAAAGTTCAAAAGAAGTACTGAAAACAGTAATACTAAATGAACGTCGTTTAGAATTAGCTTTCGAAGGTCACCGTTGGGACGATTTATCAAGAAATGGGGTGTTAATCTCCACCATGAACGATTTACGTGAAATTGACTTAAGAACTGGTAACGCTGTAAATTACGATATGACTGAAGAAAAAAGATTCGCTCCAATTCCAAGAGAAGAATTTGATAGAAATTCAGCTTTATAATAACCCAAAAAAAATAGTTATGAAAAATTTTAGTTTAAAATTACTAAGTATTATACTCTTAGGTTCGCTTCTATTTTCTTGTGAACAAGAAGAAAGTCTACAACAGCAAGGCCTATGGACGCTCAGTGAACCTAGTTTAATTTCTGATGGTTTAGATAGTACTATTCTACTAGACGAAACCACACCAAACGACAATATAACTTTAAGTTGGAATGAGGCAGAATCATCTGCAGGTTTTGCTGTTACCTATGAAGTTTTAATTGATACTGAAGGATCCGATTTTTCCGATCCAATAATTTCTACTGTTTCCTCAAATAGAGGACAAGGCAATTCAGTTTCTATGAACTATGCAACTTTAGATGAGGCTCTATCCTTTTCTGGATTTAGAGCTGGTGAAGTTGCTAATTTACAATGGGCTGTTAGAGCAACAAGTTTAACTCGAACTTCGTTAGCGGTAAGTAATTTATCCATACGTCGTTTTCAAATTGAATCATTACCTAGTAGACTATTCATTTCAGGTACGGCTACAGAAAACAACGATGATGTAGAAAACGCTATCCCTATGAGAAGACTTACTAATGCTTCAGGTGCATTATCTAACTCTTATGAAGTATACACAAGCTTAATTGCTGGTGGTAGCTACAAGTTTTATAGTCAACCATCATCTCAATCAGTACAATATGGAGCTGATGAGGAAGGAAATATACAAGTTTCAGGTACTGATATCATTGCAGAAAATGACGGTGTATATAGAATTTCAGTGGATTTAGACACGAATACAATTTCATTGTTAAAAATTGATTTTTGGAGTATGGTAGGTGCTCCAATAATAAATGCATGGGAAGGAGATGAACCTTTAGATTATCAAGGAAATGGTGTTTGGAGTGCTTCAATAAATTTAATTAATACTGGTGGATTTTTATTTAGAGGAAATGCCGATTGGGCATTAGTACTTAAAAGAGTTATAGGTACTCCTAATACGGTTGCTTTTGAAAATGATGCACCAAACCAAGGGTTAGAAGTGGAAGATATCCCTTCTGAACAGACAGGACTATTTATAGTAACCTTGGATTTATCTGCAAACGCATACACTTATACTTTTGAAGAGGATAACACCGTAATACAACCTATTGAAACACCTACAGAATTATATCTGTTTGAAAACGGGGTTATGATTGAACAATTTGATGTAAATGGTAGTGTATTTACAATTCCAACTTTTGTTCCTATGCAAGCTAGCGCAAATTACACCCTTAATAGTGCTATCGATGGTTCTGGAACATCTTATTCTGTAAATGGTAATTTAGCAGATTCTCTTACTCCAGACGGTGATAAAGTGTCGGACGTACAAACTTTATTACAAAATGACAATACATTCTCAGTAGTTACTGATAGAGCTCTAAGTTTAGTGGTAGATTTTGATGTACCAAATATTACATGGACTTATTATAACTTCAAATTATTTCATTGGATTGATTGGCCAGATAGGGTTGAAAATGTAATGGAATATGTACACCCTAACACTTTTATTGTAACCACCAACTTAACCACTGGTTTCAATAGTAAATTTATTAGTCCTTGGGACTTTGATTTAGGAAGTTCGAACCCTACTACCCTAACTGGTGAAGCTACTGTTGGAGGGGCAGATATTGTAAATATTGAAAGTGATGGCACCTATACCGTAACAATCACACTTAATCCTGATTATCAAACAGGAAGTTTTGAATTTGTTCAACAATAAAAAATTAAAATGAAAAAATATATCACATCATTAAAAAAAACAAAGTGTGTTGGAGCTATGGCTCTAACCACTTTACTATACTCGTGCGAAGATGACAAAAATAACTTGTCTAATTTTTCTCCACCTGAAATTGCTAAAACAGAACAAGTTCAATTCTTTCTAACAACTCCTAATGGAGCTAGTTTAATCTCAGAGCAAGATTCCAACATTACACCCTTAACTGAAAATAGTAATTTAACTATTTCTGTTGATGAAAGTGAAGATCAAAGACGTCAAACCATGGATGGTTTTGGTTTTACATTAACTGGTGGTAGTGCGCGCCTTTTAAATAGTATGTCGGCATCATCTAGAGCCGCTATACTAGATGAGTTATTTTCTTCAGGAGGCGAAGCCATTGATGTATCATATATTAGAGTATCTATTGGGTCTTCTGATTTAGATGATAGGGTTTTTTCTTATAATGATCTACCTGCTGGTCAAACTGATGAAAATTTAAATGGTTTTTCTATTGCTCCAGATATGACCCATTTAGTTCCCGTGCTTAAGGAAATTTTAGAAATTAAACCCGATTTAAAAATATTAGCTACACCATGGTCTGCTCCCGCTTGGATGAAAACTAATGGAAGTACCATAGGTGGTGAATTACGACGTGAATTTCACCAAACATATGCTAACTTTTTTGTTAGATATATTCAAGCAATGGATGCTCAAGGAATTACTATAGATGCGATGAGTATTCAAAACGAACCTGAAAACCCGTTTAACAATCCTAGTATGTTAATGAGTGCAGGACAACAAGCTGACTTCATTAAAAATAATTTAGGACCCGCTTTTGTAGATGCTGGAATATCAACAAAAATTATAGCCTTTGATCATAATCCTGATAATCCAAATTATCCAATTGAAGTATTAAATGATCCTGAAGCAAAGCAGTTTATCGATGGGTCAGCTTTTCATTTGTACGCAGGTCAAATATCAAATTTAAGCGTAGTTAGAGACGCCCACCCTGATAGAAATATATATTTTACAGAGCAATGGGTTGAAGCTCCAGGTAATTTGGGTGAAGATTTAAGATGGCATACAAGAGAGCTAATGGTAGGAGCTATTAGAAATTGGAGTAAAACCGTACTACAATGGAATTTAGCTGCCGACCCAAATGTACGTCCTTTTACCCCTGGAGGTTGTGAGGCATGTTTAGGTGCACTTACGATAGATGGTAATAATGTTGTAAGAAACTCTGCCTATTATATTATTGCTCAAGTATCAAGATTTGTTCCTTCTGGATCTGTTCGTATTGAATCTAGCTTTGATAGTAACCTACCTAATGTTGCCTTTTTAACCCCTACCGGTGATGTAGTAGTATTAGTTTTAAATAATACCGATGTGGAAACATCTTTTAACATTAACCTTCAGCGCGAACCAATTACCACTACCCTTCCTGCAGGCGCCACAGGTACTTATGTTTGGAAACAACCAACTTTATAATCATATGTTCAAAAATTATATCTCTATACTAGCAGTTATTGCAGGACTTACGTCCTGCAATAACTCAATTTCTAATAACGAGTTAGCTATTAACGATGTTAAAATTAAACCTACTCTAAAAAAATCTTTTCTAGGTAAATCGGCTAAAATTTACACTACCGCTGAAACCACTAACAAAAGACTTTCACTTGATAATGAATTGACTTTTAAAAAAGCTGTTCAACCCTTAGAAGTTGAAGTTGCAATTTTTGTAAATCCAAATAAAAAATTTCAAAAATTTCTTGGCATAGGTGGAGCAATTACCGATGCTGCTTCTGAGGTATTCTCTAAATTATCTGAAGACAAGCAAGAGGAATTATTAAATGCTTATTATTCTGAAGAAGGAATTAACTACAATATAATTCGAACTAGCATTCATAGTAGTGATTTTGGTTTAGGAAGCCACACCTATATAAAGGAAGGAGATAAAGAATTAAAAACTTTTTCTATTGCAAAAGACAAGGAAAAGCGCATTCCAATGATTAAAAGAGCTAGCTCAATAATTAAAGATGATTTAGTTTTTTATGCCAGCCCTTGGAGTCCTCCTGCTTTTATGAAAACGAACAAAAATATGCTTCAGGGAGGAAAATTACTTCCAGAATATTACCAAACTTGGGCTGATTATTTCGTGAAATTTATAAAAGCTTACGAGAATGAAGGTATTCCTGTATGGGGTGTAACTATTCAAAATGAACCTATGGCTACTCAACGCTGGGAATCATGTATTTATACCGCTGAAGATGAACGAGATTTCTTAAAAAATAATTTAGGACCTACTTTTGAAAAAGCTGGTTTTGGAAATAAGAAAATAGTTGTGTGGGATCATAACAGAGATTTAATTTCACATCGTGCAAATACTATTTTTGAAGATCCCGAAGCTTCTAAATATGCTTGGGGAATCGGACTTCACTGGTACGAAACTTGGACAGGAGGAGAACCTAAATACGATAATTTAAAAAATATTAAAGAATCATTTCCTTCAAAAAACATACTTTTTACCGAAGGTTGCCAAGAGCAATTTGACCCTACTCAATATCAAAGATGGTCAAATGCTGAACGCTACGGAAATTCTATGATTAACGATTTTAATAGCGGAACCGTAGGGTGGACTGATTGGAATATTTTACTGAATGAAAAAGGAGGTCCCAATCATGTTCAAAACTTCTGTTTTGCCCCTATACATGCCGACACAAAAAACAATCAACTTATTTACACACCTACTTATTACTATATAGGTCACTTTTCAAAATTCATTAAACCTAATGCAAATCGTATTAGTACTACAACAAGTCGTAGCACTTTAGAAAGTACTTCTTTTGAAAACACAGATGGAAGTGTGACCACAGTTGTAATGAATAAAACTAATGAATCGATTAATTACAAAATGGTAGTGTCTGGAGAGCAAATTACAAACACAATTCCTGCACATGCTATTCAATCAATAATTTACTAATAAACCTAAAAATTATGAAAACAAATTATTTTAAAAAAGCTATTGCAACTGCTTCTATCTTTACCCTAAGCCTAGGTGTCTTTGGGCAAATAATTCCTGATGGAACTTACGTAATTATTAATAATACTAGTGAAACAAATCGAGTAATAACACTGGAACAAAATAGCCCTTTTGAAGCCATAGTTTCAGAAGCAGATGTAGAAGGTGATGATTTATTTCAACAGTGGTCACTAGCTCACCAAGGTGATAATATTTATAGAATCACAAATTTAGGAACCAACACTTTATTAGGGGTAAACGATAATTGGTGTAATAACTTTGGAAATGTAACATCTGATCAAAACAATGGATCACTTGGAGTTGATTTTGAAATTATTCAAGGTGATGCTGAAAACACCTTTCTAATTCAAATCGCTTTTTTATCTACTTGTAATTCATCTAGTGATCCTAACACAAGAACATCTTTTGATGTAAATCGTGATTCTAGGGCAGAGAATGAAAATTTTGAACATATTCAAACTTTCAGTACTGGAACAGGGAATATTAACCAGCAGTTTTTCATTACACCGCCAGCACCTGCTGCTGTTTTAAGTGTTGATGAAGTTAGCTTGCTAGATTTTGTAGATGTATACTTTTCTAATGAACTAGGGCTAACAATAAGAGCTAGTGACAACAAGAAACAAAATTTATCGCTTGAAATTTATGATACCTCAGGAAGTACTGTATACTCAAAAAAATTAGGCAATATAGATGGAAACGAATTAAACCTAAATCTTGATAGTTTTCAACCTGGTGTATATTTTGCTAAAATACAAAATGAACAAAACCAATCGAAGGTTACAAAAATTGTAGTGTTTTAAATAATTATAACTAATTATCGTTGTTGTTTTAGTTAAGTGAGCTAGCGATTTGGTGTTATTATCTCCATCAAATTGCTAGTTTTAAAATAATCACAAAAACGATTAACTTTATACCTCTGCCCCGTAGAATTCTATCAAAGTGAGTCTTAGCATTATCCAAAACAAATCTAATTAAGATGCTAATCATATGAGCGCTTGATATCACGAACTAATAAAAACCAAAAACTTTTAATTAATAAATTGATAATATTACTTCTTAAAATAAGACTCCATTGAGTTTTAAACATCGTTGTAATGTCTTCATAAATTATTTCCACAATATCATTGCTCTTTGTAAAAAAAAACTTATTTTTGCAATCTGAAATTAGAATAAAGATTCATAGTTATGAAACAAGGTATACATCCAGAAAATTATAGATTAGTAGCATTTAAAGACATGTCAAACGACGATGTATTTATTACTAAATCTGCAGCTAACACTAAGGAAACTATTGAAGTTGATGGTGTTGAATATCCAGTTATTAAATTAGAAATATCTAGAACTTCTCACCCTTTTTATACTGGGAAATCTAAACTTATTGATACTGCTGGACGTATTGATAAATTCAAAAACAAATACGCTAAATTCAAAAAATAATCTTTTGAATTTAATTTCATACAAAAGCAACTTCATAAATTTGAAGTTGCTTTTTTTATATTCTGAAGTTTTTTTCTTTTCTAAACAAAAATAATAAAGCTTTTCTTAGACTAGGAAATTCAAACAAGAATCCTTCTTCTTGAATTTTACTACTATCTACGCGCTGACTCCCCAGCAATATTACACTCATTTCTCCCAACATAAGTTGCAATACAAACTTTGGTATATTAGGTAACCATAAAGGCCTTGACAACACAGATGCGCAACTTTTTATTAATTTATTTTGAGTTACAGCATTTGGAGCTACCGCATTATAAACTCCTGTTAACTTCTCCTTAGCCACAAACAAAAACATCAAAGCCAAATCATTTACATGAATCCAACTTTGCCACTGTGTACCTTTTCCGAACACAGCACCTATATACATTTTTATAGGCTTAATCATTTTAGGTAACGCTCCTTCTTTTTCATCCAAAACAACTCCTATTCTCAATTTAGCAACAGCAATGCCTAAATCCGCAATTTCATCTACCGCTGCCTCCCAATCCTTAACCACATTTGCCAAAAAATCATCCCCTAAACATCTCGAATTTTCAGAGTGAAATTCAACTAGAGAATCCTTATAAATTCCTATGGCACTAGCAGATATAAATTGAGAAATAGTATGTTCATTTTCTAAAAGAACTTTCTTCAATAGATTAGTTGGTTTAATTCTGCTTTCAACAATTTGTTGTTTATAAGAAGTCGTCCATCGCTTGGCCACATTTGCACCTGCTAAATGGATTATAGTAGAAACCCCCTCAAAAGCTTTTTTATCGATATATCCTTTATTAGGATCCCAAAAAAAACCTTTGTATGTATCGGTAGTTTGTATTTTGTTTTTTGAAGTAGTTAAATAGTGAACAACAATATTTTGCTCTTCGCACCTTTTAACAATCTGCTTTCCAACCAATCCGGTTGCACCCGTAATTAAATAAGCCATAAAATTTGTTGAGACCTAAAAATAATATGCTTAATCATAAAGCACTAATTATTATAAGCTATTTAACAAATAATCGTAACCTAATAAAGAAGTAATCATTTTCTATTTAAAAAAAGAATCGACAAATTCATATTTATTGAAAATTTGCAAATCTTCAATACCTTCACCTACACCAATATATTTAACAGGTATTTTAAATTGATCACTAATACCTATTACTACGCCACCCTTTGCTGTACCATCAAGCTTAGTAATTGCTAAACTAGTTACATCTGTTGCTGCAGTAAATTGCTTAGCTTGCTCAAAAGCATTTTGCCCTGTAGATCCATCTAAAACCAACAATACGTCATGAGGAGCATCTGGAATGACTTTTTGCATCACCTTCTTAACTTTGGTTAGCTCATTCATTAAGTTTACTTTATTATGCAACCTACCTGCCGTATCAATAATAATTACATCGGCGTTTTGAGCAACCCCTGATTTAAGCGTATCAAAAGCCACAGAAGCTGGATCACTACCCATTTCCTGCTTAATTATTGGAACCCCTACTCTATCCGCCCAAACTTGTAATTGATCAATTGCTGCAGCCCTAAAAGTGTCCGCAGCACCTAAAACAACATTTAAGCCTTTGTTTTTAAATTGATAAGCCAATTTACCAATGGTAGTAGTTTTACCCGCACCATTAACACCAACAACCATTAAAACATAAGGTTTTTTGTTAGCAGGAATAGTAAACTCAGTATCCTCACCATTATTACTTTCTGACAACAAAGCAGCAATTTCTTCTTTCAAGATAACATTCAACTCCGAGGTCCCTAAATATTTGTCTTTAGCTACACGAGCTTCTATACGATCTATTATTTTAACAGTTGTTTTAATACCCACATCACTAGAAACTAAAACCTCCTCTAAATCATCTAGAACCTCATCATCTACTTTAGATTTGCCCGCTACAGCTTTTCCTAATTTAGAAAAAAAATTGTTGTTTGTTTTTTCTAATCCTTTATCTAAAGTTTCTTTTTTTTCTGAAGAAAATATTTTTTTAAAAAAACCCATTTGGTGATTGATATAATAGTTACGTAAATCTAATACTATTTATATGTAAAACAAAAAAAGCCATTCTATAAGGAATGGCTTTTATTTTGTTTTGAAAAAATTAATTCTTCTTAATGAAGTCATTTACTGCATCCGGAGCCATAATAGACTCTACGAATACGTAAGCTCCTGTCTTTGGAGATTTAACCATCTTAATAGCCTTTGTCAATCTCTTAGATCCTGTTTGTAGTGTTGCTACCGATTTCTTAGCCATAACGTATTATTTTATTTCTTTATGAACAGTCATACGCTTTAAGATAGAATTGAATTTTTTTATTTCAATTCTGTCTGGCGTGTTCTTTTTATTCTTTGTTGTAATATATCTCGAAGTTCCTGGTTGTCCTGACTCTTTATGTTCAGTACACTCTAAAATTACTTGAATTCTATTTCCTCTCTTTGCCATCGTGTCTTATTTTACCTTTTTAAGGAATTACTTTGTATAGATACCTTTTTCTCTAGACTCTTTAAGAGCGGCAGATATTCCGATTCTATTTATTGTCTTTAATGCAGATGTAGATAGTTTTATTTTAATCCACTCCCCAGTTTCAGGAACAAAGAAACGCTTCTTAATTAAATTCGCACCGAATTTACGTTTCGTTTTATTCATTGCATGAGAAACATTGTTTCCCACCATTGCTTTCTTTCCAGTTAATTCACAAACTCTTGACATGGTTGTATTATATTTATTTCAAAACAGGGTGCAAATTAACGAATTTTAAACGCTTCCTGCAAGTAGTTTTTCTTATTATTTAATAAAATATTTTCTTTAGACTATTTTATAATAGTTACCAGCAACAAAACTAAGCTAAATAGTTCAGAATTTGCTCTTGTAGCATCTCTAAAGATTTATTTATTGCTTTACCTATGGTTCGCTTTCTATGATTACTAAACACAAATTGCTCACTAATTACTCCTTTAGGTGTTCCTACAGCTATGCATACCGTACCTATTTCTACATCGCTATCACCCTTCGTAGGCCCTGCATTTCCTGTGGTAGCAATTGAAAAATCTGAATTAAATATAGCTTTAGATTGTTTCGCCATAGCTTCAGCAACAGCGACACTAACTACTGATTCTTTTTCTATTGTCGCAGAATCAACTCCTAAAACATCCGATTTGACTTCTGTAGCATAAGGCACTACACCACCTCTAAAGTAATTAGAAGCTCCTTCAATAGCCGTAAAAGAGCTAGCTATTTTTCCTCCAGTACAACTTTCAGCTACTGATAATGTTAAACCATTTTTAGTTAACAAATTAGCAATTACTTTCTCTATACTTTCATCATCATCAAAACCAACAATAATATTTCCAATTAGAGGTTTTAACTCGTCTATCGCTTTTTCCACTCCTTTCTCCAAGACTTCCTTATTTTCACCTCTGGCAGAAAGTCGCAACCTTACTCTACCTAAGCTTGGTAGATAAGCTAATTTAATATAGTTTGGTAAATTATCTTCCCAGTCTTCAATGGTTTCAGCTATTCTGCTTTCTCCCATTCCGTAGGTTAAAATGGTTTTATGTAAAATAAACGGCCTTTTAAAACGTTTTTGAATTCGAGGAATAGCGTGGTTTTTAACAATAGCTTTCATTTCAAAAGGTACTCCGGGCATTGAAATAAAAGTAGTGTTATTACTTTGAATCCACATTCCTGGAGCCGTTCCAAATTCATTATGTAACACTTCTGCCTTTGAAGGCATTAATGCTTGTTGCCTATTAATATCTGAAATAGGACTTTTTATATAACTTTTAAATAACTGCTCTACATGCGCTAACACTTCTTGATTCTCAATTAACACATCATCAAAATATTTACAAAATGTATGTTTTGTAATATCATCCTTGGTAGGCCCTAACCCTCCTGTCACAATTACAATATCAGCTCTCTTTTCTGCTTCAGACAAAGCCTTTAAAATATGCTTCCTATCATCTCTTATCGAACTAATTTGATGTACATCAACCCCAATTTTATTAAGCTCTTTTCCTATAAAAGCGGAATTAGTATCAACAATTTGTCCTATTAAAATTTCATCCCCAATAGTTATTATTTCTGCAATCATTAATTTTATTTAAAATCTTGTTGTAATTGAGCAATCGCTGTATTAGCAGTTTCTTTAACGAATATCAAAGCAGGTTGCGCTTCCTTAAAACCAATTTTTCCATCTTTCCAACTTTCAAGCAACCTAACTTTATCAACAACATCAATACCGAAAAGCAAAAAGTTGGGCTTCATTTTATGTGCACATTGGTAGGCTGTCTTCGTATCATTATTCTCTACAGCTTGAGTCATTTTCTCTAAATCATCAGGAATTTCTTCTAAAAAAGTATTCACCAAAAGCTCTACAAAACTTTTGTCCCCCTCCGCTAATTCTGTTACTTTTTCTAAATTATATAATTTACCCATAAAGACTATTTAACTTTTATGTTAAACATTTCTTGTTCTTCTAAAAAACCGGTTAAAACGTCACCTACATTAACTTTACCAACACCCGAAGGTGTGCCTGTAAACAATATGTCTCCAATTTTAAGAGTAAAATACTTAGAGGCATATGCTATTAATTCATCTATAGAGCGTATCATCTTTTCGGTATTAGCACTCTGAACTATTTCTTGATTTTTATCAAGTTTAATGTTTAAGCAATTAACATCTTTAAATTGATTTTTATCTACCCATTTACCCAATACAGTAGCCCCATCAAAGGATTTAGCACACTCCCAAGGCAAACCCTGCTTCGTCAATTTCGCTTGTAAATCTCTTGCTGTAAAATCAATACCCACACTAATTTCATTATAGTATTTATTAGCAAACTTGGCATCTATGTATTTTCCAACTTTATTAATTTTAACAATCAATTCAATCTCGTGGTGAATTTCTGTACTAAAATCAGGTATAAAAAAAGGTTGTTTTTTCAACAAAATAGAAGTATCTGGTTTTAAAAATAAAACAGGCTCTTTAGGAACTTCATTTTGTAACTCTTTTGCATGAGCTATGTAATTTCGAGCAAAACATATAATTTTCATTCGATTTACTTAAGAATTAAACTTTCTTTTAAGTTGAATTGCTGTTAATACTTTTTTAGTATACAACGGAAAATCTGCATTTTGAATCCACCCAAAATATCCTGGCTCTTTATCCAAAACATCCGACACCAATTTACCTTTATGTTTTCCAAATGTAAAAACCTCTTGATCGGCGTCATTATACGCTATAAATCCTGCAAAATCTGCTGTTTTTCTTCGAGTGCTAAATTCCGATAGAAACTTCATATTATTTTTTAACTCAGGATATTTATCCAATTGTGAGCATAATACTTCGTAAGTAGCAGTAGTATCCGCCTCCGCGCTATGAGCATTCGTCAAATCTTTATCACAATAAAATTTATAAGCTGCAACCAAAGTCCGCTGTTCCATTTTATGAAATATATTTTGAACATCTACAGCAACAGTCGTATCCATATCAAAATCCACCCCAACTCGTAGCATTTCTTCTGCCAATAAAGGAATATCGAATTTATTAGAATTATATCCTGCTAAATCGCAACCAGTAATCATTTCACTAATTGAAGAAGCTAATTGTTTAAAAGTAGGCTCATTGGCTACTTTTTCGTTTGTAATACCATGTACTGCTGTTGTTTCAGCAGGTATAGGCATCTCGGGGTTAACTAACCAAGTTTTACTTTCTTTATTACCGTTAGGAAACACCTTTAAAATTGAAATTTCAACTATTCTATCTTTAGAAATATTAATTCCTGTAGTTTCTAAATCGAAAAAACAAATTGGTTTTGATAATTTTAAATCCATAAATTTATTTGATGAAAGTAAATTTAATGTTTTTATCTGTTTTTCAATAATGTTATAGTTTGGAATAATTTTAGATATACTAATTTTACAACCAATAACTAAAAACGAAAATGAAGCTATTTATTTATTTTGCATTTATATATATAGGTATTTCCTCAATAAGAGCTCAGCAAAATGGAGTGTACATAATCGAAGAAAAAAAAACAAAGAGGCATTTAATTTATGCTAAAAACACTACCACAGAGAATAGAAGTGTGTTTTTAAAAGTGAATGCCATTGGGTATCGACGTACTGCTGATAGGCCTACCATAAAAATAATTCCTCCGAATTCTAAAGTATTGTTAACTACATTAATTCCATTAAAAAATACTAAAAATAGCTATACTTATATTTTTACTGCAAATTTAGAACTAGAAAACCTTGATGTACAACGAATTAAATCAAATAAATAATAGGTTTAATTGTTAAAATAGTTTATATTTAAATAAGAACTATAATGTTTTCGCTGCTAAAATTAGTTAATATAGCTGATTAAACATATTATACTACCTATTAATATTGTTTACTCTCAAATAATCAATATTTTTATTACTGGAATTACAACTATCAAAACTATCTCACCTAACCTCTTATATTTAACATAGGTGAGAAATCAACAACAAAAAAGGTTGCTAAACTAAATTTAGCAACCTTTTTATTTTACATAAAAACTCTTACATACATACAAATCAGCGAAATTACACCTTTACTAGTAATAATTTAAAACCTCCATTCAACTTTGTTAAATGGAGGTTTTAATTGGCCTATTAATTTTTATTGTGAGTACTTTTTTATCGTATAACTAATTTTTTTGTACTAGTTGTACCATCTTCTCCAATAACTTTTACAATATACAAACCTGAAGCTAATCCTGCCCCACTGTTCATCTCTATTGAAGTATCACTAGATTGAGTTTCTAAAACCAAAGCACCGTTTATATCGTACACCTGAACTGTAGATCCAGTATTACTATTTGTATTTACAATAAATTCACCCGATGTAGGGTTAGGAGAAACGCTAACTTCTGGCTTATTAGCTACAGTCGTTAAATTCTCACCATCTAAAGATTTAAAGTTAAATCTTCTATTTGTTGCTCTAAAAGTAGCATTAAGTAAAAACTGAGCTTCACTAGTTCTAGAAAAACCTTCTACAGTATAGGAAATTTCAAAAATATCTTCTGGTGTATATCCTGCTCGCTGCATTTGTCTAAAATGAGTTTCCCAAGCAATATTTCCACTAAACGCTCCGTTACCTACATGTCCTTGCCCATCTTGTCTTACACATTTAATTTGCGTAAATGTTCTAGTTCCAAAAACTGTTCCTGCCGTTATATTTCTATGAACATACAAATCATAATCTACTCCTCCTGAGGTATAACTTCTAACGAAGTCCATTCCAAATATTGGGTTAGATCTATCATTCCATCCTTCTACTACATAAAATTCAACAATGTCATTTCTACCAGCTCCATCTCTACTCCACCAACCATAACCGCCATGGTAAACGTTATTTCTAGAGGTGATATCTATATAGTAACTCATACTCCTATTAGTATCTGAAGGACGTTGAGACTCTCTTATTAAGGCATTGTCAATTTCACTCCACTCACCAAATAAGTAATCGTTTCTAAGATTTCCCCTTGTAGCAGGGTTTCTATGAACAGTCATACAAGCATCCCTTCCTCTATTTTTGGTTTGAAATATCTCGAAAGTACTTCCACCTACTCTAGGCTGATGATCTTCACCGTCACATAAATCTACAACAGCACCCCTACCACCTGTAGATATTGTACCATTATTTTGTCTGCGTAGGGTTAATTCTGGATGTCTTGGAGATTGAGCACTTACAGCAACGGAGGAAATAAAAACTCCTAAGAATGCCATTGAGGAAAACGTTTTCGTAATCTTTTTCTTAATTGATTTCATAATACAATTTTGTTGTTAATTTTTGTTACACAAATGAAAGTTATTATAGTAGATTGGCCTTATCTTAATAACTATAACGTTTGAGCTTCGCAAACATACATTTAATATTTAATTTATAGCAACTTGCATAATAAATTATTTTTTGTTAAAGAAACAAACACAAAACATTAACTCTTAGTAATCAATTATTTAGAGTTATTTAAAAAAAAATAATGTTAGCTAGCTAACATTATTTTTTTTTAAATAACTCTATTAATATCCCAATTTTCTAAAATTTCTTTAACTCGCTGAACGAATTTCCCCCCAAGAGCTCCGTTAACAACTCTGTGGTCATAGGAGTGTGATAAAAACATGCGCTTGCGAATTCCTATAAAATCACCTTCTGGAGTTTCAATAACTGCCGGTACTTTCCTAATAGCCCCTAATGCTAAAATCCCTACTTGGGGTTGACTAATAATAGGTGTTCCCATAATAGTTCCAAAACTCCCTATATTAGTAACAGTGTAAGTCCCCTCTTGAACCTCATCGGGTTTAAGCGAATTATTCCTTGAACGGTTAGCCAAATCGTTAACTGTTTTAGCCATTCCTATTAAGTTTAACTGATCGGCATTTTTAATTACAGGTACAATTAAATCACCATTAGGTAATGCTGCAGCCATTCCAATATTGATTGACTTTTTCTTAATAATTTTATCTCCATCCAAAGAAACATTCATCATTGGAAATTCTTTAAGAGCTTGAGCGATCACTTCTAAAAAGATTGGAGTAAACGTCATTTTCTCCCCTTCTCGTTTTTGAAAATTAGTTTTTACTTTTTCGCGCCAATTCCAAATATTAGTAACGTCTGCCTCGATAAAAGATTGCACATGGGCCGATGTTGCTAATGAATTAACCATGTGTTTAGAAATCATTTTACCCATACGAGTCATTTCTACAACCTCATCTTCACCAGTTACTATTTTAACCTCCTTTAAAGTATTCACTATCGGAGTATTTAGCTCTTCCGTTTTGGAAGTAATTTCAACATCTGCGATGGTTTCCGACATAGAAGCTACTGATTTTACAGTATTTGCTTTAGAGGAAATGTAGTTTAATATGTCATTTTTCGTAACTCTTTCGCCAACACCTGTTCCTTTAATAGTATCCAATTCTGAAACAGCTATGCCCTCTTCATTAGCAATATTGCGTACTAATGGCGAATAAAATCTACCCGCACTGTTAGTCACAGGAGAACTTATCTGGTTGGTTGCTACAACTTGCTCTATTTGCAGTTCTATATCTTCTCCTATTGCTTCAATAGCTCTTATACTTATAGTTGTTTCCGAATCCTCTGGTTTTTCAGCAGCATTTGAGTTGGTATCGATTATAGCTATAGTTTGCCCAACACTAACCACTTCCCCTTCTTCAAATAATTTTTCGCGCAGTATTCCATCTATTTCGCAAGGCACTTCCGTATCTACTTTATCGGTAGCAATTTCTAGTACAATATCGTCCGCTTCAATGGTATCTCCTACCTCCTTTAACCAAGTGGTTATGGTAGCCTCTGCAACGCTTTCTCCCATTTTTGGAAGTTTCAATTCATACTTTGCCATAAGTCTATTTTTTACTTCCGCGAATTTAAAAATTATTATGTAGTTTATTCTTAAAGAATTACAAAGAAATCACTTGCCCACGCCCTGTACTTGTATCACTTCCTAAAGCGATTTTATTGTTTTCTGTAAGAAACCTAAAATAATAGAAAGAGTTGCAATTACTATGAATCAAAAGTATAGCTTGGGAGAAGCTCATTTGTCTCATATCTAAAAAACATAACGTTGGTTTTTTTAATACTGAATTTCCGTATACTTTATCTACGGTAGTCAATGCGGTATTAATTCCTGTTTTTTTTTGAATTTGGTTTACCAATGCTATATCTGAAGAAAGTACTTCGTTATTTACATAACCGAATCCTAAGTTTTTTTTTGGTGCTTTTTTAAATATAGAAGCTAATTTAATTCCCGTTAGGAAAATACTGTTTGTTATAAATGAAGCTTTAAAGTGTTTTTTATAAAATAAATTCATCGCTCCGAAAAAGCGTTTTCGATAAACGGAATTTTTAAATGTACTTTCTCCTTTAAAATGAATTACTTTTTCTGATCCGTAATAGTAGTTTTGATATCCTAATTTTTCGATAGTATATGACAAATCAATATCCTCACCATACATAAAATAGCGTTCATCAAAACCACCTGCTTCTTTATATATTTTAGTTTTAAGTAACATAAATGCACCTACAAGTATCGATACGTTTCCTTCAGCTTCAGACACTATTTCATTTGAATAATATGGAGCATATTTATAAAATTTACCCCCTAACATTTTACAAATAGAAACTTTAGGAGTAGGTAAGTTACGTTTTGATTCGGGTAAAAACCGGCCTTTACCATCAATAAGCTGAACTCCTAGAACACCTAATTTAGGCAATGTATATGCTTTTTGAAGAGCGTTTACAAAAGTACTTTCTGTAACCACCGTATCAGGATTTAAAATACATACATATTCTCCTTTAGCTATTGCCACTGCTTGATTATTAGCTTTAGCAAAACCTAAATTTTCTTTATTTTCTATAATTATTATTTCAGGAAAACATGATTTCAACATCGAAACACTGTTATCTGAGGAATTATTATCTACTACAATTATTTCTGCCTGTAGCCCCTCTACACTTTTTTGAACGCTTTGTAGGCATAAGTATAAAAAATGACGCACATTATAATTTAAAATAATTACGGATAACTGCATATTAGGATTTAAGTGAATTTTCCAACGGAATTCGATTGGTGATACTTCTTCCTAAAGTAATCTCATCGGCAAACTCAATTTCGTCGTTTACTCCAATACCACGGGCAATGGTAGACATTTGAACATTGGTATCCTTTAGTTGTTTATAAATATAAAAATTAGTCGTATCTCCTTCCATTGAGGCACTTAAAGCAAAAATAAGCTCTTCAATTTCTCCTAAAGCCACTCTCTCTACTAATTGAGATATTTTTAAATCGTGGGGTCCAATACCATCCATTGGACTTATTTTCCCTCCTAAAACATGATATAATCCTTTAAACTGACTCGTATTTTCAATAGCCATTACATCCCTTACATCTTCGACTACGCAAACTATATTTTTATTACGATTATAACTTGCACATATTTCGCATAAATTAACATCACTAATATTATAACATTCCTTACAATGTTTTATTTGAGTACGCATTTGATGTAAAGAAGTAGCCAAATGTTCAGTTTGACTTTCAGGCTGCCTTAGTAAATGCAACACCAGTCTCAAAGCTGTTCGCTTACCTATTCCTGGTAATTGAGACATTTCGGCCACAGCCTTTTCTAATAATTTCGAAGAAAACTCCATACCGACAAATATAGTGTATCGTTTACTAAATGTTATATTTGAAGTGTATCATAACTATCTTTTTATGCAATCTACCTACATATTACTTATTGTTGTTGCCTACTTTACAGTTTTAATAGGTATATCCTTTTTAACCAGTAAAAAAGCTACTAACCAAAGCTTTTTTAAAGCCGATAAACAATCGCCTTGGTATTTAGTTGCTTTTGGAATGATTGGAGCATCATTATCAGGGGTTACATTTATATCGGTACCTGGTTGGGTGCAAAGCAGCCAATTTAGTTATATGCAAGTTGTTTTTGGTTATTGGTTAGGCTATATGTTTATTGCTATTGTGCTTATGCCCATATATTACAAACTAAATGTAACCTCTATTTACGAATATTTAAATACGCGTTTAGGAGTTATTAGCTACAAAACTGGAGCATTTTACTTTTTTATATCTCGTGTTTTAGGTGCTTCGTTTAGATTATTCCTAGTCGCTATAGTACTTCAAAATTATGTTTTTGCAGAATTTAATGTCTCTTTTGAAATCACAGTGGCTATATCGATTGTTTTAATTTGGCTTTACACCTTTAGGTCGGGTATTAAAACTATAGTTTGGACAGACACTTTACAAACGCTTTTTATGCTTTTAGCAGTATTTATAACCGTTATATTAATTAGTAACGAACTCGATTTTTCGTTTGTAGATTTATTTTCAAATGAAGCCATGCAGCAATACAATAAAATATGGTTTACAAATGATCCTAATAGCAAAAGTTATTTCATTAAATCTTTAATTGGTGGAGCTTTTATAGCCATTTGCATGACAGGTTTAGACCAAGATATGATGCAAAAAAACCTAACCTGTAAAACATTAAAAGATGCACAAAAAAATATGTACAGTTTTAGTGTTGTTCTAATTGCTGTAAACTACGTGTTTTTATTGTTAGGTGCTTTATTATTTATTTATGCTGCACAAAAAGGTGTTGAAATACCTGTAGTAGATGGGAAAGTAAGAACAGATTTATTATTTCCTGAGATTGCCTTACGGCAGAATTTAGGCTTAGCGCTACCTGTACTTTTTATATTAGGTTTAATTGCTTCCGCATATTCAAGTGCCGACAGTGCTTTAGCCTCATTAACTACTTCTTTTTGTATTGACTTTTTAGATTTCAAAAACAAACCTAAATCAAACCAAGTATTCACAAGAAAAATTGTGCATATAGCTATGTCTATTTTATTAGCTATTGTAGTAATTATTTTTAATAAAATAAGTGACTCCAATGTAATTTCTACACTACTTAAAGTGGCATCGTATACTTATGGCCCTCTTTTGGGTATGTTCTGTTTCGGAATATTTACAAAACGTGTGGTAATCGATAAATGGGTGTGGCTAATTAGTTTACTATCAATAGCACTAACTTTTGCGATCGCAAATACCCCTTTAGAAATCTTAGGCGGATATCAATTTGGTTACGAGTTACTACCTATTAATGGTTTTTTTACTTATGTAGGACTATTCATATTGTCCTGTAGAAAGTAATACTAATGTACATGATTCTTCATAAGCTATATTTTCTTGTTTTAGTAATTCGTAAAATTCGTTATTTTCTGTTCCCGGATTAAAAATCACACGCTTAGGTTGTAAAGAAATCACATAATCGTAATACTCTTTTTGCCGTTTAGGATTTAAATAAAGTGTTACTGTATCTATATCCGTGTAATTGTTTTTTTCTTTTTCTATACTTACGTCTAAAACAGTACCTTCTCTCAAACCTATAGCTTTAACACTATGCTTATAGTTTCTTAATTTCTTAATTGCTTTATTGGAGTAGCGCTCTTCTTTTAATGAAGCTCCTATAACTAATGTATTTTTCATATTTTTTTTAAAATAAATTAAACCCTACTCTTAGCACTTAAACGAATTTAAGCCTTGTTTCAAATTTCAAGTTTTATAAAACTCTATTTTTGAAATCAAACTGACAACTAAATAAATGTTAAAATTTTAAAAAAATGTAATTCAAAGGAAGTATCCTCGTCTATTAGGGTATAATAGTTTAGTTAGTTTAATAGTTTAGTTAGTTAAATTGATTTTTGATTTCAATAATTATTATTGTTGATTTAAGTTAGTGTTAGTTAGTGTTTAGTTTATTCAAAAATCAATCGTAAAAGGCCGCCTAGTTAGCGGCCTTTTTTAGTTTAAAAACTATTGCTATATTTAAGAGAAACTACTACTTTTTTAAAACAAAAAAAGCCATCAATAAATTGATAGCTTTTAAATATTTAAGAATATAAGTTATTTATTTTGCTGCCTATAAATAAAATTTGGCTTAACACTAACATCATCAACACCTAGTTCTTGAAAAATTCCACAAGATACTACTCGTTTTACTAAACTTTTATTAGAAGTGTTTTTTGCTACCTTCGCAATTTGTGGTGACAGATAATTCATAAGCCATCTATTTAAAATTAAAAAATTATTTATACTATAATAATAGTCGTACTAATTCCCATTAACTTAATTATTTATATTACAATACTTAAATTTATAAAAATTGTTTTTGAATATCCGTAATTACCCATATTAGTTTAAAAAGTCTTATTTTAGAGAAAAAATTTCTTATGAATATCTTCA
>CANNCQ010000012.1 GCA_947503135.1 uncultured Aquimarina sp. | reverse complement strand
TCTTTTAATCTTAAATATTGAGTGGGCTAGCCCACTCAATATTTAAAATCTATTGCACTTATGACTTGAATTCAAGATTTTAAATTCATCCTCTAAATAAAAAACTATGAAAATATTACAACTAGGGGCTGTTATAGCATTAAGTCTACTTATTTCCTGTTCAAGTGATAGCAGCGATTCAACTCCAACTAATGATAAAGATCAACTTCCAACTCTTGCTAATAATTCACCAAACAGAAAAATAATTTCTGAAGGTCAAACCCGAGATTACACAGTAAGAGTACCCAGTGCTTATGATGCAAATACTGAAAGTCCTTTAGTTATTGTATTACATGGTTTCGGAAGTAAACCCGAGTATATAGAGGGCAACAGTAAATTTACAGCACTTGGAGAAAGAGAAAATTTCATAACCGTTTATCCAGCAGGAGTTTTAAATAACGAAGGAAGACGATTTTGGACTAGTAATGGTAGAATATCTACTCCAGAGGCAGATTATGATGATATTGTTTTTTTTCAAGATTTAATTAATTCTTTAAAGTCAGAATTCAATATCGATGATAATAGAATTTATATTACCGGAAACTCCAACGGAGGTTTTATGACATACAGGGCGGCATTTGTATTATCCAATACTTTTGCAGCTGCAGCGATTCACGCAGGTCAATTTCCTAATAATTTAGAAGATAATTTAAGACCACAAGGAGTAATACCTATTATGCATATTCATGGTTTAGAAGACAATGTTGTATTTGCACAAAATGTACCAGCAGGAGTGCCTTTTTTTAATGCACAGGGTTCGGTTGATTATTGGGTAGAAAATAATGGAGCCAATACTGTACCAGTAACTTTAAGGGATGATGAAAACGTAAACATCAGAGAGTGGGAATCTCCATCCAATAATGCAGATGTTGTTTACATACAATCTAAAAATGGAACACACGAATGGTTTACAACTTTAAATTCTGGAAAAATAGATAGCACTCAAGAAATTTGGAATTTCTTTAAGAACCATACAAAATAAGAATTACACATAATTTTAAATAATACTATAATAATTAATTATCAAAAATGGCTTTGTTTCGTTAGAAATAAAGCCATTTTTGATAGTAAGAGTGTGTAGATCTTTAATTAAAATTTAGGGAGCTTTAAAACTGTTAATAAAGCTTTTTTTGTATAAAACCGAAAGATTACTAATATCAAATGTGTTAAATTTGGCATTATATATGAGTAGTGCTAGTTTAAAATAGTACTCAAAAAAATTGTTAAAATTTATTATGAATCAATCATTATACAAAATGAGAAAAAATGTGTTTTCAAGGATTTGCTTAGGCTTTATGTTTATAAGTACTCCTTTTATAACTTCAGCGCAACAAGAATATGAAAGAGAAGATTGTGGCGTGGAACAAGCTATATTTAAGCTAAACGATTATGATTACGAATTATGGCAAAGCAACACAGTAAGTGATGCTTGTATGAAAACACAAAAGAATGGTGATTTTACAGTTTCGTGGTCTTCAATAAATAATACGCTTGCGCGAAAGGGAAAAAGACCAGGGGTTCCTAACCAACAAATTAACTATACAGTTAATAGTACTTTCACAGGTAATGTTTTTTACGGAGCTTACGGATGGTGGAGAAGCCCAGGAGAAACAGGCATAGAGTCTGCAGTTGAATATTATGTTGTTGAAAATTACGGTGTAAACAAACCTACGGATGGAGGTGATTTAGCAGGTATTGTAAATTCTGATGGGGCAGATTATGAGGTTTACATAATACCTAAATATGGACAACCTAATGTATATGGAATAAAAGATTTTACTCAAATAAAATGTATACGTGTTAAGGATAAATTAAGGTCATCAGGCTCAATTACTATGGCTAATCACTTTAATAAGTGGGCTTCCTTAGGCTGGCCTGTAGGTGATTTACATGAGGTTTCAATGAAAATTGAAGGATATTCCAACGGACCGCAAGATCCTACTGAAGGAGTAGCCAAAATAAGTGTTGATATGCCTACGGCAGGGAAATATATTGGTTCTGCTAAGGACAAACGTAAAAAAGGCAAAAATTTACCTAAAAAAGGCCCTTTAAGCGGTACTTATTTTTTGCAATCAAAGTTTGGTAATCGTTACGCTACATCTGATAGTAAATTTTTATCTCCCGTTAAAGAAAATACTTTAGAAAAAGATTGGAATTCACAACACTGGAAGCTAATATACGTGAGCCCTAAAAATTATCGTTTAAAAGAACTTTATGGTGGGAGATACCTACAGGCTAATCCTGACGGAACTATTTTTGTAAATGATTTGAAAGAAAATAACAAAGCTCAAATATGGACTATTGTAAAAAGAGGTAAAGGTTTTATTGGTTTTAAAGACAGTGCTACCAGTTTGTTTTTACAAAATAAAAATGAAAGTTGGGGGGTTTTAAATGCTAGTAAATTTAAAAACACTGATGCTCAAAAATGGAAGCTTGTTCCTTTAGAGTAAACAGACTAATAACTAAAAAGCCCTTAAATAACTAACTATTTAAGGGCTTTTTTAATTGACAAAAATCTAATTAAGAATTTTCAGTATCCATATCAGATGATTTGGTATTCTTTTTATTAGTGATGCCATTTTTAATATTTTCAAGTTTCATAGCTTCGCCCATTTTGTTTGAAGCTAAAAATGAAGTTGTCATTTCAGTAAGCATATCGCTACCTGCATTAGGCGAATTAGGCATTAAAATTAAATTACTATTAGTGTGTTCTCCAATAGATTGTAACGTATCGTAATGTTGTGTAACAACAATTAAAGCTGATGCTTCTTGAGAGTTAATACCTACGTTGTTTAATACATCAACAGATTCTTCTAAACCACGAGCAATTTCTCTTCGTTGATCCGCAATACCTTGTCCTTGTAATCGCTTACTTTCAGCTTCAGCCTTAGCTTTTTCGACTATTAAAATTCGTTGCGCATCTCCTTCATATTGCGCAGCTATTTTTTCGCGTTCCGATGCATTAATTCGATTCATAGCTTCTTTAACCTGTTCATCAGGATCTATATCAGTAACTAAAGTTTTAATAATGTCGTAACCATAATCCATCATGGCTTCATTTAATTCACTTTTAACGGCAATAGCAATATCATCTTTACGTTCAAAAACATCATCTAATTTCATTTTAGGAACTTCGGCACGCACTACATCAAATACGTACGAGGTAATTTGATCATGCGGATAGTCTAGCTTGTAAAAAGCATCGTATACTTTTTCTTTAATTACTTTGAATTGTACAGAAACTTTTAATTTTACAAAAACATCATCTTTTGTCTTAGTCTCTACAATAACATCTAACTGTTGAATTTTTAAACTCAATCTTCCAGAAATACGATCTACTAAAGGAATTTTAAAATGTAATCCCGATTGGCGTATACTATGAAATTTTCCAAAACGTTCGATAATAGCGCCTGTTTGTTGCTTAACGGTAAAAACACCTGCTATTATAATTATTGCAATAGGTACTAGGTAAACAAATAAGGGTAAGCCCATTTTTATTGATTTTAAGTTAAATAGAATAGCTTAAATTACAAAAAAAGGCTTTCAAATAGAAAGCCTTTGTTGTTTAAATTTTTTAAGAGTGTATTTTTACAACACCTCAATAGCCTTATTCAATCTAGCCACGGTTTCTTCTCTACCCAAAGTAGCTGCAATTTCATATACATCGGGTCCAGAAAGTGAACCTACTAAAGCCAATCGTAAAGGCATCATTACTTTTCCAAAACCAATTTCCTTAGCAGTAATCCAAGCTTTAATTTCGGTGGTTGCATTTTCAGTTGAAAAATCAGAAATACCTTCAATTTTTACAATTAATTCTTTCATTAAATCAGAAGTTCCATCTTTCCAAGCTTTTTTAGCAGCTTTAGTTTCATAAGAAGCAGGGGCTTCAAAAAAGTATTTCCCCAATTCATATAAATCGGAACTAAAAATTGCTCGCTCTCTAAGCATTGCAGTTAGGTTTTCTAGATTTATTGAAGTGCTGATGCCTTTATCTTTTAAAAGCGCCTTAAAATTACTCGTAAGCTCTTTTAAATCTTTTTTCTGAATATATTGTTGTTGAAACCACTTGTTTTTTTCAGGATCGAACTTAGCACCCGATTTATTGGCTTTAGCTAAATCAAAGGCAGCTATTAATTCTTCTAAACTAAAAATTTCTTGTTCTGTTCCAGGATTCCATCCAAGTAGGGCTAAAAAGTTCACCACGGTTTCAGGATAAAAACCTGCCTCTCTGTAACCTGAAGAAATTTCTCCACTTTTAGGATCTTCCCAATTTAACGGAAATACAGGAAAACCTAGTTTATCACCATCTCGCTTACTTAATTTTCCTTTTCCTACAGGTTTTAAAATCAACGATAAATGTGCAAACTCTGGTGCTTTCCAATTAAAGGCACGGTAGAGTAGGATATGCAATGGCATAGAAGGCAACCATTCTTCGCCACGAATTACATGCGAAATTTCCATTAAATGATCGTCAACAATATTTGCTAAATGATAGGTTGGCATACCATCACTTTTAAACAGTACTTTATCGTCAAGGGTATTTGTATTTATGGTAATTGTTCCACGGATATTATCTTGCATTACCAAAGTTTCGTCTTGTGGTGTTTTAAAACGTATTACATACGGTTCACCAGTTTCAATCTTAGCGGCAAGATCTTCTGCCGAAAGGCTTAAGGAATTAGTTAGTTTTTCACGATTATGCCAATTGTAAATAAATGTTTTACCGTTAGCTTCGTGTTCTTTTCTATGAGCATCTAAAGCTTCAGCGGTATCAAAAGCATAGTAAGCATTTCCTTTAGTAATTAATTCTTCAGCGTAAGCTTTATATAAATGTTTACGCTCACTTTGTTTATAAGGTCCAAATTTTTCATTTTTCCCATGTCCTTCATCATAAGGAATATTACACCAGTCCAAAGCTTCTTTTATGTAAGCTTCAGCTCCATCAACAAATCGAGTTTGATCGGTATCTTCAATACGAAGTATAAAAGTTCCGTTATTTTTTTTTGCGAATAAGTAGTTAAATAATGCGGTACGTAATCCACCAATATGAAGTGGTCCTGTAGGGCTAGGAGCAAATCGAACTCTAACTGCTGACATAGTTTTAAATTTTGATGCAAATATACTCTGTTTGTATTTGTATTAAGAATTATGATTTGAGAATTTGCTTTGATCTTGGAAATTATAACCTACGTTTTAAACTGTTTTTGATTCAGAATAATTAGTAACTTTATAAGTTAAATTATTTTAGATGCCTACAGATTATAATCTTGTTTTAGAAAAGGTTAAAAAGTTTATCCAAAAATACTATGTTAATGAGCTTATTAAAGGTTTTTTAATATTTTCAGCTATTGGTTTAGTATATATTTTGAGTCTTCTTTTATTGGAAAACTTCTTATGGATGTCTACCACGGTAAGGCTAATAATGTTTTGGTCGTTTATTCTAATATCGTTTTATTTGTTTATTCGATTTATAGGTTTACCATTAGCAAAATTGGTCAATATAGGAAATCAAATTAGTCCTATACAAGCCTCAGAAATTATTGGAAGTCACTTTCCTGAAATTGATGATCAACTCATTAATTTAATTCAATTAAAATCCAAGGGTGTTAACTCCGATTTGTTGGAAGCTAGCATTGCTCAAAAATCCAAACAACTTTCTCCATTACCTTTTTCGAAGGCGATTAATTTTAAAAAAAGTTTTAGTTACAGTAAGTATGTGCTAATTCCTGTTTTGTTTTTTTTATTGTTTAGTGTTTTTAAAGGATTTGATTGGTATAAGAGCAGCCTTTCTAGGGTTGTGAATTATGATGTTGCCTACACAGCACCAGCCCCTTTTTATTTTAATATTAAAAATCCCGATTTGAATGCTTTACAGAATAACGATTTTACTTTGGAAGTTATGACGGAGGGAAAATCGTTACCTTCTCAAATTAAAATTAATTTTAATAATGAATCCTATTTTTTAAAGAAAACCGATTTTAATAAATTCCAGCACACTTTTAAATCTGTTCAAAACCCAATTGAGTTCAAACTTTCTTCGGGAACGGTTTTTAGTTCTTCATACATTTTAAAGGTTAATGATGTGCCCTCCATTTCAGATTTTAGTTTGCATGTTACTGCCCCTAAACATACTTTAAAAAAGGAAATGATTATTAATAATTCTGGTAATGCAATTGTTCCAGAAGGTTCTAAATTAAGTTGGAATATTAAAAGCTCTAATGCTGACGTTATTAATATTTCTTATAACGATTCTGTTTATTCTTTTGATAATAAGAAGCCCTTGTTTTTATATAAAAAACGTATAGCGGATGACTTTAATTATATGATTACAAGTTCAAACGAATTTATACAAAATCATGAAAAGTTAAATTTCAACATTGAAGTTGTCAAAGATCAATTTCCACTAATTAATGTATTAACTAAAACCGATTCTATTG
Source organism: uncultured Aquimarina sp. (assembly GCA_947503135.1). Classification (GTDB taxonomy): domain Bacteria; phylum Bacteroidota; class Bacteroidia; order Flavobacteriales; family Flavobacteriaceae; genus Aquimarina. The sequence continues at coordinate 65,050 of CANNCQ010000012.1, read as the reverse complement.
TAAAAAATCGTTCATTATATTATGGCCGAGTTTCGGACGATTATGGTTTGCGTAAGGTTAATTTGGTTTATTACAATACAAAATCTCCCGACATAAAACAGAAGAAAGGTATTACTATAAGTAAAGGTTTATCCTCTGAATTTACGTATCAATTTCCTAATGATCTTAACCTTGAAGAAGCGGCCAATTATGCTTTTTATTTTCAGGTTTATGATAATGACACCTTCAATAATTATAAATCTTCAAAATCTAAAACTTTTAATTACAATGTGGTATCTAAAATTGAGAAACAACAAATTGAGTCTCAATCACAACAACAGCAATTAGACGATTTTCAAAATACCATTGAAAAATTTGAAAACTCAAAACTTGACCTTGAAAGTTTTTCAAAGCTTCAAAAGCAATCTTTGAGTTTATCTTTTAAAGAAAAAGAGAAGCTATCATCGTTATTAGAAAAGCAGTTTAAAGAACAAAAAAAGCTTAAAAAGCTAGCTAATAATTTGGAGAAGGCTTTAGAGAACGTAGATAAAAAAGACAACTTAACTAAAGAAGAATTAGAGCGTACAAAAAAGCAATTAGAACAAAACAAAAAGCTTATTGAAGAAATTAAAAAGGCAGTAGAAAAACTATCGCCTAAAGAACTTAAAGACAAAGTTGACGAACTAAAAAAAGAGAACAAAAAAGTAACTAAAAATTTGAGTCAAATTTTAGATCTTACTAAAAGATATTATGTAATAGATAAGCATCAACGTATAGTTCAAATGTTAGAATTACTTTCAGAAAAGCAAATTGATATTGCTACTAAATCTTCAACAGTTGAAATTGAAGAACAAATTAAAAAGGAATACAAAATCATTAGAGAAGAGCTTGACGATTTGCGCGAACATAATTCTAAACTTAGAAAGCCAATGGCGCTTGACGATGATTCAGTATACGAAGGAAAAATTGAATCTAAGATTATAGAAGCTATTGAAAATCTAAAAAAATCTAAGACTGAATTAGCAAAAAGCAAACAAAATGTTGCTGGCGTTATGCTTAAAAATTTAGCCAATAAAATGTCTAAAACTTCTGCTGCGTCTGGTGGCGAACAATTAAAGGATGATGAAGAATCTCTACGTCAAATTTTAGATAACCTTGTATTGTTTTCTATTGAGCAGGAGGATAACATGAATAACTTTTCTAATATTTCTAACAACAACCCTAATTATTCTAAATACATCCGTATTCAAAATCAATTACGAGAACATTTTAAGCACATTGATGATAGTCTTTATGCGGTATCTTCTCGTAATCCTAAAATTGGAACTAAAGTAAACGATCTTATTTCTGATATTGATTACAATTTAGATAGTTCCTTGGAAAGTATTGCTGATAATAGAGCTTATCAAGGCGTTACAAAATTGCGTTTTGCGATATCTAATTCTAATGATTTGGCGGTAATGCTTTCTCAAAGTTTGAAGCAAATCAATCAGCGAATGAAACCAGGTAAAGGAAAACCAAAAGATCAAGGTTTTCAATTACCGGACATTATAAAAAAACAAGAATCATTAAATAAGGCTTTTCAAGAAGCATTACAAGCAGGACAAAAAAAGCCTGGCGATTCAACTAAAGAGGGTAGTGGTGGAAAAAAGAAACCAGGTGAATCGGGTAAGGAAGGACAAGAGGGAAAACAGGGAGAACAAGGCAATTCTGGAAAACAGGGTAAAGGAGGTGACAAAGGAGATTCTGGTGAACAAGTAAAAGGTGGTAAAAGAGGTAAAGCAGGGCAATCAGGAGAAAACGGAGAGTCTGGAGAAGACGGTTCATTTGGTTTAGGAAAGGGTTCTGGAGGTAAAGGAAAAGGCGATCCGTCCGGAGAAGAATCTACAGGTGAAGGTGAGAATAGCGATGGTAAATCTTCTAAAAAAGGAAATGGCAAAGGTTCACAAGGGGAATCTGGAGACGGTGGTAAGAAGTCAGGCGATTCAAAGGATTCTAATAATGGTAAAGAACAATCGTCTGATGGAAAATTCAATAGGTCAGATAATCCTAAAGATTCTAATTCTAATATAAAGGGTAACTCTTCGCAAGGAAAAAAAGGTAAATCTGGCGGTGGTAATGATGGCAATGCTATTGATAATGAAGAAAACGATTACCAACAACTATTTGAAATTTACAAGCAACAACAAGATCTTAGGAATCAATTAGAAGATAGAATTGCTAAAGAAGGTATTCAACCAAATAAACAATCACGGGTACTTAACTTAATGAAACAAGTTGAAAACGATCTTATTGAAAAAGGGTTTAATGAAGAGACGTTGAATAGGATGCTTAATCTAAAACATCAATTGTTTAAATTAGATAAAGCTCAATTTCAACAAGAAAAAGACAAGAATCGTAAAAGCAAAAACAGCACAAAATCTTTTGTTTCTGATAAAGTGATCACGCCCGAACAAATTAAAAAGTATTTTAATAGTACTGAAATTCTCAACAGAGAAGCCCTACCTTTGAAGCCAAATTACAAGCGAAAAGTTAACAGCTATTTTACCAATTAACATGATTACTTTTAATTCAATTGATGTGTCTATTTCCTTAAGCAAGTTAGCTATTAAATCTTGGTTACATGAGGTTATTAAATCCGAAAATAAAGTTATAGGTCATATAAATTACGTATTCTGTAACGACAGTTATTTACTAGATATCAATCAACGTTTTTTAGATCACGACACCTATACTGACATTATTACTTTTGACAATTCTAATGCTAATTTTATTTCAGCTGACATATATATTTCTATTGATAGAGTTAAGGAAAATGCTGTTATTAACAAGGTTGCTATTGCTGATGAATTGCTACGAGTGATTGTACATGGCGTGCTTCATTTATGTGGATATAAAGACAAGAGTAATTCAGAAGCTTTATTGATGCGCTCTAAAGAGGATGAAAAAATCAACATGTTCCACGTGGAACGATAGTACATCTTTTAATTTTTGTTTTGTTTTTTCACCATTGTTTAGTCGATATTTCATTGTAATTTTGTAAAAGGATTTAAATATAAATCATACGCATTAAAATGGTTCCACGTGGAACGTTTATAGTAATTAACCTTTTTGTTTTAGTATTGATTTTTTGAAAACTAAAGCGGCAAGTTATTTTAGATAATATGTTTGGACAAGAATATGACGTTATTGTAGTTGGCGCAGGACATGCAGGAAGCGAAGCTGCAGCCGCTGCTGCAAATTTGGGTTGTAGCACCTTATTAATTACAATGAACCTGCAGAACATCGCTCAAATGAGTTGTAATCCTGCGATGGGAGGTATTGCTAAAGGTCAAATAGTTCGTGAAATTGATGCGCTAGGTGGTTATAGTGGAATAATTTCCGACAGCTCAGCCATTCAATTTAAAATGCTAAATAAGTCTAAGGGCCCTGCCATGTGGAGTCCTAGAGTGCAATCCGATCGCATGCGTTTTGCTGAGGATTGGAGAATGAAACTCGAAGGAACCAAGAATCTTGATTTTTATCAAGAAATGGTTTCAGGTTTAATTATAGAAAACGGAAAAGTTTGTGGCGTAAAAACTACATTGGGTGTTGAAGTTCGTTGTAAATCTGTAGTGCTTACCAATGGCACCTTCTTAAATGGATTAATTCATATAGGTGAAAAACAATTCGGTGGTGGTAGAGCAGGGGAAAGAGCAGCTACGGGTATTACCGAACAATTGGTAGATTTAGGTTTTGAATCGGGTAGAATGAAAACAGGGACACCACCTAGAGTTGATGGTCGTTCTTTAGATTATTCAAAAATGATTGAGCAACCAGGCGATGCCAAACCAGAAAAATTTAGTTATTCTCCAGAAACTAAACCATTAACCGAGCAGCGTTCGTGTTTCATGACGTATACCTCACCAATAGTTCATGATTTACTAAAAGAAGGTTTTGATAGGTCACCAATGTTTAATGGTTCTATAAAAAGTATTGGTCCAAGATATTGTCCCTCTATCGAAGATAAAATAAATCGTTTTGCAGATAAAGAACGTCACCAAATGTTTATTGAGCCTGAAGGTTGGAATACTTGTGAGGTTTATGTCAATGGTTTTTCTACTTCTTTGCCAGAGGATATTCAATTTAAAGCTTTACGCTCTGTTGTAGGTTTCGAAAAAGTTAAATTTTTTAGACCAGGTTATGCCATAGAATACGATTATTTTCCGCCAACGCAATTAAAGCATACATTAGAAACTAAATTAATAGATGGATTATATTTCGCTGGACAAATAAATGGTACTACCGGTTACGAAGAAGCCGCTTCTCAAGGGTTAATGGCAGGGATGAATGCTGCCTTAAAAGTTAAGGAAAATGAGCCCTTAATATTAACTAGAGATGAGGCTTATATTGGAGTTTTAATTGATGATCTTATTACCAAAGGAACTGAAGAGCCTTATCGAATGTTTACTTCAAGAGCAGAATACAGAACGTTACTTAGGCAAGATAATGCTGACTTTAGACTTACACCAAAATCAAATGCTATAGGTTTAGCTTCCGATGAACGCATGAGAGCTATGGAAAATAAAAAAGAAAAGTCAAGCTCTTTTATTAGTTTTTTAAAGGAAACGAGTATTTCCGAAAAAATAGCTAATCCTATTTTAGAAGAAAAGTCTTCCGCACCAATGAAGCATAGTGATAAAATTTTTAAGGTATTGTCTCGCCCACAAATATCACTTACCGATTTGTTGGAGGTTGATAGTATTAAAACTTATGTAGAAAAAAATCAGTTAGATCAAGAAATGTTAGATCAAGCCGAAATTCAAGTTAAATACTCAGGCTATATTGAAAAAGAGAAAAATAATGCTGATAAACTGTCAAGGTTAGAACATCTTAAAATTCCTGATAATTTTGATTATAAAAAACTTAAATCTTTATCCTATGAAGCGGGGGAGAAGATGTCAAAAATTAAACCGATAACTATAGCACAAGCTTCCCGCATAAGTGGGGTGTCTCCAAGCGACATTTCGGTGTTATTGGTTCATTTAGGGCGGTAATACTATTTTATTAGTATTGGATATCCAAATAATTAATCATCGTTCCACGTGAAACCTACTTCATGAAGTCAATAAAAGTAACCGATTACTCTATTTCTCAAGAAGAGTTTACGCTATTGTATAATTCTGAGTACGATTGGTATAAAACTAATCCTGTCCCAGAGAATATAGAAGTATATTATGATAGTAAAGAGTATATTTCACATACAGATGCTAAAAGCTCTTTAATAGATAAACTGTACCAATCAGTAAAATCGATAACTATTAAGAGTAAAGAAGGTTTAGTGTCTAAGTATATAAATTCTGAAAATAAATCGATATTAGATATTGGTAGTGGAACAGGATCTTTTTTAGAAAAGCTAAATAGTAAAGGGTGGCATTCCTTGGGAGTAGAACCTAATGAAAAAGCAAGAAAACTATCCAACGAAAAAAACGCTATTAGTGTAAAAAATTCTCTTGAAATTCAAAATCACACTTTCGATGCCATTACAATGTGGCATGTGTTGGAACATGTCGAAGATTTGCAACAACAATTTTTAGAGTTTAAAAGATTATTAAATCCAGAAGGTATTGTTGTAATCGCAGTTCCCAATCATAAAAGTTATGACGCTTTGTATTATAAAAATTATTGGGCAGCTTTTGACGTGCCAAGGCACATTTGGCATTTTTCGGAGACATCAATTAAAAAATTAGCCATTAAGTATGGATTTCAATTAGTAGAAACAAAACCCATGTGGTTCGATTCTTTTTATGTGTCTCTACTTTCAGAAAAATATAAGACAAAAAAAGTTAATTATTTAAGAGCTTTTGGTATAGGATTACTTTCTAATATAAAAGCGCTGTTTTCAGGTCAATTTTCTTCAAAAATTTATGTTCTGAAACAAAAAACCCAAAATAAAGAGGTTTAAGCAGTTTTAAATCTCAAGACAAGCCATAGGGTCAAATATTTTTTATTAATTATAAAAATACGGTTAAACAACCTTTTTATTATCATTGAAAATTATTGAAGTAATTTATTTTATAAGATTTGTTTATATATTGGTTTTTAAAATTTAAAGCGAATATTTTTTCTGGTAAAAGTTTTTTAAAAAGATCAACAAAAAAATAATTAGACCAGTCACAAATTGCTATTCGGTAATTAGTAACTGACTTTTGATAAATATTAAAAAAAACTATTATTTTTTTGAGGTTTAATTTATTATTATAATGTAAACTGAATAGAGTTTATTGATTTTACATTAATCTTAAGGCTTAAAAGAGTAGTTTTAACGATCATTTGTCACCTTTGAATTAAAAAATATGCTTCTTTAACTGTCTTCTAAAATATTTCTTGTTATTTTAGTGCATTAAAAGAAGTTATTAACTCCTTACTAACAGCTCCCAAAGCTATAGTAATCTACGCTTGTATTGTTATGAACACTAATAATAGATTAGGTTATATCATATTATCGCTAATGTTGTTTTATGCATTACAAGTTAGCGCGCAATCATTAGAAGCTCCCATTATGGGTAATGCGTGTATAACAGCAACAATTGACAGAAGCGATTCGGCAACATTTAGTCCACCAGACGATTTGCCTTTAAGTACAGAATATTCACTTCAATTGTCAAATGAATTCGGAAGCTTTTTAAGTGGGACAACTATTTTAGATAGAAAAACACCGTTAACAAACGGAATGGTAGAATTTTCATTTGATTATCCATTAAACGACTCAATTATTCCTTTTGGAAGTGATCTATATCGTGTCAGAGTTATAATTGAAAATCAGAATGATATTTTGCCTGGACAAGCGAGAGGGCCAATTTCTATATTTGTCTATAGTGGAGAAACTCTTGATTTAGAACCTCGCCAAATTTGTAGTTTACAGGGTAATCCCGAATTAAGAGCAGAGGATGATTTATCAGAATACAGGTGGTATCGAAACGAAGTTTTGATTCAAGGGGAAACAGAAAGAACTTTGAGGGTTACTTCTCCTGGCGATTATCATTACAGACCATTTCTTGGAAACTGTGATATTGTGAATATTTCAGGAGCTCGTTCTAATACGACTGTTGTAGCTGAAACATTAGGAAATATTGATGTTGAAATTTCAAGTAGTGCTTCAACTACAATATGTGCATCCGATTCTATTATACTTCAAATTGACAATCCAAATCCAAATTTTAGGTATCAATGGGTGAAAAATAATAATGAAATTTTAGGTGAAACAAATGAAAGCATAACGATTACTGGTTTAAACTCTGAGGGAAATTATAATTTAGAAGTTTTAGATGTTAGTGACACAGTAACTAGATGTACATCAATTTCTAATAACATTTTGGTCACATTACTTAATCCATCCATAGAAATTATTTCTGATCTAAACTTAGTAAGTATACCAGGAATACAAAATATTCTTCAAGTAGAAGTTTCAGGTGGTACACCAAGAAGTATTACATGGATTAAAGATGGGGTTGATATACCTAACAGTAATACAGAGAATTTTATAGCAACGGATACTGGAGTTTACACAGCAAGATTAACAGCAGAATCACCTTGCTCAATTAATACTGTGGTTACATCTAAAAGTATTAATGTCGTTAATGCGGATAACTTAAATTTAGTGATTGATTACGATAATCCTGCTTATACTAACTGTGGATTAAGTAGGGTAAATTTAAATATTACCGAAATTTCAACAACCGTCAATAATACAATTATAGAAGTACCTATGTCTAATTTTCGTAACACAAATTTCACGTGGTTTAATAACAACGAAGAATTACCGCAATTTACAGGGCCAACTGTTGTTGTTGAAGATGCGGGAGGAAACGGAAATTATTTTGCAGAAATCACTTTAGGTGCAGCAATTTTTACCTCTAATATTTTGCCTGTACAATTGAACCCAGGAGAATTATCTATTGAAGCTTCTACAACAATATTAGATGAAAACAATCCTACTTCAAATTTATCTGTGCCTTTAACAGATGAAGCCATAGCATCGTTATATACCTATAGATGGTTTAGAGAAGATTTTAATGCTTCAAATGGGCAAACGCAAATATCAACAAGTAGTTCCGTCGAAGTTAATGAAGCAGGAAATTATTTTGTAGAAGTTACTTTTGATAATTGCCCCGTTGTAAGGTTAAATACTGTTTTTATTAGTGAAGCATCTGTAGTTATTCCTAATATTTTAACTCCAAATGGTTCCAATAATACGCGATGGCAGCTACCTGCGCAATTTACAGGTCAACCTAATGTTAATGTACAAATAATTTCTTCCACAGGAGTGGAGGTATTAAATCAAAATAACTATAACGGTACTTGGCCCGATGATGAACTTCTGGAAAGTGTTTATTATTATATTATCAGTGAAAATAACAATCCTCTGGAAAAAGGATCAATAACCATTATTAGATAAAGTATTTATGAACAGAAAACTACCTATTCTTTTCGTTCTAAGCTTTGTCATTCAAAGCATTTTTGCTCAAAGCGAAACCGCTGCAGGGCCTCCAACTCAGGCGGTTCATAATGCGGCTAAATACAACCGATTTCTTTTCAATCCTGCTTTTTCGTTCGATAGGGTAGCTGCCGATTCAGGCGATAAAAACGGGTATATATCTGTATATGGTCGTTTAGAAAAAATTGACTTTGAGGACGCTCCAAGAAATATAAATGCCACTTATAGTAAAACTCTTAATGAAAAAATGAGTTTTGGAGGGGGATTGTTCCAACAAAATATTGGAGTGATTTCTCATTTTGGAGGGGTGCTAAATTACACCTACAATGTAGAATTCAATAGGGATACCTACGTAGCTTTTGGGGCTAATGTGTCTTACCAACGTGTAGGGTTAAAGTCCGAATTGAGAACCACGGGAGCTATTGAAAGTAATTCTCTTTTGGGTGAGTTCGAAGGTACTTCCTTACTAAGGGTAACTCCTGGAGTAAACTTAAATTATAAAAATTTTGATTTCGGAATAACGGCACGAAATATTATTAGTGCTTCCTTAGGGGGAAATCAAAACACATTTAAATCCAATACAATCGTAGTACACGGAATGTACTCTCGTCCATTTGCTAGAAGATCCCCAAATACATTTAGAGGGATGTTGTACGTAGAAAAAGAAACAGCTCTTGATCCTGTAGTAGGGGTCAACGGATTTGTTGAAAATAGTAAATATGGTTTCGCGCAATTAGGCTACAACCAAACATTTGGAGTGTCCTTAGGCTTAGGGTTCAACGTAACCCCACAAGCAACCATAGCGTATACTGTTGAAAGGGGGCTAGGAGATGCCGATGTTTTTGGTTTGAATCACGAATTTACCTTGGCTTACAATTTTGTGGAACCCCAACGAAGAGGACGAAGAAGAACCCCTTCTAGGCCAAAAGCTAAAAGGAAATTACCAAAAAGAAACGAGTTAAGTAAAGCTGAAAAAATAATAGCCCTTCGTGAAGCTCGCGAGCAAAATAAAACGAAACTAGCAACACTTCAAGAAGCTAAAGCCAAAGCAGCTTTGTTAAGAACTACGAAACTAAAAGAGGCTGAAGAAAAAGATAAGGCTAGTGAGTTGGTACGAACAGTAAGCCTACAAATTAATGATAACAGTTTAGAAAAGGCAAAAGCAACTTTGGAACGTATCAAAAATAGTAAATACATTTCCGAGGATGATAAAAAATCGTTGCTAGCTAGGTACACAAAAAAGTTAGAAATTTCTCAAGATGTTGAAGAAGAAAGAATACGTATAGCTGCAGAAACAAATGCCAAGAATGAAGCTAGAGCAACGCTAAAAAGAGTTTCTAAATTTTTAGATGAAGAAAATGTTACCGATGCTCAAAGCACATTAACATTGATTAAGAGCAGTAAATACGTTTCCCCAGAAGAAAAGAAAGAAATTACAGCTAGGTTACAGCGAATTATTAAACAGAAAGAAGCTACCAGGATTGCATCTTTAGAAGCTGAAGAACGTAAAAAGGGAGCAGAATTAGTACGATCTACAACACTGTTATTAGAAAATAATAACATTGAAGAAGCTAAAAATAGAGCGTCTCTAATAAGGAAAAATAAATTTATTCCAAATGCTGAAAAAGAGGAGTTATTAGCTAAAATAGATCTTAAAATTAAAGAAAATGAAGCTATTGTTGCAGCGGAAGAAATAAAAAGAGCCCGAGGAGCAGAGTTAATTCGAACTACAAATTTATTATTAGATCAAGAAAATACTGTTGCAGTCCAAAACAATATCGAAGAAATCAATCAAAATCAATTTATACCAGAGGAAGAAAAGAAAAAGATTATAAGTAGATTAAAAAGAATAGTAACGAAACAAGAAATAGCTGCTGCAGAAGAAAAAAAGTTAAGCACGCTTAAGCGAATTGTTACCGAAGAATCGCAAGAAGAAAAACAACGAAAAATTGATGAAAAAGCCAAGCAAGTATTAGTTTCAGAGACTGAACAAATTATTGCTACAGGAAGCCTAGAAGAAGCAAAAGCAAGAGCTACATTGGTTAGATCATCTAAGCTTATTCCTGTTGAAGAAAAAGAACGAATTCTAAGTACATTAAAGAGAGTTATAGTTAAAAAAGAAGCCGAGCAAGCACGGATAGCAGAGGAGCAACGTTTGGCAGCAGAGGAATCCGCACGTCAAGCCGAGCAGGCACGTATTGCAGAAGAGCAGCGTTTGGCAGCAGAAGAGGCCGCTCGTCAAGCAGAGCAAGCACGTATCGCCGAGGAGCAACGTTTGGCAGCAGAAGAGGCCGCTCGTCAAGCTGAGCAAGCACGAATAGCAGAAGAACAACGTTTGGCAGCAGAAGAGGCCGCTCGACAAGCTGAGCAAGCACGTATAGCGGAGGAGCAACGTTTGGCAGCAGAAGAGGCCGCTCGTCAAGCTGAGCAGGCACGTATTGCAGAGGAGCAGCGTTTGGCAGCCGAGGAATCCGCACGTGTAGCCGAGCAGGCACGAATAGCAGAAGAGAAACGTTTGGCAGCCGAGGAATCCGCACGTGTAGCCGAGCAGGCGCGAATAGCAGAGGAGCAACGTTTGGCAGCCGAGGAATCCGCACGTGTAGCCGAACAGGCACGGATAGCAGAGGAGCAACGTTTGGCAGCCGAGGAATCCGCACGTCAAGCCGAGCAAGCACGGATAGCAGAGGAGCAACGTTTGGCAGCTGAGCAAGCACGAATAGCAGAGGAGCAGCGTTTGGCAGCTGAGGAAGCCGCACGTGTAGCCGAGCAGGCACGAATAGCAGAGGAGCAACGTTTGGCAGTCGAGGAAGCCCGTCAAGCTGAGCAAGCACAAAAGTTAATAGCAGAGACCGAGGCTATAGTGTCTGAAGGAAGTTTAGAAGAAGCAAAAGCAAGAGCTACTTTAATACGTACTTCTACATTGATACCAGCAGAAGAGAAAGACCGAATTTTAAGTTCTCTAAAACGAGTAATTGTTGAAAAAGAAGCAAAAGTAGCAGAGCAGCGTTTGGCAGCAGAGCAATCTCAAAAATTAATAGCTGAAACGGAAGCTATAGTATCTGAAGGAAGTTTAGAAGAAGCAAAAGCAAGAGCTACTTTAATACGTACTTCTACATTGATACCAGCAGAAGAGAAAGACCGAATTTTAAGTTCTTTAAAACGAGTAATTGTTGAAAAAGAGGCAAAAGCAGAGGAGCAACGTTTGGCAGCTGAAGAGGCCGCTCGCCAAGTAGAGCAAGCACGAATAGCGGAGGAGCAACGCTTGGCAGCAGAAGAGGCCGCTCGCCAAGTAGAGCAAGCACGAATAGCAGAGGAGCAACGTTTAGCAGCAGAAGAGGTTGCTCGTCAAGCAGAACAGGCACGCATAGCAGAAGAGCAACGTTTAGCAGCTGAGGAAGCTGCTCGTCAAGCAAAACAGGCACGTATAGCCGAAGAGCAGCGTTTGGCAGCAGAAGAAGCCGCTCGTCAAGCTGAGCAAGCACGAATAGCAGAGGAGCAACGTTTGGCAGCAGAAGAAGCTGCTCGTCAAGCTGAGCAAGCACGTATAGCAGAGGAACAACGTTTGGCAGCTGAGGAAGCTGCTCGACAAGCTGAGCAAGCACGTATTGCAGAGGAGCAACGTTTGGCAGCAGAAGAAGCCGCTCGTCAAGCTGAGCAAGCACGTATAGCCGAAGAGCAACGTTTGGCAGCAGAAGAAGCTGCTCGTCAAGCTGAGGAAGCACGTATAGCAGAGGAGCAACGTTTGGCAGCAGAAGAGGCCGCTCGTCAAGCTGAGGAAGCACGTATAGCAGAAGAGCGTCGATTAGCAGCAGAAATAGAAGCTGCTCGAAAAGCAGAACAGGCACGCATAGCAGAAGAAGCGCGTTTAGCGGAAGAAGCTAGGTTAGAGCAAGAACGTCTTGCTAAAGAAGCGGAGGAGGCAAACAGGAAAAAAGCCACTATTACTAGAACAACTACTACTATAAAAGAGGAGGTTGAAAAAAAGAAACGAGCAGAGCTGGTAAGAGTTAAAAAAATCATTAGTGATGAAGATCAGAAAGAAGAACGTAGAAAAGCAGTTCAGGCAGCTTTAAAGAGAACTACTAAAAAAGTTGAAAAAGAAGAAACCGGACGTACTACAACTTTAAAACGAACGTTATTGCCTCAGCAAGGATCAGAAAATAACAGAACCAACTCCAACGGAATGGGGTTTAATTCTGACATTATTGAACAACAACAAGATTTTTTTGCGAAAGAGCTTTTTATGCAACCGCAAATTAATATTAAAAGTAACGACGTTATATTTTTTATAGATGCTTTAGTGAAATCTAAAAGCAATCAAAAAGAAATAACAAACGATCGTATTATTGATTTAGATAAAAAAAAGAGACTGTTAAAAACGAAATTGAAGATGGTGAAAACCTCTGAAAAGTAGTAAATTATAGTCCCTTTAATATTATATAACATTAAAATGTTAGCCCCAACTAACAAAAAATATTTTTCTTATGAAAAAGCAGTTACTTAATTCAATCAAATACTACTTATTTTTTATAATTAGTATTTTAGTGATTAGCCAAATTAATGCCCAACAACGAAGAGGTGGTGAGGGTACGGGTAATCTTATTCAATATGAACAAAGAATTGATCTTCAGTTACGTGGAGATATGCAAATTATAGGAAATAGTATTCTAGGAATACGAGGTGAATTTGATGGAGAAAATTTCACTCCTAACCAAGAATATAATAGGTCGAGGAATAACGGTGATGGAAACAGACCTAACAGATTTACAGCTGGACCAATACCCACAAGAGCTTTTATAGATATTGATAGTGATCAATCTGATGATAGATTCAGCGGTTTATTTGATTCTAATTTATCTGAAACAGAAACTGAATATACAGGAGAAACAGACATAAATGGAAAACCTGTACCCCGGGGAAATAACGACAGCCAAGATAACTATACAGGTACGTTTAATTCAAGTGCTGCTAGGCTTGAGTTTGATCCAGATTGCTCTACAGTTGTTAAAGCTTTTTTGTATTGGGGAGGGGTGTATACTACAAATGGTGTAAATGCTAATGGAGGAACATCCAATGCTGCCAGAAATTTGTTTGAACCAGATGATAGTCAAAGGGAGAGTGCCGATTACACAGAAATTAAAATACTACCTCCAAATGGAACGCAGTATTATGATATTAGTAAACACAATTTAGATGGAAGTCTTACAACTAATAACCCCAATGGATTGGTATTTCAAACTGAGGTAATTTTTGATGGTCAGGAAAATGCGTATTTCAATAACAACATACTTAGGGAACAAGATGTACAAGCACTTTCTGACCCTAGCCTTGACCCTGCAAATCTTGATCCAGCAATAACAACTCAAAGAAGATTAAATGTAATAGACAGGTTTGATTTTAACGTAGATCGTGATTTAAGACCTGGTGACCCAACACAAGATAGAGCCTATACTTGTAGGGCTGATGTAACAGAATTATTTACAAGCCTTCAAAACTCAGGTCAAGAGGTATCTGGTTGGTGGACGGTGGCTAACTTAAGAGCAACTACTGGAATACGAAATAGAGGATTAGCAGCAGGGTGGACTCTAGCAGTTGTTTATGAAGATGCCAATACAGTTAATGAACGTCGTATTTTCTTTTATGATGGATTTTCTTATATATCGAATTTTGATAGGTCAAGACCTGTGTCATTTGATGTAGGTCCATTTACTACGGATCCTAATGCGAATCCCATTATGGCAGAAATAGCTTCGGCTGGTTTAGAAGGAGATAGAGGTTTTAGTGGAGATCAATTATTGATTAGCACTCAAACAACCGAATCATTAGGTGGGCCAAGACAGTTAGAGGAATCGGGAAGCAATAATAATACGAATTTTTATAACAGTACCATTACTAGCAATAAAATCAATGGGGTTTTTAGGCAACCTAATTCATCAAATACGTTAGGTTTTGATACCGACCAGTTTGAATTAGATAACAGGGAAAACAGAATTTTAAATAACGGACGAAATATACAAGGGGGATCTGCGCCATTTTTTACAGATACTGAGGCAACTTTTACACTAACTACTAGTGGAGATAGTTACGGTAATCATTTTGTAGCTTTTGCAGTAGATATTGTGGGGCCAAATGTAACACTATTAAAACAAGCTTTTAGGGCAACAAACCCTAACACTCCATTACTGCAAAATGAAGCTATTGATTTTAATGAAGAATTAATTTATAGATTAACGCTTCGTAATATAGGAAATGATGATGCTACAGAGCTGAGTATAACTGATTTTATCCCAGCAAATACCCAGTTAATTACGTTGAATGGAGATGCTAATGTTGAATTATCAAACGCTACTATTAGGCAGTTTTTTGATTTTGATGGTAGTGTGCCCAACGAAAATGCGATTACCATTCAACAATCTAGAGAAAACGCACCAGGTTCAATAACAAATTTTCCTTTTGAAACCGATCGTATCGATTTTAGTAATTTCCCAATTTTATCTGAGGTTAATTGTAACCCATGTGAAGGACCTGACAGAACAGAACTAATTACCATAGAATTTAGAGTGCGTGTATTAGATGAGTGTGATCAAGATAGAAGAGCTTGTTATGATCAAGTGTCAAATTCAGTACAAGGAGAATTTAATGGTAGATTATTGCAGAGAGATCCATCCAGTTTATTTCCTATTCGTAGTGCCAATGAAATAGATCCCGATTGTAATAATAACTTAATTGAGGGGCCAACAATTCAATTACCAACAATTCAGGGGCGTTGCACCTCAGAGGTTGGTACTATATGTGAGCAAGGTGGAACTACTGATTTAGAAGGAGGAGAAGGGTTTTCTCGATATAATTTATATTTCTATCCATTAGCAGAGATATCCGATGCTATGGGTAATGTTATCGATACAAATGGAGAAAACGGTATTGATGATACCGATTATCCTATCGATCCTTCAAGACGTATAAGTTCTCAAATTTTATCAGGGTCCCCTTTTGCGTCTACACCTTTATTTGATGCTTCAGAACCCAATGTTACAATAACTAATAATCCTCAAAACTTCAGTAATATAGCTAACGGAGCAGGTTTTTATATTATAGAAGCCATAGCAGACCCTAATTTAGGTTGTAGTGATGGTATTGAAACTTTTAATGTAGGTTTATTTGATGCGACATTACCAATAAACAGGCCATTAGAAAACCCTGATTTGAATGGTGTTTTACTACCAGTATGTACTACCAATAACCAGCGAATGGTACAGTTTGAAATTTGTGAAGCACAATTTGAAATCCCTACTAGTTACCCACGCGACACTAGGTTGGTTTGGAGTAGGGTAAACCCTGATAATTGTTCGGGGGAAACAAATTTAGAAAACTGCCCAATAACAGGCCCATCAGGTTGTGAGTATATACCTTTCAAAACAGTAGAAGACACCGTACCTAACGACCCGGATACTGAAAATGTAACGATTACTCAAACAGGAGATTATTCGCTTACCGCAACCCTTCAAAATGGGGGATGTACGGAAACATTTTTCTTTAGAGTAATTGATTTTACAAATAATTTAGCCGTTACCGTGCCAACTATTACTACTTGTAATGATAGTAATATTGTAACAGTAGAAGGTACAAGTAGCGATGGAGGTTCTCAAGATTTTAGAATTGAATACTTTACAAATAATCCAGCTACTGACGGAGATACCTTTACGTTAGTTGAAACTGACAATCCTGGCGAAGAGGGTTATGCTCGATATAATGTGCCTACACCAGCTACTTTACCTGCCGTAGTTAACGTACGTACTATAATAACACCTATATCTCCAACAGTAATTCGTGGTACAAGTTGTGTATTTGAGTTTAACGACCCTATACAGTTTATCCAACCAAGAATTTTAGATTTTAGCTTACAAAGAGCCCCGAGTTGTATTGATGACCAGCCAGATCCAGAACCAGATAATACCGAGGAATCAAAAGGAGATTTACGTGTGGAGGTTACTGATGATAGTGAAGAGTATACTTATGTTTTGATTAATACGAACGGCACTACTAACGATGAAAGTGATGATATAATAGTAAGATCTTTTAATTCATCAAATAACATTGATACTGATAATCTTCGTAATGTTGATCCTGAGGAGGAGTACAAAATTAGAGTATATTTAAATGGAGAAGTGCCTAGTGAAAATGACCACAGGCTTGATGCTTCTACTTTATCTAATAATCAGTGTATTTTAGAAGAAATATTACCAGCTTTTCCTGCTGCTGAAAATTTTAATGCACGAATTAATTTAGTGCGCCAAGTAAGTTGCGAGCCAGGGATAATCCAAATCGTTTTTGAAACACCTGTTCCAACAAATACAACTGAGGCTAGTTTTACAATAACTGATTTAGGAATTTTTAACGAAGACTTAAATACGAATATTTTTATTCAAGATGAAAGCTTAAGACCAGAAACGGTTTCGGAAGACAATGTAAATGAAGGAATTTCTGAGGACAATAGTACAAGTGATCGTATATTTTATTTAGATTTAAATTCTGTTAGAGACTTTGATGTTGTAGTTAATATTAATGATGAATGTTCAAGATTTATACAAGATATTCCAAACCCATTAAATGTTTATGAAGGCATTAGCGTAGTAGAGCCTATAGTTGATGAAGATGTAACTTGTAACGGAGGTGATAACGGTCAGTTTACTGCTATGGCAACCAATTTAGCAGGCGGTACTTTACAAGCTTCAACGACTGTTGATTTTCAAATTATAAGTGGTGATAATAGCACTGTTACTTATCCTGTTATTTCTACAGATGGAAATTTTGATAGCTTACCAGCGGGTACTTACCAAGTAGTTGCTCGTAATATTAGTGATGATGCAAACCCTTGTGTTTCGGAATCTGTTGATGTAGAAATTGAACAACCGCAACCTTTACAAGCACCTACTATAAGGCAGGAAAGTGATTTTATTTGTAACGATACAGCGAGTATTACTGTAATTGTTGGTGGCACAGGCGATGATGCTACAGCACCAATAATAACAGCTAATACTGATTTGGGCGGAACAAGGCCTTATAGATTTCAATTATTTAAAGACCAATCTACAATACCAGAGTCTACACCTGGTTTATTGGTAAGCGAATTACCGTTTACAGGTTTAACTAATGGTAATTATACTGTTGGAATAGTAGATAATAATGGATGCCCATTATCACCATTATCTGAAGTTATTACCGTAGATCCTCGTTCAGAAATAGATTCAAATTCAATTGCAGAGGAGCACGATCCTATTTCTTGTTCTCCTAACACTGATATTGTTAACCCTACTACAGAGGTAAGAGTTACAGCTGATGTTCTTAATGATATAGGATCTATTGTTAATTATGAAGTAACAACCGCTAACCCAACAGATGCTTCGCAAGCAAATACTATTCTGGGAACAAGTGCTGCAAATGGAATATTTAATTTACCAGAAGGAGATTATGAAATTACAATAACAACAAGTTCTGAGTGTACTGATACGGTAATAGTTGAAATTGAACCTATATTACAAATTAGTGTAACGGCCACAAACCCACCAGTTCCAAATTGTATTGGCGATACAGTAAGCGTTACAGCTACCGTATCCGGTTTTGATGGTCGAATTATACAACCAGCAACTACACCAGTTGGAGGGTATACTTTCCAATTGACCCGAAATGCAGTTGAGGATGATACAGCTTCAAATTCAAGTTCTGTACCAGTAGTTTCAAATAGTATTACTTTAACAAATTTACTGCCAACTACTGCAACCGATTTTTATGTACTAACGGTAACAGATATAGTAACCAATTGTACAGATGAAGTTATAATTAATGTAGATGCACCAATAGCAATACCAACAGTTGCTTTAGATGGTATGCCAACGTTTGTTTGTTCTTCAGCAACTGATGGACAATACCAATTTAGAGTTCAAGGAAGTGGTGGAAATGGAAGTACATACCAATTTTCACTTGAAGATACAGATGCATCTACACCAAATGCCACTGCAGATATTGCTTTCAGAGAAGGAGAAACCTTTACAGTAGGTTTACCAGCAACAGGAAGTGATACTTACACTATAAGTGTGATAGACGATCGCAATTGTAATATGCCAAATACAACTACGGTAACGGTAGATGCTATTGAGCCTTTAACAGCTAGTTTAAACACAGCGGCTTCTAACTTATGTGCAACATCAACTACTAATCCTAATGTAACTATTGATGTTTCGGGTTCCCCTCAGTTTAGTTATAGACTTTTTAGAGAAGGGGTTGCAGTTGGTAGTACTGTTGCTGTTACTACGGTTACCTCTAGTCCAGGTTCGTTTAGTTTAGATTTACCAAATCCATCAACTACAACCACAACAGACTATGAAATATTTATTTCAGATGTCAACCATCCTAATGTAGCTTGTGAGGTAAGGGTTCCAATATCAATAAACCCTCCATTAACAATAGGAGATAATATCAATGAAAATTTCCCTAATTGTAGAGCGTCTGCTGGTGCATTACCTACAGCAGGAGCAACTACAAACTTTACGGTTAGTGGTGGAAATGGAACATATAACTATAGAGTTGTAAACAGTACAAGCGGTGCTGTACTATTGGATACAGACACATCGGCAGGAGTAACTACTGCTGCAGGAGTATTACAAACGGGTTCTAACGCTAGTCCTACTTTTGATTTTTCAAATGATTTTGATGGTGATAATATCATCATTGAAATACGGGATACTGCCAATACTTCATGTCCTGCAAACACAACAGTTCCGTTTACACCAATATACCCAATATTACCAGCTGTAGCCACGGAGGTATTAACACCTGCAAAATGTAGTGGCGATGCTTCCAGGTTTTCAATAGGTTTAGATTTTTCAAATTTCCCAGCAACTACTTCTAATAATGACTTCATTTTTACATTTAACGGAAACAATTTAGGGTCACAGAATTTCATAAACAATCCTGCATCAGGAATATTAAATTATAGTGTTGAAGCTAGAGCTACTGGTTGTATCACAACAGGTAGCGTTACCATTCAGGAACCTACAGAAATTATAGAAGTTGCCAGAGATTTGGTTTTGCCTAGCTGTGATAATGAACCAACGTCTCTTACTCCAGGAGCAACAATCCCTGGAACTATACGATTAACTGTTGCTGGAGGATTTATTGATAATCCTAATGGAATTATTTCTTCGTCAAACAGTCCTACTGATCAGTTGAGTGCTAGGTATAATTTTATAATTAGGGAATTGGGTAGTACTACTCCGTTAACACCAACTACAATGCCAACTGCTTCAAATCCAACCATTGCCAACAATGGAACTAGTACGACAGTAGAATATACTGATTTGGAGCCGGGTACTTATGAAATAGAATCAATTTTGAATGATGGAGATACTATCAATGGAAACGAATGTAGTGAAAGGTTTATAGTTGTTTTACCTTCAAGGCCTTTTGTAAATGTAATTAATACACAATTTAATACTACAGATTGTGCCGCTGGAGTAGATTTATTTATAGTAATAGACGGAGGTGCGGATCCTTCAAATTTTGAAATTTTATTTCGTTCAGCAGGTTTTTCTTCTAATAATTTTATTCAAACTGACAATACTGATACTGATTTTGCTGCAAGATTTGGTGAAAGTGATTTCTTAGATGCTTCTTTTCTACCGTCTGGTATTGAAGTTCCAGACCTACTTAGTTTTTCGAACAGGGCTGATGATGATAGCTTTGATGTTAATGATCTTACATTGGCTGATTTTACTGACCCTCCTTTATTTTTACCAATTCCTGAAAATAATAATGGAACTTTTTCTGTAGCTCAACAAAACGATTTCATAGCAAATGTTGAATCACGTTTTTTCCGTTTTACAGGTTTACCACCAGGTGGGCAGTATCAAATTTTTGTAAGGGATATTATAACAAATTGTTTAACAGAAGCAATAATAGAGGCTCCAGATGCTGATAATGTAGATGTCAGAGAAGTTAGAACAACCAATACAGGTTCTTGTTCCCCTCCTTCTGGTACCGCAACGGTTTCATTTAATATTACAAGTGCTTTATTGGGTGATTATGAAATTCAATTGCAACGTCCAGGACTTCCTGATAATTCTAATGAAAGAATCGTAGTTGAGGTTGTAGATCCAAGTACACCTACGCCGTTAGCACCTGGGCAGGTTACAGGTACATTAAATACAAGCGTCATCCCGAATCGTATTGACGGTATTATGGTTACCTTGGAGAACTTACCCGAAATATTAATTACAGAAAATGCGAATATTAGAGTACGTCAAATAGGAGGTAGCGATTGTAGTGATGTATTAGATACTCCACCAGCACCTGTAACAATTGGTGTTGATCCACCTATTGCAAATTTTGAGGTTACTTCGCAAGCTGGAAATTGTGAAACAGGGGCATTACTTAGTTTTAGTGCTACCGGCGGTAATGGATCATTTAGTTATATTGTAGTGAACCCAACTGATGCTTTACCTGATGCGTTAACCAATTTCCCTATTTCTACACCTCCTTCGGAGAGTATTGTTATTGATCTTAATAATTTGGACAATCGCATAGATACATCATTACCTCCAACACAAGCTGAAATAGACGATCCAGACTTTGATCAGAATAACTTTATTGGAAGGGTTAGAGTTTCGGTAAGAAGTGCAAATTGTGTAGAAACAACAGTAACACCAATATTTTTTAATAGACCACCAACATTAACCTTAGGAGATATTATACCTCCTAATTGTACCTCGGAAAGATTGCCAGATACCATAAATTATACCATTGGCAATTTTGATGCAAATCAAACTTATCAGTTTACTGTAAACGGAACTACAATTATTCCGATTGATAATACCAGTTTAGTGATTACAGGGGCAGCACCAACAGAGTCTGCCACAGGTACATTAACCGTTACCGACGGCGCTAGAGGTTATGATGTAGTACTTTCAGGAAGTAACAATAGTAATTGTATAGCAACAGCTAACTTTACTATATATCAAGATATTTCAGTGACAACTACAACAAGCGCTGTAAATTGTGATAACGAATTTGATACGATAACAGTAGCGGTAACAGGAGGTTTTATTAACCCTGGCCAAACAGTTATTCCTACTAGAGAATTATTGTATGAATTAATTGATGTTACCACAAACACAGTAATTGCTTCTCAAGAAACTGAAAATACAACGGCTACTTTTACTAATGATGCTGGTTCAATACTTGATTTACAAGCAGGAGTTCAATACCAAATTCGTGTAACGGATAGGTTTGACCCTGATGCAACCACAGTTAGAGAATCATGTCCCCTAACTGTTGATGTAGATGAAGTAACTCCGTTAGTAGTACCTGAATTTACTTTAGCAGCTAATTCGGTTACCTGTCCTACAGATTCTGATGGTGGTATTACATTTACAATTACAACTAATGGTAATACACCATTGCCACCAACATTTAGGTTATATCAATTTAATAATAATACCGATGCGATGGCAGCACTAACAGCTGCAAATACTTCGGGTGATTACACAATGTTATCTGGTACTTTGGTTAATAACCCTACCAACGACAGAGCTTATAATGACTTAACTGCAGTACCTTATGTAGGTTTCCTAGAAACACAAGGATTAAATTGCCCTACCCCTGCTCAACTTGTAGAAGTTGAAGCACCCGTAGTACCTGCAATAGCCGATTTTACGGTAGATCAAAACCCTGGAGTTTGTGATAATATAGATAGGAGTGATGATGCTAGTACATTAACAATTGCAATTAATGCAGTAAATCCAAGTGATGCAGCGTTTACTTATGAAGTAACAGGTCCTAATTTTAATATTAATGCTACTGCTATAACTAATACTATAGGGCAAGTACCAAATTTACCTGAGTTACCAACAAGTTTATTTTCTGATCTAGATTATATTGTTACTATAAGAAACACCAACCAACCAACATGTAATCCGTTAACTTATACAGTTACGGTACCTCAGTGTGGTGGTATAGTACCACCACCAGTAACAATAACTGTAGATGAAGATGATGTGTTATGTGATGATACCACTTTAGGCAGCGCTAGTTTTACCGTTGCAGGCCAACCAACTTTAGATTTTTCATATACAATAACTGGTGGTAGAGCAATGCCTTCAAGCGGAACATCTACTACAGCAACGATAAACTTATCGAATCTTGAAATAGGCGTCCCATACACAATTTCTGTAAGAGACAGAACTGACCCAAGAATTACCGATGCTGTTACACAAACATTCACGCTAGATGCGCCAGAAGCTATCATAATAACTGGTGATACACCATCGATAACTTGCGCAAGCAATACACCTGAAGTTACTGTAGCATATACAGTTGCTAATGGTAATGGGCCATACACATTTACGTTGTTTAACGATGCTACTAACTCTCAAATTGGCTTACCAGTAACTACAACAGGGAATAGTCAATCGTTTACGTATTCTGTAGATGGAGATTATAGAATAGAAGTAGCAGATAGTAATAACTGTACTGCAGAATTAGAGTTCCCTATTAATGTGCCCGATCCTATCGCGGCAACAGTAAATGTTACTAATGAATGTTTACCAAATATTGAGTTTGAAATAGATATAACATCGGGTCAGGCCTCTTTTGATTATAGAGTTTTTGAAACTAACGCAACGCCAGGAGCTTTTATAGAAAACAATAATAATAATCGTATAGGAAACAATAATAATACTCGTATTTTGGATGATAGTAGTATTACAAGTGCAGGTACTTATAGGGTAGAGATTAGAGATACGAATAGTTGCACAACTTTTATAACTCCTGATTTCGTAATCAATCCTCAGCTTACTGCTACTGTTGCGAGGATGGAGCCTGTGTGTAGCCCAGCGACACCACCTGCCAATCCTCAAGCCAGAGAAAATGGTCAGGTTACGATTACTGCTGCAGCTGGTTCAGGAACATATACTTTTCAACTAGCAGAATTAAGCTCTGCAACACAAGATCCTACAGCTTTATTTGGTGATCCAGGAATAGTATTAACTCCTGCCGAGGTAACAGTTCTTCCAACAAGTTTATCATTTGAAGTATCGGAAGAAAACAGAGACAATTTTTATGTTGTAAAAGTAACGGATGGAAACATGTGTGAGTTTATTAGACCTATTCGGAGATTTGATTTCCCAGAAACACCAATAGCTAGTTTTTTAAAGTCGGATATTATTTGTGCTGGCGATACAGGTAGTTTTACAATTCAAACACCAACGGTGGGGGAAGGGCCATTTACTTACGCTATATTTGAAGGAACTACCAGGCCTTCACCTGAGCCTGCAGACTTATTTAATGACCCAGCAATTAATAATACCATTACCCAAACATCAAATGTACAGCGCACATTTACTTATATTGTTAGAGATTCCAATGGTTGTGAGTCCATGCCGCAGCAGGTAACAATTAACGATAACTCTATACAATTAGGAAGTATAAGTGCTACCCCTGTAACTTGTGAAATAATTCGTCCTGCAAGAACGTCTACCAACGATAATGGTAGTATTACATTAGAGATTTTAAGAGGTCGAACAGAGTTTGTATATACTATATTTAATGCAGATACAAATACTCAGGTATTAGTACCGGATAATTTAGATACGACGAATGCCGATGGAACAGCAACTACAGCAGATAGAACGATTACTTTTACAGGGTTAGAGGTAGGAAACTATGAAATTCGTGTTATAGATAATGAAGATAACGACCCACTAACACCAGCAGACGGTTGTAATTCGGTATCATTTTTTATAGAAGTGGAATCAGCGTCACCAATTGATATTGGCCCTGTTATCTATTCAGATTGTGTGGATTCAGGAGGAAGTATTATTGCATTATTTAGAATTTCAAGCGATAACTTGCCATTTATAGAATCGCCTACTTTAGGCGGTCCTCCAACGGACCCTTCTTTGACTCCACCAATGGACGATGTGTTTAGGTATACCGAGCTGACTATGGCTCAACGTGATTTAATTCCGTTTACACCAACTGTAGGTACTGAAAACACTTACTATGCAATTACAGGCTTGCCAGCTAACAGAGCGTTTAATTTAGAAGTTATTGATAGTGTGACCTTTTGTAATGCAGTACTTAATTTAAATGCTGAAGAAGATTTAGTAAATATTACATCGATCAACGTAACTCCAGATTCTAGTTGTGCCACAGGGAGTAATATAGTTGAAGGTGAATTAGAAGTTACTTTTGAAGTTGGAACTTCGGGAGCTACGCTATTTGACGTTACCTTATTAGATATTGATGACAATTTAATAGTTACTACAGGAGGGTTAACTAATTCCAACCCAAGAATCAACCAACCTGTAGGGAGTGTTTTATTTACAGGTTTACCTGTAGGAAGATACAAAGTAAGAGTAGATGAGCCAGGTGGGAGTTGTGGTGCAGAGTCCGAAATTCAAGAGCTAATACAGGCACCTCAGTTAGAACTTCCAAGGGTTATTTCTACAACCAATGCAAGTTGCGCAAGTTTTAACGGAACACCACAACTAGCTACTATTAATGTAGCTGCTTCAGGTGGTATTTTGTTTGATACTGCTAACGGTTACGAATTTGCTTTAGTTGTAGCAGGTACGTTACAACCGATACCAGATAGCGCATTTGAAGACACCGTATCTTTTGAAAGAGATCCATCAATTAGTACAACATGGGATTTATATGTTCGTGATAATTCGAGTTGTGAACCAAGAGGACCTGAACTAGTTACTATTGATATCAACCCAGAACCTATAATTTCTGTTGAACCTTTTAGCACTAATCAATGTGATGGGCCAAGTTTCCCTATTGAAGTTACCATAACAGGATACGATTCTAGTTTAGCTCCATACGTCTTCGATATATTAAGGACTGGAACACCAGATATAGTAGTAGCTAATGCAGCTACGCTTGATAATTCAGGAGTCGATAAAGCAACAGTAGTTATTCCTAGCAGAGGTGTTTTTGATATTAGAGTTACAGATGTTAATGGTTGTAATTCTATTATGCCAGTTACTATTTATGAAGAATTAATGGTTACAACTACCGTTGGTGCTGTAGAGTGTGATAATACTATTATTGGAGGAATTACGGCTAATGTTACAGGGGGCTTTACTGCGGGTCCTCGCGATATTTTATATGAATTGTTTGTAGAAGGAAATGCAACTCCAGTGAATACATTTACCCAGTCTATTACTGCAACAACAGGGGCGTCAACAGATAGTCACTCATTTGTTGTTGACAGTTCTGCAAATGCATTACAAGCAGGAGTACGCTATTTTGTAAGAGTAACAGACGATTTTGGAACAGCTGCCCCAGTAGAACCAATTTGTGAGGCAACTTCAGCTACAATTACTACAACACCAATAATTAACGCTACCCCGGTAGACTTGGAAATAATAGCTGAAATACAATGCGATATAGCTCCAAATAATACGGGGTCTATTCGTTTAAATACAAGTACACCACCAGCAAGTCCTTCTCCTTCGTTACCAGAATCATTTGAGTTATTCAGATTTAATGATGAAGCTAGTGCAAATACTTTTATTGCTAATATAACACCACCAGTTACACCACCAGCGCAACCTACTGCAGGAACACTAAGGACAGGAACTATAAATACCTTTGATAATTTAATTGCGGGTACTTATGTAGGCTTTGCGTTAAATAATGGATGTTATACGGTATTCCCAGAACCAGTTGTTTTAGAAGACCCTGTTTATGTGGCACCAAATATTACAGTTACTGCTGTATCAGGAACATGTGATCCCTTAACCAAAGGACCTTTTATTCAATTAGAGGTGCAAGATTTAACCACAAGTTTAAACCGACCTTATTCGTATCGTATTTTTGAAGAAGGAGGCACAGGAGGTGCTTTTATAACTATTCCTGGTACAGAAGAAGAAGCAACTTTAATTGCAGGTGAAACTATTATTGTGGAGGTGCCTTTAGCAGCAGGTGATTATACGGTTGAATTCAGAGGGCAAAGTAATGCAATATGTAATATTCCTCCTGAAGTTAGAACACCTATAACAGTAGCTGATTTTGTTATACCTCAAATTAGAGTAGAGAGAGATAATACAGCCATTAATGGTGGAGCATTAAGTTGCTTTACTAACGAAACAGTACGTGTTTTTGTTACAGGAGTTGCTGGCGATGAGTTTACCATTGAGGCAATTTCTTTAGAAGGTCCAGATACTATAACTGTAAACCCTCAAACAAACGTACTTATTCCGGCAAGTGGAGAAGTAGCGGTTACTTTCGAATTTACAGAAGCAGGTAGGTATGAATTTTCAGCAGTTAATCCTATAACTACTTGTAGTGTTACATCAAACCCTTTTGATATAGAGTCTTTAGATCAATTGCAAGTAAGTGTGCTTGGAAGCCCTCAAATAAGTTGTGTTGGTGATAATGACCAAGCCATCACATTTTTAGTGGATAACCACATAGGATTTATTACCTATGAATTAAGAGATACATCTTTATTACCAACAGACCCACCTGTGATTGCAGCAACTACTGTTGAGATTACGGAAACAACTGTTTCAGATATAAGAACAATAAATAACGAGTTTAGCACTACAGCTACTCTTGGTGCCGGTAATTATGAACTAATGGTAACAATAGCAAATGATGCAAGCGGAACACCTATAAGTACAAATGCATTATGTGTTGCTAGCGCATCTGCAGCAGTTTTAAATGCACCTGCGCAGGTACAATTTACGGTTAGTACTCCTACACCTATAACCTGTAGTGATGAATTTACAATTATTGAGGCAACGGCTTCTATGGGAGTACCTCCTTACGAATATCAATTAACAGGTTCTGACGGAGTTCCTATTGTAGACTTTAGTATAAATGGCGAAACAGCACCGAATACTACAGGTTTCTTTGGAACCGATTTACTGCTAGTTGCCGATACCTATACTATTTCGGTTCGTGATTCTAATAATTGCGAGGCAGCTACGCCAATAATGGTAACCCCTGAAGAATTTATAACTAGTCCTACGATAAGCAATGTAATTAGTACCGAGCCTTTATGCTCTGATGAAACAACTGGTACAATTAGGGTTGAAGCTACGTTAGCAAATAATTTACCACCAACATCAAACCGGATTACTTATACGCTGTTTACAGTCACGGGTAATACGCAAACAGAAATAGATAATAGAGAATTTTCGTCTGATTTTACGACATCAAATACGGACCACACATTTACTGTAATTGCAGGAAATGCAGCAACTCCTAATTTCTATGTAGTAGGTGTGTCAGATGAATTTGGTTGTGAAAGTGTTATTTCAGCAGTACAGACTATAGAAAAACCAGAAATATTAGATTTTGGAATTCCTGAATTACTAATACCTATTTCTTGTGAAATAAGAGATTCATCAAAAGGAGAAACGGAACAAATTAGAATAAATGCAGTTGGAGGAACAGCTCCTTACACCATTGAATTATTAGAACGTGATGTAGATGGTAACAGATTAGATCCAATAAGCTTATTGGAAACTAATAATAGTAATGGTTTAGGCATTGGCGAATTTGAATTGGTACCAGGCTTAAATTATTTCCGAGTAACCGATGGTAATAATTGCGAGGCATTTACAGTGATTAGAGTAAATAATGCTCCTTTACCAATTGATTTTGAAATTATTCCACAACAATCAGATAGAAACATATTATGTTTTGGAGAAACTGATTTTGTAGATGTAGATGGTAATGTTACGGGAGGAGTATCTGGTTTTGCTTATAGCTTAGTTATTGGTACCCCAAATGCTTCATCTTTTACAGAAATAGAAACTGTAGTTAATGAGTTAGGTGATAATGTAAATATAAATTTACCATCAGCAGTTAGAAGTGGCTTGACACGATTTGAAGGTTTACGAAGCTTAACCACTCTTATAGCAAATGGAGTTTATCCTGCTGATGCAACATATTTATACAAAGTAACATCAGGAAGCTGTGACCCAGTATATCGTCCTTTTGAAGTACTAGAGAGAAGTCAAATTATTGTTGAGGCACCTGAAGTTAGAGAGCCATCATGTTTTGGTGTTCAACCGCCAGATGCTGAGGTTACTATTTCTATTGCTTCTGGAGATAACGGTGAATATTCAATTAGAATTATACGCGAAGTAAATAGTATTTTCGATATAAATGTTTCAGGTGTAGCTAGATTGTTAAACTTTAGAAATCCTACAACTGATGATCCAGGAAATACTTCGGTAACATTCTCAACGTTACTACCAGGGAATTATCAATTATTAGTTTCAGGGAACAATTGTGATTTAAATCCAATAGCCTTTACAATTGGTGATAAAACGCCGGTAGTGGTTACTGAAACAGCTATTGATGCTCCAAATTGTGCAGGTGATTCTAGTTCGGTTACGTATCAGGTTTCTGGCGGTACGCCTCCATATTTTTATAGAGTAGTAGATATTGAAGCTTTAGAAAACGGAGACGCCACACAAGAGATTATTTTTCCAGAGATTGAAGTTTGGGGTAATCCAAATAACGTTGTGCTGGCTTCTGGAGATACTTTTACCATTACTACCGATAATAATGGGGATTTATTAAAAAATAATAATAGATACCAAGTTGTGGTGGTAGATTCTGGAAATGAAAGATATGATTTATCAGCAGCTCCAGCCTCTTATATAGCAGATACAGATATTTCGGGTGATACTTTACTTAAGGTATGTCAACCAAATACGCCTAATGGGTTTAATTTTGAGGTACCAGACCTTACTGGGTTTACTGCCGAGCAGCGTTATATATGTGAAACTGGATTGTACGATATTACAGTTATTCAGCCAGCAAATTCTACATTAGTTAGAGATAATATTACGTATACATTAACAAATATAACTACTGGAAGTGTAACTACTAGTACTGGTGACAATGTGCTTGAAAGTATTGAACCAGGAGAAATCGTAATTACCTTTGATTATGAAAGACCAGACAATAATTTTGTTTGTAGCTCTTTACCAGCAGATAATATAATTCAAACCTTAGAAGATCTTCCGATGTTAGAATTTATAAGACAAGCTGTTCTCGATGAAAACGGAGATCCTGTTTTAGATGCGGCTGGTAATGAAGTGCGAACAGGAGAATCTTTTGAATTGATTGGATTAAATAGGTACCGAATTTCTGCCCAAGGAGGTGTGCCTCCATATACGTATCAGGTAACCAACGCTCAAGGAGAATCGTTAGATTTAGAGATTGACTTAAGAGGAAGAGCAATATTTACAATTACCGAAAGCGGTGATTATAATTTTAGTGTTCGCGATGCTAACGATTGTATAGCTACTTCTAATGCCAATGATATTGGATTTATTGATATTGAAATACCGAATGTATTTAACCCATCAAGTAGTAATCCTGAAGTGAATAGATGGTATCCTGATAATTTAACCATAGGCGATGTATTCCCAATCCCTAACGGAGGAATAGTTGTTGAAGATGGTGTAACTATAATAACAATAACCACAGGAGGAGTTACTACCGGCGGTGTGTTTACACCAGGTCAAGGAGGTAGAGGTACTATTACTGGTGGAACTACTACACAAGGAATAACGGTGGTAACCACAATAAACCCTGATGGAGAGACTTCATCAACGGTTACCGTTACTACAGGAGGTACTTTGGTAGGAGGTATTACTTCGGGAACTCCATCATTTGATACTAATGGTGATACTATAATAGTCGACGGAACAACTACGGGAGGTACACTTTCTGGAGGGGTTACTTCTGCACCTGTTGAAACAGGTACTACAGCTACACCAACGAGTACTAGTGTAATACGAACTACTGTTGGGAATACAACTACTAGTTCTACAGGCGAAACAACAGGTGGTATTTTTATAGAAACAACTACGATGCCTGGTCCAAATAACACTACTGTTACTACTGCTCGTGTTATTGATCTTACCACTGGTACGGTTACCGATGGTACTCGAACTGGCAGTATTGTTATTGGTGGTACTATAAGCGGAGGTGTTCCAGTAGAAACCAATATACCTGTAGAAACAACTACCTCAGGGGGCACAACTATTAACCGTGGTGATGATTTTATTGACTTTGCGAATATTGAAGTAATGGTTTTTGACCGTTATGGAAGACTTTTAGAGCAGTTTAAAGGAATCTTGAATGATAATGATGGAGAAGGATGGGACGGAACTTACCAAGGAAATCCAATGCCTACAGGAGATTACTGGTACCTTATTAAATTGAATGATGATAGAGGAAGAGAGATTAGTGGAAACTTTACACTTTATAGAAGTAAATAATAGAGAACAATGAAGAAAATTTTAATATACATAGTATCGTTGTTTTTAGGAAGTGTAGCTTATGCACAAGAAGTAACACTTCCTATTCTGAACCAATATATTGCAGATAATCCTTTTTTGTTATCTGCAGCATATGCAGGTATTGGAGAATGCTGGCAAGTACGTGCTACCGGCTTTGAGCAATGGGTAGGTTTAGAAGATGCTCCAAGTACTCAAACATTATCTATTGATGGTCGAATTGCTGATCGATCGGGTATCGGAGCCATAATTTTTAATGATAGTAATGGTTTTACTTCGCAACAGGGTATTCAAGCTTCCTTTGCTCATCATGTAACTTTAACGGAATACAATAAGCAGTATCTGTCGTTTGGTATTAGTTATAAATATGCCCAATATCGAATAGATTCTTCTGAATTTAATCAAACTGGTTTAGTTGGTATTGCAGGAGATCTTACAACGAACAATCATAATTTTGATGTAAGTATTTTGTATCGAGTAAAATCATTATTTGTAAGTGCCAATGCTATTAATATCATCAATAGAAGACTTCAAGATTTTGATGAAACTGAACCCGAAGAACTTCAAAATTATTATGTGTATGGTGGTTTTACTTTTGATAATGTTTTTAAAGAGTTGCAGTTTGAACCTTCTTTCCTGTATAGAAAATTTGCTAGTGATACGCGTTCGACCTTAGATTTAAATTTTAAAGTACGTAAGTTTTTTAAAGACAGTTATTTTTGGGGAGGTATATCGGTTCGAGGTATTGTCGACCAGTCTTTCAAACCACTTTCTGTTTCTCCTTTATTAGGATTAAAAAAGTCAAAATTCTATTTTGCCTACGGATATCAATTGAATACTAATGAAGTTTTTCAAGCTTCAACAGGAGGTTCACATTTAGTAACTTTAGGTATCGACTTTGGTTGTAAAAAGAGCTCATGTGGTTGTACATATTAATATCGTATAAGTACGTTTAAACAAAAAACAAAAAAAGCTCTATAATGGAGCTTTTTTGTTTTTTTAAGCTTTTTTATAGACTAATAGCCTAAGGAGCTGGATTAGGAATTGAATTGTGAACGTTTTCAATATCCTCCAATACTTCTTTTGACAGTTCAAGATCCATACTATCTATATTTTCGCTAAGTTGATTAAGGTTTGTTGCCCCAATAATATTTGAAGTAATAAAATCTTGCTGATTAATAAAGGCTAAGGACATTTGGGTTAAGCTTAAATTGTGCTTTTTAGCGACTTCATTATAGGCACGCGTAGCATCAAATGATTTTTCATTATGATAGCGTGAGAACTGAGGAAATTGTGTTACACGACCATCTTTAGGAGTGTCTTCTAAATATTTACCCGTTAGTTGACCAAAACCAAGAGGAGAATAAGCTAAGTAACCAATATTTTCTCTTAATAAAGCTTCCGTCATTCCAATTTCATCTTTTCGATTTAAAAGGCTGTAGGGATTTTGAACGGTACTTATTTTAGGCAATCCTTTTCTGGCTTCTTCAGCATAGCGCATAACTCCATAGGCTGTTTCATTCGATACACCAATATTTCTTATTTTACCTTCTTTTATAAATAATTCAAGCCTATGAAGTACCTCATTAAAATTGTCACTCCAAGCTTCATCAGCATCATGTTTGTAACCTAATGGACCAAAAAAATTGGTATTTCTTTCAGGCCAATGCAATTGATACAAATCGATATAGTCGGTTTGCATACGCTTTAATGATTTGTGGATGGCATCTTCTAATGCTGTTTTACTAAAATCTACTTTATTTCTTACTTCACTAACAAAAGCTCGTGGACCTAATATTTTACTAGCTACTATTATTTTATCTCGGTTATTATTCTTTTTTAACCACGTACCAATAATTTTTTCGGTAGCTCCCTGTTTTTTAATATCGAAAGGCACGGGATACATTTCGGCGGTATCAAAAAAGTTAATTCCTTTTTCAACAGCATAATCCATTTGTTCGTGTCCTTCTTTTTCAGAATTTTGAATGCCCCAAGTCATCGTTCCTAAGCATAACTTACTGACTTTTATAGCTGTTCCTGGTAGGTTTGTATATTTCATATATAATTTTTTGAAGTGTCCTAAATTAACTAAAGCGAAATTTATTTTCGTTAAAATAGCTTTAAAGTTGAATTTAATTCATTCCTTTTTTTGATTATAAGCTATTCTGCTATGCTAAATCAATAAGTATAATATATTTGCAAAAAAATAGTTGTAATGGCAAAAATACTTACGGGAGTACAAAGTACAGGAGTTCCTCATTTAGGAAATATTTTAGGGGCAATTTTACCAGCTATAAACATGGCAAACGAACCTGAAAACACTTCTTTTTTATTTATTGCCGATATGCATTCGCTAACACAAATAAAAGAAGCAAGTACGTTACGAGCAAATACCTTAGCTACAGCTGCCACTTGGTTGGCTTTTGGGTTAGATATCGAAAAATCTGTTTTTTACCGTCAAAGTGATATCCCGCAAGTAACAGAACTGACTTGGTATTTAAGTTGTTATTTTCCGTATCAGCGTTTGACTTTAGCACACTCTTTTAAGGATAAAGCCGATAGACTTTCAGATGTTAACTCTGGTTTGTTTAGTTATCCAATGCTCATGGCTGCTGATATATTGCTTTATGATGCAGAATATGTTCCTGTTGGGAAAGATCAATTACAGCATCTTGAAATGACGCGTGATGTTGCTTCTCGAATACATGCACAAGTTAAAAAAGAGATTTTTGTTTTACCCGAAGGAAAAACACAAGATAGTACCATGTACGTGCCCGGAACTGATGGTGCTAAAATGAGTAAATCAAAAGGTAATATTATCAATATTTTCCAAACAGATAAAAAATTACGGAAACAAATAATGGGTATTGCTACTGATAGTACCCCGTTGGAAGCTCCTAAAAATCCGGATACTTGTAATGTGTTTGCATTGTATAAGATTTTAGGATCTGAAGATCAAATAACGGCTTTAAAAGAAAAATACGTAGCAGGTAATTTTGGATATGGTCATGCCAAGCAGGCATTGTTTGAACTCATTATTGAGAAATTTGCAGATCAGCGTGAAAAGTTTAATTACTATATGGAGCATCCCAATGAAGTAGAAGCAGCGCTTACCGTTGGAGCTGAAAAAGCACGTTTAGTTGCCAATAAAACCTTGAAAAGAGTAAGGTCTGTAATGGGATATTAATTAATAGTTACTTATAAAGTTCTAATTTCTTTTTTCGGAATCCATCCAATTTTACCATTTTCCAATCGTATTTTGTGCCAATTTTCAACAGTTTCAAGTTGTCGTACTTTGGTACCTTCGTGGAGGGTGAAAAGTTGTTCACTACGAAGGTTAGGTTCGCTTTGAATTTTTACTTCTTGGGAATATACAATGGCATATTTGGTTGTGTTTTTGTGATTTTCAGATTGATATGCTAAAGTGATGCTAAATATTGCAATGACAATGCTCAATGACCAAACACCAAAATATATTTTACGTAAGTTAGGCTCGTAGCTTTTGTAAAACAAAAGGAATCCTACTACAAATAAAAGTACTGAAACCACAGCCAACCATGCCCATAAATCGGTACTGTAGGCTAGTAAATTTTCATAAATACGAGTTAAAAAACCTTTTGGTAATGCCTGTATATCATCTAGGCGAGCTTGTTTAGCATAACCATAATTTACTAGTATATCTTTGTTATTAGGGTCGAGTAACAATGCCTTTTCGTAATTGTAAACGCTAGGACCTATTTTTTGAAGTTTGTAATAACTATTGGCAAGGTTGAAATACAAATTCGAGGAATGATTTCCTGTTGTAATAATATCCTCATATAGCTTTGCCGCCTTATTATAATCTCCTTTATTATACGCTTCATTAGCTTCAATAAACGTAAGGTTGTTTTGAGCGAATAGCGTTGTTGAAAAGAACAAACAAAATAGATAAAATAGATTTTTTTTCATGCTACAATTGTTTATCGATTAATGAAATTACCTCTGAGGCTTTTTCAAAATCCTCGGTCATAGTTTGAAGAGTGTTTGGCGTATATCGTGCCATATCACAAGTTTGTAACACTTCTTTAAATTTTGATATAGTGGTTGCTGAAACTTTCTTTTCCTGTAATAAAGATTGAATATTATCTTTATTCATTTCGGAAGTTTCAATTTTTAAACGGGCTTTTAAATAATTATGAAGCGCTTTTTCCAAGGATACATAAAAAGCTTTAGAATCGCCTAAATCCTTTTTAGCTTTTGAAAGATACTTCTTAGCTAATTTTGAGGCTCTACGTGCTTTTGAACCTTCAATATCACCTGCTAAAGATTCATTTCTTTTGCTAATTAATAGAAATATAGGAATTGTAAGTAATGGTAAGAGTAATAAACACCAAAAAAGAGTTGTTCTAAAAAATTGTGGTTGGTTTATAGTTTCTAGGTTGGCTTCACTTTTAATAAAACGAAACTGTTGATTTTTAGTAGCTTCAACTTCTTTAGGAGTTTCGTTGTTTATAATATCGGTATTATTTTGAGCATTCGCTACTGCTTCTGTAGGACCTTGTAGTACATCAATAGCTATAGGGCGAGATCCTAGTGTTTTATAGGACGCAGTTTTAGGATCAAAAAAAGAAAAAGAAATATCAGGCAAAGGAAATTTGCCTTTGTATTGAGGTACTAAAGTATAGTTGTCGGATATTGAGCCTGTCATTCCTTTACTTCGTACGCGCACACTTTCTTTGTGCTCAGGATCGTATTTTTCGATTGCGCTAGGTACTTTTAACTCAGGAAGTTTGAATAACTTTAAATTACCGTTACCCGATACTTTAAGGTTTACTTGTAACGACTCGGTAGCGTTTAAACTGGTTTTAGATTGAGTTACATTAAAACTGAAATTACCCACAGCACCCGTAAAGCTTTCAGGAGCATTTTGCGGTAATGCTTTTACATTTAGCACGGTATTTCCTGCTGTTACTGTTTTGTTTACGGTATTGTTTATTCTACGTCCAAAAAAGTCTCTTTTATTGGTAGGAACCTGTACCGGAACCGTCATACTTATTGGACTTAGCTTTAGTTTCCCCGTTTTTTGAGGATACATTACGTATTTTTTATAAACAACATAATTGCTAGGTACCCCTTTGTAAGTACCTTGTTTAGGTTTTAACTGCTGTCCTAAATCAATTTCTTGACTCCAAAAATCCCTAAATTTTGGTATTTCGTTTAGTTGCGGATTAAACAAGCCCACACTACTTTCCCAGTATAAAATATATTCTAGTGTAACTGCTTCATTCAAATAGGGGTTTGAATTTGAAACTCGAGCAACTAAATGCACTTTTTTATCGGCTACATAATCGGGGTTTTCTCCACCAGAGGGATTAGCAACTGAGCCCGTAACTGTAATAGTGATGGGGCTTGTTTTATAGGTATTGCCATCAACCTCAATTGTAGCTTGACCGATTGTAAATTTTCCCTTTTGTTGAGGTGTTAGTACGTAAGTGTAACTTTTTTCATAACTACTTTTTCCATTAATCCACTGCCTGCTTACCGATTGCGATGGTCCGTTGGCTTTAAACCCATTGAAGTTTGGAGGTCTAAAATTATCTCCATCTTTATTTATGTTGAAGGATACTTGTAGGCGTTCATTAATAGCAATACGCTTTTTATTTACAGTACCTTCAAAAGTAACTTGAGCAGTTACAATTGTGGTAATTAAAGTAATTAATAAAGTATGTAAAAATTTTAATTTCATTCTATATTAGGTAATTTATAATCATGAATTATTAAGATTTATTTTAAATATAATGCTTCAAAATTAGCCTTAAATAAATACATAAGGAGTACAACGTTAAACTAAATACAATTAAAATCAAATTTATAGTTTACCAATCTTTGTCGGACTTTACTCGAATACCTTTTTGTTTCTTGGCATTTACTTTTTCCTGTACTTTCTTTTCTTGATTTTCCATGGCCTGTAACAAGCTTTTTACTTGCTCGGGAGACAATTGACCTTGAGCTGGTTTAGGAGGCTTATTTTCTTCTTCTTTATCTTTTTCACCATCGCCATCCTTGTCCTTATCTGAAGGTTTATCGTCCTTGTCATCCTCTTCGCCTTCGTCTTTTTTATCGTCCTTGTTTTCGCTATCTTTTTCTTCTTTTTTATCGTCTTTGTTTTTGTCTTTTTCTTTGGAGTCCTCATCATTTTTACCACTGTCTCCTTTTTCTTTATTCTTATCCCCGTCTTTAGACTTGTTTTTATCTTGCTCTTTTTTCATTTGTTTTGCAAGGGCTAAGTTATAGCGGGTTTGATGATCGGTTGGGTTATTACGTAAGGCATTTTTGTAGGCTTCTACGGCTTTATCGGCTTCACCTGTTCCCATGTATGCATTTCCTAAATTGTGATAAGCACTGTGTTTTTCAAAATCTGTTTTAGCCAATTTTGCTGCTTGTTCGCTTCTTTGCGCGGCCTCTTGAAAATTTTGAGTAGCATGATATGAGACTCCCAAATTATATTTGGCAATAGCATTATTGGGGTCTTTAGCAATGGCTTTTCTATACGATTTCTCTGCCTCAATTACATTGGCTTTTTCTTTTGTGATTTCTTGATTTCCTTCAAAAATTAATTGAATAGCCTCTTTTTCGTGCTTTGGTAATTTCTTTTTTTTCTGGGCTTGACCCACAACAGCTACCAAACAAAATAAAATAGTACAGATGTATTGTATTTGCTTTTTCATCAGGTTATTTCTTTTCTTTAAACAAATTCAATTTTTGAACCCAAAGTGTGCGACGTTCTAACAATAAAATATCGAGTAATAACAATAATAATGCAGCTCCTAAGAACCATTGAAATTGATCTTTGTAAGTCGACACTTGTTTGGCTTCGAATTCCTTTTTATTCATTTGGCGTAAAAGGGTAGTAAGTTCGTCTACCGCTTTTTTGGTATTGGTACCATCAATATAACTACCGTTAGCATTGGTAGCAATCGCTTCTAAGTTTTTTTGATTTAAGCGGGTAATTACAGTTTCTCCAGAGCGATCTTTTTTGTAACTCTGAACAATTCCATTGCGCTTTAAGGGAATAGGTCCTCCCTTTTCTGTTCCTACACCAATACTTATAATTGTAATTCCTTCTTCTTTGGCTTTTTCTGCAATATCGGTAGCATCACCAGTTTCATGATCCTCGCCATCACTAACTAAAACTAATACGCGGTTGGTTTGTTCGATGTCATTATAATACGTTTTTGCTAAATTAATGGCATCGCCTATGGCAGTACCTTGGGAAGAAACCATATCGGTATTTAATGCTTTCAAAAACATTTTGCCCGAAGCATAATCTGTGGTAATAGGAAGTTGTGGAAAGGCGCTTCCTGCGTAAGCTATAATTCCTATACGATCCCCTGTAAGTTTATTGATTATTTGAGATACTAATTGTTGCGATTTTTCTATCCTATTAGGAGCGATATCTTCGGCTAACATACTTTTCGAAACATCCATAGCAAATACCAAATCCACGCCTTCACGTTTTATTTTTTCGGTTTTATTTCCCATTTTAGGATTTACTAAGGCAATGGCGGTTAAGCCTAATATTAAAGCAGCTACAATTAGTTTAAGCAAAGGTTTAAAAACAGACTTATTAGGCGCTAATTTTTGCAGTAATTCGCTTTCGGCAAATTTTTTCTGCGCTTGACGCTTCCATATTGCATTAGCGAAATAAACCAACAGTAATGCTGGGATTACAAGCAATGCCCAAAAATATATTTTTTCTTCTAAAAAGTAATTCTCCATAATTTTTAGCTTTCGCTGAATTATTTTTTATTTCAATTGCTGTTTTAAATAAAGCTTTTAAAAATGGTTTGCTTCAATAAATAAGCAAGCGCGTACAACGCAAAAGCCATTAAAGCAAAAATGCGGTATTTCTCCTCGTAATGCGTAAACTTCAATTCTTCTATATCTGTTTTCTCAAGCTTATCAATTTCTTTGTAAATAGCTTTTAAAGAACGGTTGTTTGTTGCTCTGAAATAAAGCCCTCCTGTTGTTTTGGCAATTTGTTTTAACAGCGCCTCATCAATCTCTACGGGCACGTTAGAGTATCTAAAACCACCATTGCCATCTAAAGCTACGGGTGATAATGCATTTCCGTTAGTTCCTAAACCAATAGTATAAACCTTAATGCCATATTCTAAAGCTAGTTCAGAAGCAATTTTAGGATCGATAAAACCAGCGTTATTAGATCCATCGGTTAACAGAATAATTACCCTGCTTTTCGCTTTACTATCTTTTAAACGATTTACGGCAGTGGCTAGGCCCATACCAATAGCGGTTCCGTTTTCTAAATTGGTATCATATTTTAAGGTACTTAAAGCACTTAGCACAATAGAGCGATCACTAGTAATTGGGGTTTTGGTATAACTTTCACCAGAATATACGACCAAACCTATGCGATCGGTAACACGGCCTCTAATAAAATCGGCAGCTACTTTTTTTAAGGCTTCAAGCCTATTAGGGCGTAAATCTTTAGCATACATACTAGGTGATATATCTATTGCTAAAGCAATATCAATCCCTTTCGTAGTTTTTGTTTGCGTGCTTTCGTCAACAGTTCTTGGTCGGGCAATAGCTATTACTAAAAGTACAAAGGCAATAGCTTTTAAAATAAATACGAGTGGGTGTAGTTTAGATACTAAATCGATATCTAATTTAAACCCATCGGAACTGCTTAATTTAAGCGAGGCCTGTTGCTGATTTCGTTTCCAAATAAACCAACCAATGGCTAATGGTAACAATGCTAGCAACCAAAAAAACACTGGATTCTCGAAGATATATTTTGTAGTCATTAGTTATCGCTTTTTTTAATTTCTACAGAATTTATAATACGTTCCATCACTTTAGCAGAACTACTGTCATCCGCTTTATAAAATATGGATACGCTTTGGATTCCCTGCCCTTCACCAAAAATAAGTGTGGTGTAATTCATTTCGGTTTCAATTTCAGTTTTTGGTACAGTCAAAGTAGCACTACCAAATACTTTTTTAGCCTCATTACCATCAATAGTTTTAAAATCTTCGTCTTTAACAACAACATTTTTAGCGTTGAGGTTGCTGCTTAAAAATTGAGAAACAAATTCGCCACTTTTATCTAGTGTAAAGCCAATATCTTGCCTGAAGGACATTGTGTTCACCATTAAGTAAAAGCTAGACCCTAGTTCTCCAAAGGTGTATAATTGGTTACCAACAAACATTTGTTGCTGTTCCCCTTCTAGTTTTATAGGTTGCCTTGTCAATACCTCGGGAGTGGTTACTTGTATACCAGGAACGCCATAAGTACTGGTAATCCAATTTTTTCGTAATAGGGTGTTTCCGGTACGTTTTAAAACGTAATCTAAAGCAGTTTCGTAGTTCGATACAGAAACGAAAGTGATTAGTCCCACTACAAGGGCTAGTATACCAGCAAGTATGGTTCTGCGTTGTTTCGCTTCTTTTTGCTTCTTTTCTTGCTCTAAACGGTAGGCCTCGTTTAGTAATTTTTCTTCTTCGGTTAACTCTGGTTTTCCCTGTTCTACAGAATTGATAAATTCAGTAATAATTTTTTTGTCTTGAACAGCGGTTTCTTCAGAAGGATTAATAGCAGCAAATTTTGCAAAATCGGCTGTTTTTAAAGTGTTTTTGAAGCCTTCTAAAGCAGACTGCTTAATACTAAGTTTGCCTATCTTCATTAATTGCTGAAGGGTTTCTATAACTTCATCTGTAGTGCTTTCTAAAGCATTTTCAGCAACCTCTTTATCTAAATAGCCTTTAGCAATGTCGGTAAGTTTTGAGTATAACTGTTTATATTCTTTAGCTTCTATTAAAGAATCAACCTCAATGCGGTTTAAAGCTAGTACTGCTTGGTCATAAGCAGGTAAATCTTCTTCTTTAAGTTTCTTTTTTCCTCCGAATTTCCAATATAAAAAAGCGACTAAACCTATAAGTGCAAGTATGCCTAAAATCCAAAATGCAATACGCCACCAATTAGTTTCCGATAAATCTTCAACGGCTTGTAAACCTTTTATAGGATATAGCTTTTGTTTAGAGGTATCTACAACAATATCGCGTACTTCTACTTTTAAGGAATCGGTATAAAAAGTTTTGTTCCCAACTATAACTTTTTGTTTTGGAATTGTATAATGTCCGGTGTCAAATTGTGTTAAGGCATATTGTTTTAATAAGCGATAGCGCCCGCCTTCGTCAAGGGTATCTATTACCGAGGATTTTATTACTTCTAGGGGCAAAAAACTATCCCCTTCAGGAAATACGACTACTTTATCTTTGTTTTCTTCTACTTGAATAGCGTAACTAATTACCGAACCCATTTCGATGGAGGTGGAGTCGATTGCAGAGCGCACTTGAAATTGTTCTTGTGCTTGAAGTGATGACAAAGCAGTAGTAAAAACAGTAAATACACACCACTTTAAGATACTCTTATAAAACAATGTAAAGGTTGTTGTTTTTTGCATTTAACTTCTTCTTTTAAAATAACCCAATAATTTTTTGACGTAATTTTCTTGGGTATTACAGCTTACAGTACCCGACCCGCTTTTACTAAAGCTTTCTTCAAAGTAATTGATTTTATCGCGGTAATATTTGGCGTAATTACTGCGTATTTTTTTGGATGAAGTATTCACCATTTGAAGCGTACCGGTCTCTTGATTTTCAACTTGAATAACTCCTAAATTAGGGATTTCAGCTTCGTGCCTGTCGTAAATACGAATACCTGTAAGGTCGTGTCGGCCAGAAGCAATTTTTAAAGTCTGCTTGTAATCGTCATCAATAAAATCGGACATTAAAAAAACAATTGCTTTTTTGCGTTGGATATTAGATAAGTATTTTAACGCCTTAGCGATATTTGTTTTGTTACTTTTTGGTTTACATTCGAGCAACTCCCTAATGATTCGCAGTACATGCGATTTCCCTTTTTTTGGAGGGATAAATAACTCTATCTCATCTGAAAATAGAATAAGCCCTACTTTATCATTGTTTTGCGTTGCCGAAAAAGCTAAAGTAGCAGCAATTTCGGTCACTTGGTCTCGTTTAAATTGATTTTCAGTACCAAAAAGTTGCGACCCCGAAATATCTACCATAAGCATTAAAGTAAGTTCGCGTTCCTCTTCAAATACTTTTATGTAAGGTTCGTTATAGCGTGCCGTAACATTCCAATCAATAGCACGGACATCGTCTCCAAATTGATATTGGCGTACCTCACTAAAGGTCATCCCTCGACCTTTGAATGTAGAGTGATACTCCCCGCCGAAAATATGATCACTCATACGACGGGTTTTAATTTCTATTTTACGAACTTTTTTTAGTAATTCTTTGGTATCCATAGGCTCGGTATGCAACCTCGTTATTTATAGTTTAGGGAGTTAGGGTTTAAAGATGAAACGCTTAAAGCAATCAACAATAAACAAACAGCGACAACTATTTATGGTACTTCAATTTCGTTTACAATTTGACTAATAATTTGCTCGGAAGTAATATTTTCAGCTTCAGCTTCATAAGTAATACCAATACGGTGTCTTAACACGTCGGTAACTACAGCTCTTACATCTTCAGGGATCACATACCCTCTATGTTTTATAAAAGCGTAACATTTTGCAGCAGTGGCCAAACTAATACTACCACGAGGAGAAGACCCAAAGTTAATTAATGGTTTTAAATCGGGTAAATTATATTTTTCTGGATAACGAGTGGCAAATACAATATCAAGAATGTATTTTTCGATTTTTTCATCCATATAAACAGTGCGAACTGCTTCTTGTGCTTTTATAATTTCTTCAGCAGTAACAACAGCGTTTACTTGCTCATAGCTTCCTTTTAAATTAGCTCGCATAATTAGTTGCTCTTCTTCTAACTTAGGATAGTCGATTACTGTTTTTAACATAAAACGGTCCATTTGAGCTTCAGGAAGTGGGTATGTTCCTTCTTGATCAACAGGGTTTTGAGTAGCCATAACTAAAAAAGGCTTGTCCAACGGAAAAGTTTCATCGCCAATAGTAACTTGTTTTTCTTGCATGGCTTCTAACAACGCACTTTGAACCTTAGCAGGAGCACGATTAATCTCATCGGCTAAAACAAAATTGGCAAAAATGGGTCCTTTTTTAATAGAAAAATTATTCTCTTTCATATTAAAAATAACAGTACCTACAACGTCTGCAGGAAGTAAGTCAGGTGTAAACTGTACTCGGCTAAACGATCCTTTAACAGCCTTAGCAAGAGTATTAATAGCCAAAGTTTTTGCTAAACCAGGCACACCTTCTAACAAAATATGTCCTTGTCCTAACAAACCAATAAGTAAACGTTCAATCATGTATTTTTGACCTACAATAACTTTATTCATTTCTAAAGTTAGGATGTCAATAAAAGCGGAGTCTTTTTCAATTTGTTCGTTAATCAATCGAATATCAACGTTTGCTGCTTGTTCCATTTTGTGTTTAATTTTTAAAGTCGTGAATTTAACAATTGTAATGATGTATTGCAAATACCGTTAGGGATATTGAAAACAATATAAAAGTAACGTTAACAAAAGCGTGATTGCTAAAATTTAACCTATATTTAATTCACCTAAATATTCTGTAAAAACAGAAACGGACTACTTAAAATATTGTTGCAAAAAAAATGTATTGTTTTTAATGATTAATAAGCGCCTTTTAATAAAAAACCTGTTGGCTCATAATGATGAAAATAGTTTTTATGATAAAAAACTGCGCTTAAATATTTCCGAAAAAGAAGGGAAAGCAAAATTTTTAAAACATATTTGCGCGTTATCGAACAGCAACCCTAACAATAATTCTTTTATTGTAGTCGGAATACGTGATGAAAATAACGCAAT
The DNA here is from genome assembly GCA_947503135.1 of uncultured Aquimarina sp. Taxonomy (GTDB): domain Bacteria; phylum Bacteroidota; class Bacteroidia; order Flavobacteriales; family Flavobacteriaceae; genus Aquimarina. Next base: position 21,427 of record CANNCQ010000012.1, on the reverse strand, counting down.
TGAAGGAGTTGATTTTTTTGATGACAGTAAACTTCAAAACTTAATTAATGCTTATTTAAAAAATCCGCCAGTAGTTTCTTATGAAAATATATCATTTCCACATTTACCTACAGGCAAAGTAGTGGGATTGGTAACAGTGTTACCAACCAATAAAGGGGTTTGTGAATTAAGTAAAGGTATATGGAAATACGATAAAGGTTCTATTTTTTATAGAAATGGTAGCATTAGCATGCCTAAAGATAGTCCAGAAAAACGCCAAGATGTTAATTCAAAAACGGTAGCTTTCATAGAAGGGCACTCGCGTAACACTGTAAAATTAACCTTAGATGGTGTTTTTTCTTTCATGGAAGAACATAAAAATTACGATCCACAATACCATGTATTCAAAGAGTATTTTGTGATGTGCTGGGCTGCTAAGAAAAAGGAAGTTAAAGGGCAAACCTATTATTCTAGAGTGGATATAGAATTGATAAATGAACAAGTTCGTTTGTTTTATTCTGTATTCGACGAAGTTTCTATTGATATTTCTGAGGAAGAATTTAAGATAACCGAGTATATTAGCTTAGGTTATGATGGTACTAACAAGTATTATCCTTTTGAGGAGGTAAGCATCTGTTTTAAAAACAATGTGAATTACGAAATGAATGCGAAAATAATTTTTGAGCCGCCAATTTTTCCTTCTTCAGTATTAGATTTTTTAATGAATAAAAATGAGAATTTACTTAGAAAAGTGAATTTGAAAAGTACCTTAGAAGCCAAAGATAAAAAGTGTTTTGAAGAAATGCCCACTACTTATTTGTTGTGTTATTTGAATGGTTATTTAGATGCTTTAGATAAGTTACATGAAGTTAAACTAATAGTGAAAGAATACTCTCAAAATGTATATCAACAATATAAAGACGTGTTGAGGGTGATTCGAAAAGTAAGATACAATTAATGGATAAAAGAATTTTTGCTATAGGCGATATACATGGAGGGTTAAAGGCTTTAAAACACCTTATAGAAATGCTACAAATGAACCCTAAAGATCAATTGATTTTTTTAGGTGATTATGTTGATGGTTGGAGTGAAAGTGCTGAAACCATATTCTATTTAATGGATTTAGCAACGACGCAAAATTGTGTATTTATTAGGGGTAATCATGATGAATTATGTTACGATTGGTTAATGACAGGAAAACATACTAAGGAATGGGTTTTACACGGGGGCACAGCAACTAAAGAAAGCTATTCAAAATTTAGTAAGGAAGAAATAAAAACACAATTTTCGTTTTTCGAAAGCCTGCAAAACTATGTGATTCTTGATGATGAAAAATTATTTTTACATGCAGGTTTCACCAACTTAAAAGGACCTCATTTAGAGTATTTTCCGAAAATGTGTTATTGGGATCGTACTTTATGGGAACTAGCCCTTTCGGTAAGCCCCGATTTGGATATAGACGATTTGTATTATCCTCAGCGATTAAAACTATTTAAAGAAGTATATGTTGGGCATACACCTGTTACACGCATTAATCAAACCTATCCTGTAAACGCAGCGTGCGTTTGGAATGTAGATACAGGAGCGGCTTTCAAAGGACCTCTTTCGGCAATAAATATAGTAACCAAAGAGATATTTCAATCCCAGCCAGTGCATACTTACTACCCAAATGAAAAGGGAAGGAATTAAATTGGGGATGTTTGGGAGGTTGTTGATTTGCAATTAACCAAACAAATATTCAACAACATCCTCTATTTTAGCAACTTTAATTAATTGCATGCCTCTAATTTCAGTACTTATTTTAGAGTATTTTGAAACCATCATTTGCGAGAAGCCTAACTTTTCAGCTTCTTGAATTCGCTGTTCAACCCTACTAACGGGGCGTATTTCTCCTGCTAAACCAACTTCACCAGCAAAGCAAATATCTTTGCTTAAGGGAATATCTTCATTTGAAGATAATATAGAGCAAATTACGGCTAAGTCAATAGCGGGGTCATCAATACTAATACCTCCAGTAATATTTAAAAAAACATCTTTGGCTCCCAATCTAAAACCAGCACGTTTTTCTAAAACAGCAAGTAACATATTCATTCGCTTTACGGGGTAGCCAGTAGCACTACGCTGAGGGGTTCCGTAAACGGCAGTGCTTACTAAAGCCTGTACTTCAATCATTAAAGGACGTAGCCCTTCTATAGTGGAGGCAATTGCGGTACCACTTAATTCTTCTTCTTTTTTTGACAGTAATAATTCACTAGGGTTGCTAACCTCTCTTAAACCGGTGTGTTGCATTTCATAAATCCCTAACTCGGCAGTAGAGCCAAACCTGTTTTTATGAGCTCTTAATATTCGATATACAAAGTTTTGATCGCCTTCAAATTGAAGTACAGTATCAACCATATGTTCCAATATTTTTGGTCCAGCGATAGTACCATCTTTGGTAATATGACCAATTAAAAGTACTGGAGTATTGGATTCTTTAGCAAATTTTATAAGTTCGCTAGTGCATTCTCTTATTTGAGAAATACTGCCAGGACTGCTTTCTATATAATCGGTATGTAGCGTTTGAATAGAATCAATCACTAAAACATCGGGTTTTGTTAATCCTACTTGTTTAAAAATATGCTGCGTTTTAGTTTCAGTAAGTACTAAGCAGTTGTCTAATTTAGAATGCATGCGTTCAGCACGCATTTTAATTTGTTTTTGACTTTCCTCGCCAGAAACGTACAATGATTTAAAAGGTAAATTCAATGCAATTTGAAGGAGTAAAGTACTTTTACCAATTCCAGGTTCTCCACCTAGCAGAGTTAAGGATCCAGGCACAAGTCCTCCGCCTAATACTCTATTAAATTCGTTGTCTCCTGTGTTTAATCGATAATCGGATGAGGTGTCAATTTCAGAAACCTTTAAAGGTTTAGAAACTCTTTTTTGAGGACTTTCAGAAGATTCTTTCCAAACTGCTTTTTCTTGCTTTTCAATAATCTCTTCAGCTATTGTATTCCATTCTTTACAAGTGGTACATTGGCCTTGCCATTTGGAAAATTGAGATCCACAACTTTGACAGTAGAAGGTGGTTTTAGTTTTTGCCATTTAAATTAAGTAGGTACTAAAGGTACAAAATATAGATTTTTATTAAAATAGTGTAATTCAATATATTCTTTATCGACCAAGAATAAACACAAAAACAGCAATATATTAAGATTAAGTGTGTTAATTATATAAAATAACTTGCATAATTTTATATAATTGTTAATTTAGTAATAAGAATAAATATTAATTAATCCCCAAATAATTATGGCAGCTTTACAAATAGAAAAAGAAATAGTGTCACATTTACGTTTTCCTAATCATGAAGTTTTGGATACGATAGAAGCAAAGAAGAGCAGGGGTAAAATATTAAATAGAGCCTCGGTTTTAGGTAATATTGACCGAACTAAAATGCATATTGTATTTAAAGATAGTGAAGGTTTAAAAAGAGTACACACCACTGTTTGGGGTGTTACCGATAAGTATGTGATTTTAAAAGGAGCTAATTTAATACCACTACATAGAATTGTAAAAGTATATTAGTTATTGTTTAATTTATAAAATTAAGATTCTTTATTTTATAAAAAAGGTTGAATAGTGTTAACTATTCAACCTTTTTTGGTTATTTATGGTAGTATAAATAATAATATTATTTAGGTTCTACTCCACCGTCTAAATAATCCTGAAGGTCATTCAATTCTTTCCATTTTCCTTCAAAAGCTAAGCCCGATTGCTTTGGCCAAGTTCCGGGATTGTGAATTTCGTAACGTTTTCCTCCTATATTTAAAATTTCTTGACATCTTTCAACAGGTGTTTTAGAGAGTTGATACCATGTATTTACGCCATTCTCATTAAATAGTTGAGCGATTTTAGGACCAATACCTTCTATGATTTTTAAATCATCGGCAACAATTTTTTTGCCTAAAGCTAATTTTGCAGCAGCAGCATCAAAAGACAATTCAGGTTCGCTAGGGGTATCGCTTAAAGAAGTCGCGGCAAAACCAAGACTCGCGTTTGTAGCACTGTTTGCTGTGTCGGCAATTTTAGAAGATAGATCTGCTTTAGAAGCGATGCAAGCATCAAGCTCTGATTTTAATTGAGCTTTGCTACTATTACAACGATCAAGATCGTTGCTGATTTTAGTTTTACTTGTTTTACAAGCTTCTAAATCGGCTTGTAAACTAGCTATTCTGTCAGCTTCATCATTGTTGTTGTTACTAGATTCATCAGAACTGTTTGAACTAAATCTTCCTAATAGCCATCCTATAATAGCTGTAATTAAAGGTATAATGATACACCAAATATTAATATTACTCATGTTTATGTTTTTTTAGATTATTATTTTAAAGTAATTTCTACTCTTCTGTTTTCTTTTCTTCCTTCTGGAGTGTTATTAGTTGCAATAGGCTGATTAGGACCTTTACTAGCTGTTATTATCTTTGTAGCATCAATTCCATTTTGAATAAAATAGTCTTTGATTGTTTCAGCGCGTGATAAGCCTAAAGTGGTATTTGCTTGAGCATTTCCAGTATTATCAGTATGTCCAGTGGCTATGATTTTACCATTATCTGCTTTATCTAAATATCTAGATAGTTTGGTTATTTTTGCACGTTGTGCAGCACTTAGAGATAGCTTACTCGAATTGGTTTGAAATCTTAATTTTAAAGGATCGGATAAAATTTCTTTCTTTAAAATCTCTAGCTCTGCTTTTATTTTAGCATTTTCCTCTTCAACACTATTAGCAGTATTGAATTTGTAGTCCACAGGTCCTTGGTAAATAGCTGATCCATTAGGGATTAAACTATTGTCTAATTTGCCTAGTGTATTTAATTGTTTGGATGCTATACCTTTGCTTACTAAGTAATTTTTGACAGCTGTAGCTCTTGCAATTCCTAAATTTGGATATGCGGAAGTATTTTCTTCGTCGCTTTTATAAAGCCCAATAATATCTAGTTCCTTTTCAGGATGTTGACCTAGATAGTTTTTTAGTTCAACGATTTTAGAATCTAAATTTGCCGCAATTGGTTTGATGATTGAAAAGCCGTTTGCATTAAAATTAAAATGCTCATTAGCATTTATACCAAAACCACTTTTAGAATCGCTAAGAGCAAAGGGTCTGTTGGTTGGTTGTGAAGTAATTTGCTGCTTTACCGCAGGAACTTTTTCGATTGCATTTTTTGTAGTATTTTCCTTGACCCCAGTGTAACAACTAGAACAGAAAAAATAATAAAAAACGCATCCAATTATCCCTACTAGTAACATCAACAAAAAGTGAAGTGTACGTTTTGACATAAGATTACAAGTTAATTAGTTAATTAACATCAAGTTAGTGATTATAACAAAACAAATCTCGTCAATCGTTGTAAACACGATGTTTTTTCGACTAAAGGCTAAATACATCCTTTAAATGCATATTTATCCGACAAAGTGTTTGTTATAATTCAAATTTTATACCCTGTGATAGAGGTAGTTCATTAGAGTAATTTATAGTGTTCGTTTGGCGCCTCATGTAAGCTTTCCAAGCGTCTGAGCCAGATTCACGACCACCTCCCGTTTCTTTTTCGCCACCAAAGGCTCCGCCGATTTCGGCTCCAGAGGTTCCTATGTTAACGTTAGCGATACCACAATCCGACCCCGACGCCGATAAAAATACTTCTGATTCTCTTAAGTTTTGTGTCATTATAGCAGAAGATAATCCCTGAGACACGTTGTTTTGCAGGTCAATAGCATTAGTGATTTCGCCACTATAAGGAATAACGTATAATACAGGAACAAAAGTTTCTTTTTGAACTACCGGCATGTGGTTTTCTGCTAAATAAATGGCAGGAGAAACGTAAGTGCTTCCTAAATGCTCAAGTGTTTTACCTTCGACAATAGGAAAAGCTCCTTGCAATTTCGCTTCGGTTAACAAGTTTGTAAATTGTTGAACAGCATCCACATCAATCAAAGGTCCTAAATGGTTTTCTTCGTTTAATGGAGAACCTATTTTTAATTGTTGATATGCTTTTTTTAATTGTTCGGAAAGTGCAACGATAATGCTATCGTGTACAATAAGCCTTCGCGTAGTGGTACAGCGTTGACCAGAAGTTCCAATAGCACCAAAAACAATGGCTGGAATAGCTATTTTTAAATCTACCGATGGAGTAATAATCATGGCGTTGTTACCTCCTAATTCTAATAATGATTTTCCAAAACGTTCGGCTACTGTTACACCCACACTACGTCCCATCTCGGTGGATCCAGTAGCTGAAATTAAAGCGATTCTAGGGTCTCTTGTAAGTAATTTACCTAGCTCCTTACCACCATTAATTAAGCATGATATTCCTTTAGGAAGTTTATTCTTTTCTAATACTTCGGCGATTATTTTTTGGCATGCAATAGCGCATAGTGGTGTTTTTTCAGAAGGCTTCCAAATACAAGTATTCCCGGAAATCCAAGCAAGGGCAACGTTCCAAGCCCAAACAGCCATTGGGAAATTAAAAGCCGATATAATCCCAACAACGCCCAAAGGGTGGTACTGTTCGTACATACGGTGGTTGGGTCTTTCGGAGTGCATTGTATAACCGTGAAGTTGTCGCGATAAGCCTACAGCAAAATCGCAAATGTCTATCATTTCTTGTACTTCACCTTTAGCTTCTTGTAAAGATTTACCCATTTCATAGCACAACAAAAGGGAAAGTTGCTCTTTTTTAGCACGGAGTTCATCACCAAATTGCCTAACTATTTCACCTCTTTTAGGGGCAGGTACTTTGCGCCATTCAATAAAAGCGCTTGTAGCTTCGTTTACCACGGTGTTGTAATGCTCCGTAGAAGTAAATTGCACCACACTGATTTTTTCGCCATCAATGGGGGAGTAGCTTTCAAAGGTAGGATCATACGAAAGCCATTCGTTCCCGATAGCAGTTCCATGTTCTTGCGAAGTAATATTTAATTCAGCGAAAGCTTGGGTAAGATTTTGAAGCATTAGTAGTGGTGATTTAAGGAATAGAAAATTTGAGATGTAATTGTTAAGGTTTATTACTTTATAAAACGCTCATCGGTAGGCATTACATGATTGCATTTTTTACAAGTACGTAAATCTTCGTTTGTGTAAAAATGATTAAAGTGCTTTAGAAAGTCAACTTCAATATTTTCTAATTTAAAATAAACTTCGTGTAATTTTTCGTTGCAGTTATCACAAAACCATAGTAAACCGTCGTCAACACTAAGGTTTTTTCGTTTACGCTCTATAACCAAACCTATAGAATCTTTATGGCGCACAGGCGAATGCGGTACTTTTGCAGGGTGCAAATACATATCTCCAGGACCAAGTTTCATGGTTTTTTTAATGCCATCTTCTTGTATGTGCACTTCAATAGTTCCTTCCAATTGATAAAACAATTCTTCGGTTTCATTAAAATGGTAATCTTTCCGGGCATTGGGTCCTGCAACAATCATTACAATATAGTCTCCAGCATCTTTATATAAATTTTTGTTACCAACAGGTGGTTTTAAAAGAGCTCTATTGTCTTCGATCCATTTGAGGAGGTTAAAAGGTGCTTGTATTGACATAAGTATTGCTTTTGTAGTACGAAGTTACTAATTAAGTAACAAAGATAATAGGCTTTACCAAAGTGCAGCCAAGGCTTAATGTTAAAGAGGAGAATTAACAATTGAATTTATATTATTTTTGAGTCTATTAATTTTTAAATAGCCAATTTATCTCAAGCATTTATATTCATATCCCGTTTTGTAAAAAAGCATGTCATTATTGTGATTTTCACTTTTCGACTTCGTTGTCTAAAAAGTCCGATATGATAACCGCAATATGTAATGAAATCCTATTGCGCAAAAATGAATTGAATACTGAAGAAATTCAGCATATTTATTTTGGCGGTGGTACTCCGTCGGTATGTACGGTGGCTGAAATTGAGCAAATTTTAGCGGTTATTTATACTAATTTTAGCGTAAGCGAAATCCCAGAAATTACTTTAGAAGCTAACCCAGACGATTTAACCGAAGAAAAGGTAAGCGCTATTGCTGGCACAAAAGTTAACCGTTTAAGTATTGGAGTACAATCTTTTTTTGAACGTGATTTAAAATTGATGAATCGTGCGCATAACGCTAAGGAAGCCTTGAGTTGTATTGTTAATGCAAAAAAATATTTTGATAATATTTCCATCGATTTGATTTATGGAATACCAGGTTTAAGTAATACAGAATGGCAACAAAATTTACAGCAAATAGTAGATTTAGAAATACCTCATATATCGTGCTATGCCCTTACGGTAGAAGATAATACAGCCTTAAAAAAGTTTATAGAAAAAGGAGTAGTTGCTAATGTTAGTGATACGCAGTCGTCCGAGCAATATCATGCACTTGTAAATACGTTTGAGAAGCAAGGATATATTAATTACGAGTTTTCGAATTTTGGAAAAACGGGTTATTTCAGTGGGAACAACACGGCTTATTGGCAGCGAAAAAAGTACGTTGGTGTTGGGCCCTCGGCACATTCGTTTAACGGAAAAGAGCGTAGTTGGAATGTAAGTAACAATGGCCAGTACTTAAAGAGTATCGCCAAAGGGGAACGCCCGTTTGAAAGTGAAATTTTATCTGAGGCAGACCAGTTTAATGAATATATAATGACAGGCTTGCGAACAATTTGGGGAATTTCTTTAAAAAAGATAGAAACCGACTTTGGAATACAATTTGTACATTATTTTGAAAAATTGGCTCAAAGTCATTTAGATAATGAATTGATGTGTAAAGTAAAAAATCAGTATCATTTAACTAAAAAAGGAAAGTTTTTTGGTGATGGAATTGCAAGCGATTTGTTTTTTATTCCGTTAAACGGAAATCAATAAAAATGGTATAAATTTAATATATGGAGTTATTATTCATAGGTTTAGCAGTAGGGACAGTATTCGCATATATAATATTTTCTCGGTTTAATTTTGTTAGAAAAAAGAAAAACATAGCCTCTCAGGCGGTTGTATTAAAAGAGAAAATTAAAAAAGTGTGTAAGTTAATTTCGGTAGAAGGAGATTTTGCAGAAATTTATCATTACGAAAGTGTACGCGAAAAGTTTTTCGATATTTTGTTGGGGAAGAAAAAAGCGTTGATATTAATTGATGCAAAAGCTCATGTAGGATTTAATTTATCGAAAATTACTATAGAAACTGATGAAAAATCGAAAACTTTAAAGCTTACTCATTTTCCTCAGCCAGAACTATTAACCATCGAAACAGATTTTAAATATTACGATAAAAAAGAGGGTTGGTTAAACCCTTTTTCTACTGGCGATTTAAATGAAATTAATAAAGAAGCCAAGCAGTATATTATTGATAAAATCCCTCATAGTGGACTGATTAGCGAGGCAAGAAGAGAAGCGTTAAACACTATTTTGCTAGCAGAAAGTTTGGCACAATCTATTGGTTGGAAAATAGATTATTCGGCATTAGAGTTAAACGACGTAAAGGCCATTGAAGAGCCTACAGATATTTTGATTGATTAATGAATATAGAACAACTTAGAATCCATTGTTTAGCTAAAAAGGGAGCTTCAGAATGTTTTCCTTTCGACGAAGAGGTTTTGGTGTTTAAAGTGTTAGACAAAATGTTTGCAGCTATTTCGATTAATAAACGCCCATGGGCAGTAAATTTAAAATGCGATCCTGAAAAAGCACTTGCCTACAGAGAAAAACATGTTGAAATTGAACCTGGATTTCACATGAATAAAAAACACTGGAATACAGTGCATTTTGATAGTGCTTTAGAGGATAAACTAATCATATACTTAATCAACCACTCTTATGAGTTGGTGGTTTCTAAAATGACTAAAAAAAATAGAGAAATACTCAAACAGTTATAAACTATACTAACGATTTACGAGCAAAAAGATACAACTCTATAATTCCTATAAAAATTATAGTATAGCCTAGTAGTTCTATTCCCTCTTCGGAAGCATCTTTTACAATTCTTATAAAATTATCTTCTCCCATAAGGGCTTTCCACATTTTTTTTCTTCCATATAATCTTGAAAAAACATGAATAATTAATAAGCCGATCGTCACCATTCCTAATGAAATATGCTCTTTTATAAGTTCAATTTCAGAATTGATACTTCCTATTTTTTTATAAATTAAAAAGAAATAAGCAACCAGAGCAGCTCCTGCAAAATAAACCCATGCTCCGTGAAATAAAACAGCATCAAAAAAGGCGTCCATTTCTCTAATAAATGATATTAAAAGTAATGCCGCTAAGGTGTAGCTTAATGTTTTAACCTTATTAAATTTATAACCAATAAACAATGCTAACCCAAAACTAATAAATAATATAATATCTTGAGCATGCTCTGTATTCGAGTTTTCTTTGAAAGATTGTAGTTTGGCATCAGTAGCGATAATTTGCGCTACGGCAAACAATAGTGCGGCGTAACTAACAAATTTTACTATTAAATTTACGAGTGATTTCATAGCTTAAATTACCTGTTTTGTAAGAGTAAACAAATGTAATAAAGACTAATTGTAATTAATTGAAAAAAAATAATAAGTTTTTTAAGAATAAATGTATATTTGCATTCGATTTGTAGGAAACCTAAGTAAACTATAAATTTATAATGCGGGCGTGGTGGAATTGGTAGACACGCCAGACTTAGGATCTGGTGCCGCGAGGTGTGGGAGTTCGAGTCTCCCCGCCCGCACGTAATTTAAACCTCAACTTTTTTAAAAGTTGAGGTTTTTTTATTTGCGACCGTTTATATAGTAGGTAATCCCTTTTTCAAATTGTGAATATCTATATTTAATAGTGCGATATATGGCGTTGATAAACGACTATATTTGAAGTCCTAAAAAAAACTATTTATGAGTATATCGTGGTATGAGTGCAAAGTTAAGTATAGAAAAACGCAAGAATCTGGGGAACAAAAAGTAGTTACAGAAACCTATTTGTTAGACGCTATTTCGTATACAGAGGCAGAAACTCGAATAAATGAAGAAATGCAAACGTATACAAGTGAAGAATTTAAAATCACTAATATTAAAGTAGCTAACTATTCTGAAATTCATCCTGTCGAAAACTCCGATCGTTGGTTCAAATCAAAAGTATCACTAATAGCCTTTGACGAGGAGAGTGGTAAAGAGCGAAAATCAAATATTTATATATTGGTACAAGGTAACGATCTAAAAGAGGCATTCGATAATACCAATGCAGCAATGAAAGGTACTACAGGTGATTATACGATACCTGCGATTGCTGAATCGCCTGTAATGGATGTTTTTCCATATTTTTCAGGAGATGAGGATCAGCTTGAGCAAGCAGAAAAATTTAATAAAATTAAAGATTCTACAGACAGTGAAAATAAAACGAGTGTAGATGAACAAAAGCAAGATATATTGGAAAAAATATAATGGTATACTATATACTGTTTATTATATAAAAAAGATGCCGTTTAAAATTGATTTAAACGGCATCTTTTTTGAAAATCATTTTCGAGAAATTCCTATCTATATCCAAAATCCTCTTTAATACGATCTGCTTTTTGGAGCATAATATCTTTGGTTAAAAAAGAAATTTCTTGAAGTAAGAAACCGTTTTGATAGGTTCTCATGGCCTGCTTAGGTTTTCCTTGTTGCTCGTATACCGTGCCTAAAAAATAATTTCCTAGCATATGTTCTGGGTAAAGTTTACGAGCTAGATTACCTAATTTTTCCAATTCATCCCAATTTTCTGTTTCTTCTAGTGAAGATGATATGGCTACAAAATCGTTAACACGCACTTTTTTATAAACTCCTAAATAGTCTTCAATAACTTTATACTTTTCAGTTAAATATTCATAAGGAGAACCTTCCAATTTAGAAATAACTTCTTTGTATTCTTTTTTGCTTATTGGGCGATAAATAGAGAAAATATTCTCTAGTGCTTTTGGAATCCCTGCAGCTACTAATGAGTAATGTGAAGCGTCTTCAAAATCATTAAAAAAGTATTTTACATTAGGTTTCTCTATTGCCGAAATTTCATCATTTGCAGCTAAGATATCCTCTCTTAATCCCTTAACGTCGTTAGAAGAAGTGGCTAAATAATACCAAATTTTATTTTGAGATGCAGCTAATGTTTTTTTAATGCGATCACTCATGCTAGGAGCGTATTCAGGGCTTAAATTAATATAAGCTTGAAATAAAGGATTTTGCTTAAGCATGAAATAATTAATAAAATTTGAGGTATAATCATGCCCCATTATAATTTTGAATTTCGCTATTCTATAGTTTTGTTCTAAATGAGGTATCAATTCTGTTTCTATGAAATCATAAAATTTCTTACCTTCATATTCAGGCATTTGACTATTGGTGTCGTAACGGCAATCTTCTCTTCTAGTCTGTAGTTGTTTAATTCCTACTACAATACTTTCAGGCATGTCATCCCAATACGAGAAGTATTTTACATTACCTACTAAGGGGTCAAATAAATAATCTCCATCTAAGGTTAATATAAGTGGGTATCTTTTATTTTCCTTTTTTTTATAACTTTTAGGAAGCCTAATTTTTATTTCTCGAGTACTATTTAATTGGAAAGACTCAATGCCTTTTGTAATAGTTTGTGAAAAGCAAGGGATGATAAATAGTAAACTAAGATATACTAAGAAATTTTTTTTCATAATGTAGGTGCATCTATTTGGTAATGAAAGGTTAATTTATGAAATTATTTCTTCTTTAAGAAGAAAGGAAGCAAAATGAATGAAAAACCTCCAATGATAATATTGGTAATAGTTTGAGCGCCCCACAGTACCCATCCATAAGCTTCGCCAATGGATTGCTCAACATTGAAGAAAATTAAGATTGCTCCAATGGCTATTGGGAAAACACCAAAACCGCCGTTAGATACCGTCATGGCGAATGAGCCTACAATGAAAGCTGCTAAAGCCGCTGAAAATGATAGGTGGTTAAGCTCTGGTATAGCAAATTTCATAATGTAAAACATAAAGATATAAGCGCTCCAGATAAAAAAAGTATGAAATATAAATGAAACCCTATTTTTCATCTTTAAAATACTTAAAATCCCTTCGTAAATTTCTAAAATAAATTTGCGAACTTTCTTGAGCATTTTAATGTCACTTTTTTTTACTACTAAGTAACAAAAGTAAAGGAGTATTATAAATAATATGATCCCTAAAAAAATAAATAAAGGATTGATGTTTTCATTTTCAAAATAATTTAAAAAAAGTGTAGTGTTGGTTGTTACACCAATTAGAACGACTAAGAGAAGCATTATTAAGTCAACAATTCGTTCACTAATAACGGTGCCAATAGTTTTTTGAAAAGGTACATCTTCGTAGTTTGATAATGTAGAAGCTCTTAAAATTTCGCCAGATCTGGGTATGCCCAAGTTAGCAAGATATCCCATCATTAAAGCCATATAACTTGTCGATAATCTTGGTTTATAGCCTAGGGTATTCGCTAAAAATAACCAACGATATGACCTTGAAATATGCGATAGAATTCCTAAAAACGCCGATAAAATTACCCACAAAGGTTTAGCTGATTTTACACTTTTCCAGAGTAATTCCCTTTCTTCTTCAGAAGTTTTATAAAATGAATACCATATAAAAAACACACCAATACCAATAGGAATAGCTATTTGTAAAACTTTTTTAAAGGCTATTTTCAATAGTGTTATTTCAAAAGGTTGTTTTCTTCATTAGGGAAAACTAGAGAAGGAGTAAATTGTTTTGCTTCTTCTAAAGTTAGCATACAATAAGTAATTAAAATAAGTACATCACCTTTAGAAACTTTTCTTGCGGCAGCCCCATTAAGTGTTATTTCTCCGCTATTTCTAGGCCCTGGAATAGCGTAAGTTTCCAAGCGCTCCCCGTTATTATTATTTACAATTTGCACTTTTTCTCCTGAAATAATACCAGCGGCATCCATCAAATCTTCATCAATAGTAATACTACCAATGTAATTTAGCTCAGCACCAGTAACTTTTACGCGGTGTATTTTAGATTTAACAACATGTACAAACATTCGGCAAAAATAATTAATTTAAAGCAATATTATCTATAAGTCTTACATTCTGTTCAGCAAAAACAGCAATAAAGGCTCTGTATTTTTTAGAATGCTCTATAGACTTAATAGATTCTAGGGTTTCTACTTCAGCAATTTCAAAATACTCAAGGTCAAAAATAATTTCATTCTCAAAAACTGAAGTTACAAACTCCTTAATTTGTTCAGCATTATTTATGCCAAACATTTCTTTTGTTTTAATTAAGGTTTTGTGAATTATACTAGCCTGTTGTTTTACGTTTTCCGAAAGGCGCTGATTTCTGCTGCTATATGCTAATCCATTATTTTCTCTATAAATGGGGCATCCAACAATTTCAATATCAATACATTTTAAGGCTACGAGCTTACGAACAATTTGTAATTGTTGAAAATCTTTTTCTCCGAAATAAGCTCGACTAGGGTTAACGGCATCAAATAAATGGGTTAAAACAGTTCCGACTCCATCAAAGTGCCCAGGTCTAAACTTGCCTTCCATTAAAGATTCAATTTTTCCGAAATCAAATTTCAAAGAAGTTACTGTGCCATTGTATAAATTTTTAGGTGTAGGAGCAAAAATTATAATATCTTCTGAAGTTTGCTGAAGCAATGCTTCGTCTTGCTTTAAGGTTCGAGGGTAATTCTCTAAGTCACTTGAGTTATTAAATTGTGTAGGATTCACGAAAATACTGACAACCGTAACAGAATTTTCGGATAAACTCTTTTTAACCAATGTGATATGGCCAATGTGTAAAGCCCCCATTGTGGGTATAAAACCAATGCTTTTATTTTTTTTGTAACTAGGGTCTAAATGATTTTTGAGTGCTTCTTTAGTAGTAAAAATTAACATTGAAATTATTTAATAATCGCTAAAATTAGTGTATAAATGCGAGTTTGCCTAAATTTTCGTAATTTTGCACAAATTTATTGATTACCAAAGAAAAAGCAGATTTATGAAAGATAAGAGGATATTGTATGTAGCGTCAGAGTTAATGCCTTACTTGCCAGAAACGGAAGTTTCATCGATGGCTTTTGAGTCACCTAAAATGGTAAACGGTAAAGGAGGTCAAACACGCATTTTTATGCCTCGCTTTGGAAATATTAATGAACGCCGTCATCAATTGCACGAAGTTATTCGTCTTTCGGGGATGAACTTGGTAATCAATGATTTTGATATGCCCTTAATTATTAAGGTAGCTTCTATACCAAAAGAGCGTATGCAAGTATATTTTATTGATAATGAAGAGTATTTTAAAAGAAAAGCTACCGTACTTGATAAAGATGGTAGTTTGTTTAAGGATAATGACGAGCGCGCCATATTTTTTGCTAAAGGTGTTATAGAAACTGTAAAGAAATTAAATTGGGCACCCGATATTATTCATGTACATGGATGGATGGCCTCATTGTTACCGTTATACTTAAAAACATACTATAATAATGAGCCTTTGTTTAAAGATTCTAAAATAGTTACTTCGGTTTATGGTAATGGTTTTGAAGGTGAAGTAGGGGAAAATTTAAAGAAAAAAGTTCAGTTTGATGAAATAGCAGATGATAAACTGAGTCTTATAGATGAGGCTACTTTTGAAAATTTAATGAAAGTTTCGGTAGCATATTCGGATGCGGTTATTATGGGGACACAAGATGTTTCAGCTGAATTGGAGGATTTTATAGAAAAAGCAGATCTTCCGACTTTAGAATATAAGTACCCTGAAGAATTCTCATCTGCTTACGAAGAGTTTTACTTAAGCGAAATACTTTCAGAATCTGAAGAGGTGTAAATTTATGATCAAAATTAACTATATATCCCGTATTGCAATAATATGCGGTTTGTTTACAGCGTTGTTTTCTTGTGATAAAGATGTTAGCGATGTAGGAGGTGCTGTGTTAACAAGTACAGATATTATTAAAGAGGAATTAGATGATGTTGCCAGTGAAACTGAAAATATTAGTTTAGAGAGTATTCAAGCTAATAATTTTACGGGAGCACGATTATTTGGGACATCCAACAATGGGGTAACAGGTAAAGTTAATTACGGTTTATTGTATAGAGTAGAGCCTACGGAGTCAAATAGTTTAGTGGCTGCCGCTGGTCAAACCATAAAGTCTATTAAAATAAAATCTGCTAACTTAATAATCCCTTATACTTATGAGCGTTTAGATTCTTCTAATGATCTTGTTTCAATATATCAAATTACAAATGTTGTTAACGATAGTGCTGCATTAGATTTTGAAGTATATCGGAGTAATTTTAAATTAATGACCACTGATTTTTCTAGAAATACACCTCAATTATATTTTTTAGATGATTTTAATTCAGGTTCAATTGAAGCAGGAGGAAGTATTCTTAAAGAGACTTTAGATGTAAATCCTAGTTCAGAAGCTTTTGAAGTGACCATTGCAGAAAGAAACGCCCAAGACGATTTAGATGAATTTACTGACGAGTTAATTTCTAATGCTTTTGAAGAAAAAGGAAGAACATTAAGAGTTGCTTTAAATAATAATTTTTTAGGAGATACATTTACAGATAGCGACAATAATGTAAATGATGTTTCATTATTTACAACAAACTCTTTTTTAGAAAATTTTAGAGGAGTGTATCTTAAACCAGGAGTTGATAATGCTAATTTGGTAAGTTTATTTGATAATTCGGTTACTCAAATAATTCCAAAGATAGAAATCACATTTGAAATTGTATCAGATTTTGCAGAAACAGAAATGGAGCCTGCTCAAATTGATAGTAAAAGTGAAGTAACTCTTGACTTTAATATGAATCAACAGGTAGTTACTATTGTTGATAGTGAGAATTCTGAGGATTTCAATGAAGCTTTTGAGACTAACGAAACAATGGTGATAAAGGGAGGTGTGTCAGCCTCACGAATACGAATATTTGAAAATGAGTCTCAGTTGGAAGCGCTTTTTTTAAATAATCCAGTTATAAATTCAGCAACACTTAGGCTTTCTGTAAATACGGAATCCCCATTATACAACCCAAAGAATGTTCCAGAAAATTTATGGATTAACGATTTGGAAAACGGTACGCTTATCTCGGGTGCTGCATTAACACCAGGAGACCAGCCTTTTTATGAATTCGTTTTAACTCAGCATTTGAGAGGAGTTTTAAATGTTGATAGCGTAGAAGATTTGCCAGGTTTAGGTTTAGACTTTATTGTGGGTATTTCGGTGGAGCAAATTGATACTGAAATAACTTCACAAGATCAAATTCCTACTCCAAGTGCTCAAAGCTTGAGAATCTCTAGTCAAAAACAGCAAGAAATAAATATTGGGAGTTTAATCTCTACAGATGAGGTACCTTTGTACGGTAGTGGAGTAGCTGATCAAAGCAAACAACCTCGATTAGAAATTGATTTTGCAAGAGTAAATTAATTATATAATAAAATAATATAAAAGTATTCAATAATGTGCGGAATAGTAGGATATATAGGTCTTAAGGATGCTTATCCAATAGTAATAAAAGGTCTTAAGAGGCTTGAATATAGAGGGTATGATTCTGCAGGAATAGCCTTGTTTGATGGCAATAATTTAGAGGTGACAAAAACTAAAGGAAAAGTAGCTGACTTAGAGCGTGTTGCTTTAGAAAAAAACTCAAAAAAGGGATCTATAGGGATTGGTCATACACGTTGGGCTACCCATGGTGTGCCAAATGATGTGAATTCTCATCCTCATTACTCTAATTCTGAAAATTTGGTGATTATTCACAACGGAATCATTGAAAATTACGAACCTTTAAAAAAAGAGTTAGTTGCTCGGGGGTATGAGTTTAAATCTGATACAGATACCGAAGTGTTGATAAACTTAATTGAAGATGTTCAGATTAATGAGAAGGTTTCCTTGGAAAAATCAGTTCAAATAGCCTTGAATCAAACAATTGGAGCTTATGCAATTGCTGTTTTTGATAAAAGACAAGAAGACGAGTTAATAGTAGCTCGTTTGGGTAGTCCTTTGGCTATTGGAGTTGGTGAAAATGAATTTTTTATAGCTTCCGACGCTTCTCCTTTTATTGAATATACCTCAGATGCAATTTATTTAGAGGACGGTGAGATGGCTAAAATTAGCCTAAATGAAGGAGTTGTCGTGTCAAAAATTAAAGATGGAGTAGCGGTAGACCCATATATTCAAAAGCTTAAGATAAATCTAGAACAAATTGAAAAAGGCGGTTTTGATCACTTTATGTTGAAAGAAATTTATGAGCAACCGCATGCAATTACTGATACTTATAGAGGAAGGCTACTAGCAAATGAGGGTGTGATTAAAATGGCAGGTATTGATGATAATATCGATAAGTTTTTAAATGCTAAGAGAATAATTATTGTTGCTTGTGGTACTTCATGGCATGCTGGTTTAGTGGCAGAATATATTTTTGAAGAATTTTCAAGAATTCCAGTTGAAGTTGAATATGCCTCTGAATTTCGATATAGAAACCCTATAATTAATAAAGATGATATTCTTATTGCTATTTCTCAAAGTGGGGAAACAGCAGATACTATGGCGGCAATTAAGCTAGCAAAACAGCGGGGAGCTTTTGTTTTTGGAGTGTGTAATGTTGTAGGTTCTTCTATATCAAGGGAATCCCATGCAGGTGCTTATACTCATGCTGGTCCCGAAATAGGGGTTGCTTCTACCAAAGCATTCACTACTCAAATTACTGTATTAGCTTTAATGGCTTTACGTATTGCAAAGCAAAAAGGTTCTATCGCAAATTCTCAATATCATTATCTGTTACATGAAATGGAGCAAATTCCATCTAAAGTAGAAAAGGTATTAGAGCAAAATGACACTATAGAAAAAGTAGCTGAAGCTTATAAAGATTCTGATAATTGCTTGTATTTGGGAAGAGGATTCAATTTCCCAGTGGCATTAGAAGGAGCTTTGAAATTAAAAGAAATCTCTTACATTCATGCTGAGGGATATCCAGCTGCAGAAATGAAGCATGGACCTATTGCTTTAATAGATGAGCAAATGCCAGTTGTAGTTATCGCTACTAAAAAAGGGCATTACGAAAAAGTAGTAAGCAATATTCAAGAAATTAAATCGAGAAAAGGAAAAGTAATAGGGGTAGTAACCGAAGGTGATATTACCGTAAAAGAATTAGCCGATCATGTTATTGAGGTTCCAGAAACACTAGAGCCTTTTACGCCTTTATTGACTACGATACCTTTGCAATTGCTTTCATATCACATTGCTGTAAAATTGGGTAAAAACGTGGATCAGCCTCGTAATTTGGCCAAATCGGTAACAGTAGAGTAATGTAAAACTTGGGAATATTACGCGGGAAAATAATTTCTCAAGTGCATTCCTAATTTCTTATAACTATTAAAAAAAGAAATCTGTTCTTTTTTTCAAATTTAATAAACTATATTTGCGGCTTGAAATTTGAAGTTAATTCAGTAATTGAAGACACAGAGATATTTCAGTGAATATTAAAAAATAAAATACTTAAATAATGGCTCAAGTTACGGGTAAAGTATCTCAAATTGTTGGTCCAGTTATCGACGTAGAATTTGCTGCAGGTGTGGCACTTCCAAAAATTTACGATTCATTAGAAATCAATAAAACTGATGGTGCTAAGTTGGTACTAGAGGTGCAATCTCACATTGGAGAAAACACAGTGCGTACCATTGCGATGGATACGTCTGATGGTTTACAAAGAGGAACTGAGGTTGTTGCATCTGGAAATCCAATACAGATGCCTATAGGTGATGATGTATACGGTCGTTTATTTAATGTAATTGGAGATGCTATTGATGGTTTAGGTGATTTACCTAAAACAGGTGAAGATGGTCTCCCAATACACCGACAAGCACCTAAATTCGAAGATTTATCCGTATCTACTGAAGTTTTATTTACAGGTATTAAAGTAATTGATCTTATTGAACCTTATGCAAAAGGAGGTAAAATTGGATTATTTGGAGGAGCAGGAGTTGGTAAAACAGTATTGATTCAAGAATTAATTAACAATATAGCTAAAGGGCATGGTGGACTCTCGGTATTCGCAGGAGTAGGAGAGAGAACTCGTGAAGGAAATGACCTTTTACGTGAAATGTTGGAGTCAGGTATTATTAAATATGGTGATGACTTTTTACATTCAATGGAAGAAGGTGGTTGGGACCTTTCAAAAGTAGATAAAGCTGCTATGAAAGACTCAAAAGCAACTTTCGTATTTGGGCAAATGAACGAACCACCTGGAGCTCGTGCACGTGTGGCACTCTCAGGATTAACGATAGCTGAATATTTCCGTGATGGAGCGGGTGATGGACAAGGAAAAGATGTACTTTTCTTCGTAGATAACATTTTCCGTTTTACACAAGCAGGTTCAGAGGTATCAGCACTTTTAGGACGTATGCCATCGGCGGTAGGTTATCAACCTACATTAGCAACTGAAATGGGAGCAATGCAAGAGCGTATTACTTCTACCAAAAAAGGTTCTATTACATCGGTGCAAGCGGTATATGTACCTGCGGATGACCTTACCGATCCAGCACCAGCAACTACTTTTGCTCACTTAGATGCAACTACGGTACTTTCGCGTAAAATTGCTGAATTGGGTATTTATCCAGCGGTAGATCCATTGGATTCTACTTCAAGAATTCTAACTGCTGAAATTTTAGGGGACGCTCATTATGACTGTGCTCAAAGAGTTAAGGAGTTATTACAGCGTTACAAAGAATTACAAGATATTATTGCCATTTTAGGTATGGAAGAATTATCGGAAGATGATAAACTTTCTGTTTATAGAGCACGTAAAGTACAGCGTTTCTTATCTCAGCCTTTCCATGTAGCTGAACAGTTTACAGGAATGCCAGGTTGTTTGGTAGATATTAAAGATACTATTAAAGGATTTAATATGATTATGGATGGTGAATTAGATCATTTACCAGAAGCAGCTTTTAACCTTAAGGGATCGATAGAAGAAGTTGTGGAGGCAGGACAAAAAATGTTAGCTGAAGCCTAAAATAGTACAAACCTAAGAAAATTATGTTTTTAGAAATTGTAACACCAGAGCAAGTAGTTTTTAACGCTGAAGTTACTTCAATAGCTGCTCCAGGAATTGATGGAGAGTTTCAAATGTTGAATGATCACGCTCCTATAATATCCTTATTAGTAGCTGGAAATATAAAAATAGATGTTACTAATTTAGATGCAGAAAACGCTAAAGTGTTGGTAAAAAGTACCGAAGATAATCGCTGGAATTATAAAATTAAAGGTGGTGTTATTGAAGTAAAGAACAATAAAGTTATTGTTTTAGCAGATTAAAACTTTATAACTATTAATATATATAGGCTATTCAAAATTTATTTTGAATAGCCTTTTTTTTAACACTTGAATTCAAGTCATAAGTGCAATAGATTTTAAATATTGAGTGGGCTAGCCCACTCAATATTTAAGATTAAAAGA
>CANNCQ010000011.1 GCA_947503135.1 uncultured Aquimarina sp. | reverse complement strand
ATTCGATAAAAGGCGCTCTAGTTCATACCTTTGAGCTAAGGTTAATTGGCTATAATTTTTCATGCAAGACAAATGTGATCTTTTAATCTTAAATATTGAGTGGGCTAGCCCACTCAATATTTAAAATCTATTGCACTTATGACTTGAATTCAAGTTTTTAGAACTAAGGCTTAGACAAAAAAGCTAAGATTTTACAGTGTAAAATCTTAGCTTTTCTTATTGCACCAAATGCAGAATTACTTTTTCTTTATTTGTTCTATCTTAATTGAATCATACTCAACAGTACCAAGCCCTATATGATGAATAGCCAGTTGCATTTGGCTACTACCAGCTTTAAAATCCCATGAGAATTTTTCCCATTCGAAACCTGCATTAAATGTAGTTGATTTGTAGATTTTTTTAAAATCGTCTTGAACTTGAACTTTTACTTTTTTATTACCTACAGATCGGGCATAAAAAGTAAGCTTATAAGTCTTATTCTTTTTAACATTAATTTCTTTAAAACTTTGTACATCCCATTGATTTTTACCTGGCTTTAATAAGGTAACTTTCATTGAACTTTCGCCTTCATAAGGAGATCTTCTGTTTAACTTAAAATCTGCTTTACCTCCCCCGTCAGTTACATTAACCCAATCGGCAAATCCGTCTTCAAAACCTCCATTACCAATCATAGTAGTACTTTTGGAGCCTGAATACTTATTTGACGTATTATTACTAGAAGGTTTTTTGTTATTGTTTTTTCTTAATTTCTCAACAACTATATTATCGATGTAATAAGTTCCTTTGCCTAAAAAATGAAACGCTAAAGCCAAATCATCTTCTTTTGCTTTACTTTCCCAAGTATACAATTTCCACTCATCGGTTAATTGAAACTCTCGGCCTGTATAGGTTGTATTTTGCAATTGGGCTTTTAATATTTTCCCAGACCTATTTGCTTTTGCATAAAACTGTATTTGGTATTTGCTGTTTTTTCTAGAAGTAAATGGTTGCACCATATGAATATCCCACGTATTAGCTCCTAAATCAACCACCTCAACATTCAAGCTTTTCTCTCCAGAAAATTTTGTTTTTTTATCGTTTTTGAAAAATGCTTTAGCTTTATCTAAAGTATTTAGCTCCCAATTATTAAAATTGTTCTCAAACCCTCCATTTTTCAAAAGATTATCTTTTTGAGAGAAAACGGTCGATGACGTTATTAATAAGAAAGCAAAAAATAGATTTTTCATAAGTTGGGATTTAAATATTTTGTTGTATCAAAAATATCACTAAATAATTGATATATTACAAACACCAAGCCAAATTATATCAAAATAACATTTTCGTGATTTTTTTACTAGAACACACTTTTGACTTTTTAAAATAACCCTCTCTAAATTCAACAAAATTATCAATTTTTAATAATTATTATTTATTATTGCAACTATCCTAACTAAAACTTAAAATTATGAGAAAAATAGTTCTATTATTACTTAGCTTATCCCTTGCCACTGCTTTTACTTCATGCGATGTAGAAGATAGAATTAACGAACTCTTAGAGGATTTAGTACAATTTGATATTGATGCCGATACTAA
The DNA here is from genome assembly GCA_947503135.1 of uncultured Aquimarina sp. Lineage (GTDB taxonomy): Bacteria > Bacteroidota > Bacteroidia > Flavobacteriales > Flavobacteriaceae > Aquimarina. Next base: position 75,498 of record CANNCQ010000011.1, on the reverse strand, counting down.
TGTTACTATAGACATTGCCCCTGCAGGTACTATATCAATAGCAAATACTATTACAACAAATATAGAAGAAGAGCTAGCAAATAATAATTTCAAACAAGAAAATATTGCTGCTATAATATTTAAGGAACTTACCCTTAACATACCTGAATCTTCATCCATTAGCTTTGATGTTATTGAATCTATTTCTATTAAAATAGGAGCTGAAGGCTTGGATTTAAGAGAAGTTGTCGCTGTCTCTTCTATCACAAACAACTCTAAGTCTCTTAATTTAACTTCTGAAGTAAGCAAAGAAGACTTAACGCAATATTTACTAAATGACACAATAGTTTACGAACTAACAATTACTACCAAAGAAGCTATTACTGAGGCTATCTCATTAGATATTGGCTCAACCTTTACTGTAACTCCAAAAGTAAATTTGTAGAAAACAATCTTATTTTTAAAACCTTAGAAGCTAAAAACTCCTAAGGTTTTTTTGTGCTTTTTATTTTAAATTACGGTATGCTCAAAATTGCTTATCATCCTTGCTATGAACACCCTTTAAAAAAAGGGCATCGTTTCCCTATGGAGAAGTACGATTTATTACCCAAACAGCTACTACACGAAGGAACTTGTAATTCAAATAATTTTTTTAAGCCCTCTAAAGTTTCTGTTGATAATTTATTGAGAGTACACACTGAAATATATGTAGATAAATTATTGAATTTAAAACTTTCAAAAAGCGAAATAAGAATCACTGGATTTCCTTTGTCTCAGGCCTTAGTCAACAGAGAACTTATTATTACACAAGGCACAATAGATGCCTCTTTATTTGCATTAAATCAGGGAATAGCTATGAATATTGCAGGCGGCACACATCATGCCTTTTCTAACCGAGGAGAAGCTTTTTGCCTTTTAAATGACCAAGCTATTGGCGCAGCTTATTTATTAAGCCAAAAATTAGCTAAAAAAATATTAATAGTTGATTTAGATGTACACCAAGGCAATGGAACTGCAGAAATTTTTAAAAACAACAACTCTGTATTTACCTTCTCAATGCATGGTGAAAAAAACTATCCTTTTAAAAAAGAAAGCTCCGATTTAGATATTGCATTACCCAGCAATACTAAAGATGCTGAATACCTTTCTATTTTAAAAAAAACACTACCCATACTTATAAAACAACAACAACCCGATTTTATTTATTACTTATGCGGAGTCGATATTTTAGATACCGATAAACTAGGGAAATTAAGCTGTACTTTGAAAGGTTGCGCCGAAAGGGATCGATTTGTATTACAGCTATGTAAAGATTATGACATTCCCGTTATGTGCTCTATGGGCGGAGGATATTCACCAAATATTAAAACTATTTTAGAAGCCCATTCAAACACCTTTAGACTGGCAAATGATTTATTTAAATAAACAGCTAAAACACACATAAACAAATACTTGCTTAAATTTAGTATATTGTAAAAAAATCAATTTATGCAAAAAAATTGTCCTGAATGTGGCGACAAAATAATTGGACGATCTGACAAAAAATTCTGTTCGGATGCCTGTCGAAATACTTTCAATAACAATTTAAACAAAGACACTACCAACCTAATTCGAAATACAAATAATCAACTTCGAAAAAATTATCGAATTTTACAACAGCTTAATCCAACTGACAAAACAAAAACAGTTAAGAGCAAGTTACTGAATAAAGGATTTGACTTTAACATTTTTACAAGCATTTACACTACAAAAAAAGGAACTACCTATTATTTTGTGTATAACCAAGGATATCTACCTCTTGAAAATGAGTACTATGCGCTTGTTAAAAGAAATTCTTAATGTTTCCAGTTATGTGAATTCAATTTTAAAGCTGCTACAATAATATCATGTTGACTGATTTGCCCCACTAATTTCCCGTTTTCAAGAACAGGAAAACGCTTGTAAGGGCTTTTATAAAATTTTTCAGCTGCTTCAAAAATACTAGCATTAATATCTATGGTTTCCACAATAGAACTCATGTATTTTTCTACTGTTTCAGTACCCATAGGAATATTAAAATACTTACTATCACTAAGTGTTTTCATACAGTCACTTTCTGAAATCATTCCTACTAATTCTCCTTTGCTAACAACCGGACCACCTGTTATTTCGTTTCGGGCTAACGATGTCATAACATCTATTAACGTATCACTAGGTGAAAAATGAATTAGTTTTTTTGTCATATAATCCGCCACATTAATTTGTGCATCTATACCTTTGGTTTGCTTTAAACGCTCACCCATAAAATTTGAAAATCCCATACCTTATAATTTAGAGTTGATCTTAAATATACTCATTTTAAGACTGTTAAACAATTAACTAGCTATCGTAAATATGTTTTTCTACTAAAACTGAGTAGTATTTTAGCAAAAAAAGTACTTTTATAAAAAAAAGAAATGTCAAAAAGTGTTTCTATTATTGGACTTGGCTGGCTTGGACTACCACTATACAAAACGCTATCAAAACTAGGTTATCACTGTAAGGGAAGTACTACATCTACAAAAAAGCAATCGCTATTAAAACAAGATAATATAAAGGCCTACTTATTAGAACTTAAAGAGACAACTGTTGAAGGTGACATAGAAAACTGTTTGGCTAGTTCGGAGATATTAATTTTAAATACTCCACCAGGTTTACGAAAAAACCCTGATAGTAGTTATGTCGCAAAAATTAAACAAATCTTACCCTACATTGAAAAATCGTCTATAAAAAAGGTTTTATTTATTGGTTCAACTAGTGTTTTTAAAGATGAAGAACACTTTCCTATAATTACAAACTTATCGAAACCTAATACATTATCTAATTCAGGAAAGCAACTAAGAGATGTAGAGAATTTACTGCTAAAGAATAAAAATTTTGAAACAACTATACTCCGATTTGCTGGTTTAGTTAACGACGAAAGGCATCCTGCAACTATGATGTCCAAGAGACCTAGTGTAAAAAATCCTGAAGCCCCTGTAAACCTAATACATCGCGAAGATTGTATTGGAATTATCACTTCAATTATAAACCAAAAAAAATGGAATGAAGTTTTTAACGCTTCTTTCCCTAAACATATTACCAAACAAAAATATTATAACACAGTATGCGATAGACTAAATTTAAATTACCCTAATTTTGATACCGAAACCCTAAGCAAAGGAAAATTAATTAACGGAGAAGTCACTTCAAAAGCATTAAATTATACGTATAAATACGTAGTCTAAAATTAAGTATTTTAAAAAATACTGTTGATTTTGAACCATAAGCCTTAAAATTCTTAACTAAATTGTTAAAATTTGATTTTTTATGCTAAAAATATTCTTTTAAATTAATTATTCATTATTCATAATCAGTCCAAACAACCATTAAAACATTTTAAAAGCTTGTAAAAAAAGCTTTTCGCCCTTACTTTTGTTCAGATTATTAATTAAATAAACAAATGGGAGGAATTATTAAATCTTCAATTGCAAGAAAAGTCGCTATGGCGCTGTCAGGACTTTTTTTAGTATTTTTTTTACTACAACATTTTAGCATCAATTTAACCTCGGTATTCAGTAAAGATGTTTTTAATACTACTTCTCATTTTATGGGAACCAACCCTCTGGTACAGTTTGTTCTTCAGCCTGTGCTAATTTTTGGTGTTGTTTTTCATTTTATCATGGGATTTATTTTAGAAATACAAAACAGAAAGGCTAGATCAATTAAATATGCACAATACAATGGTGGCGCTAATGCTTCTTGGATGTCCAGAAATATGATTATATCCGGTATTGTGGTTTTAGCTTTTTTAGGCCTTCATTTCTACGATTTTTGGATTCCTGAAATTAACACCAAATTTATTCAGGGCGATATGTCTGGTATTCACAATGGTGAATTAAGATACTTTACAGAATTACAACACAAGTTTGTAAGTCCTGTACGCACCCTTCTTTATGTAATTTCATTTGCTTTTTTAGCTTTACACCTTTTACATGGTTTTGCTTCTTCTTTTCAATCTGTGGGAGTAAACAACAAATATTCTGGTGGAATTCAAAAATTTGCAAAAGCTTTTGCAATTGTTATCCCTGCAGGATTCATTTTTGTAGCTATATTTCATCACTTAAACCACTAATCACATAAGACATGGCATTAGATTCTAAAATACCAAAAGGTCCATTAGCTGATAAGTGGACAAATCATAAAAATAAAATTAACCTAGTAAATCCTGCCAACAAGCGTAATATTGACATTATAATTGTAGGAACAGGACTTGCAGGAGGAAGTGCTGCAGCATCCCTTGCTGAATTAGGTTACAATGTAAAAACATTTTGCTATCAAGATTCTCCACGACGTGCGCATTCTATTGCTGCTCAAGGAGGAATTAATGCAGCAAAAAATTACCAAGGAGATGGTGACTCTAATTACCGACTTTTTTACGATACAGTAAAAGGTGGAGATTATCGTTCACGTGAAGCAAACGTATACCGATTAGCTGAAGTATCGGGTAATATTATTGATCAATGTGTAGCACAAGGAGTTCCTTTTGCACGTGAATATGGAGGTCTTTTAGATAACCGCTCCTTTGGAGGGGTATTGGTATCCCGAACTTTTTACGCTAAAGGACAAACAGGTCAACAACTTTTATTAGGTGCATATTCAGCAATGAATCGCCAGATTAATAGAGGAAAAATACAAGCTTTCAACCGTCACGAAATGTTAGATTTAGTGAAAGTTAACGGCAAAGCCCGTGGAATAATTGCACGTAATCTAGTTACTGGAGAAATTGAAAGACATTCTGCACATGCAGTTGTATTAGCCACAGGTGGTTACGGTAACGTATTTTACTTAAGTACCAATGCCATGGGTAGCAATGTAATGGCTGCTTGGAGAGCTCACCGTCGTGGTGCTCATTTTGCAAATCCTTGTTACACTCAAATTCACCCAACATGTATTCCTGTTTCAGGAGACCATCAATCAAAGTTGACATTGATGTCGGAATCACTTCGTAATGACGGTCGTATTTGGGTACCTAAGAAAAAAGAAGATGCAATTGCTATTAGAGAAGGAAAATTAAAACCAACTCAATTAGCCGAGGAAGATAGAGATTACTACTTAGAGCGCCGTTACCCTGCTTTTGGAAACCTAGTACCTCGTGATGTTGCCTCAAGAGCTGCAAAAGAACGCTGTGATGCTGGTTTTGGTGTAAATAAAACAGGTGAAGCAGTATACTTAGATTTTGCAGCAGCAATACAGCGTTACGGAAAAGAAAAAGCGTTGACTTCAGGAATAGAAAATCCTAGTGCTGAAAAAATATTAGAATTAGGAGAGGCTATTATTGAAGCTAAATATGGAAATCTATTCCAAATGTATGAGAAAATTGTAGATGAAAACCCTTACAAGACACCTATGATGATCTATCCTGCAGTGCATTACACTATGGGAGGCCTTTGGGTTGATTATAATTTACAAACTACAATTCCTGGTTGTTATGCCGCTGGTGAAGCAAACTTCTCTGACCACGGAGCGAACCGATTAGGAGCATCTGCGTTAATGCAAGGTTTGGCCGATGGTTACTTTGTATTACCATATACTATCGGAGACTACCTTTCGGATGATATCAGAACAGGAAAAATTTCTACCGAAACTCCTGAGTTTGATGAAGCTGAAAAGCACGTTAAAGACCGTATCCAAAAATTAATGAGTGCTAAAGGAGAGCATTCTGTAGATTATTACCACAAGCGTTTAGGTAAAATTATGTGGAACAAATGTGGTATGTCTCGTAATGCTAAAGGATTACAAGAAGCCATTGACGAAATTTCTGCCTTGCGTAAAGATTTTTGGGAGAACGTAAATATCCCTGGTGATTCTGCCGGAATGAATACAGAGCTTGAAAAAGCAGGTCGTGTTGCTGACTTTTTAGAATTAGGTGAGTTGTTTGCAAAAGATGCTCTAAACAGAAACGAATCTTGTGGAGGTCATTTCCGAGAAGAATCTGTTGAACAAAGTGGCGAACAAAAAGGGGAAGCACTTCGAGACGATGAAAACTTTAAGTATGTATCGGCTTGGGAATACAAAGGAGAACCTAAAGATGCCGAATTACACAAAGAAGAATTGACTTACGAAAATATCGAATTAAAAACGCGTTCATATAAATAGATGTTAGTGTTGAGATAAGAGATGTTAGATTAACGCTCAATACTCAATACTCAATACTTAAATCTTAAGAAAATGAAATTATTATTAAAAATATGGCGTCAAAAAAACGCTAGCAACAAAGGGCAAATGGTAGACTATCCTATTGATGGGATAGAGGAAGATATGTCTTTTTTAGAGATGTTGGACGTCCTTAACGAAGGACTGATTAACAAAGGAGAAGAGCCTGTTGTTTTTGACCACGATTGCCGCGAAGGTATCTGTGGAATGTGCTCTTTGCAAATTAATGGAGAGCCACACGGACCAGATCGTAAAGTAACTACTTGCCAGTTGCACATGCGTATGTTTAAAGATGGAGATACCATAACTATTGAACCTTTTAGAGCAAATGCTTTTCCTGTTGTAAAGGATTTAATGGTGGATCGAAGTGCTTTTGATCGTATTCAGCACGCCGGAGGATATATTTCTGTAAATACATCAGGTAATACAATAGATGCCAACGCTACTCCAATTAACAAAGGTGATGCAGATAATGCTTTTAATGCTGCTGCGTGTATTGGATGCGGCGCTTGTGTTGCTGCTTGTAAAAACGCATCTGCAATGCTATTTACCTCTGCTAAAGTATCTCAGTACGCACTATTGCCGCAAGGTCAAGTAGAAGCTGCCGAACGTGTGCAAGCAATGGTTGCACAAATGGACTCTGAAGGATTTGGTAATTGTACCAACACTGGTGCATGTGAAATTGAATGTCCTAAAGGAATTTCTTTAGAAAACATAGCCCGAATGAATAGAGAGTATTTATCGGCTAGTATTAAAGGTTAATATTAGAAACCGGTAATTTTATCATATAAAACAGGATTTATAGCAAGCTATAAATCCTGTTTTTTTTATTTTAATTAACTTCTCAGACGTTTGTACAGCTTAATTCCTAGCATGAGAAGCACCCCTAATGTAATTATTCCAACTACACCATAAATCCAATTAAAAGCATTTTTAAGGATTACTAAAAATACTACTGAAAAAAGTATAATCGTAGAACCCTCATTCCAAATACGCATTTGATTGGAACTCCATTTAAACACGCCCGCTTCTTGCTGTTTTAAAATTTGATGACATTTTAAATGATAGGCAAATAACAACACTACAAAACCAAGTTTTACATGCATCCATGGCTCTTGCAAATACTCTGGTGACATGTGCAATAACCAAAGCGCAAAAACAGTCGCTAAGATTGCCGAAGGCCATGATATTATGAACCACAGTCGCCTTGTCATTAATTGCAGTTGTGGAAGCAACACTTTTTTTTCATTATCGGGACGATCATTGGCTTCAATTTGATAAATAAACAAACGAGGTATATAGAACAAACCTGCAAACCATGTAATTACAAATATAAGATGTAGCGATTTTATATAATAGTAAGCCATAAAATTAGCTTTTAGCGATTTTAGGAATTAAATGTTTTTTAATTTCTCTGTGTAAAAAAAAGGCAGTAACTAAAGTAGCCAATAAATCAGCTATAGGAAAGGCCACCCACACCCCAACTACCCCATAAGTTTTTGGCAAAATTAAAAGTAATGGTATTAAAAAAAAACCTTGTTTTGACAATGACAACAGAAATGCCGGTAATGCTTTACCTATGGCCTGAAAATATGCTGACCCGATAAGTTGTATTGCAATAATTGGAGATGCTAAAAAGACATATCGTATAGCTCTAGGAACCTCCGCTAATATTTGAGTGTTAATGGCAAGTTGACTTGGATCATTCTCTGCTAAAAATAATTTGGCTATAAATGTAGGGAAAGCAAATAACAAACCTAATACAGACAAACCTATAATAGAAGCATAAATGATGGCTTTATAAATTACCTCTTTTACACGGCCATAGGATTTTGCTCCGTAATTATACCCAGCGATAGGCAAAAAACCTTGTGTGATTCCTGTGATAGGAAACAATGCGAACATTAGTAATCGGCTTACTATAGCATAACAAGCTACTGCCCACTCGCCCTCAATATCCACCATTACATTATTCAAAATTAGGTACACAATACTAATAACGCCTTGCCTAGTTAATGTTATGGACCCTAAAGCCCCTATTTCTTTTAGGATATTCAGTTTAAATTTAAGATGTTCTAATTTTAAACGTAGCTCACTTTTAAAGACAAAAAAATAAATAATAGTTACAAAACAACATATATAAGAAATCGTAGTTGCCCAGCCAGCACCAACCATGTCCAAATCGAATATATTGATTAATAAATAATCTAAAAAAAGATTGGTAATCGAAGGAACAATCATGGCAATCATGGCAAATTTAGGTTTACCCTCTGCACGTATTACCGTATTACCCATCATGCTGAGTGCTAAAATAGGCACTCCATACAACACTATTTTATAATAAGCCTTTGCTGGTGTAAAAATAGCTCCTTTACCCCCAAAAGCTTCTACAAGGGGATTTGCAAACCAAAGCCCAAAGGCTACTAGGGTTAACGTAATTAACAGTGTTAAGGCTGTTTGATTTCCAAAAACACGTATTGCCTTTTCATAATTAGATTCTCCTAACGCCCTTGACAGGACCGAAGACCCACCAATACCAACAGACATACCAATGGCGGCTATAAAAAAAGAAACTGGAAGCACCACATTTATTGCTGCAATAGCAATGGGACCAATCCAATTACCTACAAAAATAGAATCCACTAAAATATTTAGTGACATCACTAAAATTCCAATGGATGCAGGAACGGCCTGCTGAATCAATAATTTTGATATGGGTAACTGGCCTAATTTTTCTGAATTTTTTTTTTTCATCCTAAGCTTGGTGTGCCCATTCATCTATCCAACGAGCCATCACTTTTGCCCAATCGTCTCGATCATTTAAGCATGGAATTACGGTAAACTCTTTACCCCCAACTTCGTGAAAAATTTCCTCACCCTCCATGGCAATTTCCTCTAATGTTTCCAAACAATCGGAGACGAAAGCTGGAGTAACAATAGCCATTTTTTTCATGCCTTCTTTTCCAAAACGCTCTATCGTACGATCGGTATAAGGCTGTAACCAAGGATCAAAACCTAAACGAGATTGAAATGATGTACTGTAAGTACCTTCTTTTAAACCTAATGTATTAGCCACATTTTTAGTAGTTTGCACACACTGGTGCTTGTAACAAAACTCATGTGCTTTGGAGTGTGTTTCACAACAACTACCATCCATTTTACAATGAGATTTGGTAATATCACTTTTACGAATATGACGCTCAGGAACACCGTGATAACTAAACAGTAAATGCTCATAATCTAAACCCTCTAGTTTTTCTCCTATGCTACGGGATAAAACATTCACGTAATCAGGATGATTATAAAATGCTGGCATTGAAGTTAATTGCATTTTAGGAAAATGCTTTTGCTTTAGTTCGTTCGCTAGTACATTAATAGTTTCTGTAGTTGCCATTGCAAACTGAGGGTACAGAGGAATAATTAATACGTCATCCACACCTTGATCGTGTAATTGTTGCATTCCTTTAAGCATACTCATAGATCCATAACGCATGGCCAATGAAATGGGCACAGATGTGTTTTTGTCAATCTTAGCGGTTAGCCTTTCAGACAATACAATTAAAGGTGAACCCTCGTCCCACCATATTTTTTTATAAGCAGCTGCCGATTTTTTAGGACGTGTGTTTAATATAATTCCTTTTACAAGAATAGTTCGTGCTAATTTGGGTAAATCAATAACACGTTCGTCCATTAAAAATTCTCCGAGATATTTTTTTACATCTTTCGGATCTGTAGAATCAGGCGAACCTAAATTCACTAATAAAACTCCCTTTGGCATACCTTTTGAATTAATCCTGTAAAAGTAGGATTTTATAGAATTTTTGGCACTTTAAAAATGATTAAAACTATCATAAAAGCCATTATCTTAAAATATTCATAAATTATTTAAGGAATTCCATTTCTTAAAGACTATTAAAAAACAAAAACTTAAATAACCGATTATGAAACTTAATAGAAATACCATATTTACACAAAGAAAAAACGAATTTAGAAAAGCCGTAAACTCATTAATGAGCTCTAAGGCCATTAGAGAAAAGATGGTTGAAAAACTTGAATTAAGTATAGTGAGAGTAGTTTAATTTATTTTATCTCATAACAAAAAGCCACTGCTGTGCAGTGGCTTTTTGTGTTTTAAGTCTAAAAAATATTCAATCTATTAAGATTCTCTTAAAAATAGATTATTGAGCAATTTGTCTCATAACAAATGTTACTTTTAGTGTAAACAATACTTACAATGAGAATAACCATACATCGAAAAGCACATTTTAATGCTGCACATCGTTTGTTTCGAAAAGAATGGTCTGAGGGTAAAAACAATGCAATTTATGGAAAATGTGCAAATCCCAATTACCATGGTCATAACTATGAATTAATAGTTTCTGTGACTGGAAATATTGATCCTGAAACTGGCTTCGTAATGGATATGAAAGTGTTAAAGGAATTGATTAAGATTAATGTAGAGATCCCTTTTGATCATAAAAATTTAAATTTAGATGTATATGAATTTAAAAACCTTATACCTACAGTAGAAAATATTGCTGTGGTTATATGGAATAAGCTTAGGAGGAAAATCGCTGAATGCAACGATCTAGAAATCACACTTTATGAAACACCTCGAAATTTTGTTACCTATAACGGGTTAACTTCTTGAATACAACCTTGCTTTTATTTTATGTGCTTAGTGTAATAATTAACTAAATCTTGGGTTGATGCCCCTAGCCATTTCCTAATATACAAGTTCCAATAATGAAACTGTAATTTGGCGATCCCATTTTCCTTATAGCGTCTCGATGATGATTTGATATCTTCTTGTATAACACAAAATTGATTACGTTTATAAAGCTCCCTAATAAAAACGTAATCTTCAAAAATAGCGTGATTTTCATTAAAGCCACCTATTTCATTAAAAAGCAACTTATCTACATATAGAGATTGATCTCCTCCTCTGAAAAATTTTAAATTAAATTGAGTGAACCATCCTGCAAGCCTAAGCCATGGATGATTTGAATCAAAAATCATCTTAAAGCAACCTGCTTTTTTACCTATATTAATTTTAAATAAAATTAGCTTTAAAAAATCTTTAGGAGGAAAACTATCTGCATGAAGAAAATACAACACTTCTCCTTTAGCTAGTTTAGCTCCAGTATTCATTTGTTTACCTCTACCCTTTTCAGAATGTACAATACTAATTTTTTCGTCCTGAAGTAGTGTTTTAACAGTATCATCAGTACTCCCCCCATCAACAACTAGTATTTCTATATCACTAGATTTTTGGGTGCTTTTTAGTAAGTAAAAAAGCAACTCATTTAAATGAGTTGCTTCGTTATATACGGGTATTATAATCGATAATTTCAATCGTTTTACTATTATTTTTGATCGTTTAAAGTCCAGTCGTAAGACTTATATCCTTTATTTTTTTGATTCGCAATAGTCACATCGCTATATTGATTAATAAAGTTAACTACGGTACCGTGTGTTTCTTTAAAGTCTTTTTTATACCAGTTAAATATATGAGATACATTAACACTATATTCAGTAATTGTGTTATAAAATTCATCATTAATAAATTCCTTAGCCTGACGATCGAGTAATTTAATTAAGTTTGTTGCAGTATAAGGAATTTGTAATAATCTTGGACATGATCTAGAAGCACAATTTATCGCAAAATGAATTCTTGGTTCTCCATAACCTCTTAAAATCTCATGTTCTACCTGATGCAAACTCATTAATTTTCCGTTAATAGGGAAAAATTCAGTTTTCCAAGGTCTATCAATTTCTTTAATACTATTTATTGGATAATTATTTAAAACCAATTTTACAGTGTAGGCATTGTAAACATTAATCCAATAGGCCATTTTATCATTCTTAGTCCATGCACTTGTCATTTTTGTATTCGAAAGTTTTCTTAAGAATGTATTTAATTTTGACACATCATCTTTAAAGCCCTTATAATTCACCTTACCGTTAGCCAGCACGTTTTTTTGAAGTAAGCTTTTCCAAATAGAATAGTCAATTTTTTCTTCTCTAAAATTAACTCTGTTTTTTATAGAAGGATCGTAAGCATATACTTGTGAAGTATTAGCCACATACCCTATAGAGGCTTGAGAAAAGATTGAAAGACTTATAAAACCAATAATTAAACTTAATATGAATGTTTTTTGTGTGTTCATTTTGAAATATTTTAGTTATACAAACTCAGTCGAAAGTTTGTATTTCAAATTACACACAAAAACACTATTCAATAATGAAAAGTTTTTTTAATTTTTTATTAACACTTTAAACCATAAGGTTATTTTGTATTTAAATTCCAGTCATATTCAATAAATCCGTTGTTTTTCTGATTGTTAATTGATATTTTACTATACCTATTTACAAACTTCTCAACACTGCCTTCTGTTTCTTTAAAATCTTTAGAAAACCATGAAAAAAGCTTTGAAAGTTGAAAGGAATCACGCCCCACATTATTTAATTTAGGGTTATTAATATATTCTTTAGTTTGTCTATCAAGTAAATTATTTAAATTATCTCCAGTATAAGGTATTTGTACTATTCTTGGACATGACTTTGATGCACAATTAATTGCAAAGTGAATACGAGGCTCTGTGAATTTTTTTCTTAAAATTTGATGTTCAACATCTCCTAAACTTAAAAATTCTCCATTAACTGTAAAAAACTTTTTATCCCAAGGTCTTCTTATGTCCTTAATACTTTTTACAGGATAATTTTTGAGTATTAATTTTATAGTATACGCATTATACACATTTATCCAAAAAGCTATTTTTTCAGAAGCATTCCAACTATAATCAATTTTAGTTTTCTCTAAAATATTCAGAAAATCATCTAGCATGTTCTCTTTCTTCTTTAAAGCGTCGTAATCGACATTCCCTTCTCTATCAACATATCTTTTAAGTATAATTTCCCAAATTGAATAATCAACTTTGGTATCTAAATTATTGATATCAAACTTATAATTGAACTCGACAAGCTCATTATTACTAAAACTTAGTGTAGAAGAAAAACACAAAAAAACTAAAAGAAAAAATTTTAAATTCATACGTTTCAATTTATTATAATGTTAGTTTAACACCTGTTGACTTTCAACAGATAAACATTAGTTTAGAGAGCTGAACAAATTTAAAAAACAGTACTGTGTATGATCTATATTACTAGTAATTGACCTAAAAACAATCGATTAAATGCAAAAATATACGATAAAATGTACATTAAATTAACAACAACCCCCTCCATCATAATGATACGTAGATTCACTAAAATAAATATCATCTCTGTTTAATGCTTTTAATGCTGCTGCAGTTTTATCACATATAGCTAAAGGTTGATTCTTTAATAAAATGTGCCCTTTATCATCATCAAAAAAATCTTTATCACCATAGTATATAGCTGCCTTTCCAGTAAAAATACAAGGGCCGTCTTCGGGCATTGGATCTTTAATTGCTGCGACCTCGATAGATTCGATATAAATTAACTCATCGGTAGGGTAGTTTTTAGGATCTAATATTCGATAAGGCTTACGGGCTCTTATTTCAATAGTTCCAAAACCAACATCGGTTAGGGCTTTTACATATTCTGCGATAGGCAAACTTCCACTTAAACACAATGCTCTTAAACGATCATCATTTCTAAGGGTTTCGTTCATTGGCTGTTCACAGGTAGGATCACTCATTACTAATTTTCCATTAGGCTTTAATACCCTGTACATTTCTTCGATAGCCTTTTTTAAATCTTCAGCCTTAAAAATATTGAATAAACAATTTTGTGCCGCTACATCAATACTATTATCTTCAACCGGCAGGTTAAGCGCATCCCCCTTTTTTAGGTCTACAAATTCACTTTTAAACCAATCGTTTTCTGCTTCGGCAATTTCAAAATTTTTACGGGAAGCTTCTAACATTTCATCTACTACGTCTATACCTACAACACCTCCTTTTTGTCTGTTGAAATATGAGAATTGCAATAACTCCATACCCCCTCCAACACCTACATAAAGCATTTTAGGGTTTTTTGATAAATCACGCGCATGCACGGTGCTTCCACAACCGTAATTCATCTCTTGCATAATCTTAGGTATTTTAAGCCCTGGTAGTTCCCATATAGGGTTTGTTGTACAACATAAACCTACATCTGGTGTTAAGGCTGCTTCTTTATAAACGTCGTGTGTAGCATCTAAATAACTCATCTTCTTTCTCTTATATTTTATTGTAACTACAGAGTAGCTATTAATTGTTTAAATAAAGTAATCATACTTGGTTCTGCTTGGTTGGCCATTGCTATAATTTCACCAATATTAACAGGCTTTAAATTATCTGGGTCACATTCATCTGTTAATACAGAAACTGCCGCCACGTTTAAACCCAAATGATTAGCAACGATTACTTCGGGAACGGTACTCATTCCAACAGCTTCAGCTCCTATGATTTTTAAGTACCTGTATTCTGCTCTAGTTTCTAATTGAGGCCCAACAACTGAAGCATAAACTCCTTTATGTAATTGAATTCCTTCTTTCTTTGCTATAGATTGTAATTTGTGATTTAGGTGCTCACTATAAGGCGCACTCATATCCACAAAACGCTCTCCTAAATCTTCCACTCCTTTAAAAGCTAATGGCGACCCTCCTTGTAAATTGATGTGATCATCAATTAACATTAATTCTCCTTTTTTAAATCCTAAATTTATGGCTCCTGAAGCATTTGAAACTAACAGTGTATGTATTCCTAAAGCCTTCATTATACGTACAGGAAAAGTTACATCTTGTAATGAATAACCTTCATACAAATGAAATCTTCCTTGCATTACTACCACTTTTTTACCTTGGATAATTCCGTATATAAGTTTCCCTTTATGAAACTCTACGGTAGCTGTAGGAAAATTAGGAATGTGATTATAACTCACTTCGATTGGGTTTTCAATTTCATTTACTAATTGCCCTAAACCTGTCCCAAGTATAATCCCCACTTCTGGTTTGTCGAATCCTTTTTCTTGTAAATATTCTGTTGTTTCTTGAATAAACTTTATCATTAATTCTTATTGCTATTGTAAATTATAAAATTGTTTAAAAACCTCAATGTTTTCGATATCACTTAAATAATCTACATCATTCTTTTCTTCTAATTGTGTAAACGTATATTTTTCTAAATCTTTTAACGTGCTACTTAAAACAGTATCCTTACCCCAGTTTTTATTTTCAAAAACTTCAGGAATCATTGTTTTCATTCCTAAAAGGTAAAAACCACCGTCTGTTGCAGGCCCTATAACTGCTTCATGACTATTCAAAGCTTCGAGCGCCTTGTAAAAATCGCGACCTTCAATATCATATAAATCACTGCCTACAATTATAATTTTTTCGTAACCTTTTTTAAACCCTAAAAGGAAAGCTTGTTGCATTCTTTTACCTAAATCATTTACTTGAAGCTGCTCGTATTTATCGTAAATATTAGCATCCCAAATATCATTTTCGGCCACATTTTCAGAATACCATACCTGCTTATCTACTAACAAATTTTGAGTTACGTTTTTAGTGTGATTTAACAAGAACTTATAAATAGCTAAAGCTGCATCTTCGCCTACATCTTTTGCTAATCTAGATTTTACTTTCCCCAATTCGGGATTACGTGTAAAAATTAGTATTAAATTTTTTGAATTAAGCATCTAATTATAGTTCTTAAATAGCCTTATAAGTTAGTTCAAGTTCGCTAGATTATGCCACAGTTCCTTGGCAACTACTTCCTGAGCCTGCTGTACAACCATAACAATGCTGAGAAATGATTATGTTTCTATTATTTAAAACAGCCTCATTATAATCGCTAATATGTTTTATTTTAGAAGCAACTCCAAGGCCTAACATTTGGTTAAAATCACAATCATACAAATACCCATCCCAACTAACCGAAAGTGTATTGGTACACATTACGTTTGCTACCGCCATAGGGTTGTAAGCTTCTACTAGACTATACATATAGTCTTCATAGTTTTCAGAAGCTATTAAATAATCTAAAAATCGTGATATCGGCAAATTAGTAATCGCAAAAAGATTATGAAATTGAATATTGAAATCTTCCATCAAGGCCTTTTTGAAATCTTTTTCCATTGCAGCCTGATCACCTGGCAAAAATGCTCCTGAAGGATTATAAACTAAATCCAGCCTTAAATCGCTATTAGGCATTCCATAACCTCGATCATTTAATTCTTGCAAAGCTTTTATTGATTGATCAAAAACTCCTTCCCCACGTTGTTTGTCTGTTTTTCCTCGTGTCCAATGCGGCATAGAAGAAACAACATGTATATTATGCTTTTTAAAAAAATCTGGCAAATCGTAATACTTAGGATTGGCTCGAATAATAGTAAGATTTGACCTCACTATAAAATCTTTAATTCCTGCCGCACTTGCCTCTTCTACAAACCATCTAAAAAGAGGATTCATTTCAGGTGCTCCTCCTGTTAAATCTAAAGTGTGAGCTCCCGTATTTCTAATTACGTCTAAACATTGTTGCATGGTTTCACGGGTCATGATTTCTTTCCTGTCAGGCCCAGCATCAACGTGGCAATGTTCACATACTTGATTACACATGTAACCTACATTAATTTGCAGGATTTCTAGCTTATTAGGCTTTAGTGGATAGCGACCTATTTCACTAATTTTATCTTTAAATGTAGGTAGTTCACCATTGGCAAAAATCCCACCGTTTAATATCTCTAACTGCTTATTGGCATTGGCCAATTCATTCTTGCTTTTTAAAAGGGACTTTGTCGCCATATTTTTAATTCAGGGTTATGAATTCAAAAATTACATACTTAATTTATCGTA
Organism: uncultured Aquimarina sp.; assembly: GCA_947503135.1. Lineage (GTDB taxonomy): Bacteria > Bacteroidota > Bacteroidia > Flavobacteriales > Flavobacteriaceae > Aquimarina. The sequence goes on along the minus strand of CANNCQ010000011.1, from coordinate 58,484 downwards.
CTTATTCATCATTTGCACACCATGAACAAGCGTTGCACCCGATTCTATTGCTGCGCCAGCATGTACTGCTTCCATCATTTCTTCCTTGGTAATTCCTTTTTGAAGTCCATCTTTAGTATAAGCATCAATACAATAAGGGCATTTTACAACATGAGAAACAGCTAAAGCTATCAATGATTTTTCACGAGCAGAAAGTGCTCCATCTTTAAAAACACTGCCGTAATAATCAAAAAACTTATCGCCAAGCTCTTCATTCCATTCACTTATTTTTCCAAATTTTTTAAGGTCTTTAGGATCGTAATAATTACTCAAAATAATATGTTTTTAGATTAATCGCTGAAAAGTACTACAACTTACAATTTACTGCAATTAAATGCAGCATGATTTTCACATAAAACGGTTAATTTACATGAAAAAAATGAATGATTTACAAACTATAAAAAACAGAAAAAAATACATTTAAAAATTTACCGAAAAAAATCATTACAAATCATTGAAATAGTCGCAATTATAGTACTCAAAAACTATACCGAGTGATAACGCTTCATTTACCATCTGTAAAATTTTCAATTTAAAAGAATCAATTATCTTTGTGCTAAGTTTACTTTAACAGTAAAAATGTTCAACCTTAAAAATTAGTATAGCATGCAACTGTACAATAAATTAAGTGCGATAGAACGTGCTGCTCTTATCGAAGAAGCAGGTACCGAGCGCATTACTATTTCCTTTTATCAATATGCAAATATTGGCAACCCCCGAGTATTAAGAGATCATTTGTTTTTAAACTGGAACAATTTAGATGTTTTAGGAAGAATTTACGTAGCTACGGAAGGTATTAACGCACAACTTTCTGTCCCTGCTCCAAATTTCAATGCTTTTAAAAAGCACATAGATTCTATTACATTTTTAAAAGATATTCGGCTAAATGTAGCTCGAGAGCAAGACAATATGTCTTTCTTAAAATTAAAGATTAAAGTACGTAAAAAAATTGTTGCCGACGGATTGGACGACAATACTTTTGATGTTACCGACAAAGGAATCCATGTAGATGCAAAAGCCTTTAACGCACTTATTGAAGATCCAAATACCGTTTTAGTTGACATGCGTAATCACTACGAAAGTGAAATTGGTCATTTCAAAAACGCAATAACTCCAGATGTGGATACCTTTAGAGATTCTTTAGACATTATTGAAGCAGACCTAAAAGATCATAAGGAAGACAAAAAACTAGTAATGTACTGCACTGGAGGGATTAGATGCGAAAAAGCAAGTGCTTACTACAAACATAAAGGCTTTAAACAAGTTTATCAGTTAGAAGGAGGTATTATTGAATATGCCCGACAGGTAGATGCTGAGGGGCTAGAAAATAAATTTAAAGGAAAAAACTTTGTATTTGATCACCGTCGTGGTGAACGCATTTCTGATGAAATAATTTCCAATTGCCACCAATGTGGCAAAGCTTGCGACGTACACGAAAATTGTGCTAATGAGGCTTGTCATTTACTTTTTATTCAGTGCGAAGAATGTAAAACTACTATGCAAAACTGCTGTTCCGATACCTGTAAAGAAATAAATGCATTACCCTTCGAAGAGCAAAAAGCACTTCGAAAAGGTAAAGGAAATAGTAATAAAATATTTAAAAAAGGGCGTTCGGAGGTATTAAAATTTAAAGCCTAAGTAATTTTACTTATATACGTTTTGTTCAACTTTATACCTTTAACTGGTTAAAATTAAAACTTAACAAAAAATTAAAAAACACTATATTTACGGTAACAGTAATATTTAACGAAGAAACACTCAAAAGGGCAGCTTTATTTAGCTAAATCCCCTTATTGAGTTTCTATATATACAAACGATTTATGGGGTGTAGTAGTTGTGCTACAAAAGACGGACAACCTAACGGATGCAAAAACAATGGAACTTGCGGTACCGATGGATGTAATAAGTTAACCGTTTTTGATTGGCTTTCCAATATGGCGCTACCTAGTGGCGAAAAACCTTTTGATTTTGTGGAAGTACGTTTTAAAAACGGACGGAAAGAATATTTTAAGAACACTGAAGATTTAAGTTTACAAATTGGCGATGTTGTAGCTACTCAAGCTACTTCTGGACATGATATTGGTCTTGTAAGCCTTACAGGTGAACTGGTTCGAGTGCAAATAAAAAGAAAAAGAATTTCCACAAAACCTGAGGAGGTCAATAAAATTTACAGAAAAGCATCTCAAAAAGATATCGACATTTGGCAGGAAGCCAGAGACAAGGAAGATGTTATGAAAGTTCGTGCTCGCCAGTTGGCTATTGCATTAAAATTAGAAATGAAAATTTCTGATATAGAATTTCAAGGGGACGCCTCTAAAGCAACTTTTTATTATACCGCTGAACAAAGAGTAGATTTTAGGCAATTAATAAAAGATTTTGCCAAAGAGTTTAACACTCGAATAGAAATGAAGCAGGTTGGCTTTCGCCAAGAAGCTGCTCGATTAGGAGGTATAGGGTCTTGTGGACGCGAACTTTGTTGTTCTACATGGTTAACCGATTTTAGAAGTGTAAACACAAGTGCGGCTCGTTACCAACAGCTTTCTTTAAACCCTCAAAAATTAGCGGGTCAGTGTGGAAAATTAAAATGCTGTCTCAATTTTGAGCTAGATGCATACGTGGAAGCTTTAAATAAATTTCCACGTACTGAAACCAAAATTTATACCGAAAAAGGAACCGCTATTTGTCAAAAAATTGACATCTTCAGAGGATTAATTTGGTATGCATACGAAGGTGAATGGATGAACTGGTTTACCATAAAAGCAGAAGATGCTACCGAGATGATTCGCATGAATAAAGCGAAAGAACCTGTGGCTGCTTTAGAAGATTTTTCTGTTGAAGAAAAAGAAGAAATTAAAGTTGATTTTGAAAATGTTGTTGGTCAAGATAGTTTAACCCGTTTCGATCAACCAAAAAGAAGACGTAAAAATACACGAAAAAGGCAACCTAAAAACAAGACCAAACCCAACACTACTGAATCGAAAAAAGAGACTCACAAACCTCGAAAAAAAAGAAACCCAAATCCTAGAAAAAAACCGACTGATAATAATAATTCAACTAAAGCAAAAACAACAAATAAGTCTTCTGAAGGCACTCCTAAGAAAAGGCGACCACAACGTCGTAAACCCAAACCAAAACAAAACCCAAATAAGAGTGCCGAATAATGGTTAAAAAAATGCCCTTATCTATCATTAGCTTATTAGCTTTTGCTTTGTTTGCGCTATTAAGTTGCCAACAAAATCAAATATTTAATCAATCCAAAACAATTGATGAAAATGGATGGCATAAAGATAGCATTGCGTCGTTTAAACTTCCTGTTTTAGATACTATTAACCCTTATAATATTTTTATAAACATACGAAATACTAATTCCTTTCCGTTTAGTAATTTGTATTTAATAGCTGAGGTAAATCACCCTAATGGGAAACAACAAATTGACACACTACAATACCAAATGGCAAAACCAAGTGGTGAATGGCTTGGCGTAGGTGCCACCTCCGTAAAAGAAAACAAATTATGGTACTTACAAAATTTTCAGTTTAATGAAAACGGATCGTATCGCATCAATATTAATCAGGCAATGCGTACTAACGGAGACCCTGATGGATTACTTTATTTAAAAGGAATTTTAGATGTAGGTATTCAAGTAGAATCAACAAGTCAACAACGGTAATATGGCAGAAAAAAAAGCGAAAAACTCCGAAGCTCCCAAACAAAATAATTCAAAATTTATAAAATGGTTTTGGATCATTTTCGTGTCGGGTTTTCTATTCATTATTTCTTTATTTCTTTTAGCTGGATTTGGAGCTTTTGGATCTATGCCTAAATTTGAAGAATTAGAAAATCCTGAAAGTAATTTAGCTACCGAAATTATTTCTTCGGACGGTAAAACAATTGGTACCTTTTTTAATGAAAACAGAACACCTGTAATTTACAATGAACTGCCAAGCCATTTAGTAGAAGCATTAGTTGCTACGGAAGATGAACGCTTTTATAACCATTCGGGTATTGATGCTCGAGGAACACTAAGAGCTTTATCTAACTTCGGAAAAAAAGGAGGTGCCAGTACCATTACACAGCAACTAGCAAAATTATTATTTACAGGAGGTTCCAGTAATATTATTGAACGTATAACCCAGAAACTTAAAGAATGGGTTATTGCCATTCGATTGGAACGACAATATACAAAGGATGAAATTGTCACTATGTATTTCAACAAACAGGATTTTTTATTCCAAGCCATTGGCATTGGCTCCGCTGCTCGTATTTATTTTGGAAAAGAGCCTAAAGATTTAGACCTACAGGAATCGGCTATAATCGTAGCTATGCTAAAAAACCCTAGACAATACAATCCCCACAGGAAAGTCTCCAAAAAGAAATGCCAAAAGCGAAGAAATCAGGTTTTCAAACAAATGGAACGTGCCGGATATCTTACTACAAAGCAAAAAGATAGTCTTCAAAAATTACCCTTAAAAATTAATTTTTCTCCGGAAGGGCATTCCGATGGTTTAGCAACTTACTTTAGAGAATATCTTAGGGACTTTATGCAAAAATGGATAAAAGAAAATCCAAAAGTCGACCCTACTTCCGATGAAGATGAATTTTATAATATTTACAGGGATGGTCTAAAGATTTATGTAACCATTGATTCGCGTATGCAACGCTATGCAGAGGAAGCCGTAAAAGAACACTTAACAAATTTGCAAGCTGAATTTGATTCTCAAAATAAAGGAAATAAACTTCTGTTTCAAGACCTTGAAGAAGAAGACAAAAATAGAAATATTAAATCCGCTATGAAGCGATCGGAACGTTATCGCGTTATGAAAGCTAAAGGTATTTCTGAAAAAAAGATTTATGCCTCCTTTAGCAAAAAGACGGCTATGAAAATTTTCACATGGAAAGGAGCTATCGATACAATTATGACTCCTAAAGATTCCATTCTTCACTATAAAAGTTTTTTCCAAACGGGAATGATGTCTATGGAACCACAAAGTGGTCATGTTAAAGCTTGGGTAGGAGGAAATAATTATAAATATTTTCAATATGACCATGTAAAGCAAGGAAAAAGACAAGTAGGATCTACTTTCAAACCATTTGTATATGCTACAGCAATAGATCAGTTAAAAAAATCTCCTTGTGATACATTGCCCAACGTACAGTATACTATTGAAGCTGGAAGACTAGGAACTATAGAAGATTGGACTCCAAAAAATAGTGGTGATAAATATGGTGGATTTCTTTCTTTGAAAGAAGCATTAGCTAGATCTGTTAATACTGTTACCGCGCAGCTAATGGGACAAGTAGGTCCTGTTCCTGTCGTTAAATTAGTTAAAAAAATGGGTGTTACTTCTAAAATTATTGAAGTTCCCTCAATAGCCTTAGGTACTGTAGATTTAAGTGTATATGAAATGGTGGGTGCTTATAGTACTTTTGCCAACAAAGGTATATATAACACTCCAACAATGATTACGCGTATTGAGGACAAAAACGGAACGCTATTATACCAAAACATTCCCGACCCTAAAGATGTACTCAGCGAAGAGGTTGCTTATGTTACTTTAAACCTTATGGAGGGGGTAACACAATCGGGCTCTGGACAAAGGCTGCGTACTACATTTATGCGTAACGATTACAAAAAAGTGATTACGGGATACCCTTATAAATTTAAAAATGCTATCGCTGGAAAAACAGGAACTACACAAAATCAAAGTGATGGTTGGTTTATGGGTGTAGTACCTAACCTTTGTACAGGTGTATGGGTGGGTGCAGACGATAGGTCAACACATTTCCCTAATATTACCTACGGACAAGGAGCCGCTATGGCTTTACCTATTTGGGCTGTCTACATGAAAAAATGTTATGCGGACAAATCGTTAAATATATCTGCCGAAGATTTTGAAAAACCTGAAAATCTTTCAATAGCCATAGACTGCGAAGAATACAAATCTAATGAAAAAATAGACGAGGATATCGACGAGGATATCGACGAATTCGACTCTCTTAATTAATTCATTTTGTTGAAAAAAACTAAGTAGAATACCTTTACTACCTTCGACGATGTAGTATTTTAGTACCTAATAAATAAATAAGAAATCTTTTTACTATGAGTGACGATAAAGAAAAAATTGCAAAGCTTAAAGCTCTTGAACTTACCCTTGCAAAATTAGATAAAGCCTATGGAAAAGGCTCTGTAATGAAGATGGGAGATGCCGCTATTGTCGAAGTAGAAACGATTTCTACCGGTTCTTTAGGGCTAGACCTAGCATTAGGTGTAGGTGGTTTACCTCGTGGTAGAGTTATAGAAATATTTGGCCCAGAATCATCTGGTAAAACAACATTAACACTACATGCAATTGCAGAGGCTCAAAAAACAGGAGGTATTGCAGCTTTTATTGATGCTGAACATGCTTTTGATCGTTTTTATGCTGAAAAATTAGGTGTTGATATCGAAAATTTAATAATATCTCAACCCGATAATGGCGAACAAGCACTTGAAATAGCCGATAATTTAATCCGCTCTGGAGCCATAGATATTGTTGTAATTGATTCCGTTGCTGCATTAACTCCTAAAAGTGAAATAGAAGGGGAAATGGGAGACTCTAAAATGGGGCTGCATGCCCGTTTAATGTCTCAAGCATTACGTAAACTAACTTCTACAATTAATAAAACCAATTGTACTGTAATATTCATTAACCAATTACGTGAAAAGATTGGGGTAATGTTCGGTAATCCTGAAACAACAACAGGAGGTAATGCTTTAAAGTTTTATGCCTCGGTACGTTTAGATATTCGACGCTCTACGCAAATTAAAACTACTGATGGAGAGGTAGCTGGTAACAAAACTAGAGTTAAAGTTGTCAAAAACAAAGTAGCTCCACCTTTCCGTATGGCAGAATTTGATATCATGTATGGAGAAGGTATTTCAAAAGTTGGTGAAATAATTGATATTGGTGTTGACTATGAAATCATCAAAAAAAGCGGCTCTTGGTTTAGCTATATGGATTCGAAGTTAGGACAAGGTAGAGATGCTGTAAAAAGACTTTTACTAGACAATCCTGAACTCATGGAAGAATTAGAAGAAAAGATTCTTAACGCTATTAAAATAGCAAAGGAAGAAGCTTAATTTATTTATAACCTTAAAAAAAATGCTACTATTATAATTTGTAATGGTGGCATTTTTTATGGACTAATACTAAAAATTTAAAAATGAATAAGCTGAAGCCATCCAATGTATTTTTTGGAATATTTTTAATTTTAATGATTATTCCTAGCACTCGCTCTATACTCCAAGTAAACTTGCAAAAAATATTAACCAAAGTTATTCCAGTAAGCACTATTGATGAAAATGAGCAAAAAAAAATTTCAAACTACAGCCTACATTTAAAAGGAATAAACACTAAAAACATAACTATATCTGATAATAATGATAAAGTAATTTTTATAAACTATTGGGCTACATGGTGCCCACCGTGTATAGCCGAAATGCCTGACCTACAAAAACTTTACAACGATTATCAAGGGAAAATTACTTTTGCTTTTATTTCTAATGAAAATCAAAAAAAAATTAATTCTTTTCTTGAAAAAAATAAATTGACATTACCCGTTTACAACCAAACATCAACGGCTCCGATAGAGTTAAACCATTCTAGTATTCCAACTACTTTTATTATTGATAAAAAAGGAAATTTAGTGATTCACAAAACAGGGGTTGCCAACTGGAATAGCAAAGCTTTTCTGAGCAAATTAAATACTTTGATTGAGGAGTAACAACTACGGATAGATGAAAAAAAACATACTTTAATTGGAGTACCGGAAAGGATGCTGTTTTAGCTTTATATCACCTCAATAAAGATCCTAATTATCAAATTGATAGATTGCTAACAAGTATTAACAAACACTATGACAGAGTTTCGATGCACGGGCTTCGAAGGGAACTACTAGAAAGACAAATCGAAGAACTTGGACTACCATTAACGACTATTGAGCTTCCCGAACAGCCTACCATGGATGAATATAATAACCTCATGGAACAAATCGTTATAAAACTCAAAAGACAAGGGTATACCCATAGCGGGTTTGGGGATATTTTTTTGGAAGATTTACGAAACTACCGAGAAAAACAGCTGGCACATTTTAGCATTAAATGCTGTTTCCCCATTTGGAAAAGAGATTCTAAGGAGCTGATTACCGAATTTATAAAGCTCGGATTTAAGGCAATTGTAATTTGTATCAAATCAGATTTACTAGACGCTTCTTTTGTAGGTCGAGAAATAGATGCCAATTTTATAGCGGATTTACCAGCAAACGTTGATCCTTGTGGTGAAAATGGTGAGTTTCATACTTTTGTTATGATGGTCCAATATTTAAAAATCCAATCCCTTTATTATAGGAGAAAAAAATTACAGAGAATATCATAACCCAAAAAAAGATACGCACTCTCAAAACACCAATTCTATTGGATTTTGGTTTTGTGATTTGAAATTACCCTAATAATCACTTTACAAAACCTCAAAAATAAATGCTCTATCATTAAATAAATTTACAATACTTCAATAAAAAGCATAAAAAAACCCAGCCGTAATAAATACAACTGGGTAAATTTTTATCTTAATTTTTTACCATTTTCACCATGAAAATGATATTCTAAATACGTGTAGGCATCTCTTGGAGAGATTTTAATCCAACGCTTATGATCAAGAGACCACTTTGCACGGATTGATGGAAAACCTTTAGTTAAGAATGCAACAATAAAAGGGTGTGCTGTTATTGACACTTTTCTCCCTTTACTTTTTGCAATATGCTTTTTTAGTTCGACCTCAATTTTATTTACCAAAACTATTGGTGCTTCTACTTCGCTACTTCCCCCACTTGGGTTTTTTTCGCTAGTTTTTATGTTTGTTTCGGGTCTTACACGCTGTCGCGTTATTTGTACTAAACCAAACTTACTTGGAGGTAAAATTTTATGCTTCGCTCGATCATCTGCCATTTCTTCACGTAAAAAATTGAAGAGTTCTTGTCGGTTTTCTGATTTCCCCATATCGATGAAATCTACTACAATAATTCCTCCCATATCACGTAAACGTAGCTGTCGCGCAATTTCTTTAGCACTAATCATATTTACTTCTAAGGCCGTTCCTTCTTGGCTTTTTGCTTTGTTTGATCGATTACCACTGTTTACATCTATTACATGTAAAGCCTCTGTGTGTTCGATAATAAGGTATGCTCCTTTACTCATAGATACCGATTGACCAAAACTTGTTTTAATTTGGCGTTCAATACCAAATTTCTCGAAAATTGGTAAGCTATCGTTATTGTAATGTTTTGCAATCGATACTTTATCTGGTGCAATTTCCGTAAGATAGTCGGATACCTGAGTATACATTTCTTCGCTATCTACGTGTATTCCTGTAAAAGTATCGTTAAAAACATCTCTTAAAATAGAAGATGCTCTATTCATTTCTCCTAAAACTTTACTAGGGTGTGGTGCTTTGTATAGTTTACTACACATATCATTCCAACGCTCTATTAAATTTTGAAGATCTTTATCTAATTCTGCTACTTTTTTACCTTCTGCAACTGTTCGGATAATAACACCAAATCCTTTAGGCTTAATACTTTTAACTAATCGTTTTAATCGATCTTTCTCATCACTACTGGTAATTTTTTGAGAAACCGATACTCGATTAGAAAACGGCACTAATACTATATAACGACCTGCTATAGAAATTTCCGAGCTTAGTCGAGGTCCTTTAGTTGAAATAGGTTCTTTCACTATTTGAACTAAAATAGATTGGTTGGCTTTGAAAACATCAATAATACTTCCTGATTTTTCAATATCCTTTTCAGTTTGAAAATTCGCTAGCGAATAATCTTTTAATTTACCTGTGCTTACACGTTTTACGAACTTAATTAAAGAGTTGATTTGAGGACCCAAATCTAGATAATGTAAAAAGGCGTCTTTTTCATAACCTACATTTACAAAAGCTGCGTTTAGTCCTGCAACAGGTTTTCGAATTTTGGCAATAAAAATATCACCTACCGAAAACTCGCTGCTATCTTCTTCTTTATGAAGTTCAATAAGTTTTCCATCTTTTAGTAAGGCAAAATCTGTAGCTGAACCTGATCTAATAATTAATTCTTTATTCATTTTATTAGATTTTAAGTTGATTTATCAACTTGGTTAAATTTCCAAATTTTTCACAAGAAATTTAATGCTTCTACTGTTAACAAAACAGTATTAACATATACTTTCCGTTACTGTACTATATATAGTACAGCTATTTCAATGAACTGTTACTAATTTTCTAAAAAAAGAAAAAGTAGTCATAAGACTACTTTTTCTTGTGGCGATTAGCTCTTCTACGCTTTTTACGCTTGTGAGTTGCTACCTTATGTCTTTTTCTTTTTTTACCACTTGGCATAATATAATTGTTTATTAATGTTTATTTTTCTGCTACTACTACGTTACTTTTAACGCTTTCAGTAAATACTTTAGCTGGCTTAAAAGCTGGTATATTATGAGCTGGTATTTTTATAGAAGTATTTTTTGAAATATTTCTACCTGTTTTCTCAGCTCTTGTTTTAATTATAAAACTTCCAAAACCTCTTAAGTACACATTATCTCCTTCTTCTAAAGAATTTTTAACTTCTTCCATGAAAATTTCAACAGTTGCCTGAACGTCAGTTTTTTCTAGTCCTGTTTTTTCTGCAATTTTTGATACGATGTCAGCTTTTGTCATCTTGTTTCTATTTTAGGGGGTTAATAGTATGCAAATATATAAATTTAAATATCAATAATTCAAGCAGTAAGAATAAAATTGCATTACAAAAGACTATTTTTACTTAAAAACTAGTTTGATTTCAAATTTTTCTAACATTCTTATTAACTGGTACCAGCAGAATTTGCGTGATTTACCATGGAGAGCCACTAAAAACCCTTACAAAATTTGGCTTAGTGAAATAATTCTTCAACAAACAAGAGTTGCTCAGGGCTTACCTTATTATTTAAAATTTTTAAAAAAATACCCACTAATAAGTGATTTAGCCAAAGCAGAAGAAGAGGAAGTGCTAAAATTATGGCAAGGACTCGGTTACTACTCAAGAGCAAGAAACCTTCACAAATCTGCCAAAATGGTAATGAGCGATTATAAAGGTGTATTCCCAAATACCTATAGTGAATTGATTAAATTAAAAGGGGTAGGTATATACACCGCAAGTGCCATAGCTTCTTTTAGCAACAACGAAACTGTTGCTGTTGTGGACGGCAATGTATACAGAGTATTGTCCAGAATATTTGGAATATTTACGCCTATAAATTCTACCGAAGGGGAAAAAGAATACAAACTCTTGGCCGATTCTTTATTAAATAAAGACAATCCCGCAGAACACAACCAAGCTATTATGGAGTTTGGAGCACTTTGTTGCACCCCAAAAAAACCAAACTGCTTATTCTGTCCTTTTCAAGAAAACTGCTATTCTTTTCAAAACAATACGATAGATAGTTTACCTGTAAAACTGAAGAAAATAAAAATTACAAAAAAATATTTCACATATTTAATCCTAAAAAACAAGGATCAAGAAATTGTGATCCATAAAAGAATTGAGAAAGATATTTGGCAACATTTATATGAATTCCCTTTAGTCACTAGCAACACAAAAACAACTCTTAAAACCTCAATAAAAAACTTTGAAATACTACTAAAAACAACTCTTAAACCAAAAAAATTTAAACTAATTCATGAATTTGAAAAACCTCATAAATTATCTCATCAACATATTTATGCACAATTTTACGAATATGTTGGCAACATAGAGCTTAACCTTGAGAGTTTTCAAAAAGTTAGCATTAATGATTTTAACAATTACCCAATACCTGTTTTAATTTCAAAATTTGTAGACAAACACCCTTTATAATACAACAAGCTTTCATTTGCACTTTACCTTAATCATTTTTAATTAATACTAAGCTTTTTAAGCAGGCGAATTAGTATCTAAAGCATATAGCCCTCCCATGAAAATCACGAACAGACAAGTTTTTTAAAGCAATGTAACACTTCTTTTTAGTACATTAGTACATAAAACTATTACTATGGCTGGCACATTAAACAAAGTAATGCTTATTGGACATACAGGCGACGAGGTTAAAATGACTTACTTCGAAGGAGGGAATTCCATAGGAAGGTTTCCATTGGCCACCAATGAAGATTATGTTAATAAATCGACAGGTGAGCGAGTTTCAAATACTGAATGGCATACTATTGTAGTAAGGAACAAAGGAGCTGAAATTTGCGAAAAATATCTAAAAAAAGGAGATAAAGTATATATAGAAGGTAGAATAAAAACTAGAAAATGGCAAGATGACAAAGGCATTGAAAGGTATGCTACAGAAATACAGTGTATTGATTTTACTTTTTTAAGTCCTAAAAATGAAGCCTCTAATACCAGCCAAACAACAAATACAACTCCGAAACAAGAAGCTGTAACAAAACCTTTATCGAGCAAAATCGAATCTGCCGAAGAAGATGATCTACCTTTTTAATTTATAAGTAACTAACCTATAAAATGAAATATTTTCTTGGAAAGCTTTTCGCTTTATTTTTTTTAACACTACAATTTGCTTGTAAAAACGACACTTTACCCAAGCCAAAAGCCGTACTTAGATTAGAGTATCCTAACCAACAATACACTTCATTTAAAACCGATTGCGGATTTTCTTTTGACAAAAACTCTGAAGGCATTTTAAAATGCAAAACTCAAAAAGATGATTGTGCTTGTGAAATCAACTATTCAAAATTAAACGCAACTATATTTTTAACCTATCGAAAAATTAATAACGACTTACGCAAACTCCTTACCGATGCGCAAAATCTAACTCAAGAGCATGTAGTAAAAGCAGATGATATACTACCTAGTGAATACATTAATAACAAAAAAAGCATTTACGGAATGTCGTATAAAGTAATAGGTAATGCGGCTTCACCATCTCAGTTCTACATTACTGACAGTACCCGTAATTTTTTACTAGGCTCCTTATATTTTAAAACAAAACCCAATTACGACTCTATTTTACCGGCTGCCGATTACTTAAGGCGAGATATGCGAATTTTAATGGAATCTATTACTTGGAATTAAAACAATCTTTTAACTTACATTCTTCCTAATTATACTATTGCAATAATATTGCCCTATCGGTTAATACTATGTTTAAAAATTGAAAATGCTTAGATAAATTCTATTTATAATATTAATCCCAAACCCCTTGTCTTATAATAAATTATTTGTACTTTTGCTGACCATTAAAGAAAAATTAATTTTTTAATATTAACGCTATGTACGCAATTGTAGAGATAGCAGGGCAGCAATTTAAAGTTGCAAAAGACCAAAAAGTATTTGTTCATCGTTTAGCAGGCGAAGAAGGTGACAGCATTACATTTGATAATGTGTTACTTACTGCAAACGGAGAAGATGTAACTGTTGGCGCCCCAGCTATAGAGGGAGCTCAAGTAGGAGCTAAGATCTCAAGACACCTTAAGGGTGACAAAGTAATCGTTTTCAAGAAGAAAAGAAGAAAAGGTTACCGAGTAAAAAATGGTCACAGACAATACCTTACTGAAATTGTAATCGAAAGCATTACAAGCTCAGGAGCAAAACCAGCCAAAAAAGCTGCTGCTAAAAAGGAAGTTGCTGCCCCTAAACCTGAATCCAAAAAAACAACTTCTAAAAAAGGAGATGATTTAAAAAAGATTGAAGGTATAGGACCAAAAGCAGCAGAAGCTTTAACAAATGCTGGAATTGACACTTTTGCTAAACTAGCAAAAGCTGAACCAGCAAACATTAAAGAAATTTTAGTTGCTGCTAGCTCAAGACTAGCACATTTAGAACCAGGAACTTGGCCTCAGCAATCACAACTTGCTGCAGACGGTAATTGGGACGAATTAAAAGTATTACAAGATAAATTAGACGGAGGGAAATAATTCCTTTAAGATCTAAAAAGTTTAACCACCCGTAAATCGGGATAAATCGAAGTAAAATGGCTCATAAAAAAGGGGTAGGTAGTTCGAAAAACGGTAGAGAATCAGAATCGAAACGCTTAGGTGTTAAAATTTTTGGTGGACAAGCAGCAATTGCTGGAAATATTATCGTTAGACAAAGAGGTACAGCACACAAACCAGGTGAAAATGTGTACGCTGGAAAAGACCATACTTTACATGCTAAAGTTGATGGTTTAGTTAAATTTACTAAGAAAAAAGACGATAAGTCTTATGTTTCTATTATTCCTTTCGAGGCATAGTAAATAAAAAATTATAAAGTAACAGCCCATTACAAATGTAATGGGCTGTACTTGTTTATAAGCGAATATTTTTTTTGCGAAAATTACTTAGAAGCTTATATTTACAATCAAATAGCAATATTAAAATGCTTACTGAAATTTCGCAATTAGACTCCAATTTACTTATATACCTTAACAATTTAGGAAATACTTCTTGGGACACTTTTTGGCTTTATTTTACAGAAAAAAGATCTCATATTCCCTTAATGCTAGCACTACTTTTTATATCGTATAAGCTTATTGGATGGCAACGCTTTATAGTAGCTATTATTGTAATTAGCCTTATGGCAGCGTTTACTGATCAGGTTACTAATTTAGTAAAACATCATTACAAACGATTAAGACCGTGTAGAAATCCTGAAATATTAGATCAAATTAGATATATCGCCAAGCGTTGTAGCAAATACGGTTACTTTTCTGGTCATTCTTCCAATAGTATGACTATTGCCGTATTTTTTTCATTGCTATTAAAAACAAAATACCCAAAAGGCATTATTCTACTTTTAGTTTGGGCTCTAGGGATGGGTTATAGCAGAATCTATGTAGGCGTTCACTACCCTGGTGATGTTATTTCTGGCTTTGCTTTTGGTATTTTTAGTGGCTCTATTTTTTATAAGTTGTATGCGATTATCACAACTAAATGGTTAAAATTGATTACTACTTAGTAGTAATCAATTTTAAAACAAGTTGTTCTCTCATTAGCTCTATATTTTCAAAGTCGTAGTATTTAGACCACGAATCCGTTTCTAACAAACGCTTAATCTTTTGAATAATTTTTTTAGTGTCTTTAGCTGATCGATAAATAGAATTAGCTCTAATATCTCTAGATCTGTGGTCGTAAGAAACGGTTTTAGTTTCAAAATTGACTTTTACAAAATAGGATTTTGAACTTTCTGAATTTTCATAAAAATCTGTCCAGCCCGCATAACCTATTCGTTCCCTTCCCTTAGATACATAAAGACAATCCCCTATATCTAACACCCATCGGCATTTAGCAGCTCTTCCCCAGTGGTTGGATTTTCTATATACTCCTTCTTTTGTATAATGATAAGCGCTTCCAGATTTACTCAGATAATGCCAAACAGAAAAAGGCAAATCCGCAGGATTTACCTCTTTATATACCGCATAAGTATTTCTAAAATAATTATGCTTATTATACGTTTTTATATCTGATTTCAATAATTACGAAATGTCAATTACCTGTTCTACTTGAGGAACATATTTTTTTATCGTCATCTCAACACCCGACTTTAAAGTCATTTGATTTACGCTACAAGCTACACAAGCACCTTGAAGTTCAACTTTTACAATTTTACCTCCTTCACCTATGTCTACTAAACGGATATTACCACCGTCATTTTCTAAGAAAGGACGAATTTCAGCTAATGCTTTTTCTACATTTTGTTCTATTTCTGTTGCAGTCATCGGTTAATTTTTTACGGCAGAACATCCTGCCATAGTTGTTATTTTTATAGCCTCGGTAGGTGCTAAATTTTCATTACGTTCTACTACTTCGCGAACCACATTTTTGGTAATCTCTACAAATGCATTTTGTGAAATTGTGTTTACCTGTAAAGCCGCTGGCCTTCCAACATCGCCTGCTTCACGAATGCTTTGTATCAAAGGAAGTTCTCCTAGAAAAGACACTTTAAGATCCTCTGAAAGGTTTTTAGCCCCTTCTTTTCCGAAAATATAATACTTGTTATCAGGAAGCTCATCAGGCGTAAAGTAAGCCATGTTTTCAATGATACCCAAAACAGGCACATTTATACTATCTTGCTGAAACATTGCTACTCCTTTTTTAGCATCAGCTAATGCTACATGCTGAGGAGTACTTACTATAACAGCTCCAGTAATTGGTAATGATTGCATTATTGATAAATGGATATCTCCTGTACCTGGTGGCAAATCCAATAATAAAAAATCTAACTCACCCCATGCAGCATCAAAAATCATTTGATTTAAAGCTTTTGCCGCCATTGGTCCTCTCCAAACAACAGCTTGATCCGGATGAGTAAAAAACCCTATTGAAAGTATTTTTACACCGTAGCTTTCTATAGGCTTCATTTTTGAACGCCCATCTACCTTAACAGAAAGTGGTTTTTCACCAGCTACATCAAACATAATAGGTGCAGATGGCCCATATATATCAGCATCTAACAAGCCAACCTTAAAGCCCATCGAACTTAAAGTTACTGCTAAGTTTGCTGTAACCGTAGATTTTCCAACTCCTCCTTTTCCAGATGCTACAGCAACAATATTTTTAATTCCAGGTATTGCTTTACCTTTAATTTCAGGAGCCTTGCTTTCCTCAACTTTTTTAGGTTGAACAATATTAATATTTACTTTTACTTTAGCTTTAGCGTAAACTTTTTCATGAATTGCTTTAATTACATCTACCTCAGCTCGTTTACGAATATGAAGTGCAGGATTTGATAATTCTAAATCAACTACTACTTCATCAGCAAATGTAATCACGTTTTTAACCGCACCACTTTCTACCATACTCTTACCTTCTCCTGCAACAGTAATTGTTTCAAGTGCTTTTAATATATCTTCTTTATTAATCTTCATGGTATGCAACTTCCTTCTTTAACCTGTAATTCTTAACTAGATTCAATCTAAAGACAAAGATACGGTTTTGTGTGTTGATAATTTATTGAAAATAGTGTTATAACAATTATAAATGTAAGCTTGGATCCCAGAATAGAATCTTAAAGTCTTTGATTTTATTTTCGACAACTACGACTCCTTCATTTTCTAAAAGCTCTTGCATTAATGTTGGTGTTTCAAAATGAGCCGCTCCTGTTAATAAACCAATACGATTAACCACTCTATGAGCAGGCACCTCGTACCTATTATGAGAAGCATTCATTGCCCAGCCAACCATTCTAGAACTTTTAGAAGCTCCTAAACACTTTGCTATTGCCCCATAAGAAGTAACCCTGCCTTCTGGAATAAGCTGAACGATTTTGTAAACTTGTTCAAAAAAATCTAATGTATTTGGGTTGTATTTCACCATAATTATTAGGCATCAATTAACACCCTAAACAAGGTTACAACCATTAATATTCCCATAAGTAATGCCATGAAGTAATTTGATTTTCGAACAAACCGATCTTCTTTTACTTCTATTTTTAAGAAAAATATAGCATAAAAATATAACACCACAAACGTGCCGGATGCAGCTGCCAAAATAAAACTCCATATAGTACTTAAATCATACTCAACCGTGCCTTTTAAATTAAGTGCAGCACCTACCATACAAAAATACGGAATAGGCAAAATATTAAATGCCGATATCATTGCCCCTTTTAAAAAACTCCTAATTACACCGTGTTTAGAGAGCTTTAATTTCTTCTGGGAAGATCTTTTTCTGGCTTTAATAAAAAAATAGATCCCTAAAATTAAAAAGATTACTACCCCTGTACGCAACAACATGTTATACATCCAACGGTCGTCAAAAATATATCGCGCCAACTGTATTGCAATTAACGCTTGAAGTAATACTATTACCGAAGCTCCAAACGCTACTATTAAACCACTTCGCTTGCCTCGTTCTAGACAGGTTTTTGCAACTGTCATATTCACTAAGCCTGGAGGAATTACCCCTACAAATGCAGCAAAAAATGTGATTATAAACAGCTTGGTCGTTTCCAATTACTTAATTTTAAAACGTGTATAAGTTATGGCTTTATTTTTTTCGAGGTACTGATTTTCGTAAAAAGTTTGGATATTCATCACTTCTTCTGGCGCTCCTTCTTGATGGTATACATCATGATTTGCATATTGTACCTCATGCCCTGCCCCGTGCAACAAACCTAAGGTATAACCATGCATAAACTCACTATCGGTTTTTAAATGAACAATACCCTCGCTGTGTAGTATAAATTTGTATTTATTCAAAAACTCCTTATTTGTAAGTCGGTGTTTTGTTCGCTTATACTTTATTTGAGGATCGGGAAATGTAATCCAAATCTCGGAAACTTCGTTTTCAGCAAAAATGGAAGTAATTAATTCTATTTGAGTTCTAATAAAATAAACATTTGGCAAACCATCCTCTATCGCTGTTTTGGCTCCTCTCCAAAAACGAGCTCCTTTAATATCTATACCAATAAAATTTTTATTTGGATAACGTTCTGCCAAACCTACTGTGTATTCTCCTTTACCACAGCCTAACTCCAAAACTATCGGATTTTGATTTCCAAAACGTTCACTCCAGTTTCCTTTTAATTTTAAGCTATCCGCTACCACTTCTTCCCGTGTTGGCTGAATAACATTATGAAAAGTTTCGTTTTCTCGAAAGCGCTTAAGTTTATTTTTACTACCCAAAATTATTTATTTAAGTTGTAAAATTAATGAAATAAGCCATGACTATTAAATAAAAAGTCTGTTTCCAAATTTGGAAACAGACTTTTTTGTGTTTAAAAAAATACCCAATTACAGTTTTGCGTATTTGCCTGTAACATCATTATACTTCTTTGTTAATTTATTACTAATTTCGGAAATTTCTGCAGGTGAGATTGTGTTTTTTACAAGTGCTTCTTTCCTGCTTTCAATTGAATCGATTAAACCTTTTATTACATTTAAATCGGAAATAATAGCAGCTGTATTCAATTCATTTTTAATAAGGTTACCCCATGTTGTTTTTATTTGCTGAAACACATCCATATATTGTTTACAAAAAACAGCTGATTTATCACCCTCGATTCCACATGCTAAGTACAACATTGAAAATCGCTGAGATAGCATGCGCTGCTTTCCGGAAACATTAACCGTTTCTACCTTCAGTTGATCTGTGTTGGAACTTTGTGCTCTTCCTTTAGCTTCTGCTTCAATTTGAACTACTAAATTGTTACAAATTTTTAATAAGTCTGTTGCTTGTGAAACAACTGCTGTCATACTAGGGTTTTTATTAAATAAAAAAGTTTGCAAAAAGCTTTCCCATTCTTTTTTTTCTGCACTTATAGCTTGTTTAATATTATCGTTGGAATTGGCTGCATTTTTTTCTAAAGTTGCAAAGTTTTCATTAAATTCAACTAGGCTTTCTTGATATTGCTTGTTTAATTTTTCTGTTTTACCCGATAAACGCTGTAGGTATATTTTAGTCATACGTTGTGACAACATGCGTTGTTTTCCGGAAATATTAGTTGCGTGTGAATAGGTTATTTCCCCAAAATTTTGAGCAATAGAGGAACCGATGACAAATAAAAACAGACCAAATGCTGCTCTTAAATTGGATTTATTCATAATATAATTTATCTATTAATTTTTATGCAAAATTAACAATCAAATAAAATTACAGCAATTATTTTTCAGATTTTTCAATAGTAAACGAAAATTCACTTCCCATTCCGTATACGCTTTCAACGTAAATTTGCTCTTTATGAGCTTCAATAATGTGTTTTACTATGGATAATCCCAATCCAGATCCACCCTCATCACGGGACCTACTTTTATCTACTCTGTAAAAACGCTCAAACAATCTAGGGAGACTTTCGTCTTTTATTCCCTCACCATTATCAGTGACCCTTACAATTAATTTTGAATCAAGTAATTTTTCTATACTAATTTCTGTAGTTCCTTTTTCATGCCCATACTTTAATGAATTTACAATTAAATTAACGAGCACTTGGCGAATTCTTCCTTTGTCAGCCGTAACATAAACAGGGTCATATTTTCTATCAAGCATCAATGTAATTTTCTTTTTTGACGCTTTAATTTCTAGCATTTCAAAAATATTGTTGATAAGATCAATAATATCAAAATCTTCAATTTCTAAATTCAAATCTCCAACTTCTAATTTAGTAATCAAGTCAAGGTCTTTAATTATATACTCAAGTCTTTCAACTCCTTTTTCTGCTCGTTTTAAATATTTCTTACACAGGTCTGGCTTGTCCTTAGCTCCGTCTAATAAAGTTAAAATATAACCTTGGATAGTAAAAAGTGGCGTTTTAAGTTCATGAGCTATATTTCCTAAAAATTCTTTTCGGTATTCATCTTGCCCTTTTAATGTTTCTATTTCAAGCGTTCTTGTTTTTGCATAATCCCTCACCTGCTCCTTCAACGTATTCATATCGGTATTTACTAAAGATCGAGATCGAGGAATATTCTCAGCCATATCTAATTCCTCATAAATAGTATTGATGTTATTGAAAATATATTTTTGAGTTCTATATTGAATAAAAGCAAAGGAAATCAAAAAGATAAATAAACCTAAACACAATAAGAGTATCGAAGAAAACTGACCGACAAAAAACATAAACAAACCAAAAACTACGGTAGTCACTGCCGATATTAATAATGCTGAGATAAAAGAAAACCGATTGGTTCCTGTATTTGAATTTTTCATTAAAATGATTTAATGGACACAATACTAAAAAGTGTATAAATAAAAAATAACTAAGGTTTGACTTTACTTAATAATTAGAGTTGAACTCTTTTTTCATAATAATTAAAAACTGATTAAGTATAACCCTCAGTTTCTAAAAGTCGTAGACCATTTTTTAATAGCTTCTCTTATTACCAAATATACAGATTTCATTACAGCCTGATCGGTTGAGAATGATAATTTGTTTTTAGTGTATTTTCGAATCTTCCCATTAGGATTTTCTATTGCAATAATTAGTAGAACCTAAATATCTCTAACTTTCATATTAACGAGTACACTCATTCAAAAGGCAACAAATTCGTTTTTGTCAAGCTACAAACCAATACCTTCTTTCTTCCATCTCTACCACAAGCCCTATTGCTATATGAACTTTTTTTTTTGACGGTTTCAGAATGTTCTCTTACTTTAAAAACAATGCCATCCACACGATAAGATAAACGGGGTCTAGAGGTCTATTCTGACAGGCTATAATATTTAAAAGCCCCTAAGTTACTCTCTCTTCTTAAACTTACTTAAGGAAGTTTTCCTTTAATAAATCTTCTTTTTTCATTACTACGTTTTAATGATAGACAGTTAATGAGATACCGTTTTTTACAAGCTTTTTACTTTATTAAAAATAATTGGTCCAAGTTCAAAGGCAGCTTCGTTTAATTCTTTTTTTATTAAAGCGACTTTGTTTGGAAATTTATTTAGTGCTTTATAGATAATTGCAGTATGTAATAAAGCTAAAGGTTCAAAAGTAAAACCATCTACATGGTTTTTAATTATTTGTAATGCTTTTGTATGTTCATTATTTTTAAAATAACACCATGCCAACAAATCGTAAGCCATCGCAGTGGGTCTGTTCGAGACTTCTTTAAGTGCTAACTCTAAAGCTTTTTCAGGATTTGTTACTGCTAGTAATGTTGCTTTATGGGAGTCATACATAACGCCATATTCCGGGTTATTGGCTAGTTTGAAAAATTTATTTTCATATTTAGACGAACTAATACTATCGTTAGTGTAAGCAGCTAATTCAGCTTTAAATAAATATAAATCAGGAGTTTTTTTCCTTTTAAAAATGGTATCTAAAATACGATTGGCTTCAACGGGGTTATTATTTTGAGCATATTGAATCCACGCAATTCTTTTTAAAACATAATTGTTATTAGGATCTAATTGAAGTGTTTTTAAATAATAATTATAAGCTTTCGAGATGTTTCCTTGATGCCCATAGTAATCCCCTAAATTAGAATAGGACCATATTTTAAGGTAGTTGTTATTTTGTTTTTCTGCAATTTGCTTAGCAACTTCTAAAAAACGAATGGCTCCGTTTAAATTACCTTCATGATCTTCCCATTTAGATTTTCGAATAAGATAATTGAAGTCTTTAGGGTTTTTTAAGTAATCTAAAAACCTCTTAGCCTCTTTTCTATTACCCAGCTCCAAATGTACGTCAAACAAAATTTGGTGAGTAACCCCTAATTTATGCCCGTTTTGAGTAGCTTTTTTTAATAAGGGTAAGCACTCTTTAAATTTATGCTGGGATATATAATTTCTGCATAAACTATGTAGTGTATTTACCTGACTGCTATCAACCTCAATTAAAACTTTTTGATAAAATCTTTCGGCTTTTTTTAAGCTTTCAATTTTTCCGTCAAGCACAAACTTATTTTCATACAACTCGCCCAGTTTATTTAAATAAGGATATTGAGTTGGGTTTTGCTGATATTTGGTTTCCCAAAAATCTAACTTCCGTTGTAACTTACTACTGTTTAGAGTGTCGGGGATGTTTAAAAAAACAGCGTAATCTTTAGGATCACCTATTTCAATAGACACCTCTCTATTACAACAGCACAACAAAAAAAGGCTTAAAAACAATAACTTTTTAAATCTAAAAGCCTCAGAAAAAAAATTACTTAAAGGTGGATTTACCAAGGCGTTGGTAAATAAGGAAAACTAGGAGAAAAATCCCTGTCGTTGCTATCAACAAAATCTGTAGCAAGAGTAGGGTTTTGAGTGCCATCGCTTCCTCCAAAAAGAAGTAATAATTCAGTATCCATAACATCATCAGCAAGAGTACGGCCTGTAAGTATATTTGTTCCGTCAAAAAAAGTAGTGGTACCAGTTAAGTTAACATTTAATACATCTGTGGCTAGTAAATCGGCCAATACTTCAGCTGTTTGTCCTAATAAATTAGTATCTGTATCCAAGTTAAACTCTGGGCTTACTCTTATAATTTCAGCTTCAATTTCGTCTTTAAAAGTAGCATTTAAATCCTCAGTAATTGTAGTGTTAAAGGTTTCTTTTCGGTTGCCATTTATTAAAGCGGTACTTATGGAAGGTCTCCCTATTCGATCAACAATACCAAAAGAGCCGTCAAAACCAACAACTACTTCATCAATATTTCTATTTACTCCAGCATCTTCATTTAAACTACAACTTGCCAAAAATAGAGCAATCAGGGCCGTATATATTATAGGTGTTATTTTCATTGATATGTTTTAAAGATTATTGTCTTCTATGAGATGATGCCCAAGCATTAATACTAGTGCCTCCTCCAAGTAATGCTTTTGGAACTTCTACAGCAATTGATAATACATTAAGTCCATTCCAAGTATCATTTCCAGGTTCTTCAAACCTAGTAGCATTTCCTACTCTTAACCTTCTAAATGTTGCAATGTTGAAGAAAAAAGGATCGTCGGTAACCCCCGCAAAATATTTCAACCCTTCAGGTGATGTTTCTGTAATAAAGACATCCTGGTAAGGTGTAATTGTTACTTGATTTTGAATATCACTATTACTTAGTATTTCGATGGTTGCTCCTTTTTGAGAAGGTGCTTCTGGGCCAAAAAACCACATTTGATTTCCGCGCCTTATGGCTTGTATTACCAAATCTTCTACATTATCATCATTGGTATCAATGTTAATTTGAGTAACTACGTTTTGATCAAAATTTGCGTCTTCAGAATTTACAGGGTCGAGTATACCTTGAAGGGTTACAATAAAAGCAATATTTTCCGAGTCTTCACCTTCGAAGGCATAAAAGTCAGCAATATCAGCAGAATCACCGATTACCGAAGGTGCATCAATGTGGTCGGATGCAATAAGAGCAATTACCAAAATACTTAGTAACGACAATACAGTGATTTTATTTTTCATATTATGTTACTTTAAATGATTTAAAAGACTATTTATTTTTTTTTAAATGAAATACATAAGAGAAGTTCCACCCAAAAAATAGATTCCCATCTTTAGTATTAAAATTCACCGGTGTTTCTGTAATCACTAAATCTTCGCTAAAATCTCCTGTATGGGTTAAAAACATTTGAATTTGAACTTTAGAGACCTCCCAATTTACTCCTAATGAAAAAGGACCGAATGTTTCTAGTGATTGTAAGGCATACTGCTTAGGAACATAAAAGTATTCTGAAGCTATGGATACATGTTTACCCAATTTGTAACGACCTCCAAAACCCAAGGCTAAATGTACCTCAGGATCTTCTTCAAAAGCATTAGACCCCCTAGCTATAATAGTAGGTGAAATTTGTACCGATAAATTTCGATCTAGTTTACGAGCAATTAAAAATTGTCCTATAAAATTAGTTTTGTCGCGAAGACCACCATTTATATTAACAGAACCTTTAGGTATACTAGAATTATAAATATCAGAAGGATCAGGATTATTACTTAAAGATACATTTCCAATTTCTCTGCTGCGATGTGATAGCGCACCTAATAGTGTTAAACTAAACGGAGTTTTTTTCTCTCCTGTTTTTTGACGAATTAAGCGGTATTTTAAATAACCATCATATACACCATTGTTACTCCAACCTGCGCCAATGGAAAGATTGTTATTTAAAGCATAATCAGCACCAAAACGAGCACTCGCTCTATCTGAACCAAAATTACTTCTTTCTGTAGTTACTCCTTCTATTTCAGGAATATTCCAATAGCGTGTGTATGCCGAAACTTCAAGAACTCCTTTTTTGCGAGTTTCAACCGAGTGGCTAAAACCAATTCTTAACATTTTAAAAGTAGATTCGGTGAGCACCGTTTTCTTTTTTTCCTCAAAGTAAAGCTGGTCTAACAGGTCCTGAGCTTTTACAGCATTTGAAATAAATAGCAGTAATGTAAGTATAAGTGTAATATTACTTTTCATAAGGCTCGTATTTAAAATTGAACGAAATTTTAACAGTTTTAGCAATTTTAGAGGCTAAAATTTGAGGTATTTTAATTTTATAATCTTTAACATCTATAGTGGTTTCACCTGATATTGTATACTCACCATCATTGTAATTAATATCTGCTTTTATTTTTACAGGTTTGGTAATTCCTCTTAAAGTAAAATCTCCTTTTATAAACTTAGTTTGCGAACCCTTTAAACGAGGTTTAAAATTTAGAATAGTGCCTTCAAAAGTAGCTCTTGGGTAAAGATCCGATTCAATGTAACTATCATTAAAATGTTCTTGCATTAATGATTTTTCAAATTCAAAAGCGCGCATTAAAATATTAACAGCTATTTTTTCTTTATTAACATCTAAAATACTCAATACCTCATTGTTTTCCGCTTTTATGTTTTCTGCGGAAGCATAAGAAAAGAAAGTAACTTGACCATTTCTTGTTAGGTATTGGTTTTTTGGCTTTGTAAATCCAAAACAAATGGATACAAAGAGCAACAGTAGTAGTTTTTTCATAATTATATTATAATACAGTTTAGCAATATCATATCGATTAAATAGCCTTTATAAATTCCCTTAATAGTAATATCTTCTCCGATTTCTAACTTGTTAATTTTATCAATTTGATCCGCTTGCATATTGCATATACTTGCTATTTTTCCATTTTTAGAAGTAATCGTTAATATATACTTTTCATCGTGTTTTTTGATATTTGTTAAAGTTCCTTTAACATTTATTGCCTTTTCTATGTAAGAATCAAATTCTTTTAAATTTTCAGGCTTTTTTACTTTGGTTTCAATCGTATTGATTGAAAAAGTTTCAACACTCGAAATATTTTGAGTGTTAGGGATTTTTTTGTTAATAACTTTGTAAGTTCCGATACCCAAAACACATATGACAATAATTAATAATGTTGCATAAATAGTTTTTTTCATCTTTATAATTTTATACAAAAGTATATAAATAGAAACTTTAAGAATATTTTAATATACTAAACGTGAATTTTTAGCCGTAAAATGGAATTTTTTATCTTTTTATAAATTAGATTTGACACTGAATTTACAAGTTTTTTTCAAAATAAAGATATTTAAATTCAAAGGATAATAAATATTCTAAATAGATTTACCCAATGAAAGATTTAAGACTATCAATATATACGTCAGCAATATTTGTTATTTTATATGGAATATTATCGGTAATATTTATACCTCTTTTAGTTAAGCAGTTCGCAATTACTATATTAGATAACACTTATAATAACATTGAAAAAGAAGCATTAACACTCGATTATGTAAATCAAAGTACCGAAAAAGAATTATTTCCAATTATAACACAAAAGGCTATTGCGGATACTGAAATGGATAATGCTTTTTTGTCCGTGATTAATTGGACAGGAAATATTGTATGTTTCCATGATGTTACTAAAATAGGAGAAACACTTATTTATGATAAAGCTATTGATTTTGGGGATGCCATAAACGGTAATGTACTTTACGATTATTTTTATACTTATTTTAATACTTTAAAGAAGGCTGACGATTTTGAGATAGTGAATTTAAGGCCTATTAAAGATTCGGACCTAATATTAGTTTATAATTTAAACTTAAAGGAAATCACCAGTACAATAACATCAGTAAAACAGCAAGCCTATTTTGTGTTTATTATTTTAGGCCTATTAATACTAATAATACTGCTAACAATAATTAGAATTGTAAATAATTATTCTGCGAAAATACTTGATCAAAAAATTATTAATCTCGAATACAATGCACAAAGTTTAGCAAAATTAAACCAGTCTATATCTTCTTACCAAGAGCGAATTGCTAAAAAAGAAGAAGAGGAAAAAGAAAAAGTTGCAGCAACTGATACGGTTGCTGAAGATGCTATTGTACCTGAAGAGGTTTCAAAACAACGAATTTTGACTTATGTTAGAAATGAATTGGTTTCTACTTTAGTAACAGATATTGCGTATATATATGTAGAGAGTACCATTACTTATATAATTCGTCATGACGGGAAAAAGACTACATCTAGCGATAGTTTAGATAAAATATATTCGATGCTTAAAAAAGAATTCTTTTTTAAGGCTAATAGACAATTTATAGTTGCAATTTCTGCTATTGAAAAGATTACTAAGTTTGAAAATAGTAAGCTTAAAATTCAAGTTAAACCTAAATCAGAGATTGATATTATAATAGGTAAAAACAAAGCATCTGCCTTTAAACAATGGCTTGATCTGTAATTTTTGATTCATTCTTAAGGTAAATATTCACTTTTAGGGTGTCTTTTTCGCCTTCAACAACAAATAATTTAAAAAGCTTTAATGAGGTTGTAGATTTACATTATCAAATCACTTAAATCTAAAATTGAATCTCTTATGAAAGCATTTTTAAAAGTTAGTATCGTAGTGTTTATAAGTTTATTTTTTGGAATTGCAAATGCTCAGTATGCAAGTTTAAATTCTTATAAATCAAACATAAAGGGAAGTAATTCTAAAATTGATTTCACTGAATGGTCAACATTGTTAAGAAGAAATACAAGTGTAAAAGGAACTATTGATTATTCTGGATTTAAGCAAGACAAAACTAGTTTTGATCGATTTGTTAAAGTACTTACTAATACTAAAATTGCTAATAACTGGACTCAAGATGAGAGAAAAGCTTATTGGATTAATGTTTATAATACTTTTTCCGTAAAATTAGTTATGGATAACTTTCCAATAAAAAGTATTAACGAATTAGATAAACCTTTCAAAAAGGAATTTTTCGAAATTAATAGGGAAATGATGTCCTTAAACGATGTTGAGGAAATATTGGCTTCTTTTAATGATCCTAGACTATTACTAGTACTTAATAGAAATTCTACTTCAGGTGTACGTTTGATAAAAAGAGCATATACGGCAAATAATCTTGACGAAATGCTTGATAAAAGGGTTCGCTTATTTGTTAATAATCCTCAAAAGAATAGCATTACGGGTAGTATAGCTCAGCTTTCACCTTTATTTAAAAAATATGAGAAGGAATTTTCTAAATCGAATTATGTATCTGTAAAGCAATTCATAAATCTGTACAGCAACACAGTAATAAAAGATCAAAAAATAGTGTTTTCAAAATTTAATCAAGAAATCAATTCATACCAAGTTTATGGTAAATAAGTTTTTCAGTGTTTGATAGTTTTTAGTTTGTGTAACACCTCTTCATTATTTTTATGAAGGGGTGTTTGTGTATTCACCAGTATTGTAAGGTACATTGAGAATATGAGGGTCTCATCGTAAATTATTGCAAACAAAAAAGAGATTTTACCTTTTCGTTTTTGAACATCCGTTTTTTACTTATAAGCCTGTAATACTATCGATTACAAGCCTATCGAAAAGTTTATCTTCGAAATACCTTCAATTGAATTTATAAACAATAGAGGTAGATATTTAAATACAAGGAATATCAAAATGTTGTAGATTATTCTTTTAGTTTGCACATAACAAATGATATAAGGATAAATTTTTGTTGAAGCTTATTTATGCGTGCTTACTAATCAGTACTAATTTAGGTATCTTTACGCTATACTCGATGTAAGTGTCGGCAATTCTAATAAATTAAATTAATAGAATAAATGTCCAATCATAACTTTTTAAAATCGTTACCAATCGTTGGTCCATTAGCTGTATTAGGCTTGTACTTCGGACTTAATTATTTACGGCATTACAATAGCACATTGGTAAGATCTAATCGAGAAGCGATAAATTCACATAATGAGCAAGTGAATCAATTACTTCCTGTAATCGATTCTTTAAAAGCTACTTTAAAAGATTTACGAGTATACACTAATGACACGGGAAGGTTACGTTTGCATCTTAGAGCTGCTATTGATGTACAAGAAACGGTACCCATAGGTTTTGTTGTCGCACAAGCTGAAGCCCATGGTATTCAAGATTTTTTAAAACACAGAGCCTCTAGAGGCTTTGATTTGTTTTTAGAATCTAACAGAGGGACTTTTTTACTTATGAACCTTACTCAAGATGCTCTAAAAGAAGAACAAAAATGGAAGATTGTGGGTAGTTATTATTATTCTGAATCTATCAAGGAGGGGCTTATAGAAAATCTTAAAAACAGAGCTGCAGAATATGACTTTTTAAATATTACGCTGGACAAAGATATAAACGACTTGAATAAATTGCAGACAGAAATTGCTGTCGTTTCTGAAACCGAGCTTAAAAATAGAAGGCTAAAACGGTCTTTTGCTAATTTTGTACGATTACGTATAGGAGAGTTAAAAGTGCCTTATCTAGGATATATAGCTACCTATAATAAAACGACACCAAAAGAAGAATTTAAAAATATGTTGCCCGAATTAAAAGATATGTTTTTTAAGTATCCAGATTCTACAGCAAATTATAGCATGCGTGAGTTAGAAATTGTAGTAGATTAATTAGTGTTTATCCAGAAAATAATAAAGCTTAATCGTTGATAAACAAAAATTTACTTCATTTAAAATATTCTTAGTATTAATTTATACTTCACAGAATTTACGTACAAAATTTTAATTTACAAATAGAATAATTCACCCCCATAAATTTCTTTTATATCCTTAAAGAACAAAGCCCTAATTGTATTAGCAATTAGGGCTTTGTTTTTATGTGAGTTGTAATTACTACAGTTGAGTAACCCTCATTGTATTCACATCACCTTTTTCATGAAGTGGTGTAGAAACAAGATTAATCATACGATCACCAGCTTCAACATAGCCTCTTTCAATAGCTAATTTGTTAACCTCTTCAATAGTTATATCGGTAGTAGCGGCAGGATTGTCGTAGTAAAATGCTTTAACTCCCCAAAGTAAATTAAGTTGAGATAAAATTCTACGGTTATTAGAGTATACTAAAATATGAGCTTTAGGTCTCCAAGCAGAAATTTGGTAAGCAGTGTAACCTGAATTAGTTAATGTAGAGATTGCTCCTGCATCAATATCGTTAGCTGCGTGTGCGGCATGAAAACATACTGAATGTGTAATAAAACGCTCATCAGAATTGTTTGGAGGTGTAGATGGAACTGATATTAAAGCAGAATCTTCAACACTTCTAATAATGTTTCTCATGGTTTGAATTACTTCAACAGGATATTGACCTACAGAAGTTTCTCCAGATAGCATTACTGCATCTGCACCGTCCATAATTGAGTTTGCTACATCATTTACTTCAGCACGAGTTGGTGTTAAACTATCAATCATAGTTTCCATCATCTGAGTAGCAATAATAACAGGCTTACGTGCTAATTTAGCTTTGTAAACTAATTCTTTTTGTACTAATGGTACTTCATGCGCAGGAATTTCAACTCCTAAATCACCACGAGCTACCATTAAACCACCAGATACAGCTAAAATTTCATCAATATTTTCAACTCCTTCAGGTTTTTCTATTTTAGAAATAATAGGAATATCATATTTGCTATGTTTAGCAATTAATTTTTGAAGATCTTCTACATCTTTTGCGTGACGTACAAAAGATAAAGCAATCCAATCTACTCCTATTTCACAAGCAAATTCAGCATCTTTAATATCCTTTTCAGTCAATGCTGGAAGAGATATATCTGTATTAGGAAGGTTAACCCCTTTTTTAGATTTAAAAGGACCTCCTTGAGTAACCTTAGCTATTACCTCGTCTTTTCCATTAGTGGAAATTACTTCAAAATGAACTTTACCATCATCAACAAGTACTCTCTCTCCTGCTTTTACATCTTTAGGAAATTGTGAGTAGTTCATGTAAGCTTTAGTAGCATTACCAACAAAAGGTTCTCCTGTTTTAAATGTTACTGTATCACCAGCATTTACAACAGTACCTTCTTCCATTACACCTACGCGTAATTTAGGACCCTGTAAATCACCTAAAATAGCAGCATTAAAACCATTGGCCTCATTTTGCTCTCTAATAATTTTTACACGGCGTTTCACATCATCATAATCAGCATGTGAAAAATTGATTCTGAATACATTTACACCAGCAACCATAAGGTCATTAATGATTTCTCTAGAATCTGTTGCAGGTCCAAGTGTAGCTACAATCTTTGTCTTTTTACGTCCGTTTTTTACTGACATTATTCAAATATTAGATTAGTTTTTTTCTTTATCTTATTGTAATCCACTTCGTAAGAGGTGATTACTTGCTTTATTTCTAAAATTTCCGATACTAGCATTTTCATTGCATAAGTATCGTTTTCTGATTCAATTTTTAAAAAATAATCTGCTCTTTTATATTCTGAGATCAATTTTTTTGTTTCTTGAATAGATTGATCTGAAGTGAATAAATTGATTCGCTCAGAAACATCAATATCATTTAACACACATTTGTTTTTTACTAATGTATAAGTGATGTAATGTGCTTCATCATCAAATACATATTTGGGGTATATTTCTTGTTGCTGATGTTTATTGGTAACAGTAACATCTTTTGTTGCTCGTTTTAACTGTAATCCCAAATGTTTGTTTAATAAAAAAGCCATTTTATATGATGGAATATTAGCGTGTATAGCACATAAATAAAATATTTCGATATCAAAATCAGAAAGAATTATTTTATTTGCTACCATTTAGGACAGTGTTAAAATAAACACAACGAAAGTACAAAGAAAATCGTTTTAAAATAAATTTTATTGTTTCCGATATTTTGATTAAAACGTTTTCGTTTAGTTATTCCTCTATTTTTTTCTGAAATGCAAAATAAGCACGTTTTGAGACTTTCTCTTCAGCTTTTTTCTTAGATGTAGCACGTGCTTTAGCTATTACTTTACCATTTACCCAAAGCTTTACTGCGAAATGACGTAATTCTTCATTTCCTGTATCATCATAAATTTCGTAATTGAATTTATGCTTCTTTTTTTGAAACCATTCAATTAGTAAGCTCTTGTAGCTAATTACCTGTCCTTCTAAGTTTTCTATATCTACATAAGGATCGATTACGGCTGAAAAAACAAATTTTTCACAATAGTCATAGCCACGATCTAAGTAAATGGCGCCTAATAAAGCTTCAAATAAATTACCGTGTATGTTTGCCCCAAACTGATTGATAGGTATTTGAGTTTTTAATTGGCTTATTAGGTTAAGATCTTTTCCAAGTTCATTTAAGTGCTTTCGGCTAACTACCTTAGAACGCATTTTAGTTAAATAACCTTCATTACCAGAGGGTACCTCTTTAAATAAGTAAGCAGCAATAATGCTACTAAGCATTGAGTCTCCTAAAAACTCTAAACGTTCGTAGTTTTTGGCATTTCCTTTAGCATCTTTTTTTCCTAAAGATCGATGTGTAAAAGCAACTTCATAAAATTTTAGATGCTTTGGTTTAAAACCAATGACATCCTGCAAGAAAAAAGAAAAATTCCCGACCTTAGAATTAGATCGAGAATTGAAAATATTTTGAATAAAGCCCATAATAAGCGTTTATTCGTTTAACTTTTTAAGCAATACACAAGCATTGTGTCCTCCAAATCCAAAAGTGTTACTCATAGCAATTTTAACATCACGTTTTTGAGCTTTATTCAATGTTAAATTTAGTTCCGGATCAATGTTTTCATCTGGTGTAGTATGGTTAATTGTAGGAGGGATAATTCCATGCTCTATAGATAGCACTGAAGCGATCGCTTCAATAGCACCAGCAGCTCCTAGCAAATGACCTGTCATAGATTTTGTAGAGTTGATATTAATATTTTTGGCGTGGTCACCAAAAACTTTTCCAATAGCTTTTAACTCGGCAACATCACCTAATGGTGTAGAGGTACCGTGCGTATTTATAGCATCAACGTCTTCTGGCTTTATGCCAGCATTTTTTAAACAATTATTCATTACTGCAACAACTCCTATTCCCTCTGGATGTGGAGCTGTCATATGGTAGGCGTCGGAAGAAAGTCCGCCACCAATAACTTCAGCATAAATTTTAGCGCCACGAGCTTTAGCATAATCATAGTCTTCTAAAATTAAAGCTCCTGCACCTTCACCTAATACAAAACCGTCACGATTAGCGTCAAAAGGCTTTGAAGCCGAAGCTGCATTTTCGTTGTTTGTAGAAAGAGCATGCAATGCATTAAATCCGCCAACACCTGATTGTATTACGGCTGCCTCACTACCACCAGTAACAATAACATCACAATGACCTAAGCGAATATAATTTAAGGCATCTATTATTGCATTTGCAGAAGATGCACATGCAGACACAGTAGTATAGTTAGGTCCCATAAACCCATGTTTTATGGAAATGTGACCAGGCGCAATGTCGGCAATCATTTTAGGGATAAAAAAGGGGTTGAAACGTGGCGTTCCATCCCCTTTTGTAAAATCTCTTACCTCGTTATGAAATGTCTCAATACCTCCTATACCAGCACCCCAAATTACGCCAACACGTGTTTTGTCGATGTTTTCTAGGTCTAGCTTAGAATCTATAATAGCTTCATCTGCCGCTACTATAGCATACTGAGAAAACTTATCGAGTTTTCTTGCTTCTTTACGATTCATGTACTGTGTGATGTCAAAGTCTTTAACCTCACAGGCAAATTGAGTTTTAAATTTTTCAGCATTAAAATGAGTAATCGGTGCTGCACCGCTCTTACCATTTACTAAACCTTCCCAATATTGCTCAATATTGTTTCCTATTGGTGTTAATGCACCTAGGCCTGTTACTACTACTCGCTTCAACTCCATACAGTTACTCGTAAAGGGTTATTATTTTGCGTTTTCTATATAAGATACTGCCTGACCCACAGTTGCGATATTCTCTGCTTGGTCGTCTGGTATTTGAATATCAAATTCTTTTTCGAATTCCATGATAAGTTCAACAGTGTCTAATGAATCAGCTCCAAGGTCGTTCGTGAAGCTTGCGTCTGTTACAACTTCGTTTTCGTCAACACCTAATTTGTCAACGATAATTGCTTTTACTCTTGATGCAATGTCCGACATAATTTATAATTTTAAATTTTAGTTTAGATCGCAAAAATAACAAACTTTCGATTAATACCGCCTAAACCAAAAAAAATGTGAATTTTAATTTTAAAAAAATACTGCTTATCCTTAATTTTACTAGGATTCAAGCGGTTTTTTTAACAATCGTTCTATAGATTAGAATTTAATATGTAGTGAAAATACAAAAATAAACATACTTTAGTTGTAGGAATTGTAGCTAAAAAGTTATGTTGTCTTAAATCAAAAAATATGAAAAGAATATTAATTTTTGCATCGGGTAATGGTTCCAATGCCGAAAATATAATTAAATATTTTAAAAAAAATAAAAAGGCTGAAGTAACCCATGTGTTTTCAAATAAGGCAGGTGCTAAAGTATTAGAGAGAGCGATTAACAACAATGTAAAAGCGTTGCATTTTGACAGAGAATCTTTATACAAAAATAATGATGTACTGCATATTATCAATGATGCTAATCCTGATATAATAGTTTTGGCAGGTTTTTTATGGAAATTTCCTGAAAATATAATAGCGGAGTATCCTAATAAAATAATAAATGTACATCCTGCTTTATTACCTAATTACGGAGGGAAAGGCATGTATGGTATGAATGTACACAAGGCTGTTGTAAAAAACAAAGAGCCTTTTTCTGGAATAACGATTCATTATGTTAATGAGCATTATGATGAGGGAGGAATTATTTTTCAACAAAAAACAGCTTTATCAGAAACCGATACTCCTGAGGATGTTGCATCTAAAATTCACAAATTAGAACAAAAGCATTTTCCTGAAGTTATTGAAAAATTGTTATTTTCATAATTTAAGGCTCTATTTTAACGGTTTATTGAATGAAAAAAAAACAAAAATTTTATGTCGTATGGAAAGGGCATGAAGTAGGAATTTTTGAAAATTGGAAAACCTGTAAAGCGGCTATTTTAAATTATCCCCAAGCACAGTATAAATCTTTCGAAAATAAATCGGCCGCAGTTAAAGCTTTTGATGGAAATTATGCTGATTACATTGGTAAAAACACTAGCAAACCAAAATTATCACAAGCCGAATTAAATAAAATAGGAGAACCAAACTTGTATTCCATAGCCGTTGATGCTGCGAGTAGCGGAAACCCCGGTAAAATGGAATATAGGGGAGTAATCACGCAAACTAAAAAGCAGTTATTTCATCAAGGTCCTTTTGCACAGGGCACTAATAATATAGGCGAGTTTTTAGCTTTGGTACATGGTTTAGCTTATTTAAAAAAAAACAATAGCGATCGATTTTTGTATACCGATTCTAAAATAGCAATGAGCTGGGTACGTCAAAAAAAATGCAAAACCAAACTTAACCCCAATTCAAAAAATAAAGATGTTATGGACTTGGTTGTAAGAGCCGAGAATTGGTTGAAATCCAATACTTATCAAACTAAAATAATAAAATGGGAAACCAAAGCATGGGGTGAAATTCCCGCTGATTTTGGTAGAAAATAGTATTAGTAAAACTTTATAATGAAATTTTGGCATTACTATTTCGACCAAGCTTTTAGTAAAGCAATAGTATGAAATTAGTAGGCATAATAAAGGGGCATTTTTCAAATGCATTACATAAGGGATTAACCTCTTGTGAGCTTGCGACTAGTTTAACGATAGCTTTATTATCAACTACTTTTCCTGTTTTTGGACTCACTACTATTGTTGTAACAGCAATTGGAGTGCGTAAAAAATTAAATATACCCTTATTAATTTTAATTACTTATAGCTTAGAACCATTACGATTTTTAGTTTTTGTCCCTTTAACTGATTTTGGGAGTTATGTTTTAAATAACTCGGGTAATACATTAACTCTAGAAATGGTTAAGCAAGTCTTTAGCATGGACTGGATGTCAATAATTTCTTTCTTCTTTAGTCAATTAATTTATGCAATTGTTGGATGGGTATTGCTTGTGATACCATTGTCTATTCCATTCTTTTATTTTGTTAAAAATTTAATAGGATTTTCATTACCTAAAACAAAACGATGTTTGGATTAAATTTTATAATGTAAAACAGCTTAAAACTGTATTTTTGCATTATGATAGAAGATAAAAATCCGGCACGTACCAACCTTAACGATTTAGGAGAATTTGGTTTAATAGATCACTTAACCAAAAACTTTGATGTAAAACATACAAGTACTTTAAAAAGTATTGGTGATGATGCAGCAGTAGTAAGTTTTGAAGATGAATGTGTAATTACTACAGATTTACTAGTTGAGGGTGTTCATTTTGATTTAGCATATATGCCTTTAAAGCATTTAGGATATAAATCTGTAATGGTAAATTTATCGGATGTATATGCAATGAATGCTGTACCTAAACAAATTACAGTTTCTATTGCAGTTAGTAATCGATTCCCTCTTGAGGCTTTAGAAGATTTATATGCGGGTATTGAAATGGCTGCAAAAATCTATAATA
Source organism: uncultured Aquimarina sp. (assembly GCA_947503135.1). Lineage (GTDB taxonomy): Bacteria > Bacteroidota > Bacteroidia > Flavobacteriales > Flavobacteriaceae > Aquimarina. Next base: position 22,188 of record CANNCQ010000011.1, on the reverse strand, counting down.
TAGATGTTGTTGGTGGTGACACCACTTCTTCTAACAAAGGGCTTTTAATTAGTATTACAGCTCTAGGTCATGCTAAAAAGGAAGATATAGTTTATAGAGACGGAGCTAAAGACAATGATTTAATTGTTTTATCGGGGGATATTGGAGCTGCTTACTTAGGGCTACAGGTTCTAGAAAGAGAAAAAAAGGTTTTTGAAGTAAATCCACAATCTCAACCTGATTTATCACCATATAGCTATATAGTAGAACGCCAACTAAAGCCAGAAGCTCGTAAGGATATTCCTTTATTGCTAAAAGAGTTAGCTGTAAAACCTACAAGCATGATTGATGTAAGTGACGGGCTTTCGTCGGAGTTATTACATATATGTAAAGCATCAAATGTAGGAGCAACAATTTACGAAGATAAAATCCCTTTAGACCCTACTGTTATTTCAACTTGTGAGGAATTCAATATGGACAGTACTACTATTGCTTTAAATGGTGGAGAAGATTATGAATTGCTGTTTACGGTAAAGCAGGAAGACTTTCCTAAAATAAAAGCAAACCCAAGTTTGAGTATTATTGGGCATATCGTACCTGAGAAAGAAGGTGTTCACTTAATTACGAGAGGTAACACCAAGGCTAAAATAACCGCACAAGGATGGAATAGTTTAAGCGAGAATAAGGAAAATTAAGCTACACTTTTTTATATTTATTTTTCAAAAATTTATTTCCGTTCATAGGAATGTTAAATAATTGAGCACTGAATGTAATCATTTTGTATTACACTAGTCGATGTATTGAGTTATACGTTGTTTGAATTACATTGAGATTTATACCGTCCCGTCTTTAAGATCAAGATGCTACAAAACTAAAGAAAACAAAATTGTGGGACGAAACCAAAATTTAATACGCTTAAAAATCCAAGTCGAACAGAAGTTCTTAAGTGAAAAAGGCATTGCTCATTGTGAGCAAAGATGCTGGGATGCGGAAGCTATTTTAGAAAAAAATAAACAAAATATGAACTTCAACTCTTTATCTTAAGAAAAATCAAGGAAGTAGAAACAAAATTGGATTAATGACAGGCTCGCAACCTTAAAAAAGTAAAGTAGGCTTAGACAGAACTCTTTTGTCCAATACTTTTTCTTCACCTCTCCCACTAAAAAAGAAATCCACAATCCAAAAATGAATGAAAAAAAAAACTGCCTAAACTGCTTTTCAGACAGCATTTTTTCTTAGGATTTAGATAATCTAACCAAAACTATTCATTGATAAGCAAGTTGTGCCCCAAACGATTAAAGATGAAAAGAAAATTCCGATAACATTAGCTGTAAAGGCTTTAGATTTTTCTATCTTAAATAAGTAAGTTGCAATGCTACCAGCATAAACTCCTGTACCTGGTAACGGAATCATGACAAACACCATAAGACCCCAAAAACCATATTTCTGTATTTTGTTACCCGAACCGTTTTTTGCCCTTCTAGCTACAAATACAGCTGATTTTTTATACCAAGGCCAGCGTAAAAAAGAACGATTCATTTTTTCGAGAAAAAACATCATTATAGGAAACACAAGTACGTTTGCAATAAAACAAACCACAAAAACAGCGTATATATTGAGGCCATTAAGCAAACCATAGGGAATTCCAACCTTTGCTTCGCCAAAAGGAGATAGACTTAAAAAAAAACTAAATAAAAATTCTTTAATCATAAATATGATTTAAGATGCAAAAGTAATATTTAAGTAGAGTTTTTACAGTCTAAATTGCATTAAATACCTGTTAAAATCTGAAAATTGTAAAAGACCTTAAGTAAGCCAATTGATAACTGAAAATTAACTTTAGAGGAGTACTTTAAAATAATATATTTGCAAAATAACGAATACCTATAAAATGGATATATATTTATTAATGGTTGTTGCTTTAGGATTATTAGCAATTGCAGATTTGGTAGTTGGAGTAAGTAATGATGCAGTTAATTTTTTAAATTCTGCAATAGGATCAAAAGCAGTATCATTTAAAACAATTATGATAGTTGCTAGCGTTGGTATTGCGGCAGGAGCTATTTTTTCCAGTGGGTTAATGGAAGTTGCTAGGAAAGGTATTTTTAACCCCGGGGAATTCTTTTTTGATGAAATAATGATCATTTTTATGGCAGTAATGATTACAGATATATTATTGCTTGATTTTTTTAACACCATTGGTCTTCCAACATCTACCACGGTGTCCATTGTGTTTAACTTACTCGGGGCTGCAGTTAGTGTAGCATTTATAAAAATTAGTGCAGACAGTAGTCTTTCTTTCTCAGACATCACTAATTATATCAATACTAAAACAGCAACTAAAATAATATCCGGAATATTGCTTTCGGTGGTAATAGCATTTTCAATAGGTGCATTTGTTCAATTTATAACTCGATTATTACTATCCTTTAATTTTGATAAAAAAGCTAAATGGGTAGGGGCTTTGTTTGGAGGTATTGCAATTACGGCATTACTGTACTTTATCTTTATGAAAGGAATTAAAGGAACTAACTATGCTAAAGAAGTTATTGATGTATTGTACAACGGAGGTGTAGACAATATGTTAGCATGGTCCAATGAGTATTTTGGAAGTGGTTATGCTTCTATAAAAGAACTGGCAATAGCTAAAAAAGACTTATATAAAATAGACCCTGTTGCTGGAACTATAGGTATTACATTACGAGGGCTTTTAGAAACTAACGTCTTGGCAATTGTAAGTATAGGTTTTGTGATTTGGTCCTTATTATCCTATATGTTAATACAGTTTTTTAATTTAAATATATACAAACTAGTTATTGTATTAGGAACCTTTGGCTTGGCCTTAGCTTTTTCGGGCAACGATTTGGTGAATTTTATTGGAGTGCCTATTGCTGGTTGGGAATCGTATAGTGAATGGTCAAAATCGGGTATCCCAGCGTCAGAATTTTCAATGTTATCACTATCTTCAAAATCCGAAACTCCAACTTTGTTATTGTTTATTTCGGGTGCTATAATGGTATTGACTTTATGGTTTTCAAAAAAAGCACGATATGTAGCTGAAACTGAAATAAATTTATCTAGAGAAGGTTCTGCTCAAGAGCGATTTAATCCTAATTTTTTGTCAAGAGGAATAGTAAGACTTACCGTTTTAGCAAATGATAATATAAATGCCTTGTTACCAGAATCTACAAAGAAATTTATAGAGAGTAGGTATCAGAAAAAGGAGATGGCGGAATTCCCTAAAAAGCAATTGTCTGAAGTTCCTGCCTTTGATATGGTTCGTGCTGCTACGAATTTAGTAGTTGCAGGTATTTTAATATCTGTAGCAACATCAATGAAACTACCGTTATCAACTACCTATGTAACTTTTATGGTAGCTATGGGTACTTCGTTAGCAGATAGAGCATGGGGAACAGAAAGTGCTGTTTATAGAGTTGCAGGTGTTTTAAATGTAATAGGAGGCTGGTTCTTTACTGCATTTAGTGCATTTTTGGCATCAGGATTAGTGGCCTTATTAATGAAATTTGGAGGACCAGTAATGATTGCAATATTGTTAATTAGTGCAGTAGTATTACTTATTCGTAATACACTAAGTTATCGTAAAAAGGTCAAAGCTGAAAAAGAAGAAGACATCCTTAAGGCTTCAGAAAGTAGCTCTATACAAGGGGTAATTCAAGAAAGTGCTAATAATATTAAATCATTTGTTAATAGAGGAAGTAAAATATACAAATGTAATACTGAAGGATTAGCTAAATATGATTTAGCCGCACTCAAAAAAGGTAGAAAAGGAATAGCCAAACTTGAGGCAGAAGTAGATGATTTGAGAGAAAATATATTTTATTTTATTAAAAATCTAGATGATTCTACTAGTGTCGGAGCTAGTAATTTTTATATCTCTATTTTAGGTTATTTACAGGACATGACTCAATCTTTAGAATACATGGCTAAATCAAGCCATAAACATGTGAACAATAATCATAAAAAACTTAAATTCAACGAAATAAAGGATTTAAAAAATATAGAGGAACAATTAACCGATTTATATTTTAGAATAGCCAAAGCTTATAGTAATGTTGACTTTAGCGGCGTTAACAGTATTTTAAATGAGCAACAAAGTTTATTTAACAGTGTAAATGAAAAAATAAACAAACAAATAGAAAGGACCAGAACAGAGGATAGTAGCCCTAAAAACACAGCGCTTTATTTTGGATTATTAAAAGAAACTAAAAAGCTAATTACGGCTACTATGAACTTACTTCAGCTTTATAATGAAAAAACAATTAGTTAGTTACTAATGTTTTTAAACTGATATTTTTATAGAAGAAATATTTTTAAATAAAAGAGGCGATTATCACAAGTGATAATCGCCTCTTTTAAAGTATGTAATTATTATTTTCTGAAATTAGCAACTACATTGCTGTTTTCTTTCCAAGTTTTTACAGAGGCAATTTTATTATCATTGTAACTAATTTCGGAAAGGTTACTTCCGTCATAGAAAAACCAAGTGCCAACTTTAATTCCTTTATCATAAGTTCCTTTTGCTATTTTTTCACCCTCGGCATTATAAGAGATCCATTCACCATGTAACTTACCATCCTTGTAAAAACCTTGTTGTTGAACTTTACCATTTTCGTGGTAAAATGTTCCTTTTATAGTATTGTTGTCTGCCTTTTCGTAAATAGGCTTAACGTTTTGGGCAGTTAATAATCCAGTAATTAATGTTGCAAATATTATAAGTGACTTTTTCATACGATCAAAAATTTAAATTAACTATGATATAAAGATAAGTAAAATTTACAATAACATAACATTAAATTTACATTAAAAATGTAAATAACTAAAATACAGATAGTTAAAATGTAAATTTAATGTTAATTTATCGTGATTTTAGATGATTCATCATTAATGTTTACAATGAATTTAAATTAAAAAGCATTCAAATTGCCGCTATATTATTCCGATTATCATTTAAAGTATATTAATATTATATTTATTAAAATATGTTTTGACAATAATAAATTTGATGAATAAAAAAGAGATTACTATACTATTAGTGGATGATGAGCCAGATATTTTGGAGATTATTAGTTATAACTTAAAAGATGAAGGTTATAATGTGATTACTGCGGAAAATGGAATTGAAGCTTTGAAAAAAGCAAAAAAACATTTACCCCATTTGGTAATATTAGATGTTATGATGCCCGAAATGGATGGTATGGAAGCTTGCGAAAAACTTCGTCAAATAAAAGATTTGGACAATACTATAATAACGTTTTTATCTGCCCGAGGCGAAGATTATTCGCAAGTAGCTGGTTTTAATGCAGGAGCAGATGATTACATAACCAAACCTATAAGGCCGAAGGTTTTGATTAGTAAAGTACAAGCTCTGTTACGTCGATTCAACAACGAAACCTCTGCTACAGAAGCTAACAATACTATTAAAGTTGGCAAATTAATAATTAATAGGGATGAGTATAAGGTAATTTCTAATAAAAAAGAGTTGGTTTTACCTAGAAAAGAGTTTGAGCTTTTGGCTTTATTGGCCTCTAGGCCGGGTAAAGTTTTTAAAAGAGAAGATATTCTACACAAAGTTTGGGGTGAAGAAGTTGTTGTAGGTGGGCGGACTATAGATGTACATATACGTAAACTAAGAGAAAAAATTGGGGACGAAAGCTTTAAAACAATAAAAGGTGTTGGGTACAAGTTTGTAGAATAAGTAAGCCACTACATTAAATCAATGATAAGTGATTTCAACTCTATATTGAGATAAAACCTAATCTTTACACACTTTTTAGGGTAGTGTCCATATCAATAAGCCCTAAATAGAAAATCCAAGACTCGAAAATCGATAATCTTGGATTTTTTATTCAACTATTATATAAAACTAAGCTATTCGCTGAATGTGCCTTAAAAGGCATCGTTTCGACTCATCGCTAAAGTTAAAATTTTAACCAAAAGAGGCTGTCTTTTAAAACAGCCTCTTTTGGTTAAAATTTTAGTTTGGATTTTTACAATCCGTTCAACAATGAATTTAATAAATCTTCAACTTCCTCAGCATGCTGCTCTTTTAGCTTAGCCTCTAAGTCCATTAATGTTGAGTTAAATTTTTTGATCACCTTTTCAGCAGGTACTTTATCTAATGGAATTTTTTTTCCATTTGACTTTACCAATTTAAACAAATACTGAGTATTTGCATTAGACCTTTTGTCTACGGTTTTTTCTAACAAGATAATTCCACTAGATTTTTTAAATCCGATTCCTTTTTCTTCATCAGCAACAACTTTATCTGTTTGTTCAGCTACTCTTTCTGCCAAAATAAACATATCATCAAACTCTTTAGCTAGTTGCTTGGTGTCTAACTGAGCAAAAATAGATGTTGAGCTCAATAATAATAGTGCGGCTAAAATTACTTTTTTCATAATATAGGTTAAATTTAGATTTAGTTTTACATTTCAAATACTGTGCCTTAATTGAAAACAAATTAGTGAAATTATTTTAGAGTATTACTTAATTAATTATGAATATCTCCATTTATCATAAATTTCAATGTTTTTGAAGAAACTATTCAACTATTAACTTTAAAACAGCTGTTTGTGTATTGACTATATATTCTCCTTTTTTCAAATCCAATGTGTTTATGCGTTTGTCTATATCAATAGTTTGACTTTTAACAAAAGTACCTGTAGGTTCAAAAATTGAAATTACCTCTCCTAATTTTACTGGACTAATAGTTACATAATCACCAATATTAACAGGGTTAGGATAAATTTGATGTTCAATTTTAGGAAACCTATATTGATATCCTAATGAATAAATATCTAAGGTTGTTTTTATTTCACCTATATCCTTTAATAAAATTGAGTTTGTAAAAACAACTTTACTTGAAGGATCAAAAAAGTTGATACTTCCCTCTCTATCTTGAGCATTACTATTCATAAACAATAAAATTATAGATGCTAATAGTATATTTTTCATAACAGTGTTTTTTAAATTATTAATAAAACTCTTTTCGAGACCATGTCAACTCGTTATCTTCAACACAAAAAGTCACTGGTATTATAATTTCAATTTTATCCCGTAATCAATTATTTCTTGATGGTGAGTAGAGCTTGAATCAAAAACTACTACATAATTAAACGATGCATTAGTATTGTTTGTAATCATATACTTATGTTTCTTTTTGATATCGTATACAATTTTATGTAAATGAACCCGTAGTGCATTATGATTTAAAGAATAAAAAAGTTGAGCATTCTGCTATATAGCAGTAAATTGTAGTTACCACACAACGATCTAACATGTACAACTTTTATCAAATTTCGACAAAATATACGAGGTTCTAAAGCTTATTTCAAACGAAGACTTGCTCCTTTATCAAAGACGTAAGCCCAGACTTTCAGACTTAGCCTTAGTAGCTATTAGAATACTTAGGTTTTGATAGTGAATGTGACTTGTTTAGGAAACTACCTCCAGAATTATCTAGCAAAATAGAGCGCAGCGTTTATAACCGAAGAAAAAGAGGTTTGTTTCCTTATATAGAAAATATTAGAGTTAAACTTTCAAATACTTTTAATGAATTTGAAGATTGTTTCATTGTTGACAGTATGCCCTTAGAAATATGTAAAGAAGCTAGAAGTAATCGCTCTAAAATTTGTAAAGAAAGCACTATTTCTTCTCCCAATAAAGGCTATTGCGCTTCTCAAAACTCTAGGTATTACGGCTATAAACTACATGCCGTTTGTTCTGTAAAAGAAGTATTCAAAAGCTTTGATATTAGTCCTGCATCGGTTCATGACATCAATTATCTAAAAGATATTCAACACCAAATTAAAGACTGTACACTAATTGGAGATAGAGGATATCTTTCTGCTCAATATCAACTTGATTTATTTGAAAAAGCAAATATAAAGCTTGACGTCCCAATGCGGATAAATCAAAGTAATTACAAAAAACAACCCTATGTCTTTAGGAAATCAAGAAAGCGCATAGAAACATTGTTTTCACAATTATGTGATCAATTTATGATTCGAAGAAACTATGCAAAGACTTTTGATGGGTTTAAAACTAGAGTATTATCCAAAATTACAGCAATGACCATGATTCAATATATCAACAAATTTATCTTTGATAGAAAAATTAATAATATCAAAATTAGCATTGTTTAAAATGCACAACGGGTGTAAATGATTTTCATGATACCTGATCTCGTCTATTTTATTATTAATTTTATCTTCTAAATTGTACTTTGAATCAATCAAGTCTAAATCACATGTCGTAAAATCAGTAGCATTGTATTTATACAGCGATGAGAATTCTAAAACTTCTGAATCAGTTATGCCTTTGCTACATTCTTGTTTAATTTCCTTTAAACAATTGTTACACAAAATGAATTCATTATTGTAAAAATCATTGTTATTTGAATAACCATAACTGAATGACATGATTATAAAAACAAGTGCAGTAGTAATTTTTGAATTTTTCATATCTAAATAATTATTGGTTTATGTAAAGATATTACAATAGTCAATATTATTTTTATTTATAGTTTTTATGAATACCATAAATAAAAATATATGCTATTGCTTTCTCCTAAGTATAAATCGTTTCTAATAAAAGAATTTCCTTTTTAAGGATTGAGTTAAAAATAATTTCACATTCCATTAATTAATCAAAATACAAACAGAGTAATCATTAAACTTTAACATTTTATTAAAAAAAAACGTTATATATTTGAAGGCATAACAGCACAGAACAGTTTGTCTAAAAATTTATTCTATATAAACCACGATAGCAATATTCCTAAATACCGTCAATTGGTACAGAATATTAATACTGCTATTTCTCAGAATTTATTGAGCTACGGTGATGTTTTACCTTCCGTAAATCAACTTTGTGAAGAGGCTTCACTCTCTAGAGACACTGTTTTTAAAAGTTATCAACTATTAAAGTCACAAGGGGTAATCGATTCGGTACCTAATAAAGGGTATTATGTTGCCAAAGAAATACGCCGCGTTTTTTTGCTGTTAGATACTTTTAAAGCTTACAAAGAAGTAATGTATCATACTTTTACAAGTAGTTTACCCGACAACTATATTGTAGATGTACAATTTCATAATTACAATGCTGCTATTTTTCAAAAATTAGTTGAAGATAGCGTCGGTCAGTACTCGAACTATGTAATTATGCCTTTTAACAACGATAAAGTAAAATTATCTTTATCTAAAATCCCAAACGACAATTTATTGATTATTGACTGGAATACTTTCGATACAAATACCAATAATGTAATATCTCAAGATTTTGGAAAAGCCTTTGAAAATAGTTTAACAGAAGCTTTACCCCATCTAAAAAAATACAATACACTAAATTTAGTATATCCAAATTACACCAATCACCCTGAAACAATCATAAATTACTTCAATTCGTTTTGCAATAAAAATGATTTTAAAAGCACTACTATAACAGGTAAAAATAACTTTGAACTACAAAAAAATGCACTTTATATTTGTGTTAGTGAACGTAGTTTAGGCTATATTCTTTCTGAGTGTAACGCCAAAAATATAGTAATAGGAGAAGAATTAGGACTTATTTCGTACAATGAAACTCCTATGAAAAAATTTATACAAAACGGCATATCTGTTATTTCTACAGACTTTGAACTTATGGGAAAACGTGCTGCTGAATTTGTATTAGGCGAAGAAAATATTCAACAAATTATTCCAACAACATTTATAAAAAGACAATCCATCTAATATGTATTATATAGGTTACGACATAGGAAGTTCATCGATTAAAGCAGCTCTTGTAGAGTCTGCCTCAGGAAAGGCAATTCAAGTATTGCAAGAACCTGCAAACGAAATGCACATAGAGGCCAAAGAAAATGGTTGGGCAGAGCAAAATCCCGACACTTGGCTTGAGCACATTTGCACCGCTACAAAGCGTTTAATTGCTGAAAACAATATTGCTGCCTCAGATATTTCGGCAGTGGGTATTGCTTACCAAATGCATGGTTTAGTGCTAGTAGATGCCGATGGCAAATTATTACGCGACTCTATCATTTGGTGCGATAGTAGAGCTGTAGGTATAGGACAACAAGCTTTTGAAGATTTAGGAGAAAATTATTGCGCAAGCTCTTTACTAAATTCTCCTGCCAACTTTACGGCTTCAAAACTAAAGTGGGTAAAGGAAAACGAGCCTGAACTTTTTAATAAAGTACACAAGTTTATGTTACCGGGCGATTACATTGCATACAGATTATCAGGCGTTATCAACTCGACTGTAACTGGTTTATCGGAAGGGATTTTTTGGGATTTCAACAAAAACGAAGTTTCTACCGAATTATTAAATAATTACGGAATTAAAACCGAAAGCGTACCCGATATTGTACCTGCTTTTGGACTACAAAGTACCGTAAACGAAAACGGGGCCTCAATTTCTGGTTTAGCCGTAGGTACTGAAATCAGGTACCGCGCCGGTGACCAACCCAACAACGCTTTGGCTTTAAATGTATTTGAACCCGGAGAGGTTGCTGCTACTGGCGGTACTTCGGGGGTTGTTTATGCGGTAACGGATAGTTTAAGTAGTAAAGAATACGAACGCGTAAATAACTTTGCACACGTAAATTACGATACTAAAAACCCTCGAATAGGAAAATTACTATGCGTTAACGGTGCTGGTATTTTATACCGTTGGTTAAAAGAAAACACAGGCGTTTCGGATTATAATGAAATGAATGACCTTGCAGAAAAAGTGCCTGTAGGAAGTGATGGTGTAGTAATTTTACCCTTTGGAAATGGTGCAGAACGTATGCTTAAAAACAAAACAGTTGGTGCGCAATTTTTAAACGTCAATTTAAATCGTCACCATAAAGGCCACTTATGCAGAGCTGCATTGGAAGGCATTGCATTTTCGTTTGTATATGGAATGGAGTTTATGAATAATGACGGCTTAAACATCAAAGTGCTTCGCGCTGGTAACGATAATTTGTTTCGATCAGAAATCTTTTCTGAAACCATTTCAACCTTAATTAATCAAGAAATTGAAATATACAACACCACAGGGGCCGTAGGGGCCGCCCGAGCTGCAGGTGTTAAAAACGGAGATATTAGCGCTGTAAGTAAATCAGTAATGGAGAATGATTTTGTAAAGAAATTTACTCCCGTATCCGAGAAAGCAGAAGCGCTTCAAAAAGCTTACAAAGCTTGGAAAACAGAATTAGAAAAATATTAAGTTAAATAAATCTCGCTGTAATTCCCTTAAAAAGGAAACAGCAAAATCTAAAATCAATTGCAATGGCAACAATAGGAAGCAAAGAATACTTTAAAGGTATTGGCGAAATTAAATTTGAAGGGAAAGATTCTAAAAACCCTTTGGCATTCAAGTACTATAACCCTGACCAAGTAGTAGCTGGTAAAACAATGCGTGAGCACTTCAAGTTCTCAATTGCGTACTGGCACACTTTCTGCGGACAAGGTTCTGATCCTTTTGGACCAGGTACGCAAAACTTTGAGTGGGATCAAAATGTAGACCCAATTCAAGCTGCAAAAGATAAGGCAGATGCTGCTTTTGAATTTATTACTAAAATAGGATTCGACTACTATTGTTTCCACGATTTTGATTTAGTGCAAGAAGGCGCTACTATTGAAGAGTCTGAAGCACGCTTAAAAGAAATTGTAGCTTACTTAAAAGAAAAGCAAAAAGAAAGTGGTGTTAAATTACTTTGGGGAACTTCTAACTGTTTCTCTAATCCACGTTTTATGAACGGAGCGTCTACCAATCCTAATTTTGATGTAGTAGCACGTGCAGGAGCGCAAGTAAAAGCAGCTTTAGATGCTACTATTGAGCTTGGTGGTGAAAACTACGTATTCTGGGGTGGTCGTGAAGGTTATATGTCTTTATTAAATACCGATATGGGACGCGAATTGGACCACATGGGACAATTTTTAACAATCTCTAAAGACTACGCTCGCGGTAAAGGTTTTAAAGGAAACTTCTTTATCGAGCCTAAGCCAATGGAGCCTACAAAGCACCAGTACGATTTTGATGCGGCTACTGTAGTTGGTTTCTTAAACAAACACAACTTACAGGACGATTTTAAAATTAACTTAGAAGTAAACCACGCTACTTTAGCAAACCACACTATGCAACACGAAATGGACGTAGCTGCACAGGCAGGTATGTTAGGTAGTATTGATGCTAACCGTGGAGATTACCAAAATGGATGGGATACCGATCAATTCCCTAACAACGTAATGGAAACTGCAGAGGCTATGTTAGTTTTCTTAAAAGCTGGTGGACTACAAGGTGGTGGTGTAAACTTTGATGCAAAAATCAGAAGAAACTCCACAGACTTAGAAGATATCTTTTTAGCACACATTGGCGGAGCAGATACTTTTGCTCGTGCCTTGTTAGTTGCGGATAAAATCATACAAGATTCTGACTATGATAAATTACGTGAAAAGCGTTATTCTTCTTTCGATTCTGGAAACGGAAAAGCTTATGAAGAAGGTAAACTTTCGTTAGAAGATTTACACAAAATTGCGCATCAAAATGGCGAATTACCAAGCATTAGCGGTAAGCAAGAGTTATTTGAAAATATAGTGAACCAGTATATCTAATATTACGAAATCACTATTTGAAAAAGCCGTTTCTGTACAGAAGCGGCTTTTTTTGTTCTTCCGAAAAAGTATATCATACTGCGAATACCGCGGAAATGTTTCCTGTTCGTGACCAACGGAGCTCGAAATTTTAGTTGTAAGAATCATACCGTTTAAGAAATTGATTTAAATTAGTAATTGGTAGATACGAGCGAGACGCTCGCAGCAGCGGGGGATCTATGGATATGGGTATAAATAATACCAAGCCACATACATTAATTTTTCATTCTTCAAAAGAAGATCCTTTTGGTTCAATTAGAGATTTAAAAGGGTTTACTGCTAGGAAAATGATAAAGTCGATAGAAGCCAACCAGCAAGAAAGCCGAAAAGAATGGTTAATTTGGATGTTTGAAAGAGCGGGTAAAAAGAATAGTAATGTAACGAAAAGACATCGTTCCGACTCATAACTAAAGCTAAACAGTTTTAACAAAAAAGAGGCTATCTTTCCAGATAGCCTCTTTTTTATTTTTTAGAATTAAAATTCGTTCGGATTATTTTGAAGTCAACTCAACAGCCTCAAAATTAATATCGGTACTAGGTTGTAAAGAAATATTTACTAATAGTTTTTCGTCAAACACTTCTACTATTTTAGTAACACTTTCATATCCCAAAAATTGATATATTAAAGTATACTTACCTGGTTTTAAATTTTTAAAAAAATACCCTCCTCTAAAACCTGTAGTAATTGACTGCTTTGTTTCCTTAATAGAAATTGTAGCAAACATCATTGGTTCATTTTCAGCAGAGGCGTCTTTCACTGTGCCCTCAATAACTCCTGTTTGAGCAAAAATAAAACTTGTAAAAAATACAAATACTATTAAAAAGACTTTCTTCATATTATTAAGGTAATTTATATTACAAAAATACAACCCAACACCCTTGGCATGGTTAAACTCCAATTATCTTAATGTTACCAAATCGTTATTAGCTGTTTCTATTTTCATTAATTCATAAAAACCAGCTGTTTAAACAAAAAAGGCACCTATAGTATAGGTGCCTTAATTGAATTGAATCTTAAGGTAATCACACCTTATTAAATCTGCTTCAAATATAAAGTGCTCTATAAAAATGTTAGTAATCTAAACTTTATCTATTTGTTAAGTAATGACTTATCTCAAAAAAACACAATATTCATAAATATTTAATTTTCATATACTTATGAAAAATTAAATATTTAAAAACAAAATTAGCCCCTAACACAGGGGTAACCTTTACACGTTATATTCACATAACAATAACCTCGAATTAACATACATATAACACAATCATAGTTTCTTTGCCATCGAATTGAAAAACCAAAAATTAAATCTAAACATTAACAACAATGAAACAATTATCCTCAATTGTATTTTTAATCTGGAGCTGTATAGCTTTTGCACAAACTGGAGAAATTTCCGGGGTTATTCTTGATGAAGAATATAACAACCAACCCCTTCCCTTTGCCGATGTTTATATAAAAGGCACTACTAAAGGGGCTAGTACTGATTTTGATGGAAAGTTTACTATAAGTAATGTACCAGCAGGAGAAAATGTAGTTATTATAACTTTCATAGGTTATGAAACTAAACAAGTAGCAGTAACAGTAAAGGAAGGTGAAACAGTTACAATAAGTGAAAGTTTGAGTGCAGGGCAAACACTAGATGATGTAGTTGTACAAGCGACGTCTGCTGTAAAAGAAAGTGAAGCTTCATTATTAAGGGAGCAAAAAAAAGTTATTGTAGTTAAAGAGTCTATTGGAGCCGAAGAGTTAGCAAAAAAAGGTGTAAGTGATGCTGCTGCTGCTGCTACAAAAATTGCTGGAGTCACAAAAAGTGAGAGTTCCTCTGAAATTTTCATTCGTGGTCTTGGAGATCGTTATCTCTCGACTACCCTAAATGGTTTACCTGTTCCATCCGATGATGTAGGATATAAAAATATTAATTTAGATTTATTTGACTCATCAATTATTCAAAATGTATCCATAAGTAAAACATATTCCTCTGACAAATATGCGGATCAAGCATCAGGTAGTGTAGATGTAAAAACAAAACGTTATTCCAAAGATTTTTTCACAATTGGAATTACAGGAGGAATCAATCAGAATGTTTTAGGGCAAGATTTTAAAGTAAGTGTTAATAACGCAAATAATACCTTAGGATTCTACAATTCAAATTTTTCGCTTAGAGAAGCTATTACACAGCAAAAATGGGTTGGAACAACCACTGACAACATAGCTCGCTACGGACTTGGTGTTGCTGGAGCTAAAAAGTTTTACTTAGGAGAAAATGCCTTAAAACTCTCGGGTAGTCTATCTTACGGGCGTTCTGCAAATTTCGAAGAAGGTTTTTTTGCACAGTATAGAGGAAACTCGATTGGATTTAGGTACACAGATGTAGAGCAATTTACTATTTCTGATAATTTAACTGGTAATTTAGGGTTAGAATACCAACTTACACAAGGGCATGACTTATACTTTACGTCTTTATTTGTTAACAAAACAGAAGATTTTGTATACGAACAAGGAAGGAATGGTCTGGGTAGATTCAGAGATAGACGTCCACCAAATGTTTTTGAAGGCTTTCGCTTAACAACTATTGATCAAGAAGATTTAGGAGCTTTTGACAGAGACCAAAACCTAAAACAAACACAGCTCATAGTAAATCAACTACATGGTAAACATCGTTTTGGGGATAACAATAAAGTTCTTTGGGGATTAGGTTACAATGTAGTTAATGCAGACGAACCTAATAGAATTAGAAACGAGGTGAGTATTTTAACACCTAATACTTTTGTGGAAATTCCTGGTAGAATTGCTTTTGGACAAAGAAAATCGAGTCAAATAATAAAAGATGACGAGATCAACACTTATTTAAATCATGAATTGAAACTTCCTAATTTTGGAGATAATTTTAAACTAAAATCTGGAGTTAATTATAGAAAAAAGAATCGTGACTTTGAGTCAGAATTTGTTGCTGCTACGAGAGGAAGAAACCCTGTTATTGTTTCTTCTTTAGATAACCTTTCTGATGCTTTTAATACACCTTCCCTATTTGAAGATGGAACCTTTACACTCGCAGAAAGGGATCCCGAAACTTACGAAGCACAATTAAATTCTTTAGGTTTTTATACCGGTTTGGACTTCGAAGTTGGTTTTATCTCAGGAAACTTGGGATTAAGATATGAAGCTGCGCAAATTGATTTAGATTTTGACACTGTCGCAGGCCAAGGGGAAGAAGAAAAAAATTATGATTTATACCTACCTAATGTAAATCTTAAATTCAGCATCAACGATTTCAGTGCAATTCGTTTTGCTTCAAGTATAACAGCTACATTACCAGAATTTAAAGAAATAGCACCCTTCAATTATGTAAGTCCAAACGGTAGAGTAATATTTGGTAACGAAAATTTAGAAAGATCTGAAAATTATAATTTGGACTTAAAATACGAATTCTTTCCTGAGGATGGTGGTGTTTTGTCTGCAGCAACGTTTTATAAGCAAATTAAAAATCCTATTAATTTAACTGTAGCTAAAGGATCTACAGGCTTTTTTACTTATGCTAATACAGGAGAACAAGCAGATGTTTTTGGTCTTGAGCTAGAAGGTAAATATGATGTAATCAAAAATGATAATCACACTTTAAATACTAGTTTTAACTTTACTAGAACATGGACTAACCAAGACTTATCACCTGATTTTCAGTTTAATGGAAACGAGGAGAATGAGCTACAAGGTGCTTCTGAATATATTATCAACGGAGCATTATCTTATACATTGAACAAAGAAAAAGAACTTAACGCTACATTAACTGGTAATTGGGCTTCAGATAAAATTGCAGTACTTGGAGCATCTAGTGATTTAAGTACAACAGAAGGAGGGGTAGTTTTTGACAGTAATATTGTCGAAAAAGGATTTGTAACTCTAGACTTTACATTATCTAAAGAGTTAACAGAAAAACTAAAGGTAAAGCTAACCGCTAGAAACTTACTTGATCCTAAAATTGAGGAAACACAAGAAATACTTGATCAGGGTAGTTTACAAGAAGAATTAGTTAGTTCTTATAAAAAAGGAAGAACATTTGATTTTAGTATTTCGTATCGATTTTAATAATACTTTATAAAAATTGACTAACCCAGTAAAACTTAGTTTTACTGGGTTTTTTGTTACAAAACCTAAGTTATTTTAATTGTTAGAATACCTAACACCAATTTCATTTTATAATGAGCTTAATTTTTTGTTCAATAGTATTATGGATTTGGTATCAAAAATAGTCCTATTAGAGAGTGAATATTTTTTAAATGCATCGTTTACTTCAGAGAAGAATTTTAAAGTTCGTCAACATATTCAAAGTATACTTTTGCTAAAACAAAAAAATAGCCGTCAAGTTGAACTAGCTGAATATTTTAGGAGTAGTTCATTTTTTATTAAAACCTTGGATCAAGCACTTGAAGCGAAAGTTAAAGATTGAGAAAAGCCTCTTTTGGAGTAATGACATGCTGTAGAATGGGTTGAAAAAAATTTAATCAAAACATTAAATATCAAACAATAAGAAGCTATTTGATACGTCATTTCCAAACCAAGAAAAAACGCCCACGAAAAGCCTATTGTAAGAAAAAACAACAAGCCCTAAAAGTCTTCAAAAAAACCCTAACACCTTGGTTCAATTAAGATTAAGACTTCATAATAATTATAAATCATTTAATCCGTGTTTTCAAGATGAAAGTCGTTTTGGTTTAATGACTCATGCAGGCACAGCTTTAACAGCAAAAGAAGTGAAAACTGAAAGTAAATTAACAACAACAATTTAAAATACTTACTTATACAAAGTTATTCCCCCATTGATGGAAGCTATTTGCATCGAAGATAAAAGATATTGATACGCTTTTTTTAGAGTCTATCTCAATGCTTTTTCTCTACATAAGGGTGAAGAGTTAAAAATTGTGTTTATTGACAATACAGGATTTCATTACACTAAAATTATAACTATGCTTGATAACATAAAACTTTTTAGAATACATTCATATACCCCCTGAATTGAACACTTGCAAAAAAATTTGGCAATATTTAAAAAAACGATTTTTTAAAATAAAACTTCTAAAAATATTAAAGAGCTTAAACAATCGTTTCATAAAATAGTTAAAGAACAGATCACAGCAGAAAATATAGTGAGTATAGTCAAATCAGAATTCTATATTAAAACATTTAGCTTATTTTAATTCATAATTGGCATAATCCCTTCAAATGATTCAATATTAAACAAAGTTAACATTAAAGAAATAATAACTTAAAATTGCTAATTTAAAGTTAACGATGCCGTAAAGTAACGAAGGCTTTCTCTAGTTAAATTTGCACTCACAACAAATAAGAAAACAATAAAAAATGAAAAAATTATTTTTACCTGCAATTGCTTTAATTTCATTATTAGCCATTAGCTGTGATAGCGAAGACGATTCAGCTCAACCAGGTTCTGTAACTGTAATTACTCCTGGAGGAGATGGAGGTGATTCTTCCACAACCCCAGACCCTGAAGGAACTGTAGGAGATAATAACTTAGATTATACGAAAGGTACTCCAGTTGATATTAGCGCATGGACGTGGAGAAATGCTAACATTAGCTCTTCTGATGAAGCTACTGTAAATTTAGAAGGTTCTTTAACTACAGATCTTACTTTAGATCCTAGTATAGTTTATGGTTTGCCAGGTTCTTATTCAATAGAAAATAATGCAACTTTAACAATTCCTGCTGGAACTAAGATTATTGCTGATGCAGGAGGAACAAACGTATTTATTGCCGTTCAAAAAGGTGGTAATATTGATATCCAAGGAACTGCTGCTAATCCAGTTATTATGACATCAGAAAATTCAAATACTGGGGATTGGGGTGGACTAACTATTTGTGGGGACGCTATAACCAGTGCTGGTGCTGATGGTACAGGGGAGGCTGTTGCAGAAGTAGGAAATTTCGCATATGGTGGTAATAATGCTGCGGACGACTCAGGTTCTATTAACTATCTAGTGATAAGAGGAACTGGTGCTTCAATAAACCCAGATTCTGAATATAATGGTATTTCTTTCTACGCTGTTGGCTCTGAAACTACAGTTAGTAACATTGCTGTAATTGATGGTGCAGACGATGGAGTAGAGTTTTATGGTGGATCTGTTAGCGTTACAAATTTATACTTAGAAAATAATGAAGATGATGCTATTGATTGGACTGAGGAGTGGAATGGTACAGTAATCAATTCTTTTATTTTACATACGGAAAACTTTTCTACAGTTGTTGAAGCTGACAAGGAAAATGGAGATCCAAAATTAATTAATCTTACTGCTGTTTCAACTGTTGGTGGTATCGCTTTACAATTTAAGAAAGCTTCTGGTGCTACAGTTACAAATTTATCTTTAAC
The DNA here is from genome assembly GCA_947503135.1 of uncultured Aquimarina sp. Lineage (GTDB taxonomy): Bacteria > Bacteroidota > Bacteroidia > Flavobacteriales > Flavobacteriaceae > Aquimarina. The sequence goes on along the minus strand of CANNCQ010000011.1, from coordinate 3,172 downwards.
TGGATATGATAAAGACTTTGATATTCAAGATGAAAATTTATTTGTTGACACTAATGTAATTATTGATGGAGAAACCGTTAAATTAAAATAATTAATTTAAGCTATAAATTAAAAAAACCGCTCCAAATTGGAGCGGTTTTTTTATACCCTATTTTTACTTAAAACAAAACTCACTTATCTTTACCATCATGAGTTTCTACCGCTACAAACCTGCATCCGAAAAAAAAGTAGTTACCTACACCGAGGCAATGCAAAGAATGGCTAATTACTGTGCTTATCAAGAGCGTTGCCATGTGGAGGTAGATCAAAAACTTACCGAATTTAAATTGATTCCTGAAGCTAGAGAAAAAATATTACTGTATTTGCTCAACGAAGATTTTCTAAACGAAACGCGATTCGCACAAAGCTTTTCACGAGGGAAATTTAAATTTAAACATTGGGGACGATTGCGTATTATTAAAGAACTTAAAATGCGCAAAATTTCCGAATTCAACATTAAAAAAGGATTACAAGAAATAAGCAACACCGATTACACTACCTCTTTTGAAAACTACAGTAACAAAAAATGGGAGCGTCTAAAAAATGAGCCCCCTGCTAAGGCAAAACAAAAGTTTATCAATTACTTTCAATACCGCGGCTGGGAAAATCAATTGATATTTGATAAATTGAAGGAGCTAACACAATAATATCCAAAAAGTTAGCCAATACTTATATAAACATGGCACAACACAACGACTTAGGCTCCGAGGGAGAAAAAAAGGCAGTAGCGTACTTAAAAAGCAAAGGATACACCATACTTAAAACTAACTTTAGGTATATAAAAAATGAAGTGGATATTATTGCTCAATTTCAAAATCAACTGATTGCCGTAGAGGTTAAAACAAGAAGTAGCCGCGATTATGGAAACCCTCAAGACTTTGTAAAACCTCAGCAAATAAAATCCATTGTCACAGCAGTAAATACCTACATAGAGCAGCGCAATATTGATTTAGAAGTACGTTTTGATATTATTGCTTTAATTGCTGCAAATAACACTTTTGAAATTGAACATATCGAAGATGCCTTTTTGCCCTTGTAATATTTACTTATCGCCTCTACTGCGCCTAAATGCCACAATTTCGGATAATATTTTTCCTTTTTCTAAATTAAAAATAGGGTGTTTAGCACTACCAATAATTTGAGAATTATAAATACCACTATGCCCTGAAAACAAGTAGCCAATAAAACAAGCAATTGCAATATACTGACCGCCTTCAATACCAAAAAGTTCTATCCCCATAAAAGTACAGGCAATAGGCGTGTTTGTAGCTCCGGCAAAAACAGCTACAAATCCCATAGCTGCTAATAAATCCATTGGTAAAGGTAAAAACCAAAAAAGTGCATTACCCAATGTGGCACCCACAAAAAACAAAGGCGTTACCTCTCCGCCTTTAAAACCTGCGCCTAACGTAAAGGTGGTAAATAGTAATTTTAAAATAAAATCATAAGGCAAACCTTGCTCAGTAAAAGAAGCTTCTATAGTGGATACCCCCAAACCTACATAACGCGTGGTGCCCATAAAGTAAACTGCCAAAGCAATTACTATCCCTCCAATAACGGGGCGTAAAGGCGGGTAGTTTAGTTTTTTAAATAAAACACTCCAGAAATGGGTGCTCTTCGAAAAAATTCGCGCTACTAAACCAAAGCAAATTCCTGCAATTATACACAAACCAATATTAATTAACGACATATTGGGTACTTCTGAAATCATATAATCTGTATGTGTTCCCCCAAACTGTCGGCAAGCCTGATCAGCAATAATCGCAACTAAAATACTGGGCATTAACGATTCAAATCGAATTCGCCCTATTATAAGTACCTCTAGTGCAAAAATAGCTCCTGCTAACGGAGTTCCAAACACCGCTGCAAAACCTGCACTAATACCCATAATGAGTAATAACCTTCGATCTAACGATCGTAAATCTATAAATCTAGAAAACTGATCGGCAATAGCCCCTCCAATTTGCACCGCTGTACCCTCTCGACCTGCGGAGCCCCCAAATAAATGAGTCATTAATGTTGTAACTAACACCAAAGGAGCCATTTTAAACGGAATCGTCTTTTCTGGATAGTGGTATTCTTCAATTAACTGATTATTTCCCCTAACCACACTTTTACCAAAATAATAGTATAAAGCACCAATTAAAAAACCTGCTGCTGGTAGTAACCAAATAATTTTTGTGTGCTCTTCTCTGTAATTTGTACACCAATGAAGTGTAATTAAAAAAAATGCCGATGCTCCACCAACACATACACCAATTACTAAAGCTATAAAAAGCCATTTTAGTAAATAAAAAATTATAGCGGGGTATTGTAGGTTTTTTAAATCTTTAATTATCATTTAATGCCACTTAAGATAAACAAAGATACATGAATTCATATTCTTTACTAAGTAACTCTAACTAATGTCATGTAACAACACACTTGCTATAACGGTATGAACTTCGCTGATAACTAACGATGCTGTTAATTAATTTGTAAGCGCTTAATAACATTATGCTTTTCAAATTTCAAAAAATATATTCCTTCTTCAAAAGAATTAAGATCTAGTATTATCGAATTCTGTTTTGGAATAACGTTAGGTACAATACTGACTAATTGCCCAAGATGATCATAAAATTTAATATCATCCACAAATTGAACTTCTTTAATGGTGATTAGTTTGTTCTGATTTAAAACCTGATGAATTCGTAAATTATTCCCTAACAACGTTAACACCGTATTTGAAGAAGTAGTCATTTCTTTACTAACAACCTCCAAATCAATTAACAAATCTTCCTCTGATTTTTTAAAAGTATCGGTATTATCATCGATTGGAGAAGGCTCTCCATAACTATTATAATTGTTATGCACTAGGCTATGATTCGGTGTTCTGTTATCGGCAACTAAGTTGTCCGAAGAATCTTCGGCCCCACTAGTTAGTACTTGTGTTGTACCCGTAACAAAACTCAAAACAATTAAAAAAAACAATATGCTTTTTATATATTTCATAACTACAATAAACAGTTTGCTTATCACTATAACGTTGTTTTTTAAAAAATCATATAAAAGAATTGCTTGAATTCAAGTCATAAGTGCAAGAGATTTTAAATATTGAGTGGGCTAGCCCACTCAATATTTAAGATTAAAAGAT
>CANNCQ010000010.1 GCA_947503135.1 uncultured Aquimarina sp. | reverse complement strand
CTCGTATATTTTGTCGAAATTTGATAAAAAGTTGTGCATCTTAGATTGTTGTGTCGTAACTACAATTTACTGCTATATAGCAGAATGCTCAACTTTTTTATTCTTTAAATCATAATGCACTACGGGTGAATTTATATATAATTAATTAAGTGATTATAATTTCAAATTAAATTTTATAGTGCGATAAATTGCAGTTTTCGTTTAATTTTAGGGTTATTTTGTTTTTTTAGCATTTTTTTGTTTTTTAAATTATATAATATTTTTATATTAGATAATATTAATTTTTAACAACAACGTTTATGAAAAAAATTACAATTACTTTATTATCGCTTATTGCAAGTGCTTCTTTTGCGCAGGTTACTAACTATTTAGATTTTGACTCGGTTAACCCTGACTTTGCTTTTCCAATCGGTAACTTAGGCGGTTTTGACGCAGATGCAGCTAACCCTGATAATTCTGGTATCAATTCCACTTCAGAATCATTAGAAATGACTATCTCAACTAACACCGCTGGGTTTGGAGCTGTGGCTGGTCAAAAATTATTTCAAGGTGATGTGAATGGTTTATTTGTTCAAATGTTAGTTAGATCGAATAAAAATAATATTAATATTAGATTTGCTGCGACTGATTTTGAAGATCCAAGTGCAACACCCCCAAAAGAAGTAGAATTTCAATCTTTACAAGGGACAGCTGTTTATACAGGTGCTGGTGATTGGCAATTTTTGGAAGTTGAACTACAATTTGCAGCAGCTTTTAATAATGCTGGTCAAGAAGTAACTACAGCTACTCCTCCACCCAACAATGAATTACCGCGTTTTGCGATTACTCCAGATGCGGATGGCACTAGAGACTCTGAATCAGTCGTTTTTGTTGATGAAATAACCCAATCACAACAATCTACAAATATAGTTCTATCAACAGGAGACTTTGCTAAAGATGAAGTTTCTGTTTATCCAATTCCTGCTACCTTAGCAGTTAACATTCGTGGTAATATTTCTGGAGATTCTGTTGATATTTATGATGTTTCAGGTAGTTTAGTTGGTTCGGCTGCAATTACCGGAGATTTTAATTCTGTAGATGTTTCAGCATTAGCCAAAGGAGTTTATTTTATGAGATTAGAAAATGGTAGTGTTTTGAAATTTGTAAAATAATACATTTCAAAAATTATAATTTAAAAGAGGATAACTTGTTATCCTCTTTTTTTATACTTTAAACTTAAATATGTAGTTTAAATTTTTTGTTTCGTTTTATAAAGTCCTCCATTAAATTATATTTGTAATACAAAACAAAAGCTATTAATGACACTAATAAAATCCATTTCGGGAATACGTGGTACCATAGGAGGTACAGTAGGGGATAACCTAACACCTATTGATGCTGTTAAATTTGCTTCGGCATACGGTACTTTTATAAAAAATAATACAAATAGTAAGTCCCCCACGGTGGTGGTAGGGCGCGATGCTCGCATATCGGGAAGTATGATATCTCAACTGGTAATAAATAGTCTTATAGGTTTAGGTATTGATGTTATAGACCTAGGTTTGTCGACTACGCCTACAGTAGAGATAGCTGTACCGTTAGAAAAGGCCGATGGAGGTATTATTTTAACCGCCAGTCATAATCCAAAACAATGGAATGCTTTAAAGTTGTTAAATAATAAAGGAGAGTTTTTGGATGCTGAAGCTGGCGCTGAAATTTTAACTATTGCGGAAAATGACGGATATTTATTTAGCGATGTAGATAATTTAGGATCAATTTCTGTAAATAATACTTATATAGATAAACATATAGACGCTGTTTTAAATTTAAAACTAGTAGATGCTGAAAAAGTAAGGCAAGCTAATTTTAAAGTAGTTGTTGATGCTGTAAATTCAACAGGAGGAATTACTATTCCTCAATTACTTAGAAAAATGGGTGTAGAAGTTGTAGAGTTATATTGTGAACCTACAGGTCATTTCCCTCATAATCCAGAGCCTTTAAAGGAGCATTTAGGAGATTTGGCAGCTAAGGTAGTCGCAACTAATGCAGATTTAGGGCTTACTGTTGACCCTGACGTTGACCGTTTAGCGTTTATGTCGGAAGATGGTGAAATGTTTGGAGAAGAGTATACATTAGTAGCATGTGCAGATTATGTGTTGGGTAAAACCCCTGGTAATACAGTTTCTAATTTATCATCTAGTCGAGCATTGCGTGATGTTACAGAAAAGCATGGAGGTATTTATACGGCTTCAAATGTAGGAGAGGTAAATGTAGTTGTTACTATGAAGGCTACGAATACTGTAATTGGAGGTGAAGGTAATGGAGGGATTATATATCCCGAATCTCATTATGGAAGAGATTCATTAGTTGGAGTGGCTTTATTTTTAACTCATTTAGCTGAAAAAAAATGTACTGTAAGTGAGTTAAGGGCTTCTTATCCTTCATATTTTATGAGTAAAAATAAAATAACACTTACGCCAAGTTTAGATGTAGATGGTATATTAAGTGCCATGGCAGATAAATATAAGCATGAAGAGGTTACTACTACTGACGGTGTTAAAATTGATTTTGAAGAAAGCTGGGTGCATTTAAGAAAAAGTAATACCGAACCCATTATTCGTATTTATACTGAAGCAAAATCCCAAGCAGCAGCAGATAATTTAGCATTACTTACAATAGATGAAATTAAGAAGATAGCAGGATTATAGCTTTTTTATTAATTAATATAATAAGACCTTCTAAAATATGCTTAGAAGGTTTTTTGTTTTATATATATATTACAATCACTACAAGACCACTGCAATTTGTATTACTTTTCATATTTCGAAACAACCACATTAGTATTTATTATTACTTTGGCAAACATTAACCGTATCAGAATCCGATTAATTACTCGATCTAGCGAGGCTAGCAATTAATCTAAATGTTGAATAAAAATTCATATTTTTAACTGAATATCCTTAACTAAATTTGACATTAGTAGAAAATAAATATGACACTTAATAATGATAAAAGGGGGAAAGTTATTGGACAAATTTTTACAATAGTTAGTTTTTCTCTTACATTTACTTTTGTTGTCCCTATAATATCAGTGTTACCAGGAGGAATTTTGGAATCTATTTTTTCAAATATAATTAATGATACTCCATACTCTAATATTGGAATAGCAACTTTGATAACCTTAATTCTTACTTTTGTAGCTTCCCTTATTGGTATATTTATTTGGTCAAAAAAGAGAGAACTTCGAAATAATCATATAGTTTTAATAATGCTTTTTGAATATTTCACTATTCATACCCTCGGATTTTATATTTATTGGGCTACTTCACTAGATTTCAAGAGTGATGGACAACTGATTTTTGGAGCAATTAAAACTTATCCGATAACAAGTTTTAGCTTTTTAATATTAGGAATATTCATTGACAAAATTCAGAATAAATTCAAAAGTGATGTATAAAAAACGATTTGTAAACACTATGTAAATGCAATGCTTTTTTTGGTGTTTTAGGTGGAGAAAGTTTTGTATTTGTTAGGTCGGCGCTACAAATTTTATTATTTTACAATTGAAATTTAAAAAAAATAAAAAGTGTAACCCCTCGTGCTTATTCGAAATTCGCTGACTTTCTTTATCGCACAGATGTTTACATTTAATATTAGTTGATAGTATTTGAAATTTTCGTACCGAAAGATAAGGAAGCATTTTTAAACAAATAAACACCCTTTCGGATTAGAACTCTATAAATTCTATCATAAACAAAGACTATAAAAAAACTAATGTGCCACAGGCGAACTCAGTTAAGATGGTTCATTATTATTTAGCATATTTCTATTACAAGTTGAATAAATCTGATTGCTGAGCTGAGGATAAATATACTTTTTTTAGAAGCTGAATTGCAGTTATTTAATTGCTTTTTTAAGACTCTAAATTAATGAATATTATTGACGGATACTGGTGATATATTAAGTCTTTCAATGATACTTAATTGAACAATAATGTGTAATTTATGCCTTAGTCTTATGGATAAAGTAAGTATTTAGTTCGAACAAGTTTAAATTCCTCTAGGCCTTTTTTCCAGCTAGCTCTAATTTCCTCTTCGGTAAGTCCTTGTTCAATTTGTTGTTGCAATATTTTAGAACCCGATAATTTTTCAAAAAAGGAAGTAAAAAAAGTGTCTTTATTTGGATAGTCTTTATAAACTTTCAATAACCATTTAAGTTGTAATTGATTAAATTTAGTTTCTGAACTTAAATCTTTTCCGTAACATGTTTTGTTTTCATGTTTTGGATATTTAGCTCCAACATTGGGTTGGGGTGTAAAACTAAATTCAGTTTTTGGCAAGTCGGGCGATCCGTATATTTGAAATTGCTTATCCGTACCTCGTCCTACACTAATTGGTGTACCTTCAAATAAACATAGGCTTGGGTATAAATTTATGGATGCTGCATTCGGTAAGTTTGGAGATGGTTTTACAGGTAACTCATAAGAATTATTGTGGGTATAATTTTTTAATTTAATCACTTCTAAATTACAGGTAATCTCATTTTGAAGCCATTTTTCACCATTTATCATTTGTGCATATTCCCCTATAGTTAACCCATGTACAATGGGTATTGGATGAAGTCCTACAAAGCTTTTAAATTCTTTTTGCAAAATAGGGCCGTCAAAATAATGCCCGTTAGGATTGGGACGATCCAGAATTAACATCGGGATGTTATTTTCGGCACAAGCTTCCATAACATAATGTAGTGATGAAATATAGGTATAAAAACGTGCTCCTACATCTTGAATATCAAAAACAACAATATCGATATCTTTTAATACTTCGGGACTTGGTTTTTTATTTTTCCCGTAAAGAGAAATTATAGGTAGATTGGTTTTAAGGTCAATCCCATTTTTAACAATTTCACCAGCATCCGCTTTTCCTCGAAAGCCATGTTCGGGAGCAAAAACCTTTACAATAGAAACTTTATGTTGCAATAAAGTATCTACCAAATGCACCGCTTTTTTATCGGCATCAAAAACAATACTTGTAGGATTACCTACTATAGCAACCTTTTTATTTTTTAATAAAGGTAGAAATTTATGTAATTGAGAAGCCCCCGTAATAATTTCAACAACCTCTTTAGAGGGAGTGGGTTTATTAATTTTTTGTGCTATATTTTTTCCACAAGCAACCAAGGTAATAAGAAGTAATAAAAATGTATTTTTGATTTTATTAAATTGAAAGATAAACATTGAACTTTTCATATTTTATTGCCCGTCGGCTTATAAAAGAAAAAACTTTTTCTAAGTCAATTTCTGCACCTATAATTCGCATTGCAATTATTGCTATTGCTTTGGGTATGGTGATGATGTTGATTTCTATTGCTACGGGTGTTGGTTTACAGCGTAAAATACGTGAAAAAATAACACTTTTCAACGGTCATATAGAAATTTCGAATTACGATAACAATTCGAGTCAAGTTTCATTAAAACCCATATCTACGGATCAGGATTTTTATCCAAATTTCAACAATGTTCCTGAAGTAACACATATACAAGGAGTTGCATCCAAGGCAGGTATTATTAGAACAGCAACCAATTTTGAAGGCGTACTAGTTAAGGGGGTAGGAGCCGATTACGATTGGACTCCGTTTGAAGAATATATTGTAGCGGGTACATTGCCTAACTTTACAGTAGATAAAATAAGTAGAGAAATTTTAATTTCTGAATATATTGCCAATCGCTTAAGGCTTTCGATTGGAGATAAAGTAGTTACGTATTTTTTAAAAAACGAAATAAAATATAATATACGTTCTTTTAATTTAGTAGGAATATATAATTCCGGTTTTGAGCAGTTCGATAAGTCTATTGTATATTCTGACATTAGGCATATTCAAAAAATGAATAAATGGAAAAAAGATGAAGTAGGGTCTTTTGAATTGTTTGTTGATGATTTTTCAAATCTTAATGCAATTAATGAAAAAGTATATGTTTCCATACCGTCCACTTTAGATAGTAACACGGTTTCTCAAAAATTTCCAAGCTTGTTTCAGTGGATAAAAATGTTCGATTTTAATATTATTGGTATTATAGGAATAATGATTATAGTTGCTATTATTAATATGGTAACCGCAATTTTAGTATTGATTTTAGAGCGTACACAACTTATAGGAATGTTAAAAGCCCTGGGCGCACCCAATAAAAAAATTCGTAAAATATTTTTATATAACGCTAGTTACATTATTTTAAAAGGCTTGTTTTGGGGTAATTTAATAGGAATAGGATTAATAGGGTTGCAGCACTTTTTTGACCTTGTTAAGCTTGATCCTGCCAATTATTACGTAAGAAGTGCTCCAGTATTTATAACTTTACCTCAAATTGTATTATTAAATTTGGGTACGTTAATTGTTTGCGTTTTGGTACTTTGGATACCTTCAATAATTATAAGTAAAATAGCACCTATTAAAGCGATTAAGTTTAATTAGCTTTTTGGTTAGTGGTCGTTAAATTAAAAACTAAGTAGTTTTTTTCTGCACCACTTGAAAAATTTTACTATCCTCACATTTTAATGTTTTTGAAGGGTATTTTAATAAGAGTGCGTAATCGTGTGTTGCCATTAAAATGGTATTTCCGTTAGCATTAATTTTTTTTAATAAAGCCATTACCTCTAGCGAAGTTTGGGGATCTAGATTACCAGTAGGTTCATCGGCTAAAATTAATTCGGGGTCGTTTAGTAAAGCTCTAGCGATAGCTATTCGTTGTTGTTCACCACCAGAAAGTTGATATGGCATATCTTTACCTTTACTTTCCATCCCAACTTTAGTAAGCACTTCTTCAATACGCTGATTTATTTTTACTTTTTCTTTCCACCCTGTAGCTTTCAGCACAAAACGCAGATTATCGTTTATATTTCGGTCATTCAATAATTTAAAATCCTGAAATACAACACCCAATTTTCGTCTTAAAAAAGGAATATCACGTTGTTTTAAACCCTTTAGTTTAAAATCAACAATTTGACCTTCTCCTTGCTTTAAAGGTAAATCGGCATAAAGTGTTTTTAAAAAGCTACTTTTTCCAGAGCCTGTTTTACCAATAAGGTAAACAAACTCACCTTTTAAAATTTGTAAAGAAATATTAGAAAGCACTTCGGTTTCGTGCTGAAAAATAGTGGCATTTTGTAAGGATAAAACTAAGTCACTCATTAAAATAGGATATATTAGGTATTCTGTAAAATTACAAAACATAAAGCAAAATAGAATATTGTATCACGTTTATGTAATTCTATTTACCTTAACATATAATTAGATTGTTTTTTTGCGTTAAAGAAAAGGGATCTAATTATATTTGAGTTTAAAATCATAGAAATATATCTTTCTTATGCAGAAAAAATGTTTTCAAGTTTTATTTTTTTCTTTTTTCTTTTTTAGTGCTTTTTCACAGCAGTCTGAAATAGATACCAATACTGAAGTTTTATACGAAAAAGCAGTTAAGCTTTTTTATAAAGAGCAATATAGTGCGGCGCAAACGCTGTTTAAAAAAGCAGTAAAAGAAAATACAAACACAAAAAAAGCTGATACGGATTATTACGTAGTGCAAACCGCCATATTTTTAAATCAAGATAATGCAGCACAATTAGTAGAAAATTTTGTGGCAAACCATCCCACGCATCCTAAACGTAATTCGGTATACTTTGAGGTGGGGAATTACTATTTTAATACAGGTAGTTATGCCAAAACCAGAAAATGGTATCAAAATGTTTTAGTTAATGATTTAAACAATAAAGAAGCTGAAACCTATTATTTTAATTTAGGATATGCTTTATATACTTCTAAACGTTATGTAGATGCCGAGGAAAATTTAAAAAAAGTAGTTGACAGTGAAAAATATGGTAGCGAGGCCAATTACTATTTAGGGTTTATTTCTTACAAAGCCGATGATTATACTAAGGCAGACACTTATTTTGAAGGAATTGAAGAAACTTCGGAACTTAGTGAAAACCTTTCTTATTACAAGGCAGACAAGTATTTTAAACAGGGAGATTTTGAAACAGCTATAAAAGAAGCCAAAAAAGAATTGTTACGATCGAAACCCAAAGAAAAATCCGAATTAAATAAAATTATAGGAGAAAGTTATTTTAATTTAAAGCAATACAATGAAGCTATTTCTTATTTAGAACTTTATAAAGGAAAAGGAGGAAAGTGGAGTAATACCGATCATTATTTAGTAGGTTATTCATATTATAAAAAAGGAAATTATAAAAATGCTATTTCCCGATTTAATAAAATTATCGGAGGAAAAGATGCTGTTGCTCAAAACGCTTATTATCATTTAGCAGATTCGTATGTAAAACTAGGACTTAAACCACAAGCTTTGAATGCTTTTAAAAATGCTTATGAAATGCCTTTTAATGCTGAAATAAGAAAAGATGCAGGTTATAATTATGCTAAACTAAGCTATGATATTGGAAACTCTTACGAAAGCGTACCATCGGTACTAAGAACTTATTTGGTGAAATATCCTAATAGTAATAACAGAGAAGAATTGTCTTCTCTATTAATTGATTCTTACGTAAGTACTAAAAACTATAAAGAAGCCTTGGAGTTGTTATCTATAGATAATAGTCAAAATAACAACGGCGTTTTTCAAGAGGTATCCTATTTATACGGTTTAGAATTGTTTAAAAGCAATAATTATAAGCAAGCAATAACATATTTTGATAAGGCAATTGTATTAAATAATAAAGCTAATATTGTAGAGCTAGCTACTTTTTGGAAAGCAGAAAGCCTTTATAAACTTGGAGAATATAAATTTGCGGTAAGCACTTATAACCAAGTTAAGGATACTTATGTGGATGAAACATTGCAATTAAAAAACTATCAATTAGGATTTAGCTATTTTAAATTAAAGCAATACGATAAAGCGATTGTTAGTTTTACTAAATTTTTGGAATCGGAACCTTCACAAAATTATAAACTCGATGCTATTTTACGATTGGCGGACAGTCATTTTGTTTCTGCTAAATATTGGCCAGCAATGGAAATGTATAATAAAGCTATAAGTTTAAATCATCCAAATTCGGATTATGCGCATTATCAAAAAGCAATTAGTTATGGTTTTGTACAGAAAAATGATAAAAAAACACAGGATTTAGAGCGTTTTTTGGTAAACTACAAGCGCTCTATATACAGAGATGATGCTATGTTTGCCTTAGCAAATGTATATGTAGCAGAGGGAGAAATAAATAAAGGGATAACTACCTATCAGCGTTTGCAAAATGAACTACCCAATAGTAATTTAGTGTCTAAAGCAATTTTAAAAGAAGGGCTTATTTATTATAATGAAGATAAATCCGACAAGGCTATAGATCGATTTAAATTAGTGGCAGAAAAATTTCCGAAAACCGCAGAGGCTTTACAAGCTGTTAAAACTGCTCGATTAGTATATATTGATATAGGAAAAACACAAGAATATGCCGATTGGGTAAACACCTTAGATTTTGTGGAAATTACTAACGAAGAGTTGGATAATACTACTTATTTAGCTGCAGAAAAACAGTTTTTAGAAAACAACACATCAAAGGCGATTATAAATTTTGAAAAATACTTGAAACAATTTCCTAATGGTTTACATATTTTAGAAACTCATTTTTATTTAGGGCAGTTGTACACCAAAACAGGAAGTCAGACTAAAGCATTACCAAATTATATAGAAGTAACTAAATTAGGAAATAGTGAATTTACTGAAACTGCTTTGTATAAAACAGCTCAGATATATTTGGAGGAAAAATCATATTCGAAAGCAATACCTTATTTACAGCGATTAGAAAAAGAAGCCAATTTTCAGCAAAATACCATTTTTGCTAAAACAAATTTAATGAAGGCTTTTAATGAAGAAAAGCAGTACACTAAAACTCTTTCTTATGCGGATGAAGTGTTAGCGGGGGCAACTATTAAACAACACATTAAAACAGATGCTCAAGTTTATAAAGCAAGGGCAGCACTTGCTTTAGGTAAATTAGAAGTTGCAGAAGCATCGTATATAGAAGTGGCAAAAACAGCAGCTAATGAGTTAGGAGCTGAAGCTATATATAATTTAGCATTGCTAAATACAAATAAAAATAAGTTCAAGCAATCAAATACTTATGTACAAAGGTTAGCTAAAGAATTTTCAGCATATCGACAATACAGTGCAAAAGGGTTGATACTAATGGCTAAGAATTTTAACGGTTTAGGAGATGCTTACCAGGCTACTTATGTATTAGATACTGTAGTTGCTAATTTTGAAGACTTCCCAGAAGAAATTTCCGAAGCTAAAATATTACTTCAAAAAATAAAAGCTAAAGAAGCTAAAGTAAATTCATCAATAAGTGAATAATTCTCCATTTATGAGCGTGTTTAGAATACATAATATTACACTATTCGTATCACTATTAATAAGTATTTCTCTCTTTAGTCAAGAAGATAGAGAAACAGTTAAGGATACTATAAAAACAGAAAATGTAACGGTTATAAAAACATTTAACCCAACCATTAACGATGCATTTAAAATAGAAACTCAAATAAATGATGATATTGGTGAGCGAAAAAACAGAGAAGTATCAGATTTTAGAATTCAATCGGTTCCGGTAGCAAGTACATTTATTCCTAAAAAAGCAAAATCAAAAAAAGTTAAAAAAGAACGTAAACAATTACCACCACAAAATTATGCTTCATTGGCGGCAGGAAATTTTGGTAATGTTGAAGCAGAAGCTTTTGTGAGTTATGCTGTAAACAGGGATGCTACATTTAGCGCCTTATTGCTTCATCAATCTTCTCAAGGAGGGATAAATGAGGTTAGAGTTGATGACTTTTACTATGATACAGGTTTACAACTAACATATACAAAACAAGACCGAAAAACACCCTGGGAGATATATTTTGAAGCACAACATCAACTTTATAATTGGTATGGTATTCCTAGTGATTTTGTATTAAGTAATCAGCAATTAAGCGCTATTGACCCAAGTCATAATTATATTGATTTGAATGTAGGTGGCACTGTGCACTTTGATAGTGATGTGTTTAAAAATATACAATCACAGCTACGTTATTTTTTTGATGATCAAGAAAGTAACGAAGTTAATTTTACAGCAAATACAGATATTGATTTTAAGATTAGTGATTTCGATGTGAAATTGCCAGTAGTTTTAGATGTATTGTCGGGTAGTTTTAACCAAGAAGAATTTTTATTAGAAACAGATTACCAAATTATAAACTTTGGAGTAAAGCCAAGTATTGATTTAACTTACAATGATATTGATTTTAAATTAGGAGCTTCGGCATTTTTAAGTTCAGATACCGAAAATAGTAAGACTGATTTTTTTGTGTACCCCAATATTTTAGCTACTTATCAATTGAAAGATTATGGTGTTTCTCTTTACGGAGGTTTATCGGGCGAATTAAAACAAAACACCTACCATTCAGCAAGTGAATTAAACCCATTTGTAGCTCCTTTCTTAGCGATATCGCCAACAAGTCAGCAATTTAATTTTTATATAGGAGCACAAGGTACGCTAACAAGTCAATTAGGTTATGAACTTAAAGCTTCGTTTATCTCTGAAAATGATAAGCCTTTATTTCAAAATTCACAAAGTATCAGTAATGCAACAGAGCAGGCTAATTTTGGGTTCAATAATTCGTTTAATTATGTGTATGCCGATGTTAAAACAGGGAACGTAGAAGGGAGTTTAAAATATAGTTATAACAATGCCTTGGAGTTGTCATTAACAGCGAACTTTTTTACTTATAATACTAGTGGAACAGATGAAGCTTGGAATTTGCCGCAAATAAGCACTACGTTAAGTGGTAATTATAAATTTAACGACAAGCTAAGTTTTGATACTAATATCTTTTTTGTGGGCGCTCGAAAAGATTTTGATGCTTTTAAAAATACTGTAGCTAATGTTGATGCAATTTTTGATATAAACCTAGGAGCTAATTATAATATTACTAAAAATTGGAAAGCCTTTTTGAAAGGAAAAAATATTACTAATCAAAATTATGAACGTTGGTTAAACTTTCCAGTACAATCGGCACAAGGTTTGGTAGGAGTTCGGTATTTGTTTAAATAGAAAATAAATTAGTTAATATAAAATGAAAAAGCCTTCTGAAGTTAATTTTAAAAGGCTTTTTCAGTATAAAATTAATTTTTACACAAAGTTTTATGTAGTTCAACCTTATGAAATGGTCTAAAATAAACGAGACTATTCAAATGAACTTGTGTGTAAATTAAAAGCCAAAATAGTATTTTAAAATATGTAGAATACCCACTGATTAAAAATCAGTGGCATTAAAGTGAATTCTGTGTGAATTAAGAACGGATGAGTGATTTAACTCTTAATAAAAGAAAAAACCTATGAGTGAATTAGATTCAGCTCATAGGTTTTCAGATATAAATTTCAATTGAATTTACTAAAACACAATTAAAAATTTAAAAATAGGAATAAGTTAATCTCTTATTTTTTTAAAACTTTAGAAACATAAAGTACTCCTGTATTTTTATTCTTTAACGTAAGTATATAAATTCCACTTTGAAGACCATCCATAATTAGGTTACCGTTTCCGTTAGAATCTATAGTCACTCTATTTTTAGTATTTAAGGATTGCTGAGACAGATTTTTTAAATCAACAACGATATCTTTTAAATTTGAAAAAGGAATTTGGAAATGCGTTTCCGATACTATTGGATTTGGAGCTACCGAAAACGATTCGATTTGATTTTTAGAAATTTCAATATCATTTATGCTTAGTACAGCATCTTCAGAAACTAAAGGAACTAGCAGTTCGGAAACTGAAGCGTCACTTCTAACAATTAAATTGTCATTTAAAAAATCACTACTATCAGCATCGAGCTGCAATTCAAATTCTACAAATAACATTTCGTTTGGAAGCAACTGAGAATTTTCAGAAGAAAATTCCTCTTCATTTAACAAAATAAATACATCGGAAAACTCATAGCTGTTTTGCGTAACAATTTCGGATATGGTTATTGGCGTTTCTCCCGTGTTCAAAAGCTCTACCGAGCCAAAAGCAATACCGTCTTCAACAAAAATATCTACAATGGGTTCTGGTCCAAATGTACTTGGATTGTTTACTGGAGTTGGAACATCTCCAAAAACTAAAGGAACTAGCAGTTCGGAAACTGAAGCGTCACTTCTAACAATTAAATTGTCATTTAAAAAATCGCTACTATCAGCATCGAGTTGCAATTCAAATTCTACAAATAACATTTCGTTTGGAAGCAACTGAGAATTTTCAGAAGAAAATTCCTCTTCATTTAACAAAATAAATACATCGGAAAACTCATAGCTGTTTTGCGTAACAATTTCGGATATGGTTATTGGCGTTTCTCCCGTGTTTAGAAGCTCTACCGAGCCAAAAGCAATACCGTCTTCAACAAAAATATCTACAATAGGTTCTGGTCCAAATGTGCTTGGATTGTTTACCGGAGTTGGAATTTCAATTTCTTCACTGCCAAAAATAACAGGTAAAAATAGTTCGCTTACTACAGCATTACTGTTTATTATTATTTGATCGTTAATTGTGTTATTAACAGTAGCCTGTAATGCAAAATCAATTACTAAAGACTGATTAGGTTGAAGTATAAAATTATCACCAGACAAAACATCATCATTAATTAAACTTGTAATTTCTAAAAGTGCATCTGGATTAGCTGTAGTAACACTACTAATTTCTATTGGGGCGCTACTCGTATTTGTTAATTCTACAAATCCAAAAGCAATACCGTCTTCAACAAAAACATCAACAACTGGATTTTCGTTAAAAAAACCAACCGGATTTATTACTTCTAAACTAGCACTAATCACAAGCTCAGAAATTTCGGGGCTAGTAGTATTTATTCTAATTCTATTTTCAAAAAAGCCAGCCTCTTGTTCGCTTCCGTTTACAGTTAGTATTATTGTTTCGCTTTCTCCAGCGTCAAGCCTACCTTCGGTAGTACTAATCGAAAAAATGACATCTAGTGGGTTATCCAAAGAAACATTAAAATCTAAAGGGATTTCTTCATGATTGGTTATCGTTATTTCTTTAAACCTTACGGGTTCAAAATTTTCTGTGTTGGAATTTAAGTTCAGCACCTCATAAATATCACTTTGAGAGACCGATAAGCCTGAAGGAGCTTCTACAAAAGTTGAAAAAGAATAAGAGTTTGTCCCTTGAAGATTAGCAGGGGTTCCATTATTGTTTATTTGTATAATTCCTTGATTTACTGATCCAATTCTTCCGTTAGGAGAAAATTGAGTTACTACAGTTAATGTTTCTCCAACATTAAGTATGCTGCCATTAGGCAACGAAGTGCTTATAATTTGAGTGTTTGACCTTAAGGATTCAATGCTTTCAATAGATACGGGTTCCAATCCTATATTTTCAAATTGTAATGCCCTAATTTCAGAAGTGCCGGCTTCAATACTTGTGCTAAAAGAAGGAGATTCCAATAAAGCTAATCGTCCTCTTTGCCTAGAAAGAGTGATGTTTAAAGGTATTGTTAATTCAGGAATAACAGGATCGTTACTTGTAAAAGTAATAGTGCTAGAATAATTATTATCCACAGCTCCTATTCCTGCAGTAACAATAAAAGAGCGATCCAAAGTTTCACCAGGAGGTACTGTACCCCCTGATCGCAATGTTGATAAAAGAAAAATATCATTTACATTCGATTCCAAATCAAACTCCAGTGGTAACTCTCCAGTATTGGTAACACTAAAGCTAACTCTTGCAGCAGGATCTCTAGAGTCAACATCTATAAAAACATCAACAGGGTTTTCTATATCTATTTCAAAAGAAGGTTTAGGAAAATCTCTAATAGTTAATACAACAGGTAAAATGAAGTTTGGAGTATTTGAAGCATTACTGATTATTCTCAGATTGGCTGTGTATTCACCTTCAGGCAAATCACTGTTAATAACGTAATCGATCTCTGCAAAACTGTTTTCAAAAATAAAGCCCGTAGGATTGTTTAAAGTTATAAAAGGAGAGCTTTCGTCTTCAACCGCTATACTGTAATCTAATATTCTGCTTCCGGTATTGTTAATTCTAAAAGCATTCTCGAAGCTAAAAACCAAAACATCAACCTCCTCTGTTATTTGAGCAACAGTGTTAATAAGGGCCACGGCAGCCTCGTTTAAAATATTAATTCGCAAGTCTCTTGTTATTTCAATGGGAGATACATTTGTAGAAATACTGATTTCTGCTTGATATAAATCCACATCTAGTTCGGCTGTATTATATAAAATAGTTACCTCTTGCTGCTCACCGGGTTCAAGCTTTATATTGGTGGCATTGTTTAACGTAATAGAAACATTTTGAGGATTATTAGAAATTACTGCATTGTACGTAAAGGCTTGATCGGATTCGTTAGTAACCAAAATAGTTTGCGCACCATTTCCACCTTGATTTACCTCCAAATCGCCTATAGCTTCGTTTACAGAAAGTGAAAAAAGAGACGAATCGTTTAACTCCCAACCAATATCTTTAAGTACACCTCTAGTAATATCACCTATATCAAAAAGAGATTCCGACATTCCTATAATTGGGGTCATTAACGAATTGGCGTCACCAATAGAAAACACCTCTTCATCTAGGTGAGAAATAGAACTTCCTCCGCTAAATAATGAAGGGGCTTCTATTTTAGGGTTAACTCCCGAAAAAGCTTCGGTAGCACTTTGGCCCTCAAAAAATAAATTATCGCTGGTTAAGTAGGCTAATAATTCGGTACTAGGATCCTCAATATCTAAAGCCCTTACATTATTTCCGTCTGTAATAAAATTAGTATAGGGTATCGGAAATTCGGTTGCCAAAGCAAGAGATGCCTCCGTTCCTGAACGATTTGGGGCTGCAAGAAACCCTAAGCCGTGTCCAATTTCATGTAGGGCTACTGTTACAAAATCAAATTGAGACTCAGGAGTATTTCCATCGGTACCTAAGTAAAAATTAACACTGCTATTTAAAGACACATTAAGGTCGCTAGGTTGGTTTGGCAGCAGTACTTCACCCGCCAACGCATTGGCTAAAGCAGCAGGATAGCTTATAGAATTTAGTGGTGCATTTGGAAAATTAGAAACAAAATATGCCGGACCAGCCTGAGCCAAAACGTCTGAGCCTAACGCCCTAAAATCCACAAATATATTTATAGGCACAGACGATACTATTTCTCTGGACCAAATATCAATGGCAAATTGAAACGCAGCAATAGCATCGGGTTGTTGTTGTAAATCTTGTCCTAAGGTAACATTAAATTCAGCAGTAGGATTCCTATTTAAAATGTCTTCAAAGCTAGTTCCTAAAAAAGCGGCACCGTGCCTGCTGTTTGCATCTTCTTCTCCCATAGGACAAGAAACGGTGATCCCCTCAGTAACATTCATTTTTTGCTGTGAATGGCTTAGTGCCGAAATTAGTACCAGTACAGAAGTTAACAGGGCCTTTATTGGAATATTGAAAACTTTGTTGAAGGTAATTTTAAGTGTCATAAGCAATAGTTTTTGAACAAATTAATGTCAAAACTTACATTGATAACCCTTAAAAATTTGCGAAACGGAATTAGAGCCTATAAAACGGAATTTTAAATAGTAAAATAATTATAAATAAAGAATAAAGCTAGTAAAATCAACGATTGACATACGTTTTTGAAGTTGAAGAAAGTATTTGTTAATACTTATAAAACGAAGATTTTATACTATAACAAATACTTAACATAATTTGTAAAGCAAATAATGCATCTTTATAATAAATGTGTTTTTTTGAAAATAAATAAATTACAATACGATATTATAATAGTGGGTGGAGGGCTTGCAGGTTTATGCGCATCTATCCATTTATCTCAAAAAGGTAGAAGCGTCTTAGTTATTGAAAAGCATTCTTTTGGAAAGCATAAAGTTTGTGGAGAATATATCTCTAATGAGGTGCTACCTTATTTAGTTTTTTTAGGAATTGATGTTTTCAGTTTAGGAGCTACTAAAATTAATAAGTTTGAACTATCTACACATAATAATAAATTGATTACCTCAAAGCTTCCACTTGGTGGTTTTGGTATTAGCCGCTACTTGTTAGATAAAAGTTTAGCTGAAAAAGCAAAAAAAGTGGGGGTGCAAATACAACATGATACAGTTGATGTTATCGATTTTAGCAACAATATATTTACAGTAAAAACACAAAGTAACTTAACATTAACTTCTAATTTAGTAATAGGAGCTTATGGTAAACGGTCGAATATTGATGTAAAGTTAAATAGGCCTTTTATAAAGCAGAAATCACCATTTTTAGGCGTTAAAATTCATGTGAAAGGTAATTTTCCAAACGATGTTATAGCACTTCATAATTTTGAAGGAGGCTACTGTGGCGTTTCAAAAGTGGAAGACGATCGTATAAATATGTGTTATATTACAAATTACAAGTCATTTAAAAAATACAAAAGTATCGAGGAGTTTCAAAAGCAGGTTGTATATAAAAACAAGTTTTTAAAAACGCTTTTTGAAAATTCTATACCCCAGTTTGAGGCCCCATTGAGTATTAGTCAAATTTCTTTTTCGAATAAAAATCCTGTTGAAAATCATATTATTATGTGTGGAGATACAGCGGGAATGATACATCCGCTTTGTGGAAATGGAATGTCTATGGCTATTAGAAGTGCGCAAATGGCTTCGGTATTAATATTAAATTACTTAGAAGGGTATATTACCAGAGATGATTTAGAAAAAAAATATTCTAAACAATGGAATGATAATTTTAAAATTCGACTAAAAGCAGGTCATTTTGTTGCAAAATTGTTTGATAAAGAACATTTAACGGAAAAATTAGTAGCATTTTTAAATTATATACCTAGCGTATTACCAAAAATAATTCAACTTACTCACGGAAAACCTATGAAAATTAAATGAGTTTATTAGTAGACACCAAATATCGTTCTGATCTAGAGGAAATTATGGATGATTTTACGCTAGAAGGAAAATTATTAAGAGATACTCTAGATAAAATAGCCACTATAAATAAACTTTTAGGAGGAAATAATGTGACACTCAATGGAGTAAAAAAAGTATTACAAAACCATCCTAAAAACAAAATGATAACCATTATTGATTTAGGTTGTGGTAATGGAGATATGTTGCGAGATTTAGCAGTATTAGGAACTAAACATGGGTATTTGTTTCAATTAATTGGAATTGATGCTAATCCTGATACCATAGCGTATGCGAAACAACTTTCTTTGAATTATCCCCAAATAAGTTTTAAAATTGTAGATATTTTTTCAAATGATTTTGACCAATTAGAATTTGATATTGCCCTAGCTACTTTATTTTTTCATCATTTTAAAGAGCCTGAATTAATAAATTTTTTAAAAAAATTGGTGAGTAAAGCTAATTTAGGTGTGGTCGTTAATGATTTACATAGAAATAAAATGGCATATTACCTGTATAAACTTATTATGCTCCCTGTAACCAATAAAATGGTGAAATATGATGGTTTAGTTTCTATTTTAAGAGGATTTAAAAAGGTAGATTTGGAACAGATGTCACAACAACTACAAGCAACTTACGATATACAATGGAAGTGGGCATTTCGTTTCCTTTGGGTGCTATCTAAAAATAAATAATGCTTATTACCGTATATAAATACAGATAAAAGAATAAAAAATAGATGAGTGTAAAAATAACTGCAGTAGCAACTCAAAGTCCTTCATTTTGTAAAAAAACAGAAGAAATTATTCCGCTAGTACAAATGTGGATGCATGGTAAAGAGGAGCGTTTTCAAAGGAAGGTAATTAAGTTATTTGAAGGAGCAGGCGTAGAGAAGCGTTTTTCTATAATGGACCCTAAAGATGTATTTGTAAAAACTTCTTTTGAAGAAAAGAATAATATTTATAAAAGAGAGGCAGTAACATTAGCAAATAGTGCTGTAACCAAAGCCTTAAAAAAAGCTAATTTAAAAGCTACTGATTTAGATTACATTATTACAGTAAGTTGTACTGGTATTATGATTCCTTCTTTAGATGCATATTTAATTAATACTTTTAAAATGAAACAAGATATAGTACGCCTACCGGTAACGGAAATGGGGTGCGTAGCAGGAGTTTCAGGAATGATTTATGCTAAAAATTTTTTACAATCAAATCCTAATAAAAGAGCCATTGTTGTATCGGTAGAAGCCCCTACGGCAACTTTTCAGCTAGATGACTATTCGATGAGTAATATAGTAAGTGCTGCTATTTTTGGAGATGGTGCAGCCGCAGTTATTTTATCTTCTTATGAAAATGAGGAAGGACCAACGATTACAGATGAAGCGATGTATCATTTTTACGACACCGAGTATATCATGGGTTTTAATTTAGTGAATACTGGTTTGAAAATGATTTTAGATAAAGCTGTACCTGATACTATTGAGGCTCATTTCCCGAATATTATTCACCCTTTTTTAAAGAAAAATAATCTTGAAATTACGGATGTTAATAATTTAATATTTCACCCTGGAGGGAAGAAGATAGTGCAAGTAATTCAAGAACTTTTTGGTAAATATGGAAAGAATATTGATGTCACCAAGGAGATTTTACAAGAATATGGAAATATGAGTAGTGCTACCGTTTTATTTGTTTTAGAACGTTTTATGGATAAAAAATTAACCAAAGGAGAAAAGGGAATTATGTTAAGTTTTGGGCCTGGTTTTACTGCTCAAAGAGTTTTGTTGGAATGGTAGTAGAATTTAAAGAAAAAGGATATTGGGCATTAATTTTAGGAGGCTCTAGCGGTTTAGGATTAGCCACTGCAAAAAAACTTGCCAAACACGGAATGAACATTTGCATAGTTCATCGAAATCCTAGAGTTCAGTTACAAGAAATTACGAAGCATTTTGATGAAATTAAAGGCAATAACGTAAGCTTATTAAGCTTTAATGTAAATGCTTTAGATACTGATAAAAGCAAACAAATGGTTAGTGAAATAAAACAAACTATTGGTGAAAATAATATTAGAGTTTTAGTACATAGTATCGCTAAAGGCAATTTAAAGCCAATGCTTTCAGATAATGAAAATGAATTATCATCCGACGATTTTGCTATCACATTAAATGCAATGGCCATTAGCCTATACGATTGGGTAAAATTAGTTTTTAAAGAAAACCTATTTGCAAATGAAGCAAGAATTATAAGTTTTACTAGTGAAGGAAATACAAAGCCTTGGGGAAGTTATGCTGCTGTTTCTGCTGCTAAGGCAGCTATAGAAGCAATTACAAGAAATATAGCTCTAGAATTTGCTCCTTACAACATTACAGCAAATTGCATTCAAGCAGGGGTTACAAATACAGATTCTTTACAGATGATTCCTGGTAATGATACTATTATCGCCCATAGTATAAAGAGAAACCCTTATAACCGATTAACCAATCCAAAAGATGTAGCAGATGTGGTTTATTTATTGAGTAAAGACGAAGCCAAATGGATTAATGGAACGGTTATAAAAGTAGATGGTGGAGAGCACTTGAGTTAAAAAGAATTAAATTTTATAGAATGACTCGTCAAGAAATTATAGCAAAATTACCTTATAGTTTACCTTTTTTATTTGTGGACGAGTTAATTGAAATTTCTGAAACAACCAGTAGGGGATATTACACTTTTAAAGAAGAAGCTTTTTTTTATAAAGGACATTTTAAAAACAAGCCCGTCACCCCAGGAGTAATACTTACTGAAGTAATGGCTCAAATAGGAGTAGTTTGTATGGGGGTTTACCTGCTTAGGGAGGAACTCACAGTATCAAACGAAATAGCAATTGCCTTAACATCGAGTCAAATAGATTTTTTCTTACCTGTATTCCCTAATGAAAAAGTAACGGTAGTTTCAGAGAAACAATATTTTAGATTTAATAAATTGAAATGTAACGTACAGCTTTTTAACGAAAATGAGGAGTTAGTGTGTAGGGGAACAATTTCAGGAATGATAGCAAATGAAAAATAGGGTCGTAATAACAGGAATTGGTGTAGTGGCACCTAATGGAACGTCTGTAAAAGAATTTACGGAATCCTTAAAAATAGGGAGATCGGGTATTACACACCAACCTAAATTAATGAATTTAGGATTTTCGTGTACTATAGCAGGAGTTCCGAATATTACAGAAGAAAAGAAGTTACATTATTTTACACCATTAGAGTTACGAGGATTTAGTAGTGCCGGTATTCTATATGGTTGTATTGCTGGGATAGACGCTTGGAAGGATGCTGGTTTCGAAGTCGATAAAAATAGTGAAATAGATTTTGATAGTGGTACTGTGTTTGGAGCAGGGACTTCCGGAATTGAAAAATTTAGGGAAGCGATTTATAAAATTGATGATAAAAAAGTACGTAGAATAGGAAGTTCTACCGTAGCTCAAACTATGGCTAGTGGTGTAAGTGCTTATTTAGGCGGTAAATTAGGATTGGGTAATCAAGTGACCACAAATTCATCTGCCTGTACCACAGGTACAGAAAGTATTTTACTGGGCTACGACAGAATAGTAAGCGGACAATCCAAACGAATGCTAGTAGGAAGTTGCTCCGATGAAGGACCTTATATATGGGGAGGTTTCGATGCACTTCGTGTGATGACTTATAAACATAATGAAAATCCAGCGCAAGGGTGCAGACCACTAAGTGCCTCAGCAAGTGGCTTTGTGCCAGGAAGTGGGGCAGGAGCCATGGTTTTAGAATCTCTTGAAAGTGCTTTAGAGAGAGGAGCGAATATTTATGCTGAGGTTTTAGGCGGAGCAGTAAATTCTGGGGGGCAACGTAATGGAGGTACTATGACTGCACCAAATTCTGAAGCAGTACAAAATTGTATAACTAAAGCAATTTTAAATACTGGTATTCATCCTAACGATATCGATACCATAAACGGACACTTAACAGCGACAACAAAAGATAGTTTAGAAATTGAAAACTGGACAAAAGCCTTAGATAGAGGAGGAGTAAACTTCCCACCAATAAACTCCTTAAAATCAATGATAGGCCATTGTTTAACAGCCTCTGGAGCGATTGAGTCTGTAGCTTCGGTGTTACAGATAAAGGAAGATTTTATTTTTCCAAATACAAATTGTGAAGACTTACATCCAGAAATTACAGCATTAATTGACAAAGAAAAAATACCACAAAAAAAAATAGATACTTCAGTAACAATTGTAGCTAAAGCTAGTTTCGGTTTTGGAGATGTAAATGCTTGCGTTATTTTTAAGAAATATAGCATTGTTAAATAGAAAAAGAAAGCCTTATATTGTTTTAAAAACAAAAGGCAAATAAAGAAGTTATGCTAAAAGAAGATTTAATAAATAAATTAAAATTAATTGTTAAGCCATACATTCAGGATGAAGAAGCTTTCATAAGCATGAATGAAGCAACTAATTTTATTAATGATTTAAAAATTAATTCTGCTAATTTGGTAGATGTGATTTTAGATATCGAAGATGAATTTGATATTATAATGACTAACGAAGATATGGAGCAAATGACTACAGTTAAATCTGCCATGGTGGTAATAGAGGGAAAGTTAAATTCATAAAATTATGGTGGGTAATGATATTGTAGACCTTCAATCCGCAAATCAAGAATCGAGGTGGAAAGACCCTCGATTTATAAATAAAATATTTACACCTCTAGAAAAAACAGCAATACATAATTCTGATAATGAGTTTGAAACTATTTGGAGGTTGTGGAGTATGAAAGAGAGTGCTTATAAAATTCATATTCAAAAAAATAACCTGCCTTTTTATAGTCCCCAAAAAATAGAAGCTTCTGTTATTAACGATACTAAAGGATTTGTAATCATAGAAAATGAAAAATTTTCTACGGTTACAGAAAAAGCTACATCATACATTTACACGATTGCAGAATCATTGAATAACAAAAAAGTAATGTCAGAGTTGCTTAGCGTAAACAAACAAAACGCTAGTGCCTATTGTAAAGCTCAATTAATAGACCGTTTCGCAGAACTATATAATTTATACACGAATTCTTTGTCGCTAAAAAAAAACAGCTTAGGTGTGCCTAAACTGTTTTATAGAAATTTAGTTCAAAATAAATCAGTTTCTATAACTCATCATGGGGAATTTGCTGGAATTTGTTTTAATTAAATTTGCCTATTTGTTTTATAAACGATAATTTATATAGATTCCTCTATTCCTCTATTCCTCTATTCCTCTATTCCTCTATTCCTCTATTCCTTTATAATTTTTGATAAGCTCAATTACATTATTTGGGCATTTTACAGGGCGTTTACTTTCCATGGATATGAAAACTAAAACAGTTTCACCTTGTGTTAATAATTCCCCATTATGATTGTGAATATCATATTCAAATTCAATTTTTGCAGTAGGCATTTTTTTAATACGTGTAGTAATTGTTAATACATCGTCAAAAAGTGCAGATTTAATAAATTTGGTACTTAAAGAAACCACGGGAAGCATAATACCATTCTCTTCCATTTTTTTGTACGAAATTCCTATTTTATCTAGCCATTCTATACGGGCTACTTCAAAATATTGAGCATAATTTCCATGATATACTACTCCCATTTGATCTGTTTCAGCATACCTTACTTTTAGTTTGCTTTTTGAAGTTTTTTTTAGCATTTAAACGATTTTTTGATTTGCGATTTTTTTTTCAATTATTAATTTTAGAGTAGGTAAAAAAAAGAACAAATCCAATATGAAGTTGGTTTTTTTATATCCCATTTTGTTCACATATTTGTACTACTTCAAAGGGGTACTTACCAAAAGGTAAATTATTCTAATTTGAGTACATTAACACAACAGCAAACTTAAAAAAAACTATGACTATAACAGCAGAAGTTGTATGGGGAAATTGTCTGACTTATATTCAGGATAATATCTCACCACAATCTTACAGAACTTGGTTTGAACCAATCAAAGCTGTTAAATTAACACAGGATGCATTGAGTATTCAAGTGCCTAGTAAATTTTTTTATGAGTGGTTAGAAGAGCATTATGTTAAAATTTTAAAAAGCGCCTTAGTTCGAGAACTAGGCGAAAATGCAAAACTGCTCTATGTTATTAATATGGGGAATTCTAAAGAGGAAAATAAATCATTTACCGAAAATCTTCCTAGTTCAAATAGAGCTAGTATGAAGACACAGGAAGTGAACGTGCCTCTTAAAGTTAAAAACCCGGAATTAAAAAACCCATTTGTTATTCCAGGGATTAGAGATGTTAAAATTGATTCTCAATTAAACATAAACTTTAATTTTGAAAATTTTTTAGAAGGTGATTCTAACAGGTTGGCTCGATCTGCTGGTTATGCGATTGCAAACAAACCAGGGGGAACTTCTTTCAATCCGTTACTTATTTTTGGAGGAGTAGGTTTAGGGAAAACGCACTTAGCACACGCCATTGGTGTTGAGGTTAAGGAAAAATTTCCTGAAAAAACAGTGTTATATGTTTCAGCAGAAAAATTTACACAACAATACATAGAGTCTGTAAAAAAGAATAATAGAAATGATTTTATTCATTTTTATCAAATTATAGATGTTCTAATAGTTGATGATGTACAGTTCCTTTCAGGTAAAGCGGGTACACAAGATGTTTTCTTTCATATTTTTAACCATTTACACCAAAACGGAAAGCAGGTAATTTTAACTTCGGATAAAGCACCTGTTGATATGCAAGATATTGAACAGCGTTTGTTGTCTCGATTTAAATGGGGATTATCCGCAGAATTAAATTTTCCGGATTATGAAACACGTATATCAATAATTAATAATAAACTTTTTCAAGATGGTGTAGAGATGCCTGAAGAAATTGTACAATTTTTAGCTAATAATATTAAAACAAATATTAGAGAGTTGGAGGGTGCTATAATTTCTTTAATAGCGCATTCTTCATACAATAAGCAAGAAATTACGTTAGATTTAGCTAATACGCTTGTTGAAAATTACGTAAAAAACACTAAACGAGAAGTCTCTATTGAGTACATCCAAAAGGTCGTTAGCGACTATTTTTCTATGGATGTTGAAACGCTTCAATCTAAAACAAGAAAAAGGCATATAGTGCAAGCACGTCAATTAGCTATGTATTTCTCAAAAAAATTAACCAAAGCTTCATTAGCAAGTATTGGTAGTCAAATCGGAAAAAGAGATCACGCAACTGTATTGCATGCTTGTAAAACAGTAAATAACCTAAGTACAACAGATAAACAATTTAAAAAATACGTTGAAGATCTTACTCACAAACTTTCTATGTAAATGAAAAATACATCAATTAATGTTTTAATGGTGTGTTTGGGGAATATTTGTAGATCTCCTTTAGCCGAAGGTATTTTAAAAAGTAAATTAGACTCAAAAAAGTATAATATTGATTCTGCAGGAACGGCGAATTACCATCAGGGTAAATCTCCAGACCCTAGATCTGTAGCAGTTGCTAAAAAAAATGGAATAGATATTTCAAAGCAAAAGGCACAACAATTTAAAACTAAACATTTTGAAATGTTTGATTTTATTTTTGTGATGGATTTGGAAAATTATCATAATGTGTTAGAATTAGCTACTTCCGAAGCAGATAGACGAAAAGTTAGATTAATTTTAAACGAATTTTTCCCAAATGATGATGCAGAGGTTCCAGACCCTTATTACGGAGGTGATGCTGGTTTTGATCATGTTTATTCATTATTAGAAAGTGCTTGTCAAAAAATAGCCAACAGAATTTAATTTGGCACTAAGCGTATTTTTTATACTTTTATAAATCTAAACTTATTTAACCTACTTAATAATGGATACTCTTATTGGTAAACTATATTTGATTCCCACGCGTTTAGGTGAGGATATCAAATTAGAAGTACTTCCAATTTCTATAAAAAAAATTATAGAATCTACGGATTACTACATTGTTGAAAATGAAAAAACAGCACGTAGGTTTATAAAAAAAATATGTCCAGCAAAGTCTCAGTCTAATTTGCACTTTGAAACAATTAATAAATTTACCATAGAGAGTGACTTGCCTAGTTTTTTAGAGCCATGTACAAAAGGGTTAAATATTGGAGTTTTGTCTGAAGCTGGTTGCCCCGGTATTGCCGATCCTGGAGCGGCAGTAGTTACTATTGCCCATGAAAAGAATATACCAGTAATTCCAATGGTAGGTCCTTCGTCGATATTATTAGCAATGATGTCAAGCGGTATGAATGGTCAAGGGTTTTCTTTCAATGGATATTTGCCAATTGATAAGCAGGAAAGAAAACAAAAAATACGCCAATTAGAGCGCATATCACAAGAGCAAAACCAAAGTCAAATTTTTATAGAAACCCCTTATCGTAATCAAAAAGTATTTAATGATTTAAAATCGATTTTAACTAAAAGCACACGCTTGTGTATTGCAGCCGATATAACACTCACTACCGAATATATTAAAACGAAAACTGTAGATGACTGGAATAAAACCACTGTAGACTTACAAAAACGACCTTGTATTTTTATAATACATAAAGAATAATAGTTTCTATGATAATTGAGTCTACAATTCTTCTAAGAAATCGATAAGTAATTGAACTGCTTTCCCTCGATGACCAATTTCATTTTTCAAGCTTAATGGCATTTGGGCAAATGTTTCTTTGTATCCGTTAGGCTTAAATATTGGGTCGTAACCAAAGCCTCGGTCACCTTGTTTCGTAGCGGTAATTTCCCCTTTGCATATACCTTCAAATAATACTGCTTCTGTGTGGATTCCCTTAACAGCAATTACCGTCTTAAACTGAGCGCTTCGATCATCTTTACCGTTAAGGTTCGTTAAAAGTTTTTGCATATTGTCTTCCGAATTTTTTTGAGGCCCTGCATAACGAGCGGAAAAAATACCAGGTTCTCCATTAAGGGTTGTAACTTCTAAACCTGTATCGTCAGCAAAGCAAGCATGATGATAGTTTGAAAAAACGTATTCGGCTTTTTGAAGTGCATTTCCGGCAATGGTATCGGAAGTTTCAGGAATATCTTCCATGCAACCAATATCTTTTAAACTAAGTATTTCTATACTTTTAGGAAGTAAATTTTGCACCTCTCTAACTTTATTTTGATTATTTGTAGCAAATACAATTTTCATATTTTGTGTTGATTTATAATAATTTTATTATTATAATTTTATAAAATTATTTTTTTGACCGTTCAACTAGCTCTAGTAAATCTAAATTCACGTTGGTTGTAAATAAACCGTAATTAACAATAGCTTTCTTTTTTTCAATCGAATCTATAGTTCCGATTGCTTTGCCATCAAACATGCGAACTCTATCATTAAGTTTTAGCGTTATTTTGGGTTTAACTATTTTTTCTTTAGCTTCAATTTCTGCCTTTTTCTTTTCTTTTTCCTTTCTAATAACTTCTACCTTTTCGGAAACTTCTTTTTCAGCTCTTTTTTGCTTTAAAATTTCTGCCTTACGCTGTTTAGCCGTTTGTTTTTTGATTTTAGAATTTTCAATTTCAATGATTTTCATAAATTCATCGGTAACAGCTTTCTTTTTTTTATTACGGTAATACGTTTCGCTTAAAGTTTTTACTTTATTCCCTAAATAAATCAAACGCTGATTGGCATCATAAAGCTCTTGGTAACTTTCAAGTTTTTTTTGTACTCGTTCGTTTATTTTTTCAAGTTTTTCTTTTTCATCACCGGCTTTATTGGCTTCGTGTGATAGTTTAGTGCGTGTTTTTTCAAGTTTAGAACGCTCTTTTTGTAGATTAGCAATACTTTTATCAAAACGAATTTTACCACGCTCTACTTTCTTTTTAGCTTTATTAATTAAGCTAAATGGGATCCCGTTTTTTTGAGCCACTTCAAAAGTAAACGAGCTACCAGCTTCTCCTAAATGAAGTTTAAATAACGGGCGTAAGCTTTGGGCATCAAATAACATATTCGCATTCGAAATAGCAGGTAATTCGTTAGCTAGCATTTTAAGATTTGCATAATGGGTAGTAATTATTCCAAAAGCTTTTCTTTCATAAAAAACTTCTAAAAAAGCTTCTGCTAAAGCACCACCTAACTCAGGATCCGATCCGGTTCCAAACTCATCAATTAGAAATAGCGTATTTTGATTGCACTTTCGTAGAAAGTAATTCATGTTTTTTAAGCGGTAACTGTAAGTACTTAAATGATTTTCGATAGATTGATTATCACCAATATCTGTTAATATTGTATCGAACAAACAAACACGACTATATTCATGCACAGGAATTAATAAACCACTTTGAAGCATTATTTGTAATAAACCTACTGTTTTAAGAGTAATACTTTTACCTCCTGCATTAGGTCCTGAAATAACAATAATTCTACTGCCTTCTTCTAAATGTATAGTTTGAGGATATGTTTTTTCGCCTTTAGAAATATTATTTAAAAACAATAAAGGATGATAGGCATCTTTTAAAAATAAATCTCTTTCTTTTGAAATTTTAGGCAATATGCCATTCATACTTTCTGCATATTTTGTTTTAGCAGAAACAAGATCCATAGCGCTTAAATATTCTTGAAATTCGGTTAAAACCTCAGAGTAGGGACGAATAATATTGGTAAGTGTTTTTAAAATTTTGACAACTTCTTCACGCTCTTCAAAAAGTAAATTACTTAACTCATTGTTGTAAGTTCTTGTAGCTTCAGGCTCTATATATACAATACTTCCAGTTTTTGAACTACCCATAACAGCTCCCTTAACTTTGCGCCTATGCATTGCTTTAACAGCTAATACCCTTCGGTTATCAACTATTGATTCCCTAATTTCATCTAAATAACCTTGGGCGTTATACCTGCTTAAGTCACGACCAAAACTACCGTTGAGTTGCGATTGTACATTTATGATTGCTTTTCTAATTCTATTTAATTCATGCGAAGCACTATTTTTAACTTCTCCGAATTTGTCAATGACGGCTTCAATATTTTGAATTAAATCATTAGTAAAAGTAATATGGAGTGCAGCGGAAGCTAGAGTAGGGTATAGCTCTACTTTCTTTTTGAAAAAAGTAAGCATATCGTTTACACTTATATTTAAGGAAACAATTTTTTTTAAACTTAATGCTTCTAAAAAAGTATTTTCTATACTTAACAGCTTAATCTCCTTATCGATAATATCATAACCATGATTTGGAATTCTACCGTCTTGTAAAAAAGAAGATTTATATTCATTTACTTTGAATAATTCATCTCGCAATACACCCACTTCGGAATAAGGTACTAACTCTAGGGCTTTTAGAACTCCTTTTTCTGTGGTACAATATTCAGAGAGTTGCTCTTGAACAGTTTTAAATTCTAAATCTTGTAATGTTTTAGAAGAAATTGTAATCATGTATTATTTTTCACATTTGAGTAATATGCTAAAATAACAAAAGCCCAATAATATTGTAGTTATTGGGCTTGTAATAAATATATATTTAACGTTATTTATTAGATGTTATTCTAATAAGAACGTTCCATTTTTTTTATTGTAGAATATTGTGATACATACGTTGATAATTTTTCTTGTACATTGATTCATTACCAATAATTTTTCCAAATGGATTAGAAGATACTTTTTTTAAGCTGAGTATATTTCGACCAGTGATTTCGTCTATTGCCACTTTTAGCAATCTTTCTTCTGGCGAACCTAAAACACCTAGGTTTGTAAAGTCTTCCTGTATTAATATATTAGGTAGTATACCTGTAATAGGGTCTACTCTTACATTATTACTATTTATTAACTCAGATATTAAAGGTTGCATTGCATAGGTGTGATTTGGATTTACATTTTCTTTAGAAAATAAAGAAGGAGAATCATATATAGTATTTGAACCTTGAGATTTTCCTACAGTTCCCCTTTCGTCACCAATAACTACCACATCTATATAAGGTTTGAGACTATTAATTACTAATTCGCTAGCAGAGGCTGTTTGTTCTTTGGAGGTAATTACATAAATTTTGTTAAGATTTAATGAATTTAAAGGGGTGTTTTCGTTAAATGTTTTATTAGAAAATCTTAATAGTGAGTTTTCAGCACTTACTTGAGCGGTAATATTTGAGTTGTACCTAATTTTGGCAAAAATTTCATTTTCCAAATCGCCTGTAATCATTCCCATAAGTGCATCAGCCGATGCTACAGAACCACCTCCATTATATCTAAAATCAAGTACTAAATCAGTAACATTTTCATTTTTGAAGTTACCAAAAACATCATTGAGTTCTTCGTCAAAATTACTTACAAATCCATTGTATTGTATGTAGGCTATTCTACTGTTTTCAACAGGAATTACTTTTGAAATAGCAATGGGATTTTCTGTAAGTTCAATTTTATTAATAGTTACAACATTATCGGTAATAACAAAACTATTATTACTATCAATAATACCTTCAGTTAAACTAAAAGAGGTATCGGTAAAAAGTTTATTTTGGTTATTAACATTAATTTGCTGGCCGTTAATTAGAGTAAAAAACATACCTCGTTTTATACCAACATTGTCAGCAGGGCTATTTTTAACCACATCGTATACAACAATAAGCCTTTCATTTCCTCCGTTAGAAAAAGGTACGATATAAAACTTCATTCCACTACTTAAAGAAGTTCCTTCAAAACTTCTTTCGAGTTCTTCAAAATCATCTACAATCCAGCTAAATCGGTCTTCTACAGTAGTTAATGTTTCAAAGAAAGACTCAGGGCTACCAGCTCTCGAAATAAAATTATTTCTTTCGGAAACATTGGAAAAACGATCGTTAGCCAAATCGGGGACTTCATCTTGATACAAGTAAACAGCATTAAGACCGTTATATATAAATAAATTTATCTCGCTTGGACTTAGCGTTGAGCTATTATTATCATCGTCATTATTGCCACAGCTACTAAAAAGTAAACCAATTGCTAAGAGGCTAGAAAATATTTTCTTCATATTTTTTTGATGAAATTAACAAATTTTAGTTTAAAACCCTATTTTACAATGGTTTTAATTATTTAATTCGTTAAGGGTTTTTTTTATTATAGAACAGCCAAATAATATTTCTTCATCAGAGATAGTTAATGGAGGTGTAATTCTTACAGCTTTTTTTTCGAATAATAAGAAAAAAAGAATTAACCCTTTTTCTTTACATTTCATAACTAACTCAACAGCCAAATCGGCAGAAGGAAGCATTATAATTAGCATTAATCCAATACCTCTTACTTCTGTTATTAGTGGGTGCAATAAGTGCTTTCGAAAAAGTATTTCTTTGTTTAATGTTTTAGGTATTAACTTGGAATTAATAATAGTATTTATAGTTGCTAAACATGCGGAAGCAATAACGGGATTTCCTCCAAAAGTCGTTATATGCCCTAACATTGGATTATCAGAAAGTAAATCCATATGTTTTGAAGCCGCGGTAAAAGCACCCACAGGCATTCCGCCACCTAACCCTTTTCCTAAAACTACTACATCAGGAATTACATTGTAATTTTCAAAACCAAATAATTTTCCTGTTCGGCCAATACCAGGCTGTATTTCATCTAAAATTAATAGCGCACCAACTTCTTCACAGCGCTTTTTTACTTTAGTTAAATATCCATTTTTGGGCTGAATAAAACCTGCTCCACCTTGAATAGTTTCTAAAATTACTCCAGCGGTTTTGCTTGTAATTTTATTAATATCAGTCTCGTTGTTAAAAGTAATGAATTTTACATCAGGTATAAGTGGTCTAAAAGCTTGCTTACGTTCTTCATAGCCCATAACACTTAATGAGCCCATGGTATTGCCATGATAGGCTTTATGGGCAGCTATAATTTCACTTCTGCCTGTAACTCTTCTTACTAATTTTAAAGAACCTTCTATAGCTTCGGTTCCGGAATTGGTTAAGTAAGTCTTATTTAATGGGTTTGGTAAGTGTTTTGCAAGCAACTTAGTAAGTTCAATAGCAGGCTTTTGGATGTATTCACCATAAACCATTACATGTAAATAACTATCGATTTGATTTTTAATGGCTTTTATCACTTCAGGATGACAATGACCAATACTACAGGCGGATACTCCCGCGACAAAATCTAAATGAGCTTTCCCATCGGTATCATAAATGTAGCTACCTTTAGCATTAGCTACTTCCATTGCTAAAGGGAAAGGGGTAGTTTGCGCTTGGTATTTGAAAAAGTCTTCTTTCATTTAAGGACTCTCAGTTTTTAGGATATTTTTTGTGCTAGCTTTAGTTTGAGGATTTAACTTAACATCTTTAAAACGTGATAACTCTTGTTTTTGCTCCGATAAGCGCTCCAATGTTTCTTTATCAAAAAAGTCATCCTCTTCTACAGGTAATGGCAAGCCTTGTATTTTTGGTAACAACGGAAGTTTTTCTCCTTTAAATAAATCCTTTTTACTAGCAATACGTTCATCAGCTCTCCAATTTAAACCTTTTAAAATTCGTTCTTCTTCAGGTATGTTCTCTTCCTGAAATAAAGTGCCTTCAAC
The DNA here is from genome assembly GCA_947503135.1 of uncultured Aquimarina sp. Lineage (GTDB taxonomy): Bacteria > Bacteroidota > Bacteroidia > Flavobacteriales > Flavobacteriaceae > Aquimarina. The sequence continues at coordinate 51,718 of CANNCQ010000010.1, read as the reverse complement.
ATCAGTATAGTAATAGATATCGGTCATTTCTTTAGCTTCAAAAAGAATTTTTATACTACTAGAAACGACTTTGTTAATACCAATAAGCTCTTGTTTATCGTTACGTTGAAAGTAGATAGTTTCGGTATTTTTATTAATATCGACTTGCTTTAATTCATTTTCTTCGAAAAGCCCATAAAGTACTGCGCCTTTAATTTGGTTAAAGCCTAATTTAGGCGTGTCTTGTTGCACCAAAAAACTATTATTGTAAACTTTTAAAGAATCCAATTTATTAGTAGTTTTATTAGAAATTAATTGAATGGTATCACCTGTCATTTGATTGGTTCCGTTCCAAAGTATTGGATTTCTAATCATTTTGGTGAACCCAGTAGTTTGATCTACACTAATGGAATCGCACTTACCACTAAGTCCTGATTTGTAAATACGAGTATCGTAAAAACCTCGAAGTAACCTTTTGTTAGGAATACCAGTCACCATTAAAGTATCACTATGAATAAAAATAGTATCGTTTTGTTGCTTTGATATAGCCAACGCTCTTTTGGTTATAAAAACAGAATCTTTAGCTTTATATACTTCGGCGTAATGTCCTTTTATTAAACTTTGATTAGCGGTATCAATTACCCTTATATTGTTAGTGGCCGAAGCAAAATTATTATTACTGTCGTAAAAAATACTATCACCATATACCCGTCTGTTATCATAATCAACCCGAGCATTTTTTATAGCATACCCAATAGCGTTATTGGTATCATAAAAGCCACGTTCACAATATAACGTACTTTCTTGTCCTTTTACGGTAGAAGGGCCATAGAGGTACGCTTTTCCAATCTCATTAAAATAATCTAAGCGTTCCGATTTAACGGTATTTTCGGGATTAACAATACTAACATCTTTAGTGAAAATAAATTTTTTCTTCTTAAAGAAATAACGTCCAATTTTACTTTTTAAAGTGTTTTGAGCGGTATCGGTAACCGTACCACCACTTCGATAATAGGCTTGCTGCTTTAGCTTGTCAAAAAATAAGGTGTCCGTTTTTAAGGTGTTTTTTTCGGGTGTTTCTAAAAAAACATTAGTACTCGCATAAGCGAATTCGGAAGCACCATTGTATTCAGCATATTGACTCTTCATTTTAATGGTATCGCCTTGATTCATGCGGACATTTCCATAAGCCTTTACAAATTTATCTTCACTATAATGTACGGCTTGGTCACACCATATTTCAATGCCATTGTGTTTTAGGTATACTTGATTATCTACTTTACTTAAAAGTGTGGCTCCCGGAAATTCAGCTTCGTTTATTTCTAATCGGTCAGAAATAACTTGTATTACTTTGGAGGTGTCTTTTACTTTTGCTGTTTGAGCAGACGCACTACCGACAAGTAATAATATTATATATGTAGTAAGTTTGAAAAAATTCAAGTTTAATTATTTTTTACAAATTTATTTATTTAAATTTTAATACCGTTCGAATTACTTATAGATATTATTTTTTCTCGCAACCTTCTATTGTAACTCTACAATAAAGATCATTTTAAGATCACCTTCTCTATTTATATAATGATTACGACGAATAGCTTAGGATGTGGCATCTAATCTTTCGATGGTTCTTAAAAGTTTACAGTTCAGAAAAAATGAACAACAATAGTAAAACAAAAAAGACTGCCTTTTTTCTGACAGCCTCTTTTTTTTATAACTAATAAAAAATTATTTGAGTAGTATAGAAGAACTACTAATTAGCTTTGTTCCTTGAAAAACATTAACGGCATAATTACCTTCAGTAAAATTTTCACCAGGTAAGGGCTCTACATAATCACATACTTTTATGATTTTATTTTGGTACCTAAATTTTGATATTTTACTAATGCTTACAAAGTTTCCTTCGGCATCATTCATGTAAAATTTGCCTCCTACAACTTTTTTTGCAGGTGAAACTACTTGAATGTAAAATTCTTTTTCTCCTGCTTCAGTAATTGTGTTTGCAGGTACTTCATAACAAACTTCAATACCCGAAACGCGTTTAGCTCTATTGGTAGGGGAGACTTTACCCGATTTTTTAATTCTTATAGGCTTACTTGTAATACTTGTAACTACTAATTTTTGAGCTTTAGTAACAATTTTATTTAATTTTTTGTTTTTTTCTTTTTCTTCATTGAAAACGACTAATGTAGAGTCTAATTGTTTTACAACACTATCATTTTCGGTAACAAGTTTTAAATTATCTTCTTTTAATTGCTTGTTTTCTTGTTCTAGTCTTTTAAGTCTAAGTTTTAGATTGTCTCTAACAGAGCGTAGTTTGTTGACTAAACTATAATCGGGTTTAATATTTCGAACGGAATCTAATAAACGATTGAGTCTTATTTTTGTTTGAATAATTTCCTCTTTATTGACTTGGTTTTCTTGTAAAAAGTCATCGTACTCTTGTTGTAAAGCTTTTAGTTCTTCAATTTTTATAGCCTTTTCTGTCTTAAATGCTTGTTTTGAGCTTTCTATTTGAGTGTTTTGCATTAATATATATGCAATAGACCCAATAAGTAAAAGGGATAATAAAACAATAGCTATTCTAGATGATTTAGAAGTTGTTTTAGTATTAGTCATTTCAATTTGTTTTTTGAATTAGTTAGTTTCAATTTCAATATAATAAAGTATAACTAATCGTAAACGTTAAAATGAGGTATTTATTTTACAGTGCTAAAAAAATCTAAAGTCAAAATTAATCTTTTGAAAGCTCTTTCGCTCGATTGTATGCGGCTATAGTTCCTTCTTTAATTGATGAGTTGAGTTTGTTGTTATTAAAAGAAGTGAGTGCTGCATGGGTGGTTCCTCCTTTTGAAGTCACTCTTTCTATCCATGTTGTAGCTTCTAAATCCGAAGATTCAAATAATTTAGAAGTTCCTAAAAAAGTATTTAATACTACTGATTTAGCCTCTACTTCCGAAAATCCGAAATCTTTAGCTTGCTCCATCATTGCATTCATAAAGTAAAACACGTAAGCGGGTCCACTACCAGATAAAGCTGTTATTGCATCAATTTGATCTTCTGTTTTTACTTTTATAACGCTTCCTGTAGCTTCTAAAATTTGGGTAACTATTATTATATCTGTAGGAGTAACTTTTTCAGAAGCAAAATAGCCAGTAACACCAGCGCCTACTTGCGAGGGTAGATTAGGCATAGCTCGAACTACCTTTGGGCAATTTAAACCTTGTGCAATAGTATTTAAGGTAACTCCTGCCATAATAGATATAACAAGTTGTTTATGGTTTATAAAAGAAGATATTTCTTTAAATACATGCTGAATTACCTGTGGTTTTACTGCTAATAGCACAATTTCAATATCCTTAGGACAATTTTCAATAGTATTGTAAATGTTAAAAGAAGTATCTTTTTTTAATTCTTGAATTTTTTCTGGGGATTTTTCTAAGATAGAAATAGTTGCATCCGAGGAATTTTTAGCTATAGATTTAGCATAAGTCAATCCCATATTTCCACCACCAATAACTAGTAACTTCATTTTATAACTCATTTAATTGTTTATAATCGTCTGTCGGGTTCGCTACGTTTGTCCCATTTAATATCACTAAGTACTGACGAGGAAATTCCTATGAAAAAATTCCAAGTTGCATTGGCACTAAAAGGAACCCAATTAAAACTCATGTTCCAACTTTCTAAATCTCGTTGAAATCTAAGGTTGGTGAAAGTAATTCCTTTATTTACAAAATCATAACCCGATGATGCTCCAATTTTCCATCGAGGAGCGATTTCAACATTACCCGAAAAAGAAATTGTTTGTGCAGAAACTCGATCTTGCCTTGCTGTATTTAAGTAATTAAAGCTATAGGAAAGTTGCAAATCCCATGGAATTCTATAATTATAAAAATTTACATCTGTTTTCTTTTCTTTTTCTTCCTGTGATTCTTCCTCAAATAGTTTACCATTTTGAAAATTGGTATGTGCACCAAACAAATCATCGGGGCGACCACCATTTCTAAAGGTTTCATTCTCGGGATTTAATAAATCTTTATCGTCATGTTTATTTTTCTTCCGATTTTCAAAATCCTTACTCGAGAAAGAGTAGCCAAAGTTTACACCTGCATTGGTAAGTCGAAGTAAACTACCTCCATTATTTACATTTAGTGTGTTTACACGTTGATTATTACTATTTAAAGCATACGGATCCAATACTCCTCTAAAGTTAATATTAAGCTTTTCTGTTAAAGGAATATTTCCACTAACATTAATAGGACGGAGTTTTAATGAATCAGCCCTGAAATCATAACTTGATGAAAAGTTAAGGGAATTTAAGAGCTTAATTCTTTTAGGTTCTAATTGGGTAGTGTCTTTATCAGTAACCTTGGCTTCAAAATTATTTACAACCGAAAAGTTTAGAGAGCTCGATTCGGTCCTACCTGGTTGTCCTAAAACACCGCCTTGAAACCTAGTAAACTCACGGATTGTTTCTTCTTGTTGTAAAGCAGTATTACCAGGGATTACTAATTGGTCGTAAAATTGATCAAAGGAAGGGCCGTAGCTATAACCAACTTGCGGTCTAATTACGTGACGAATCGCTTTAATTTTGGAATCTTTATTAAATTTAACGGTTCCATAAATAGTAGTTCCTAAGGAAGTACCAAAATTATAGGTTCTAAAAGAATCAAAACCATTTACTGTTTCAGTTACAACACCTTGATTATCTGCGGATTCATCAGTAGGGGCAAAACGAAGTCTGTTTGTTTCGAAAACCCAATTTTCAGTATAGCTACTACTTAAAGTAGTACTTATAAACTTAAAAAGTTTAAAATTGGTAGATATTGGTATCCTATGCCTAATTCCTATTTGAGCAGTATCTAGTGCTTTTTGAGTGAATAAATCAGCTTCATCAACATTAATAGTATTTATTAAGTTCGAAGAAGGTTGAAAATTAATATTTTGAATGAGTCCTTTTTTTATTCCTGATTTTGGCGCAAACGGATAAATTCTACCAATATTTAGGCTAGTTGGTGTACTTAAATTTACTTGTTGGGTTTGGCTATTTTGTTGAATGTTTATAGCGGTAGAAAAATCCACTTGCGGTTCTACAGGAAAAACTTTAGAGTAATTAATATTCGAACTTAAAGTATTGTTTAGAACAGAACCAAAATTAGATTGATTAGTAGATTGTCGGAAAAATTGACTACTACCAAAGTTAACACTAGCGCCAAACCTTGAGTTTGGTGTAGCTTTGTTGTCTTGACTATGAGACCAACGAATGTTGTAATTCGATGACTTAGAGAAATCGGATAAGCCCCTTTCACTAATTAAATTATTTTCAAATCGTAAACTAAGATTTCCACTATATTTATAACGTTTAGCGTAGTTTGAATCTGCTCTTAAAGCAAAGCTACTGTTTGTAGAGTAATCTCCAACCAAAGTTAAATTTAAGTAATCACTTATAGCAAAATAGTAACCTCCGTTTTGAAACGTAAAACCACGACTATTACTATCATTAAAACTAGGAATAATAAACCCAGAAACGGCCTCTTGTTTTAAAGGGAAATAACCAAACGGCAAGCCTAAAGGTGTAGGTACATCTGCGATATACATATTTACTAAACCTGTAATAATTTTCTTTTTAGGAACGAATTTAATTCTACGTGCATAAAAATAATATTCAGGATCATCTAGGTTTTTAGAAGTTGTAAATTTTACATTTTTCATGTAAACCACCGAATCATTTTCGCGCTTTGAGATTTCACTCACAATATTAAATTCGTTTTGTGAGGTTTTGGAATTATAAATTAAAGCCTTTTTCGATTCAAAATTAAATCGAATTGTATCAGGTTCCACAACATTAGAGCCTTGTGTGAAAATAGGAGTTTGACTATATACTTTTGCCGTATCGATAATACCCTTAGCGTAAACTTCTTTTTTTCCTTGATTTATAACAATATTACCCGACTCAATATTTAAATCGGTATAATTAATTTTTGCATTTTCATACAAATACATTTTATTGTTTTTTCTATTGAGGCGCATATAGTTTTTAGCACTATAGGTCACGTCACCATTTAAAAAAGATTTTTTCTTTATTGTATCAGTAGCGGTAGAATCAATCTCTAAAAGGTTAATGTCGGTTATTTCGGCAGGGATAGAATCTTTTAAAGTCTTATTTAAAAGTTCAGTATTTGTTTCTTGAGCACTAATTATACTCAGAGATAAACAGAAGAAAAATGTAAAAAAATACCTCAAAGTGTATTGCAAAATTTATAAACTAATATGTGTAAGGCCTTAACCTAAATCTTACAGCTGGCTAAATTACGCTTATTTTTTAGCTTGGTATTATTGTTGCACTAAAAAAAAAGCATCTTTTTTATGCTATAAGCTAGAAACATATTAAATTAACGAACAAAATAGAACATTGTTACTGTTTACAATGATTTATAAATGATATATTCCCTATGATAAAAAGTGTTTTTACTGTACTTACTAGTTTTGTTACGCTTGTTTCTTATTGTTATGGTGTGCCTCCAAGTAAACCTTTTGTGGTTGTATTGGATGCAGGACATGGGGGGCACGATCCAGGAAATAGAGGTAATGGCCTATTTGAGAAAACGATAGCTTTAGATATTATTTTGAAAACAGGTCAAATTTTAGAACGAAACCCTAATGTTAAAGTAATTTATACCCGAAAAAAAGATGTTTTTGTAGACTTATTTGAAAGAGGGCAAATTGCAAACAAAGCAAAAGCAGATCTTTTTGTTTCGGTACACTGCAACGCACATAACACTCAGGCATTTGGTACAGAAACTTTTGTATTAGGATTACATGCCAATAGTAGAAATTTTAATATTGCAAAAAAGGAAAACTCAGTAATTTTACTAGAAGATAATTATGAACAAAATTATAATGGGTTTGACCCCAATTCTCCTGAATCTGTAATTGGTTTAACCATAACTCAAGAAGAATATTTAGAACAAAGTTTGAATTTGGCAAGTTTTATTCAAAATAACTTTTCTAATCAACTCAATAGAAAAAATAGAGGGGTTAAGCAAGCGGGTTTTGTGGTGCTTCATCAAACAGTAATGCCAAGTGTTTTAATTGAAACAGGTTTTCTTTCAAGTAAAAGTGAGGGACAATATTTAAATTCAAACAGCGGAAAACAGCAAATGGCAAATTCCATTGCTAAAGCTATTTTGGATTACAAAAATAGCTCACAAAATTCATTTGCTACGAGTGTACCAAAAATAATAGAACCTGCTAAATCAAAACCAGTTGTAGATGATACTGTAGTTGAAAAACCTGCAATAGTTGAGAAAAAAGAAACACAAGTAGTGGCTACAACAACAAGTACAACAACGCCTAACACAATAGATGTGCCTCCAGGAATAGTTTTTAGAGTGCAGTTAGCAGCTTCTAAAGATTTTATAAACCCAAGTCCAGAAAATTTTAAAGGTTTTTCTACTATCGAAATTTTAGAAATAGATAATTATTATAAATACTATTTTGGAAAAACTAGCGATTATAACAATGCAAAAGAACTAAGAAATGAAGCCAGAAACAGGGGATTTAAAGGTTGTTATATTGCTGCTTTTGAAAACGGACAACCTATTAAGCTTTATGAAGCTATAAATAAATCGAGATAAAAATATGAGAAACGAGTACATTTATATCTCATGAAATCTTAAATAATATCTTAAACCTTTTAGAGCATACATTGTGTTAAAGACTGCTTATATTTGCAATTGAATTTTTAATATTTCAAATTAATAGCAGCAATGGCACAAAAACCTTCTTTACCTAAAGGAACCCGTGATTTTTCTCCAGAAGAAGTAGCAAAACGAACCTATATTATGAATACGGTACGTAAGCACTTTAAAAATTTTGGATTCAATCCTATTGAAACTCCAAGTTTTGAAAACAGTAATACGTTAATGGGAAAATATGGGGAAGAAGGAGATCGCTTAATTTTCAAAATATTAAACAGTGGGGATTATCTAAAGAAAGCCAATGAAACTTATTTGGCAGAAAAAGATAGTCAAAAATTAACAGCCGAAATTAGTGAAAAAGCTTTACGTTATGACCTAACGGTTCCTTTTGCTCGTTATGTAGTACAACATCAAAACGAAATTGAGTTTCCTTTTAAGCGGTTTCAAATACAACCTGTTTGGCGCGCCGATCGCCCTCAAAAAGGACGTTTTAGAGAGTTTTTTCAATGTGATGCCGATGTTGTTGGTAGTAAGTCTTTATGGCAAGAAGTTGAGTTTATTCAACTTTATGATGCTGTTTTTACGGAATTAGGAATTACTGGTGTAACTATAAAGATGAATAACCGAAAAATACTTTCAGGTATTGCCGAAGTTATAGGAGCTAGTGATAAATTAATCGATTTTACTGTCGCTTTAGATAAGTTAGATAAAATAGGAGAAGAAGGAGTAAAAAAGGAAATGATTGTAAAAGGAATATCCGAAGCGGCAATTCTTAAAATTCAACCTTTATTTTCGTTTTCAGGGTCATTTTCTGAAAAATTACTTCAATTAAAAGATTTATTGTCTGAATCAGAAGAAGGTTTAAAAGGAGTAGAAGAGTTATCGTTTATAATTAATACAATTGAAAGTCTTGGACTACAAACAGCTACATTAGATTTAGATGTTACCTTGGCTAGAGGTTTAAATTATTATACAGGAGCTATTTTTGAAGTGGCCGCACCCGAAGGTGTTAAATTAGGATCCATTGGAGGTGGAGGAAGGTACGATGATTTAACGGGTATTTTTGGACTTAAAAATGTTAGTGGAGTGGGAGTTTCGTTTGGTTTAGACCGAATTTACTTGGTTTTAGAAGAGCTGAATCTTTTTCCAACTGAAGTTACCGATACTACGAAAGTGTTTTTTATAAATTTTGGAGATAAAGAGGCTTTGTATTGTTATAAAACAATACAAAAATTAAGAGCAAAAGGAGTTTCTGCCGAAGTATATCCAGATAGTGCTAAAATGAAAAAACAAATGAATTACGCCAACAAGCGTACATTTCCGTTTGTTGTTTTGGCAGGAAGTGATGAAGCTAAAAGTAATACATACAGCTTAAAAAATATGACTACAGGAGATCAAAAAACAGTTGATTTTGATGCTTTGCTAGATGCTGTATTGTAAATAAATTACATACTTGATAAAAGAATTAAACACCAACTTATATTAAATTTTACTTTTTAAAAAGTTAAAGAACAATATTTTTTTGTGACAGTTTAAAGAGTTTAAAAATATTTATTTTGTAATATGAAAAATGTAGTAATTACAGGTACTAGCAGAGGAATAGGTTTAGAATTGGCTAAACAATTTGCTGAAGAAGGGCATAATGTATTGGCATTATCCAGAGATATGTCTGCCATTGAAAAATTAACTACAAAGAAAATTCATGGTTTTTCATTTGACATTACCAAAGAAGAGGATATTGATAAAGTTGCCAATTATATTCGCCACGAGTTTAAACATATTGATATCATAATACATAATGCAGGCGCACTTATAGCGAAACCATTAAGTGTATTAACAATAAAAGATTTTGAAGAAGTGTATGCTGTTAACGTTTTTGGCGTAGCAATGCTTACCAAAGCTTTAGTAAAGTATATGCCCTTACATTCACACGTAGTAACTATTAGTAGTATTGGCGGAGTTCGCGGGAGTATAAAATTCCCTGGTTTGGCAGCTTACAGCTCTAGTAAAGGTGCTGTAATTACTTTGAGCGAATTATTAGCAGAAGAATATAAAGACCAACAAATAGCTTTTAATGTATTGGCTTTAGGAGCTGTTCAAACAGAAATGCTAGCACAGGCCTTTCCTGATTTTAAAGCAAATGTTCAAGCAAACGAAATGGCACAATACATTAAAAACTTTTCATTAGAAGGGAATCAGTTTTATAATGGTAAGGTGTTAGAAGTTTCTAACTCTACACCATAATATTTTTATAGTAATAGAAGCTATTGCTGTTTAATTGTAAAAGCTTCTATTTCTTTAATAACATCTTCTTCACTATCGCATAGACTTAAAATTAAATTTGCATATTTCTCTTCTTTTACCAATTTCTTAAAAAGAGGATAAATAGGATATTTTTTAGTCCAGTATTCAGAATTAAAGAAAATCATAGGGCTGGCGACATCAAAACTCATATAGTGATTTTGAGTAGCATCTTGAAAAATTTCTTGAATCGTTCCGGCACTTCCGGGGGTAAACACAATTCCACCTTTAGCCACAGCTAACAAACCATCTTCACGGACACTATTAGCAAAGTATTTTGCGATTTTTGTAGCAAATGGCGTCGGTGGTTCATGGCCGTATAACCAAGTAGGTATTCCAACACTTTCAAATTTTGTATCAGGATATTTGTGTAGCACTTCAAAACTTTTGTCAAGCCACAGTTTATCTTTATAGGATGGTGCTTCTGCTAAAATTTGAATAGCATCGGTAAGTTCACTTTCGGGTTTACCAGCAAACCAAGCTCCAACGTGAGTAGCCTCCATAGCGCCAGGTCCACCACCGGATAATAGCAAATACCCTTTTTCGGTAAGTGTTTTACTAATTTTAGCAACCGTTGTAAAACCTTGGTCAGATCTTAATAAACTATGCCCACCCATTATTGCTACTTTTTTATCATCGGCATATAAATCTAAAAAATCATATAAAGCATCAGTTATAGAATGGTCGTGTAGCCTTCTCGCAAGTGTTTCTTTAATATCAGAAGCTTCTTTACCGCTGGTTATAAAATGATCGTATATCTTTTTATCTAAAGTTAATTGATAGCTTTCAGGATTACCTAATTCATAGTTTTCATACAAATTCGCTTTGGTATATAGTTTGTTTACATAAGAATTATAAGGCATTTTCAATTCTGGAAAAATGTAGTTTGTACTATGTATGGAACAGATCAATCCATCGGGGAATTTACATCCTAAAAACAAGCAGTCTTTAAATTCTTTTTGTACAACTTCAGAACCAAAAACATTAAAATTTAAATTCTGAAAAGCATAGTTACTAATAACAGTATTTGTATTTATAATTTTCCTAAGTTTTTCTTGTGTTTCTATTTCAATATAATCCATTAAAAACTATCTTTTATTTGGATAAATATAAAAAAAACTTGTACTTCCCAGCTGTTTTTTGTGGGAGTTACTAAAGTTGATACAAACTTTAACTTTAAAAGCTTTAAATAAGTTTCATTTATTACATTTGAAAACGAAAGTAATTGACAATAAAATTATAATGAAATATAGAATTGAAAAGGATACTATGGGCGAAGTTAAAGTGCCTGCGGATAAATTATGGGGAGCGCAAACAGAACGTTCAAGAAATAATTTTAAAATTGGCACGCCAGGTTCCATGCCTTTAGAAATTGTTTACGGTTTTGCTTATTTAAAAAAAGCAGCAGCTTATACCAATTGTGAATTAGGAGTGTTGCCTATCGAGAAAAGAGACCTTATAGGACAAGCTTGTGATGAAATCTTGGAAGGTAAGCACGATGATCAATTTCCGTTAGTAATATGGCAAACAGGTTCAGGTACACAAAGTAACATGAATTTGAATGAAGTTATAGCTAATAGAGCGCATCAAATTGCAGGAAATGTAATAGGGGAGGGTGAAAAAACAATTCAACCGAATGATGATGTAAACAAATCACAATCATCAAACGATACATTTCCCACAGGAATGCATATCGCTATTTATAAAAAACTAATAGAGAATACTATACCTGGAATTAAAAAGCTTAGAGATACACTAGAAAATAAAGCGATAGAATTTAAAAATGTTGTAAAAATTGGACGTACCCATTTTATGGATGCTACACCACTTACAATTGGTCAAGAGCTATCGGGTTATGTTTCTCAGTTAAATCATGGTTTAATTGCTATAGAAAATACACTTCCACACATGGCAGAATTAGCTTTAGGGGGTACTGCTGTAGGTACTGGTTTAAATACACCTAATGGTTATGCTAAAAGAGTATCAGAATTTATAGCAGAATTCACAAAACTTCCATTTATTTCAGCAAAAAATAAATTTGAAGCGCTTGCGGCTCACGATGCTTTGGTAGAAACACATGGTGCTTTAAAAACGGTTGCTGTTTCTTTAAATAAAATAGGAAACGATATACGTATGTTGGCATCTGGACCTCGTAGTGGTTTAGGAGAATTAATTATTCCTGCTAACGAGCCCGGAAGTTCAATTATGCCAGGAAAAGTAAATCCGACGCAATGTGAAGCTTTAACAATGGTATGTGCTCAAGTATTGGGTAATGATGTTGCCGTAAACGTTGGTGGTATGCAAGGTCATTTTGAATTAAATGTGTTTAAGCCAGTGATGGCTGCAAATGTTTTGCAAAGTGCCCAATTAATTGGAGATTCATGTATGTCTTTCGACGAAAATTGTGCTCAAGGAATTGAACCTAATCATGATAGAATTACAGAATTACTGAACAATTCATTAATGTTGGTAACTGCATTAAATACTAAAATAGGGTATTATAAAGCTGCAGAAATTGCTAATACAGCACACCAAAATGGAACCACCTTAAAAGTAGAGGCTGTACGTTTGGGTTATGTTACTGAAGCTGAATTTGATGAATGGGTGAAGCCTGAAGATATGATTGGAGTTTTGAAATAGTTGGAGTCAATTATAGTTAATTTAATATTTTAATTGTAATTATTTGTTTTTCAGTTACTTATGAGTTAAGTTTGTTTTATATTAACTAAATATTTTTTATAAAATGAAAACATTATTACTTAAATTAACTATTGTATTTATTGGTTTTTTTGCATTCCAAACAGTTCAATCTCAAACTTTAGTAAATATTTCAGGTGATACCACAGTGAGAGTTGGTGATGTAGAGGTATATAAAGTAAATTCAGTACCTAATAGTTCTTCCAAATGTTTTAAATGGAGTATTACTGGAGGTACATTTTCAAATGGAAGGACAACTAGGACTATTATAGGAGGCACCGAAGTTACTGTTACTTGGCGGGAGTGTGGAAGAGGAAATCCAGGTATTTCAGCAACTGTCTTTAATGGATTACCAGGGGTTACAGCTTTCTTTCCTTCATATGTAAGCACCTTGCGGATATCTAAAAATTGCCAGTCAGCACCTAGACCTAGTAATTTAACTTGTAGTTCAGTACAGAACAGCATTAATTCAACGTATAGATATGCACCAATATCTGCTTCGGCTAGATGTGCATCCATAGAAAATATTATTAGCAATGCCGTAATGTCAGGATTAAATTGCAATTTTAATAATCCTTGCGATTAGTAATTTATTTTAGATTGAGACAATCAATTATTTAAATTAAAAAGCGCTATTTGAATTTTTCAAGTAGCGCTTTTAGTATATTTTAAAAGTGTTTTAGGCTAAAAATTAAGAAGGAATTTTACCATTTTAGAATAGCACTGGCCCAAGTAAAACCACTACCAAAAGCTGCTAAAACGACAGTATCACCTTCTTTAATTTTTCCAGCTTCCCAGGCTTCAGTTAAAGCAATCGGAATAGAGGCAGCTGTAGTGTTTCCGTATTTTTGAATATTATTAAAAACCTGATCGTTAGTTAATCCAAACTTCTTTTGTACAAATTGAGAGATGCGTAAATTAGCTTGATGTGGAATTAACATATCAATATCTGTAGGTTTTAAATCGTTTTGAGATAAACCTTCCATAATTACTTCAGAAAATCTTGTAACCGCATTTTTAAATACAAACTGACCATTCATATAAGGGTAATAAGTGATGTCATCATCCTTTGCAGTAACACTCTCTTCAATAATTTGAGGCACCCAATGTTCGGTACTTGGTCCAATTAATGCCAATTCTTTTGCGTGGAGTCCTTCACTATGCATGTGAGTGGATAAAATTCCATCAGAATTATTTTCTGAGCGACTAACAACCGCAGCACCAGCACCATCACCAAATATAACCGAAACCGATCGTCCGCGTGTAGTCATGTCTAAACCGCCACTATGATTTTCACTTCCAATTACCAATACATTTTTATACATTCCTGTTTTAATATATTGATCGGCGACCGACAAAGCATAAACAAAACCACTACATTGATTACGAATATCCATAGCAGGAACTGTAGGTAATCCTAGTAAATCCTGTACTTGTACGCCACATCCAGGGAAGTAATAATCAGGACTGAGTGTCGCAAATACGATTAATTCAATTTCATCTGTATTAATTTTAGCACGTTCTATAGCAATTTTAGCCGCTTTAACGCCCATAACAGCGGTACTGTTCCCATCTCCTTTTTTAATGTGTCGGCGCTCTTTAATACCAGTACGCTCTTGTATCCAAGCGTCATTAGTATCCATAACTTTAGAAAGATCGTCGTTAGTAACAATATTTTCAGGGACATACATTCCTAATCCCGTAATTTTAGAACGATACATAGTAATTTTTTAAATGAATAGAGTGCAATTTAATGAAAATAGCAACGATTAATAACGAAAAATATATTTTAGTATAACGATAACTTAATAGTCATTGAACATTGATCATAATATTCATGTAGCTCAATCTACTCTTATAATAAAACATTGACTTGTTGTCGTCCTTTTATTGTATGTCCAATAGTTAACAATGATTTGTATTAAAAATTTCTATTAGATCAGTTCCATTGACAAGTTATAGCGATAAGACAGAACACAAAATTAATAAGGTTAAAATAACGGGCGATCTACTTTTGAATAGTATTAATGCACTTAGTTATTGCAATTGAAATATCTTTAATTTACTTCGTGTTATTGTATTAGTTTTTTTGATCTAGAAGAATAGCTTCTTCAATACACTCTAGTAAAGCTTGGTATGGAATTTTTTCAAGTGATATTATGTGATAACTTGCTACTAATTTTCGGTTTTTTCGCTCTAAAATTTTGTTTTTGTCAGTGAGTTTATGTCCTTGCATAAAACACAAATGTATTCCAGTATGTTTATCGGGGTTTAAATAACATATCAAAGAATTACCTTTATAAGTAGGAACATTCCATTTTATGGCAGAATTAAGACTGTATTTGTTTATAAATAAGGAATGGAAAAAGTGAATTATGTCTTGCTCTTCTTTTGATAATTTTAATATGTACGATTCTACAGGATTCAAAATGTACTTCTACTACTAATTAAATGCTCTATATATCAAACAAATCTGAAGATAAATAACGGTCTCCGCGGTCACATATAATTGCAACAATAACACCACTTTCTAAATTTTTAGCAAGTTTTAAAGCTGCGCAAACGGAACCACCACTACTCATTCCAGAGAATACACCTTCTTCCTTGGCTAGACGTTTAGCCATTACAGTAGCTTCTTCTTGACTTACTTCAATAACCTGATCTACTTTTTCAGCATTAAAAATAGTAGGCAAGTATTCTTCGGGCCATTTTCTAATTCCAGGAATGCTAGAGCCATCAGTAGGTTGGGCTCCAACAATTTGTATGTTTTTGTCTTTTTCTTTTAGGTAAGTAGAGGTTCCCATTATAGTTCCTGTAGTACCCATTGCCGATACAAAATGAGTTATCTTACCCTCGGTGTCTCTCCATATTTCAGGACCTGTAGTTTTATAATGTGCTTTCCAATTATCATCGTTTCCAAATTGATTAAGCATTACAAAACCTTCATTTTTGACCTTGCTTTCTGCATAATCGCGTGCTCCTTCAATACCTACATCTTTTGAAGTAAGGGTGACTGTTGCTCCATAAGCACGCATGGTTTGCACACGCTCTTTGGTTGCGTTTTCGGGCATTACTAATTCCATTTTTAAATTAAATAAACCAGCAATCATTGCCAAAGCAATACCTGTATTTCCACTAGTGGCCTCAATAAGGTTAGTGTTTTTATCAATATCACCACGATCTAAAGCCGATTTAATCATATTATATGCAGCACGATCTTTTACACTACCTCCAGGATTGTTTCCTTCAAGTTTTAATAATAGTGTAATATTAGGATTAGTTATAACATTTTTGGCTTGTACCAAAGGAGTGTTTCCAATAAGGTCTAGAATGCTATTTGTCATGGTACTCGTTGGTTTTAATTTTTACTTGTCTATTAATTGAGATAATCGAGTTTTCGGGTACAGACTTGGTTAACCAAACATTTCCTCCTATAATGCTGTTTTTACCAATTACAGTATCACCACCTAAAATAGTGGCATTTGCATATATAATAACATTATCTTCTACGGTAGGGTGGCGTTTAGAACCTTTTAAATCTCGGGTAACGTATTTAGCTCCCAAAGTTACTCCTTGATAAATTTTTACATTATTTTTAATAATAACTGTTTCACCAATAATAGTACCTGTAGCATGATCAATAAAAAAAGAATCTCCAATTTGAGCGCCTGCATTTATCTCAGTTCCTGTGAGTCGATGCGCATATTCTGTCATTAAGCGTGGTACTAAAGGAAACCCTCTAAGATACAATTGATGACTGAAGCGGTAAACTGCTATAGCAAAAAAACCAGGATACGCTAAGTAAACCTCTTCAATTGAATTTGCGGCGGGGTCGCTATCTAAAAAAGCTTTCGCATCGAGTTTTAATTTATTTAAAATAGAAGGGAAAGCACCTAAATAATCATCCCATATCTCTCCACAAGACTTATCGTGTTTCCAACAAGCCAAGCTTGCTAACTCACTAAATAAATTAGACAGTTCGTCAATATTCCTTGTTACATCAGCTTCCATGTCAAATAATGTTTCAAACAAAAGTGATGTGAAATATTCTGTACGCTCTTTTAAACGTATAGGCAGATTTAAATCTTTTTTTTGAGATTCAATAGCTTGTATTATGCTTCCTTTTTGGGCATTCATAAATGTAGAAACTTTATGTAAATATAGTTAGAACTCGTGGAGTCTTAAATTTTAAGAATAAAATACACATTTTTTAAAAAACGTGAACTTAAGTATTATTTCAGTGTTTTTGGTAAAATAATTGTAATTTTAATTCAATTATTTGACGTTGCACACTTCATAACTTTCAAACAAATGGCAGGAATTTCTAAAAGTTTATTAACCTTTTTACAAGAATTAAAGCAAAATAATAATAAGGAATGGTTTGAAATAAACAAACCGTGGTACCAAGAAGAAGAAAAAAGATTCAAACAATTTGGGGAAGTCGTTAAAGAAGGATTAAGTGTTTCGGATCAAATTGAAAAAATGAAAGTGTATCGTATTTATAAAGATGTGCGTTTTAGTAAAGATAAAACACCTTATAAAGGGAATAGAGGATTGAGTTTTGTTAGAGAAGGAGAGGTAAGGAGAGGGAGTTATTTTTTAAATATAGAACCCGGAAATTCTTTTATTGGAGGTGGGTTTTTTGCTCCCAACCCGGCAGATTTATTACGAATTCGTAAAGAGTTTGAAATGGACGCCTCTGAAATAAGAGAAATCATAGTAAATCCTAATTTTTCTAAAGTATTTGGAAACGAATTCGTACCTTATAATCAAGTAAAAACAGCACCTAAAGGCTTTTCAAAAGAAGATCCCGCAATAGATTTAATAAGAAATAAAACCTTTTTTTTTCAACACCAATATACCGATAGTGAAATTCAATCGAATGATTTTTCAGCAAAGGTTATTTTGCATTATCAATTATTAAGACCTTATTTAGATTTGATGAGTGATATATTAACAACCGATTTAAACGGTGTTTCTTTATTGAAATAACTATTGTTGACTTTTAAAACATCAATATTAATCTCAAGAGAATGTTTTTAACAGTTATTTCAAAAATTATGTACTTTTTTGAAATAACTTAAAATCACTATTCCGTATTTGTTATATTTGGCAACATTAACACATTGTCAGAACAATCAACTATGAAATTATTAGAAGGTAAAACAGCAATTATTACTGGAGGTAGCCGAGGAATTGGTAAAGGAATTGCTCAAGTTTTTGCAAAACACGGAGCTAATGTTGCTTTTACATACAGCTCATCTTCAGCTGCAGCAGAGGAATTAGCAACGGAATTACAAGGCTTAGGTGTTAAGGCTAAAGCCTACCAAAGTAATGCTGCGGATTTTCAAGCTTCACAAGACTTAGTAGCAGAAGTACTTAAAGATTTTGATGGAAAAATAGATATCTTAATAAATAATGCAGGCATTACTAAAGACAACTTACTAATGCGTATAAGTGAAGAGGATTTTGATACTGTTATTGAAGTAAACTTGAAGTCTGTTTTTAACATGACAAAAGCAGTACAACGCACTATGTTGAAACAACGTCAAGGTTCAATAATCAATATGAGCTCGGTTGTTGGGGTAAAAGGAAATGCTGGACAAACAAATTATGCAGCCTCAAAAGCAGGTATTATTGGCTTTTCTAAATCAGTAGCTTTAGAATTGGGGTCTAGGAGTATTCGTTGTAATGTGGTAGCACCTGGTTTTATAGAAACTGAAATGACTGCAAAATTAGACGATAAAGTAGTTGAAGGTTGGAGAGCAGGAATTCCATTAAAAAGAGGAGGTTCGCCAGAAGATATTGCAAATGCTTGCGTATATTTGGGAAGCGATTTAAGTACTTATGTAACTGGGCAAGTACTTAATGTAGATGGCGGAATGTTGACCTAACCAAAATATAATTTGACTACAGAAAATATATTATTAGTTATTGCGATTACCATCATTGCTTTGTTGGTAACGTTATTTCAATATTTTTTTAAAGCGAAAAGAACTTCTAAAAAAACAGTTCTTTTCGCTTTTTTACGTTTTTTAGGAATTGTTACGATTTTACTACTGTTGGTAAATCCCCAAATTAAAGTAACTACAAGCAAGCAAGAAAAACCACAACTTACGGTTTTGGTAGATCATTCAAAATCCATTTCTTTTTTAGAACAAGAAGCTGAAGTAAAAAAGTTACTTTCGACAGTAAATACAAATAAGGCACTCCAAGAAAAATTCGATGTAGTGACTTATAGTTTTGGTTCAACCTTAACAGATAGTGTTTCGGCAGACTTCAGCGCCAAGCAAACAAAAATCGAGGAGTCTATTTCTAATATTCAAAAAATAAATAGAAAAACGAATTCACCTATTGTTTTAATTACCGATGGTAACCAAACGTATGGTAAAGATTATTCGTATTTTAAAAGTAAATTTAATCAACCCATTTTTAGTATTCCTTTAGGAGATACTACAAGTGTTTCAGATTTATATATTAGTACTGTAAATGCTAACAAATATGTGTATTTGAATAATGAGTTTCCTATTGAAATTATTGGAAATTATAGGGGGAAAGAAAATCAAAAAACAACTCTTTCGATTTACAACGGTAAAAGAAAAGTATTTAGTAAGCAGTTACAATTTTCTAAAGACAGAAAATCACATTTCGTAAATGCAAAACTAAAAGCAACTACGGTAGGTTTGCAAAACTATACAATGTCGTTAAGTTCATTTGAAGGAGAAAAAAATATAACTAATAACAGTAAACAGTTACTGATAGAAACAATTGATCAAAAAACATCAGTACTACTGGTTTCAAATATTGTACATCCTGATATAGGGGCACTAAAAAGGAGTATTGAAAGTAATAAAAGACGCAGATTAAAAGTAATAAAAGCTTCGGAATTAAAATCGTTAGATAATACAGAGCTGGTAATTTTATACCAGCCCGATAGAAGTTTTAAAGAGGTTTATAGCCTATGTGATAAAATACAAATGCCATTATTTACAATCACAGGTAAAAAAACGGATTGGGACTTTTTGAATAGTTTAAAACAAAACTACTCAAAACCACAACGTACTCAAGTGGAAGATATTATACCCGTATTGAATACCAATTTTGAAACTTTTAATACTGATCAATTCAATTTTAGTAAATACCCTCCATTGGAGAGTACCTTTGGACAAGAGCGATTACAAACGCCTTATGAAACACTGTTGTACAAAAAGGTAGCCAATGTAACTACGGATAATCCGTTACTTAGTATTTGGAGCTCTACTACAAAAAATGAAGCCGTACTTTTTGGTGAAGGTTTCTGGAAATGGAGATTGGCCAACTTTAAGAGGGATGGAGATTTTGATAAGTTTGATGATTTTTTTGGAAAAATAATTCAATACCTCTCAAATAAAAAAGTTAGAAAACGTTTAACTACCAATTATGAAAATGAATATTACACTAATAATTCGGTTGTAATTTCGGCATCTTATTTTAATAAAAATTATGAGTTTGACGCCAAGGCGCAACTTGTTTTATCCCTAACAAAAGAAAATGACAAAGCATCAAAAAAAACAGCTATGTTATTAAAAGGTTCGTTTTATGAGGCTAGCTTTAACGACTTAAGTGCAGGTTCATATAAATTTTCAATACAAGTTACAGGGTCTAAATTAAAAGCATACGGAGGCTTTGTTGTTAAGGATTTTGATATAGAAAAACAGTTTTTGAACCCTAATATTACATCTTTAAATAAATTATCAACTCAAAATTATGGAAGCCTAGTTTACCCAGGTCAAATAACAAATTTTGTAAATGAATTGATTGTTGACGAAAGGTATAAACCTATCATAAAATATAGTACAGAACACAAGTCTTTAATACATTGGAAATGGTTATTAGGATTTCTAGTTTTTATATTTAGCTTAGAATGGTTTTTAAGAAAGTATAATGGATTGATATAGTTTATAATCACCTTTTAAAAATAAGAATACTCACAAATTAATATTTATTACAATGGAAAGATTACCTAAAATAGGAATACCAATAATAATAGCTTTTGTTATAGCCATTATCTTTATTTCAAAATCAACAATTACAATAGATTCGGGAAAAGCAGGAGTTTTATATGAAACTTTCAGTGGCGGAGTATCATCGGAAGATTTACCATTAGACGAAGGATTTCATTTTATAGCCCCATGGAATAATGTAATTGTATATGAAGTTCGCCAGCAAGAAGTTTTTGAGAAAATGCAAGTATTATCTTCTAATGGATTGGAGATTGTTTTAGAAGCTTCAGCATGGTATAAACCAAAATACACTAATTTGGCAGCATTGCACAAAGAAAAAGGAAAGAACTACTTACAACGTATTATACAACCAGCTATTCGTTCTGCAGCAAGGAGTGTAGTAGGGCGTTATACGCCAGAGCAATTATATTCGAGTAAGCGTGATGTTATTCAAAAAGAAATTTTTGAAGAAACTAAAAAAATTGTAGAAAAGCAATATATTGATTTAGAGGAAATATTAGTAAGAGATGTTACTTTGCCTCCAACTATTAAAGATGCGATCGAACGTAAATTAAAGCAAGAGCAAGAATCTCTTGAGTATGAATTTCGTTTAACTAAGGCATCGAAAGAAGCGCAGCGTCAAAAAATTGATGCAGAGGGTAAAGCAGAAGCAAATAGAATATTAAGTGCTTCCTTAACCGATAAAATTCTTCAAGAAAAAGGAATACAAGCTACGGTAGAATTAGCGAAATCTCCTAATGCGAAAATAGTAGTAGTAGGGTCGGCAAAAGATGGTTTACCGCTAATTTTAGGTAAATAATTGATTATACAATTCATTTAAAAGTGGGTGTTTTAATTTTAAAAACACCCACTTTTTTTGTTTCTAGTCTATATATTTTTTAAATAAACTATTGTCTAATATGTGACCACCTTCGTGATTTATAATTTTGATTTTAGGGAAGTATTCAATTAAACGATTCTCTTGTTTTTTAACATTTACAGGGTCAAAAATTTCGTCGTTTTCACCCACGGTATGGTATGTTATAAGATTGGGTAAATGGCTAAAATTAGTTGCAACTAATTCTTTAGGGAATACACCTGAAACCATAACTAATCGATTGCAAAATCGCTTGCGATTTGAAAGCCACCTTGTAGCAATACTAACTCCTTGTGAATACCCGAGCACTATAAAATTTACAGAATCAAAATCTATAGCTTCCTTTGCAATAACAGCATCAACATAATTTAAAACATTTTCAATTTCTATAGCTGTATTTTCTTTTGTTAACCACGATGCTCCAACACGTTTGTATAAACTGTCCTTATAATACTTAGAAGGCGCTTGTGGGCATATAATATAATTATCGTCTGCATTTAATTGATTAAAGTGCCGAATAAAAAAACGACTCAAATAGCCAATACCGTGAAAAACTAACCAAACATTTTTAGTTGCTGGGGTGTACTTATTTAAAGTATCGTAGGTAGTTGTGGAATTATAATTAACTGATTTTTCCAATTTATTTTTTCGTAAAATTAATCTTTGATTTAGCTTTAATACAAAAAAAGAGTCCCAATTTAATATTTTCTAAATTTAGGTAGTACGCATTGGTTTTGTATCGAGCATTACAAATTAGAAGCCTTATTTTATTTCAATTTTACTTCCTAAAAATTTAGGCTTTTTTCCAAATATAATATCTAAGAAAGCTTTTGTTTTTGCGAAGTATTCTCTAATTCTAGTTCTTGTGCCGTATTTTGCTGTAACATCTTTAGCGTTAAATCCTATAGCAGATATGCCGTGTTTTTCGGCAATATATATGGCTCTTTCGTTGTGGAATTTTTGAGAAATTATAGTTATGTTAAACTGTCCAAAAACCTCCTTGGCTCTAATAACAGAATCTAAAGTTCTGAATCCTGCATAATCCAAATAAATTCTATTTTTAGGAATGCCATTTTTTATAAGTTCTTTTTTAAAATCAGTAGGTTCATTGTAGTATTTGGTGCCATTATCGCCACTTACTAAAATAAAGTCAATCTTACCTTTTTGGTATAACTCAACAGCTGCATCAATTCGGTATTGAAAATATAAATTTACGCTACCACCTCTTAAAAATTTTGAAGTACCAAGTACTAACCCAACCTTATTTTTTTTAATAAAGGTTGAGTTTGTAAATGTTTTATCTATAGCATTTTCTTCAATTAGAAAATTTGAGGAGAAAATTAGAATTATGGGAAGTATAAAAATAAATAATAGTATAATTTTTAGTTTATTGTTCATTCAGTTTTTATAAAATGTACTGTAATTTAGTGAATTACGGACATTAATTCCTCTTCATCACTAAAACCTCCTGAAAAATTAATTGCTGCTTCAATTAAAGCAAGGTGAGAATAAGCTTGTGGAAAATTTCCTAGTAGACGTTTTGATTTAAAATCAACATCCTCACTAAATAGCCCCAAATGATTACTATAACTAAGTAACTGATCGAAATATTTTTTTGCTTTTTTACGTTCACCAATTTTATATAAACTGTTAATCATCCAAAAAGTACATATAGTAAAAGAAGAAGATGGCAAGCCAAAATCATCTTTATTTTTATAACGGTACATAAGGCCATCATTGCAAAGTTCTCTTTCTGTAGCTTGTACGGTCGATACAAATCGAGGATCTTTAGCATCTATAAAACCATAATTTTCCATCAATAAAGTAGACGCATCCAAGTCATCAGATCCGTAAGATTGAGTGTAGGCTTGTACTTCTTCATTCCATGCATTGTCATAAATATCTTTATGAATTTCATCTCTTAAGTTAATCCATTTATTGTGATCGGCTTTTTTACCTATAAGTTCGGCTATTTTTATAGCCCTATCAACAGCTACCCAGCAAAGTAATTTTGAAAAGGTAAAATGGCGCTCTTCGGTACGGAACTCCCAAATTCCTTTATCGGCTTTTTTCCAGTTATTCTTAACAATGTTAACCATACTTTTACTAATAGTCCAAAGCTCTTCGCTATTACTAAGTGTATTGTTAAATTCTAAAAATTGTTGGTAAATTACATCTAATAAAATACCGTAAATATCATTTTGTTTTTGCTCATACGCAGCATTACCAACACGAACAGGAGCTGAACCTTTATAGCCTTCTAAATGATCTAAAATTTCTTCGGTAAGATTTTTTTGTCCGTTAATACCATACATAATTTGCATTTTTTCATCCTTAACAGGAATAACACTAATTATGAATTCTAAAAATCGTTTGGCAACACGAGTATGCCCTAATCCAGAAATTACTTTAATTACCATTGATGCATCTCGTATCCAACAAAAACGATAATCCCAGTTACGAACTTCACCAATGGTTTCCGGCAAAGAAGTGGTAGCCGCAGCAAGTACAGCCCCAGACTGTTCGTAACTTAATAATTTTAGCACCAATGCGCTACGGAGTATTTCGTTATTGTAATGTTTATATTCCGTAGTTTTTTCAGACCAATTCATCCAATATACACGTGTGCGTTCTAATTTTAAGAACTCGCGTTTTGTAGATTGTGAAAGCAATTTTTCGTGATAGCTAATTAAAAAATATCCATGGCTCTCTGTTAATTCAATTTCTTCACCATTAAGTATGGCATTATAATCAAAGCTCGAATATAAAAAAAGAGACTCATAGGTATCTTCATTATATTGCGAGCGAATATAATCGTCGTTGGTTTCATTAACAGTTTCTCCTTTGGCGTAATTTAATTTAGGATTATAATTTACGCTAAAGGTTGGCTTTCCTTTGAGATGATTTACATATCGAATAATTTCCGGTTGAGTGTAATAGGAATCATTAACTTCTTCTTTGTATCGAGGCATAAAATCAATAAATTCAAAAGCATCTGTACCGTTATCCCATTTGGTTACTAAGATGTTTGTAGATTGAATATATTTTTGTGAGATTTCGTAATTCTCGGAAACTATAATATCAAAACTCCCCCCTTTACTTTCGTCTAAAATTTTAGCAAAAGCTGAAGCCGAATCAAAATTAGGAAGGCAACACCACTCCAGTGAACCTGTTTTTGAGATTAAAGCGGCGCTTTGGCAATTTCCAATAATTCCGTAATCTAGATTATTCATAGGCATTAAAATATTTATTATATGAGTAAACGTAATCGTCTTAATTTGATGTAATTTACCAAAAATTAGAAATAAATTCAGCTTAAAAATAAACTAGATGAGCAAAACTATTATAATCTCAAATAGACTACCCGTTCAATTAGAAATTGATAAAAACGATGTAATAGCAACCCCTAGTGTTGGTGGATTGGCAACAGGAATGAAATCTGTACACCGAGATAGTAATGGACTTTGGATAGGTTGGAGTGGGTTGGTAAGTGAAGAATTGACTCCTGAATTAGAAGAAAAGGTGGAAAAGGAGCTAAATAAAAACCAATGTGCTTCGGTAAACTTATCTCAAGAAGAGGTAAATGGTTTTTATTTCGGGTTTAGTAATAAAACTATTTGGCCCTTGTTTCATTATTTTATGGAATATGCCGAATTTGAGTTAGCTGATTGGGAAATATATAAAACTGTAAATAGAAAATTTGCAGCAGTTGTAGTTTCTAATATTGAAGAAGGTGACACTATTTGGATTCACGATTATCAATTATTGGTACTTGCTAAATATATAAGGGAATTACGACCTGATGTAAGCATAGGATTCTTTTTACATATTCCTTTTCCATCGTACGAAGTTTTTAGAACATTACCATGGAGGGAAGAAATTTTAGAAGGTATGTTAGGGGCAGATGTTTTAGGATTTCATACTTATGAATATGAACGCCATTTTTTAAGTTCGGTACAACGAATTTTAGGTCATAATATTGATTTTAATACCATTTTATTAGAGGATAGGACAGTTAAAGCAGATTCTTTTCCAATGGGAATAGATTATGACAAGTTTGCTACTGCTGCAAAAGAAAATAACGCTTTACGTGGAAAAGAGAAAAGCGACGTACAGTTAGAAATAGATAAACATTTAAGCAAAAACGGAGAAACTTCGTTAGTATTAAGTATTGACCGATTAGATTATACTAAAGGTATTCCAAGCAGGCTACTTGCTTTTGAATATTTTTTAGATAAATACCCAGAATTTAAAGGGAAAGTACGCTTGGTAATGTTGGCGGTTCCTTCGCGTTCTAATGTGCCACAATATCAGCTACTAAAAAATGAAGTAGATCAATTAGTAGGGCGCATTAATGGGAAATTTTCAGATATAGGTTGGACACCTATTTGGTATTTCTATAGATCGCTTCCTTTTGAAAATTTAATTGATTTATACACCTCTTGTGAAGTAGCCTTATTAACCCCTTTACGAGACGGAATGAATTTGGTTGCAAAAGAATATATAGCTTGTAGGGAAGATAAAACAGGTGTGCTTATTTTAAGTGAAATGACAGGAGCTTCGCAGGAAATGAGTGAAACATTATTAATTAACCCTAATAATTACGAAGAGGTTGCCGATACGCTTAAGCAAGCACTTGAAATGCCTAAAGAAGAACAAATGGAACGTAACACAGCATTGCAAAAACGTTTAAAACGTTACAATGTAGAACGCTGGGCTAAAGACTTTATGGAAACTTTAGCAGAAACCACAAAAGATAAAGAGCAACAACAAATCAAAAAATTAAATACTGATAGGAAAGAACGTTTAATAGGTGATTACAAAAATTCTAAAAGTAGAATTTTGTTTTTTGATTACGATGGTACTTTAGCTCCT
This sequence comes from uncultured Aquimarina sp., assembly GCA_947503135.1. Lineage (GTDB taxonomy): Bacteria > Bacteroidota > Bacteroidia > Flavobacteriales > Flavobacteriaceae > Aquimarina. The sequence goes on along the minus strand of CANNCQ010000010.1, from coordinate 25,307 downwards.
TTTGAAAAACTACCAGAAAATGCATATCCAAGACCTGAATTATTTGATTTATTAGATAAAATTCATGCCGATCCAAAAACGGAATTAGTACTAATTACAGGGCGTGATAAATTTACCTTTAACAAATGGTTTGGGCACAAAAATTACAAGTTAATTACCGAACATGGTGCATGGTTTAAAGATGGTAAAAAAGAGTGGGAAATGCTTGAAGCCTTAACTAATGATTGGTTTGAGGTAATTATTCCAGTTTTGGAACGTTTTACGGATCGTACTCCTGGTTCATTAATCGAGGAAAAAGCTTTTTCTGTTGCCTGGCATTTTAGAAATACCGATCCCGATTTAGGGCAACGTAGAGCAAATCAATTAAAATCAACACTTCAAGATTTAATAGCGAACAACAATTTAGAAATTTTAGAAGGAGATAAGGTTATCGAAATTAAAGTAAGTGGAGTAAATAAAGGTAGGTCTGCTTGTAAAATGCTTTTAGGAAAAAAACACGATTTTATATTTTCTATTGGAGATGACTGGACAGATGAATTTATGTTTAAAGAACTTCCGGAAAATACATATACAGTTAAAGTAGGACTTAAAAAAACAATCGCTAAGTATTATATTGATGGAACTACTCAGGTAAGAGAATTGGTGAAAGATTTTGCAAATAGTTAATAATGCAGTTGTTTTTTTGATTATTTAAAAATAATTGGGAGATACAAAATCTTTAAAATCAATAATATGTTAAACAATAAATAAAGCTACACTTGGTATCATAAATCATGTGTAAATTTGGACTGCTTTAATAGAAATACTTTTATTAAGGCAGTTGTTTTTTGCTATATAAATTATAAGAATGATCAAAGAAAAAGAATCTGTTTGGATTAGTTGGAATGAAAATATTAAATATCCATTTAAAGAACTTTCCATCGTTAAAACGGAAGAAGATTTACAACAAGTAGTTGGTGAGGCTGAAAAGGTTCGCGTTTTTGGAAACAAACAATCATCAGCCGATATATGTGCAGGTGTCGATAAGTTAATAGACATCAAAGAATACAATAAAATTCTAGGTTATAATGACGCTAAACGTGAAATTACTGTACAGGCAGGAATAAAACTTCAAGATCTTATTGAAGCGGTAGAAGCAAAGGGGTGGTGCATTCCTTGCTTACCAGATATTAATACTATAACCTTAGGTGGAGCATTAGCTACCGGAACTCACGGAACATCTGGGAAAATTATGGCAGATTATGTTGTAGAATTTCGTGTTGTAAATACCGATGGTACAATTACTATAATAAAAGAAGGTGATGAGTTAATAGACGCTTACAGAGTATCACTTGGTGTATTGGGAGTTATATCTACAGTAACATTTAGGTGCGTGGAAGAATACACTTTACACCTTCATGAAGGGCCAGAAAAAGATAATGTTTGGTTGCCAAGAATTAAAAGCGATTTAAAAAAATATGAATTCCTTCGTATTTTATGGTTGCCTCATACGGATACAGGTTATGTAATCCGAGGGAAAAAGATAGATCCAGAGACACCAGTTCAAGAAAATTTAGGTCCAGCTTATTTGAAGCATCGAAGAGCAGCGTCAAAAATACTATATAAATACAGTCATAAATTCCCTTGGATTACTTACATCGCCAACAATATTTTATATAAAGCCTTTTTTAGTAGTAAAAAAGAACATAAAGGTAGTTTGTATCAAGCTACAGTAACAAAATCTCGAGGTTCTACTATTGAACTTGCCGAATGGACGATAGCTTTAGATAAATTTCCAGAAGCTTTTGAGGAGTTGAAAAAAGTAATTAATAGTTGGAAGAATGATTCGTTTATTCACATTCCTATGGATGTACGTTTTCTTGCTGCTGATAAATCGTGGTTGAGTTACGCTTACAACCAAGATACTGTAACTTTAGGTTGTGTTACTAGAAATGCACCAACAGCAGATACTTATGAAGCTTTCCATACTATAGAAGAAATTTTCTTAAAATACGGAGGAAGACCACATTGGGCAAAGCGTTTTAAAGCCAAAGATAAAGAACTTAATAAATTGTATCCTAGGTGGAATGAATTTAAGGAATTACGAAAAAAACTTGACCCAACTAATAAGCTCTTAAATGGTTATTTAGGGAAAATTTTTAATGAACAAGCGTAATGATAAAACCAAAAGCAGTACTATTCGATTTTGACGGGGTAGTGGTAAACAGTTTTGAAGTACATTATAAAGCATGGAAAAATGCCTTTTTTGAACTATTTCAAAAAGATTTAGGAACTTTTCCAGATAATCTCGAAGGGAAATCACCCATTATTATTTCAGAATGTTTATGTGATTTAGTAGGGCGTAAAGATCAATCTAAGATATTATATGATTTAAAAGGGGAGAAGTTACACTCAGGTGTAACTCCTCCCAAACTTTTGCCAGGAGTAAGAGAAATAACAAATGTTTTAAAAAAACAAAAAATACCATACGGAATAGCAAGTAATGCTACGAAACAGTTTATTAGTAACAGTATTCAACAACTAGAAATAGATTTTTCAGTGTTTTTTGGAGTAGAAGATTATGAATTTCCAAAGCCTAATTCACAGCCTTATATTATGCTTGCAAAATCATTGGGAATAGCAGAAGCAGATTTTGATAATGTTATTGTCTTTGAAGATAGTGTTGCAGGTGCCACGGCGGGTATTGAAGCGGGAATGATTGCTGTAGGGATAGAAACACAACATTCTGCGGAAGTTTTAAAAAAAGCAGGTTGCACATATAGTTTCCCGACATTATTACAGGCTCAAGAGCTTTTAATGAAATAGCATAATACCCTTTTTTAAGTTATAGAGGTAATCCTAGAGAGTTATTATCAGGGATTATGAAAACGATTTAAACTCTTTTCAGTAAAACAAAAAGTCCTACTTAAGTTAATAAGCAGGACTTTTTTAGCGGAATTTCTAAGATTTAGAAATAAATTATTTTACTTGTGCAACAATAGCTTTGAACGCCTCTGGGTTGTTCATTGCTAAATCTGCTAATACTTTACGATTAAGTTCAATATTATTGGCTTTTAATTTCCCCATAAATTGAGAGTAAGACAAACCTTCTTGTCTTGCACCTGCATTTATACGAGTAATCCATAAAGCACGGAAAGTTCTTTTCTTATTTCTACGGTCTCTATAAGCGTAAGACATTGCTTTGTCAACCGCATTTTTTGCTACTGTCCAAACGTTTTTACGACGTCCAAAGTAACCTTTAGCTTGCTTTAATACTTTTTTTCTACGTGCTCTTTTGGCAACAGAATTTACTGATCTTGGCATAATTTAAATTTTTTAGTAGTAGGCGATTCAATAATTCAAAATTTAAAAAAATCAGAATAAAGAATTCTTTTAATTGAGCCTAACTCCTGGGTTTATAATAATTTTAACCTGAAAAGGCAATATTAAAATTCGATTACTTTAAACGTAATTGAGTTAAAATATTTGCTTCATCATTTTTGTGCACTAAACCGTCATGGGTTAATGCTAACTTACGTTTCTTAGACTTTTTTGTCAAGATGTGACTCTTAAACGCATGTTTTCTTTTAATTTTTCCGGTACCAGTAAGCTTAAAACGCTTTTTAGCACTAGATTTTGTCTTCATTTTAGGCATAATATCCTTTTTTGTTTAAAAATTCCGCTATTTTTTATAGTACAAATGTCATACCTAGACAAGCAGAGTATGACATTGTATATTATATGGTTTACAAAGCTAAAACTAAATTAATTTGTTTAGCTTATTTTTATTTATTTATTTCTTTTTAGGAGCAATAAACATAATCATACGTTTACCTTCTAATTTGGGCATTTGTTCAACTTTCCCTAATTCCTCAAGTTCTTGAGCTAATTTTAATAATAAAATTTGCCCTTGATCTTTATAAATAATAGATCGTCCTTTGAAAAATACGTAGGCTTTTAATTTGGCGCCTTCTTCTAAAAACTTAATTGCGTGTTTCTTTTTAAACTCGTAATCATGTTCGTCGGTGTTAGGTCCAAATCTAATTTCCTTAACAATAACTTTCGTAGCTTTTGATTTTAAAACCTTGTCGCGCTTTTTTTGCTCGTACAAGAATTTTTTATAATCAATTATTTTACAGACAGGAGGTACAGCTTTCGGAGAAATCTCTACTAAATCCAACTCTTGTTCATCGGCTAAGCGTTGAGCTTCACGGGTTTTATAAACACCTATTTCTACATTGTCACCAACTAAACGCACTTCTTCAGCCCGTATATTACGGTTGATTTTGTGTGGATCCTCTTTGATTTCTCTTAAAGGTCTTCTCGATCTTTTTCTTCTAATTGCTATGGCTAAATAATTTTAGTTATTAATATATAATTTTTGTCTATCCGTTAAATACTTTTAAAGTTTTGCTTACTTCTTCATTTACTAAACTTATAAAAGCATCTATACTTAAACTTCCAATATCTTCTTTATTACCGTGTTTCCTTACAGAGATTGTACCTTCTTTTTCTTCATTTTCTCCGATTATAAGCATAAATGGATATTTATTCATTTCTGCTTCTCGGATTTTTTTACCAATGGTCTCATTTCTGTTATCCACAACTGCGCGAATTTCGTTATTTTCTAGTTCATTTAAAACTTTTTCGGCATATTTTTCATATTTTTCACTCAAAGATAGTATAATTGCTTGTTCTGGCATTAACCAAAGAGGAAAGTTTCCACCTGTGTGCTCTAATAAAATAGCAATAAATCGTTCCATACTTCCAAAAGGAGCACGGTGTATCATTACAGGTCGGTGCATTTCGTTATCGGCACCTTTGTATTCTAATTCAAAGCGCTCAGGTAAGTTGTAATCTACTTGTATCGTACCAAGTTGCCAGCTTCTACCTAAAGCATCTTTTACCATAAAGTCTAATTTTGGGCCATAAAAAGCAGCTTCACCACTTTCGATTATATAATCTAGTCCTTTTTCTTTAGCGGCATTAATAATAGCATTTTCAGCTTTTTCCCAATTTTCAACGCTACCAATGTATTTTTCAGGTTTTTCCAAATCCCTTACTGAAACCTGGGCTGTAAAGTTTTCAAAACCTAAAGATCCAAATACATATAGAACTAAATCAATTACTTTTTTGAATTCCTCATCTAGTTGATTCGGCATACAAAAAATATGCGCATCATCCTGGGTAAAACCGCGAACACGTGTTAATCCATGTAATTCACCACTTTGTTCATATCGGTATACGGTTCCAAATTCAGCATATCGTTTCGGTAGATCCCTGTAGGACCAAGGGCCACTATTAAAAACTTCACAATGGTGTGGGCAGTTCATAGGTTTTAACAAAAACTCTTCGCCATCAGCAGGGGTTGTGATGGGCTGGAAACTATCCTCACCATACTTAGCATAATGTCCAGAGGTTTCATATAACTCTTTTTGTCCAATATGTGGTGTAACCACCATTTCGTAACCTGCCTTTTTCTGTGCTTTTTTTAAAAAGTTTTCTAAGCGTTCGCGTAAAGCAGCACCTTTGGGTAACCACAAGGGTAATCCTTGGCCAACCCGTTTTGAAAAAGTAAACAATTCAAGTTCTTTACCTAGTTTTCTGTGATCTCTACGTTTAGCTTCTTCTAATAACTCTAAATATGCTTTAAGGTCTTTTTGTTTAGGGAAAGAGGTTCCGTAAACACGCGTTAATTGCTTGTTGTTTTCATCACCTCGCCAATATGCTCCTGCAATACTCATTAGTTTTACTGCTTTTATGTACCCCGTATGTGGTAAGTGACCACCGCGACATAAATCAGTAAAAGTATCGTGTTGTACAAAGGTAATGGTACCGTCTTCTAAGTTTTCTATTAACTCAACTTTGTACTCGTTACCTTGCTCTCTGTATTTAGATAAAGCTTCTTCTTTACTGATAGAAGTTAAATTAAACTCGTGTTTTCCACGAGCAATTTGTAGCATTTTATCTTCAATTTTTTTAAAATCTTTATCGGATATTGTTTGCTCACCCAAATCAACATCATAGTAAAAACCATTTTCGATAGCTGGTCCAATACTTAATTTAACACCTGGGTATAATTCTTCTAAGGCTTGTGCTAATACGTGTGCAGAAGAGTGACGAAAGGCAATTTTACCCTCGTCATCATTCCAAGTATATAAAGTTAAATTCCCGTTTTCGGTTAATGGGGTAGCGGTTTCAATAGTTGTACCGTTAAAGTTTGCAGAAATTACATTTCTGGCAAAACCTTCGCTAATATTTTTTGCAACATCCATTGCAGTAACACCACTTTCGTAGTTTCTTACGGAGCCGTCGGGCAAAGTAATATCTATCATATACTAAAATTGACTTTTACGCAAATATAAATACTATTTCGTACGCTTCAAAGCTTGTATCAATAACATAAATTTTATTTTAATAAATTTTGCAGTATATTACTGCAACATTCACGCTTGTGTTGCGTTTTAAGGATATAAGACTTATGATTTTGGATAATAAAATTTTAATAAAAAAATGCCGACAAAATGACCGTAAGGCTCAAATGGCACTGTATAACAAGTATTCTCGTGGAATGTATTTTGTTGCGCTTCGTTTCTTTAAAGATTCGTTTTTAGCAGAAGAAGCAATGCAGGAATCTTTTATCAAAGCTTTTTCTAAGCTAGATCAATTTACAGGTGATGTTACTTTTGGTGCATGGTTAAAGCGAATTGTTATCAATAAAAGTATTGATATGCTCAAAGCAAGAAAACTGGAAACAACTGCTTTGAATGAGCAAATTATGGGTACACCTGATGAATTTAACGATTGGGATGTAGAAGAAAACACAACGGTTGATGAAGTTAAAAAGGCAATTGATTCTTTGCCAGATAAATACAAGTATCCAGTTCATCTATTTTTGTTAGAAGGATATGATCACAATGAAATTTCTGAGGTTTTAAATATCACACCAGTTTCTTCGCGTACGTTAGTACATAGAGGTAAAAAACGTTTGCAAGAACAATTAAAGCATCTACGATATGGGACAGGATCTTAGAGAATTGTTGCAAAATAATTTAAAGAATTCGCATACTGTAGAGCTTTCGGATAGCCATGAATTACGTTTTTTAGATAAACTTAATAATGCTTATCCAGAAGATGAAATTTCAATAGAAAGTGAGAAAAAGAGTTTTTTAAATAAATTTGATATTTTATCTTTTTCTACAAAAACAGTATATAAAAAATGGGGTTCTATAGCGGCTTCTTTAATTGTTAGTATTGGGTTAGGGTTTTATTTTTTGAAACAAACACAAGGGCTGCAACACAATCAAAAATCAGTAGTTTATTTAAATAAGCAAGCTGTTAATTCTCCTTCGTTGGCCGATGTCTCACCAGAATTCAAGCAAATCGAAGATGGTTATTTAACTACAATTAATGTTGGATTATCAGAGCTAAAGGTTAACGATTCCAATAGAGGAGTTGTAAGAGATGGTATTGAGCAGTTAAAAGGGTTAAAAGAAGAGTATCAGTCTATTTTAAAAGATTTAAAATCGGAAACAGCTTCACCACAAACCATAAGAGTTTTAATAGAAAATTTAGAAATGCAGCTATTGCTTTTGAAGCAATTGAAACAAAAAGTAAAAAACATTAATGAATATTCTCCTAGCAACGCATATCAAAACCTTCAAACCTAAATTATCATTAGGGTTACTGTTGCTTTTTTGTGCTCCTTATTTTTTTGCACAAAACAAATTACTCAAATTTGAACAAGAATTTTCTTTGAATACAATACCGAAATTCAAGCTAAATTCTTCTCATAGTAATATTATTATTTCAACTTGGGATAAAAAAGCTATAAAAGTAATAGCTTATTCGGAAGGAGAAGTAACGCAGCAATCATTAGAAAAAACTAATGATTTATGGGAAATTACTATACAACAATCAGATTCTTTATTTTTTATAGAAACCGATGCCAGCAAACAATTACCTCAAAAGGTAATTGCTAATTATAAATCGAACGATCCAAATTCTTTCGCTGATTCTACAAGTGTTTTATTAACATCAATGATAAATCCATTATTGTCTAATTTGCAAAGTAACACAATGCCAAAGGTGTTGCAGGAACGAATAAATGAGTCTAAATTTAATTTTGATGCTTACCGTAGTCTTGGCGAAACATACTTTAAAATATGGGAATATAATTTGGTTAAGAATTTAGATAATGCTTCAAAAGAAGAAATTCGCAATTGGTACAGCCAAATGTCTACAAACTTAATAAATGTTTCTAACACCAATAAAAATAACAAAACTCAAGATAAAATTTTATACCGTTTTTATGAAAGCAGAACAATTCCTGTAAATACCATAAAAAAAGTAATAGAATTAAAAATCCCAAGAGAATCCTTACCTCAATTAAATACACGCTTTGGAACAGTGACCATTAATAACACCATTAAGAATTTAAAGGCTAGATTAAAGTATACCGCTTTTGATGCTACAAATATGGATGGAGGTGAAACAAATATTTCTATTTCATCGGCTCCTGTGAAAATAAAAGAATGGAATAATGGTTTATTGCAATTAAAGTATGTTAAAAATAGTAAGATAGATTTAGTTTCAGATATTAGGCTAAACGCTGTTTCGAGTAGGTTAGTTATTAGTGAATTAAAAGGGATAGGAGAATTTAAAAGCACCTTTAGCCAGTTAGTAATAGATAAAACAGGAGCTAACTTTAATAGCTTAAGTTTTTTAAACACTAATAGTGACTTGGTTTTAAGCCTACCTAACCAAGCTTATAATTTTGTTTATTCAGGTGAAATGAGTGGTATTAAAATACCTCCAAATAAACTGGAATTAAAATCGTTAGGCGATTATAGAAAGTTAATGCTTCATGGATATTCAGTATCCAGAAATACGGATAAAGAAATACAAATGAATATGGTTAACAGTCAAATTTTACTGAAGTAAGAAATAGCAGTTCTTTTGTGAATTCTCTTTTCTCTCTAAATTTATAAAAGCTTAATTTTACAAACTACAATTTAAGGAATAGCATGAAGAAAGTTTTATTTATTGATAGAGACGGTACTTTAGTTTTAGAACCACCAGTAGATTACCAATTAGACAGTTTAGAAAAACTGGAATATTATCCTCAAGTTTTTCAATACATGGCTAAAATAGCCAATGAACTCGATTATGAGTTAGTAATGGTAACCAACCAAGATGGTTTGGGTACAGACTCTTTCCCAGAGGATACTTTTTGGCCAGCACAAAATAAAATTATTGATGCATTCAAAAAAGAAGGGGTTGTTTTTGAAGCTGTTCACATCGACAAATCATTTCCGCATGAAAATGCAGAAACTCGTAAACCCCGTACAGGATTACTTACTAAATACTTTAATACTGAAGAATATGACCTAAAAAACTCGTTTGTTTTAGGTGATCGTATTACAGATATGGAGTTGGCAAAAAATTTAGGAGCGAAAGGAATATTTCTTTCTGAAAACCCTAGTTTAGGTGCAGAAGAAATAGAATCCGATAAACAAGATATATTCAATAGTATTGCACTAACATCTACAGATTGGAAGTCAATTTATGAGTTTTTAAGATTAGAAGATCGAGTTTCAGAAATAACAAGAAACACAAATGAAACAAAAATTTATATAAAATTAAATTTAGATGGATCTGGTAAAAACGATATATCTACCGGTTTGCACTTTTTTGATCATATGTTAGATCAAATAGGAAGGCATGGTGCTATGGATTTAACAGTAAAAGTTGATGGTGATTTAGAGGTAGACGAACATCATACAATTGAAGATACTATGATTGCCTTAGGGGAATTATTTAGTAAAGCGTTAGGAAACAAATTAGGGATAGAACGCTATGGTTTTTGTTTGCCAATGGATGACTGTTTAGCTCAAGCTGCGGTTGATTTTGGAGGTAGGCCTTGGTTAGTTTGGGACGCAGATTTTAAAAGAGAAAAAATAGGTGATATGCCTACGGAAATGTTTTTACATTTATTTAAATCGTTTACCGATGGGGCTAAATGTAATTTAAATATAAAAGCAGAAGGTGATAATGAACACCACAAAATTGAAGGAATCTTTAAGGCTTTCGCCAAAGCAATGAAAATGGCAGTAAAGCGCGATGCAAATAAAATGTTTTTACCAAGTACAAAAGGAGTATTATAAGTACTGACTAAATTTTATATAAATGAAGCATTGGATTCAAGCTGCTAGATTGCGTACATTACCACTATCGATATCGGGTATTATTGCTGGTTCCGCAGTGGCAGCATATCACAATGAGTTTAATAATTGGGTTTTTATAATAGCTATTTTAACGACTATTGGTTTGCAAGTAATTTCAAATTTTGCTAACGATTATGGAGATGGAGTTAAAGGAACTGATAATGAAGATAGGGTAGGACCTAAAAGAGCACTACAAGCAGGAGTTATTACTCCTGCTGCTATGAAAAATGCAATCATAATTACTTCTTTAATCACTTTTATACTAGCTTTAGTCTTAATATTTTTAGCTTTTAAAGATTCCAATTTAGGGTATTCTATATTTTTTATTTTATTAGGCATAGCGGCTATAGGTGCTGCTATAAAATATACTGTTGGTAAGTCCGCTTACGGTTATAATGGTTTAGGAGATATTTTTGTTTTTGTTTTTTTTGGATTAGTAAGTGTTATAGGAAGTTACTTTTTGTACACTAAAGTGTTTTATATTCCAATTGTGTTTTTAGGAATAAGTATTGGCCTGTTGTGTGTAGCGGTATTAAATTTAAACAATATGCGCGATCGCGAAAGTGATAAAAAAGCAAATAAAAATACTTTAGTAGTTAAATTAGGAACCTCAAAAGCAAAAAAATATCATAATAGTATACTCGTAGGTGCAATGATATCGATAGTAGTATTTACTATTTTAAATAAGTATGAAATAAGTCATTGGATATATATAGTAACTTTTGCCCCTTTAATTAAACACCTAGGTTTTGTAAATCAAAATGAAAAGGCGAAGGATTTAGATCCGGAATTAAAAAAAGTAGCATTAACTACTTTTTTTATGACTGTATTATTTAGCATAGGACTTTTAATTTGGTAATATGAAGGCTACTTATCATAAACATATTTTAGAATTTAAACGCCCAAGCGGTACGTCTAGAGGAGTTTTAAAAACTAAAGAAACTTGGTTTATTATTATTACCAACGATAAAGGAAACACAGGAATAGGTGAATGTGGTATTTTAAGAACATTAAGTGTTGATGATAGGCCAGATTATGAGGAAAAACTTAAATGGACATGTAATAACATTCATTTGGGAATTGATAAATTATATGCCTTATTAATTGAGTTTCCTAGTATTCAATTTGGAATTGAACAAGCTTTTAAGTCCTTAAAGGCAAGGACACCTTTTGAATTATTTCCTTCTGAATTTACTAAAGGCAAGGATTCTATACCCATAAATGGTTTGGTGTGGATGGGGGAGAAAGAGTTTATGAAAACGCAAATTATAGAAAAACTAGATCAAGGTTTCGACTGTGTAAAACTTAAAATAGGAGCTATAGATTTTCAGGCAGAACTAGAGTTATTAAAATTCATACGCTCTCAATTTTCAGCAAAAATTATTGAAATTAGAGTGGATGCAAATGGTGCTTTTAAACATAGTGAAGCACTTGAAAAATTAAAGCGTCTTAGTGACTTTAATTTGCATAGTATAGAGCAACCTATTGCTGTAAATCAACAAGAAAACATGGCATTGCTATGTAGTAATACACCAATACCTATAGCTTTGGATGAAGAATTATTGGGAGTGTTTTCTAAAGAAAAAAAGCAATTATTACTTAAAAATATAAAGCCCCAATATATTATTTTAAAACCTAGTTTAATCGGGGGTATAACAGGTAGTATCGACTGGATTGAAAGTGCTGAAAATAATAATATTGACTGGTGGATAACCAGTGCCTTAGAAAGTAATGTAGGGTTAAATGCGATATCTCAATTTACTTATAATTTAAAAAATTCTTTGCCTCAAGGCCTAGGTACTGGTGGTTTATATACTAATAATTTTGATTCTCCTTTGGAAGTTAATAGTGGAAAATTATCTTATAATCCGCTATTAACATGGAGTGTTCCTTGGGTGTAGTTTTATAATTTTGTGTAAAGTAATCTAGTAAGATTCACATCTTCAACAATTACTTCAGAAACTAAATTTTTAGTGTTTTTAAATTCACCTTCATACATTCTCAGTTTTAAAAAATAACCACTTCCAGGTCTAGCTTTTACATCTATTTTTTCATGTAAATTCAATTTAATTATTTTAGATTCCTTAGATTTTACCATTTTTCGTGAGGTAGCAATTGGAACGTCATCTTTGATTAATTCTAAACAAATAATAGCTTTCTTTTTTGTTTTGAATTCTATAAAATAATTATTCTCACTCAAATTAGTATAGCTAATTCTTTTTTCTGGACTTTCCGAAAAAATAGCATAAGTGTTTGAGTTTTGAGCGTTCACAGATAATTTTAGAAGTAGGGCTAAAAGAAATATTAAACTTCTCATAATACAAATATTAGGGGTTAAATTTGATATTATAAATTTAAGTTTTTTTACCCTAAAAGCATGTGTATTAAGTAGAAAGCAGAAAAAATAAGGGGGTACTTTTTGGTAGGTTTTTTATGTATAAAGAGTTTCAGAGGTGATTTTTTTTTTTTTTAAACTGTGTTTTGATTATTTTAATTGAAGTTTTAGTAAGACAGTTATATATTTTTTATAGGAAACAAATGTTAAAAAATCTAGTACGGTTAGTTTTTAAACAGAAAATCGACGAAAAATGTATTTTGTCGATTTGTGTGGTATTGCAATTTAATAGCAAAAATATACTAAATATTAAGCACTCGTAATTTTACGCTCCTCTGTTTGTAACCAATTGTTTTGAACTTTTAAAACTTGCTCTATCACATCCCTTACACAACCTTTACCACCTTTAATATGCGATATGTAACCAGACACAGCTTTTACTTCAGCAACTGCATCTTGAGGACAAGTGGCCAAACCTACTCTTGTCATTACAGGTATATCCGGTAAATCGTCTCCCATGTATAAAACTTCATTCGAATCTACATTTACTTTTGAAATATAGTCTTTGAAAGCAATTCCCTTATCATGTGAATTCATATAAATTTCATGAATACCTAAATCAGATAATCGTTTTTTTACAGCTTCATTTTTTCCTCCAGTGATAATACATACGTTGTAACCTTTATTTAAAGCAATTTTTACGGCGTAACCATCTTTTACATTCATGGTTCGTAATAAATTACCATCATTATCAATAAGTAATGACCCGTCAGTAAAAACACCATCTACATCAAAAATAAAGGTGTTTATTTTATTTAAATATTCTTTATAGCTTTTTTCCATAATAGTTTTGTATTGCCAATGTTATTTGGTTGTATAGTTTTTTTTGATTTTCATTTTTTAATTCTTTTAAATGTTTGCTAATTGTTTTTTCATCATTCCTAATTGCAGGACCTGTTTGAATTTTATTGGGGAGCTCATTTTCAAGTTTAGTTATTGTTTCAAAAATTAAAGGTTTTAATATTGAAAAATCTATTTTATGTTCATTACAAACTTCTAAGGCTTGAGTATACATAAACGTGCTAAAATTGTTTGCAAACACTGCAGCTAAATGTAAAGCACTTCGCTGTTCTGAATTTAGGATATAAACTTTTTTTGTTATAGAATTCGCTAAATGAAATAATAGTTGCTCACCTAATGTCGAGTTTGCTTCGATTACTATAGGAATCTCTGAAAAATTAACGGGTAAATTAGCTTTAAAACTTTGTGCAGGATAAAATACCCCATAATTAGTGAAGTTTTTCAATACATCAATAGATGTCGCTCCAGAAGTATGAACAATTAATCCGTTAAGATCTTTAAAAGCCGATAAATCATAAAGAGCGCTATCACTAATTGCTAAAATATATATTTCAGCATTAGCTACTTTTTTAATATCAGCGGTAACAGGCACTTTGCAATTAGGGATAACTTTTCCACTTCTATTGTAATTTTGTAACAATAAAATAGCTTCATTCTCCTCAAATGTTTTACACAAGTGTGTGGCTAAATTTCCGTTTCCTATAACAACTATTTTTATCATGGTTTAAAAATACAAGAAGTCTTTGTAAAAAAGTAACATTTGTTTCTGTAAAATAGTATCAAATGTAAGGGCTAAACTTGTGTTTATACCTTAAATTTGTATCAGATTTTTTGTTATGATTCAGAAGAAAATTATCGCTTTCCTTTTTTCTACGCGCCTAATGGCTTTATTGTTTATAATATACGCAGTAGCTATGGCAGTAGGAACTTTTTTAGAAAATGACTATGGCACTCCAGCAGCGCGCATATGGATATATAATGCCTGGTGGTTCGAGGCTATTATGGCTCTTTTTTTAATTAATTTCTTTGGTAATATTTTTAGGTACCGCTTACTAAAAAAAGAAAAATTGCCAATATTGGTAATGCACTTGTCTTTTGTATTAATTCTTTTAGGAGCTGCAGTAACCAGATACATTAGTTATGAGGGTATTATGCCTATTCGAGAAGGAGTAACCACCAATCAATTTTTGTCTGCGGATACTTATTTACAATATTATATTATAGGGGATGTTGAAGGAAAACCTTTAAGGCGAAAAGGAAAAAAGAAACTGGAATTTTCGGCAGCTACAACAAATAAAAATAAGTTTACTATAAAAACGGATTTTAAAGGACAGCCTGTTACTATTAATTACGAGAAATTTATACAAGGAGCCGAAGAAGGTTTAATCGCTAGTGATAACGGTGATTTGTATTTAAAAATGGTTGAAGCAGGTTCTGGCGAACGTCACGATCATTTTTTAAAAGAAGGAGAAGTAGCAAATATTCATAATATTTTATTTGCTTTTAACAAGCCTACAAATGGAGCTATTAATATAGATTACAAGGCCGAGGATAATAGATATACCATAAGCTCTCCTTTTGAGGGAAACTATATGCGTATGGCCGACCAATTTAGGGGTATCGTTGTTAAAGATAGTGTTCAGTCATTACAACTACGTTCGTTATACCAGCTAGCAGGGACTCAATTTGTTTTTCCAGATCCAGTAACTAAAGGTGTTTATGATATTATAGAATCCCCAATTAAAGAAAAAAATCAAATGGATGCCCTAATAGTTAATGTACAAACTAACGAGGGTGCACACCAATTCAAGTTATTAGGAGCTAAAGGGGTGGTAAATGAGTTTAAGCAGTATAAAATTGGTGGTTTAGAAATAGCAATGCGCTACGGTTCCGAAGAACTAGAACTTCCGTTTTCTTTAAAACTAAATGACTTTATAGCGACAAAGTACCCAGGGACTGAAACAGGATATGCAGCATTTAAAAGTAAAGTAGAATTAATTGAAAATGACAAAACGACTTCACATGAAATTTTTATGAATAATGTTTTAGACCACAAGGGATTTCGATTTTTTCAAGCCTCTTTCGATCAAGATGAAAAAGGAACTATTTTGTCGGTAAATCACGATTACTGGGGTACTTGGATTACCTATATTGGTTACACTTTACTTTACATAGCAATGCTAATGATTCTATTGGTAAAGGGTTCTCGATTTAAAGATCTAGAAAAAAAGCTGAATGGTATTAAACTTAAAAAAGCATCGCTTGTACTTGTATTGTTAATTAGTTTTGTAGCTCCTAGTATAAAAGCTCAAATAAGTGGTCTTCCGACGCAAAATAACTTAAAGCCAACTAAAAAACAGTTAGATTCTTTAATATTAGCAAATAAAGTTTCCAAAGCACACGCTCAAGAATTCGGATCTATAATTGTGCAAGATGCAGGTGGACGTATGAAACCTTTAAATACGTTTGCTTCAGAATTACTACGCAAGTTAAGTAAACAAGATAATTATCAAGGTTTAAATGGTAATCAGGTAATGATTTCGATGATGGAAAATCCTATTGCATGGTACAATATCCCGTTGATTTACATTGATAAGAAAAATGATAGTATTCGTAAAATATTAGGTACTCCTAAAGGAGAAAAACGAGTGGCACTTGTAGATTTATTTGACAAACAAGGGAGTTATAAGTTGGAGCCTTTTTTAAGAGAAGCAACTTCAACAAATACTCCAAGTCAATTTGAAAAAGACTTTGTGAAAACTCATGAAAAATTCTTTTTATTAAATTCTGCTTTAAGCGGAAGTGTATTGCGGATATTTCCAATACCTAATGATGATAATAATAAATGGGTATCTCCGCCAGCTTTAAATGAAGTGAAATTTTCAGGAATGGATTCGGTGTATACAAGGCAGATTATACCTTTATACAGGCAAGAATTACAGTCGGCAAAGAAAACTGGAGATTATGAAAAAGCAGAATATTATATTAGTAGTATTCGAAAGTTTCAAGAAAAATTTGGTAGCGAAGTTATGCCTTCGAAAGAAAAAATTGAAGCCGAATTGTTCTTGAATAAATATGATGTATTTAGAACAATATACCGATACTACTTACTTTTTGGAGTATTGATGTTGTTTGTTTTAATTTTTCAAATTTTTAAAGATCACAAAGTCGTTCGACTTATAGTTAATTTATTTAAATTTTCTATTGTAGGGGTGTTTGTAATACACACTGCAGGTTTAATAATGCGTTGGTATGTTTCGGGTCACGCTCCATGGAGTGATGCCTACGAAAGTATGATATATGTTGCTTGGGCTACTCAGTTTTTTGGCTTAGCATTAGGAAGAAAAAGTAATTTGACTATTGGAGCGACAGCATTTGTAACCTCTATAGTGTTGTTTTTTGCGCACCAAAATTGGCTTGATCCTGCGATTGCAAATTTGCAGCCAGTATTAAACTCGTATTGGCTAATGATACATGTAGCGGTAATTGTAGGGAGTTACGGACCGTTTATTTTAGGAGCTATTTTAGGAGCTTTATCTTTATTATTAATGATTTTAACGACTAAAAAAAATAAACGTAAAATGAAGCTAACCATTGAAGAATTGACGATCGTTGCCGAAATGTCATTGACTATTGGTTTAGTGATGTTAACTATTGGGAACTTTTTAGGAGGCCAATGGGCAAACGAAAGTTGGGGACGCTATTGGGGTTGGGATCCTAAAGAAACCTGGGCATTAATTAGTATTATGGTGTATGCATTTGTAATACATATGAGGTTGGTACCAGGGCTGAGAGGGAAATGGGTGTTCAATTTTGTATCTATGATAGCTGTAACGACTGTATTAATGACTTATTTTGGTGTTAATTTTTATTTATCGGGTTTGCATTCATATGCTAGTGGGGATCAACCTGTGACTCCTAGCTTTGTGTGGAATGCATTTGGCTTTTTTGCAATAATAGGTAGTTTATCCTATTGGAGATATAAAGTACATTATAAAAAATAACAGTATTATAAAATAAAAAATAGCCTTTCAAAATTTAAATTTTGAAAGGCTATTTTTTATTTTTTAGGGCTTATAATTTCAACATTCTGAAAAGCAATAGCTCCCTTTATAATGGATTTTATGGTGTCCTTTAAGGAATCTATAATTTGAATTTTTAATTCACTTTTATTGTAAATTAGGCTAACCTCCCTAGCAGGGCTAGGATCTTCAAATGGTAGTATTTTACCTTCATTTGTGCTGCCAATATCTAGAGTGTGTAAATAAGGTAGTAGTGTCATCCCTAAGCCTTCATTAGCAAGTTTTACTAAAGTTTCAAAACTACCACTAGCTAATTTAAATTTTTCATCTTCATACGTTTTTTGTGTTTTACATATATTTAACACACTATCTCTAAAACAATGACCATCCTCAAGCAGTAGTATATCATTAACATCTAAATCTTTTCTGCTCAACATCGTATTGTTAGCTAATTTATGGTGATTAGGTACATACCCCATAAAAGGCTCATAATAAAGTACTCGTTCCTTTATATTATCATTATTAAGTGGGGTTGCTGCAATAGCAGCGTCTAAATGTCCTTCTATTAAATCTTGAATAATACTTTCTGTAGGTAGCTCAACTATTTTAAGTTTAACTTTTGGGAATTTTTTAATATAAGTATTTAAAAACATTGGTAATAACGTAGGCATTACCGTCGGAATTATACCCAATACAAATTCACCGCCAATGAAACCTTTTTGTTGATCAACAACATCTCGCATACGGTCACTTTCGTTAACGATATTACGCGCTTGAATTACTAATTTTTTACCTACGTCAGTAAGTTGTATTGGTTTTTTTGAGCGATCAAATATTAAAATATCTAATTCGTCCTCTAATTTTTGTATTTGCATACTCAGTGTAGGCTGTGTTACAAACACATTTTTAGCAGCTTTAGTGAAGTTTTGATGTTCCGCTACTGCTAATACATATTTTAGTTGTGTAATGGTCATAATATACTAAGTTATTCAAATCTATGAATTTATCTTTTTATAATAAGACTGATAAGGTTTTTAAAGTTTAATTATTTCAGTTTTTAGTAATAAAGAGTCAACATTATTTTATATTTGAATTAAATTAATTTTTTGACTGAAAAAATATACATACTTCACAAAAACGGTGCTAATTCCCATTATCAAGCTTTAAATTTTTTATTAAAAAAAAATAATAAAGAACTAATATTTAGAGAATTTTCAGTTTTTGGAAAATTAATAAAAAGTATATTTAAGTTAGATTTTAAAGATTTTAGCAAACAAATTATTAATTTTTTATTTTTATTAAATCTCATTTTTACTAAAAATAAAAAAGTAATATTGGGTATAGCTCCTTTTGATAAAAAAATAATAATACTATTATTTTTATTAAAAAGACATAAAGTTTACTACCATACTTCTTGGGCAAATTGGGATGGAACATTTGTTCCAAAATCAAAAAAAGTTACTTCAAATTTAAAAAGAAAATGGAGGATATTTCTTGAAGAAAAATGTATTTATATTTTTACAGTTACAGAGCGTTCTAAGCAACAAATTTGTAAGCATTATAAAGTCACTGCTTCTAAAATTTTTGTTGTAAAACATTCTTTTGATAATTCAGAATTTGAGTTTTTAAGATATAAAATAAAAAAGAATTATTCTTTCGTTTATGTTGGTAGATTAAGAGCTGAAAAAGGAATAGAAGATCTATTAAATTGGTTTGCTAAAAATAATGGTGCTAATTTAACCATAGTCGGAAGAGGTGTATTAGAAAACAAAGTGAAAAATTATGCTTGTGCTTATGAAAATATATCTTATTTGGGGTATGTTAACAATAAGCAAAAGATAGTGTCAATATTTAATTCCCATAACTATATGATATTAAATTCGTACAAGACAAAAAAATGGGAAGAATTGTTTGGTATGGTTTTGATTGAAGGGATGGCATGTGGCCTAATACCTATAGCGAGTAATCATGTAGGTCCAAAATCTATTATAAATAAACAGTTTGGTTACCTGTATCCTGAAGGGAATATAGAAGAGATTTTAAATTCATTAGTTTTGCAAAATATTGATTTTAAGATGAAAGAAGAAGCTCAAAAAGCTTCTGAGGAATATGCAATAGAAAAAATATCTAAAACTTGGGTAGCAATATTATTATAGAAAAAAATATAGATATCAGTTGTATTATAATTAATTACAATACTTCAAAATACACGATAGATTGTGTAGAATCTATCATTAAAAATACCAAGAACGCTTTATCTTATGAGATAATAGTAGTTGATAATGCATCTAAAATAGCAGATTATAAAGCGTTAGAATTAGGGTTGAAAAATTTAGGCAATTCTGATAGACTAAAATTAATTAAGAGTAAAATTAATTTAGGTTTCGGAGGAGGTAATATGTTAGGGATTCAGAATTCTAATAATTGTTCTTATTACGCTTTTATAAATAATGATACTTTACAGGTTTCGGATAATTGTTTAGGACACTTAATGGATTTTATGAATACCAATCCATCCGTTGGTATTACCTCACCACAAATGTTAGATGAGAATAAGAAATTCAGGGTTACAATAGACCATTTTTCATCTCTACAAAGAGAAATTTTCCGCAGACCTTTATTAGAAAAAATAAACCCCAAAAGGTATTTAAATCGAAAAAAAACATACGATAATCCAATTAAGGTTGATTATGTTCAAGGTAGTTTTATGTTTACTCGAGCTAAAGATTTTGATGCCGTAGGAGGATTTGATACCAATTTGTTTTTGTATTATGAAGAATCTGATTTGTCGTTAAGGTTATTAAAAGAAAGAAAGAAAACGACTTTTTTAATTCCTGGTTTAGAATACATTCATTACAAAAACGCCAGTACTACAAAAGGAGTACCTATAAAAATTGAGCAAAAAATAGCAATGCTTTATCATACCAAAAAGCACTATGGATGGTTTCAATATAAAATTTTACTGAGTTATTTAGCATTAAGATATTTGTTTACGTCAATTTTTAAACCTTCATATTTTCCACTATTTATAGTATTATTCACAGGTGCATCATTAACAAATTCATTAAAATTAAAGCAAGAAATTCATGAAAATTAATGTAGGTTTTTTAGTCGCTTATGATTACGAGTTTTTAAAAATAGCCATACCGTTAATTTATAAGTCAGCAGATAAAATCGTTTTGGCAATAGATGAAAATTTAAATACTTGGTCAGGTAATTTTTTTGAGATTAATGAGTCTTTTTTTGACTGGCTTACAAGATTTGATACCGATAAAAAGATTGTTTGGTTTAAAGAAAATTTTTACATACCTGAAAATACAGCGATGCAAAATGAAACTAGAGAGCGCAATATGCTGGCTGAGTTTATGGGTGAGGGTATATGTTTGCAATTAGATGCTGATGAATTTATGTTAAATTTTGATGGGCTTGTTGCTTATTTGAAACAACATAAAAAGAAACTGTTAGGAAAGAAAAAAGTGCAGATATGTGGTTTTTTAACTAATGTTTTTAAAAAACTAGATGATGGCTATTTGTTTGTTAATGAGGTGTCTCCTTTTTACTTGGGAAGTAATGCACCTGATTATGTCAGAGGAAGAAAAAACAGAGATCAGCAAAAGTGGTATATCCCTTTTCAGATCATTCATATGACTTGGGGCAGGGATAGGGAAGAATTAAAATTAAAGATTAAAAACTGGGGTCATAATACAGACTTTGATAGCGACAAATTCTTGAGTTTTTGGGATTCGATAAATAAAAAAAATCATAAATCCATAAAAGGAGGGTTTCATCCATTTAGCAGTAAATACTGGAAAGAATTAAAATTTGTTGAAGGAAAGAATATTCCAGATGTGATTAAAAATAAAGCGTTTCCTATTTTGGTATCTGACCGAAAGCGAAAATTGAAAAACATTGGTCAATCAATCAAATATTTCTTTAAAAGGAAAAAATTAATAGCTAATTCTGAAATTAAAAATATAGAAAATAAAAAGTCAATAGTTTTTTTTAATAAGTACATACCAGAATATAATAAAGGTTCAGGAGCTAATAGATTCAATGAAATTGTAAAAGAACTATTAAAAAAAGAATATAAAATAACCTTAATAGCTAAACGGGGTAAAGAAAAAACAGAGTACATACGACATTATGAGCAAATGGGACTGCAAGTATTTTGTTGTGAGAAAAGTAGAATAAATTATCAAAGATTTTTAAAAGAAAATATACATCGAATTGATTTTGTATGGTTTTATGGCCCCAATTCTTTTAAAACCTACTATACGAGATTTTTATTAAATAGGTATAAGTCCGCTAAGTTAATTTATGATATGATTGATATTCATCATCTAAGATTTCAAAGAGCATTAGAGATGGATGATTCTGATAGATCTCTTAAAAGACAAATAAAAAAGTATACTAGAATGGAGCTTGATTCCGTTCAAAAAGCAGACATTATTTTAACAATTTCTGAAAAGGAAAAAGAATACATGTCTCAATATGTGAGTTTATCAAAAATTAAAGTGCTTTCTAATATTCACAATCCTAAAATTAATATTAAAGAAGTAAATAGTTTTGATAATAGATCAGATATTGTGTTTATAGGATCAGGGCATGCTCCTAATATTGATGCGTTGGACTTTTTGTATAACGGAATTATGCCACTAGTTTGGAAAGATACTCCAGAAATAAGAGTGCATATTATAGGTAATGTGATTGATAAAACTACATTTATTAAAGATGAAAGATTTGTGCTTCATGGTTTTGTAGAAGATGTTTCGGATATTTTTAACTCCGTTAAAATGATGGTAGTACCGTTGCGTTACGGGGCAGGAGTAAAAGGGAAGCTTGGTCATGCTTTTGAATATGCTTTACCTGTAGTTTCAACTAGAATTGGTAGTGAAGGTATGTTTTTAAAGAATAATGAGCACCTTTTAAAGGCAGACGATCGAGTTGAATTTGCGCAAGGTATTCTGAAACTTTATAATGATAAAACTTTATGGAATGAGCTTTCCCAAAAATCGTTCAAAAGCCTTGAACCTTTTGGGAAAAAACAAGTATCACAACTTTTAGAAAGTATAGATACTAATTAAAAAAATAATTCATCTAATTTTTGAGATACTAAGTTAGTGTCAAAAGTTTTATTAAAAAACAGTTTAGCTTCAGTAGATTTTTTCGAGTAAAAATCAGCATCAGTTAATAATTTGTTTATTTGTTTTGCGAATAATTGTTCGTTGTCTTCTGCAATGCAACCATTATCAAATTTACTAGGTAAGCCATCTAAGCCCCTTGAATTACATACTACAGGTAAACCATGAGATAAAGCTTCTATTACTTTTATTTTCACTCCTGTTCCACTTAACATTGGACAAATACATACTTTACTGATATGGTATATATCGTCTAAATCTTCAACATAATTAATTTGAGTAATGTTAGATTGTTTTTCTACTACTTGATTAACCCTGCCTACCACACAAATTTTAAAATCTTTTGATAGTAAAGGATAAACCTTTTCAAAAAACCACTCTGCTGACTTAAGATTATGATTATTATTACTAGCCACATATATTAAATCATATTGACAATCTTTTCTAGAGAAAGATTTATCTTCTAGACCATGTCTTATAGTATATATTGGTTTGGAAATAAATTGAGAGAACAAGTAATTTTCTTCATCCGAAATGGCCCAAACAATATCGGCCTTATTAAGGATGTTAATTTCGGTTTCAAATCCTTTGCCAATTTCAAATCCCTTTTCGTTTTGAAATTGAGCCGTTAAAAAATCATGGGTATCAATAATTATTTTTGCTTTTCCTAAGTGAGGATTATCTATAACCAAAGGCATCCAATAGGCATAAGAAATTATAATATAATCGTAGTTTTTACCTTTAATGAAATTGTTGAAATGGGATTTAGAGCCATATCGCAATCTACTGAATAGTTTTTTACTTTTTAATCGAATTTTGTTTGGGATAGATTCCGTAAATAGGTAACGGATACCTTTAGATTGTTTTTTTTTCAATAGTTTACCTTTTTTGACAAAGTCAAATTTTAGTAACGATTTTAAATCCGTTGTTGTGAACGATTTACTTTCTATTCCTATGAAATCAACATCAATCTCTCTACCTCTAAAATAATGAAGTAATTTGTTAGCTCTCGCATTATTTCCTTGATGCACTAACAAAGGGTTTTCAGGATAGAAGTATAGAATTTTTTTCATGTATTTTTTGCGTTGAATTAATGCTATTTAATTGTTTGTAGATGTTAAGATTACACAAATTTAGCTATATTGTAATTAAACTTATTAAATTTTATGCAAGATTATCTCGTATCTATAATAGTGCCTTGCTATAATTCTCAGGATTTTATTTCTAAAACTTTAGAAAGTGTTCTAAAGCAATCATATACTAATTGGGAATGTATATTAATAAATGATGGAAGTAAAGATGATACCGATGAACAATTAAAGAAGTGGGCTAAAATAGACGATCGCTTTAAATATTATTATCAAGAAAATAAAGGATTATCAGGAGCTAGAAATTTAGGTTTAAAAGTAGCCCAAGGGGATTTTGTTTATTTTTTAGATGCGGATGATTTAATGAGTAATGACGCTATTGAGAGTTTGTTAGGATTAATGAATGAAGAGGTTGATTTTGTTGTTGGGAAAACGGGAGTTACTTATGGACAAAATAATGAATCAAAGAGAGTTTTAGAGCATCGACCAATAACCAATAAACTTCACTCAAATAATGATAAAAAATTATTAAAATTAGTAATAGAGCAACCACTTATTTGTATTGCTTGTAATAAGCTTTATAAAAAAGAGTTTATTGTTAAGAATAAATTAGATTTTGTAAACAAACTACTTCATGAAGATGAATTATGGTTTTTTGAGACACTTTTTTATTCAAAAAATATAATTTTGAGTGACAAAATAACCTATTATTATAATATTAAAAACCCAGATTCAATAACCAACCAATTTAAAGTTGCTAATGTTGAGTCATATCTTCAAATAATTAAAATTATATATGAAAAATATTTTCAAGAGTATAAGAAGGAAAACTTTATAGAGCTAATATCAATTTATATTATTCGTTTAAAAACGCTTACCATACTTCACTGTTATAACAAACTTAACAAAACAGATCAGAAAACTGTAGCCCCGATGATCAAACAAAATTTTAATTTTTTTAAGCCAAGAAGAGAGCATAAAATTTTAAATAAAGGCCTAGAAAAATGGTACTATAATTTTGAATTACTACAAATATTACCATTAAATTATACATTAAACTTTTTTTTAAAAAAGAAACAAAATAATTTTTTGAATAAGCTTAAAAATAAATTAATTAAACAATCTGCACTTATGTTGAGACTTGTAACAAACAAAAAAATCAATAAGGTTTATTAGGTCTTTTGTGTGATACTACTACCTATCATTTACAAAATTTCCCTGATTACTAGCTTCAAAACTTTAAACCTCCTCGAGTATCTTCTAAAATATCCTTTACAGTCGTGTTTAATCAAATCAACTAATCCTTTATCTAAAGATCTAAAGGTTTTATGTGTTTCAAGAATAAATTTTATGCGATGTAATTTTGTTTTGTGACTACCTAAGTGATCTTCAACAAGTCTTATGTATAGGGGTTTGAAATTTAGTTTGTGATTATTTTCAACATAATAGGAATTGATTCCTGAAATACATCTTAATATATGATTACTATATGTTTTTTTATTGTAAATACTATACATTATTGAATCCTTTCTTTGTCGATAATAGTAGGGAGGGTTATTTTCACTAAAGGCTATTTGATTTCTATCTATATGAGCTATAAATTTGTTCCAAAATTCATAATCTTGATGCTTTAAACCTTCAGTGAATTTAAGACT